>NZ_JAVRBU020000023.1:0-116414 GCF_034531135.2 Nostoc sp. CmiVER01
CATACTCTTCTGATCTGCGATCGCTCAACTCTCTGTTTCAATTCTAACCCAGCAGAACTTATGAGACAAACCACTAGTTTATGCAGAGGGCAGAAGGAAGAAAAAATAAAATGACAGAAAGCCTTGTGGTATAAGGTTTACAGAATCTCTACATCACAAGAAAAGTCTTCAAGTCGGATCTGGATCTTTGTCACAAGTTCTACGACGACAGGCAAAATCTCAAAACCCTTCTGCCTCCCGCCTTAAAGCGCGTAACTTTTCATCATCGTCAAAAGCTGACAAGAACCGTAAAATTGTGTTATTCAAACTCAGTAGATATGCTGAAATATTCAATTCGAATATTACTTAATTATTTGAAGTATTGGGAAATGCCCGTATTGAATTAAATCATCCCGTATTTATGCAACGCGTTTTTTTAATAAGAGAGTCTACAAAAAGTATTAAATTGGCTATATCTACTCAGGTAAAAGGTAAGTTCTACGAGTATGTTATTTAGAACCAAAGCCAGTCAAATTGCTAAAGGCTTTAAGAATCACCAGAAAGCTAAACTAACTTTCACCGTAGTGCCAATAGGAGCTAGCCATTGCTATGTATTCATGGCATTGATACTCAGCTTGATAAATTTTGGCTGTACTAACACCTCAAAATCTGACCAATCCTCTGTTGTCGAGTCCTCTTCTGAAAGTAAAGTCTTGAAAGTATGGTGGGATAAAGGCTTTACTGTAGAAGAAGATGAAGCGCTACAACAAATCGTTAGTAACTGGGAAAAACAAACTGGCAAAAAAATCAAGCTTTCTTTTTTTACCAACGATGAGCTACCAAAGAAAACGAAAAGGGCAATAAAAGCTGGCAATCCGCCTGATATCTTGGTTGGTTACAATGCAAAAACAGAGTTGAATCCACGACTTGCCTGGACAGACCAATTAGTAGATGTCTCTGATGTAATTGAACCAGTCAAAAGTTCTTATCCTGAGACAACACTAGAAGATGTTCACTATTACAATAATGTCGCTAAAAAACGGAGTTACTATGCAGTCCCCCTTCATCAAGGGACAATTCAAATTTTCTACTGGCGAGACTTATTAAAGCAAGTAGGTCGGAGTGAAAGCGATATCCCCAAAGATTGGGATAAATTTTGGGAGTTTTGGAAGCAAGTGCAAGATGACTTGCAAGCAAAGCAAAAACAACTGCAACAGAATATTTACGGGTTGGGTTTTACTTACTCCATTGGAGCTTCTGACACTTACTATATGTTTGAGGAGATTTTAGAAGCATACGATGTCCAACTTCTAGACTCCAAAGGTCAACTCCTCATTGATGACCCTAAAGTGCGTCAAGGTATTATTAAGGGCTTAGAGTGGTATGCAAAATTTTATCAACAGGGGTACGTACCCCCAGATGCGCTAAATTGGTTAAATCCAGACAATAATCGCAACTTGTTAAACCGTGCTGTGGTTATGACACCCAATACGACCCTAGCGATTCCTATTGCTGTGCGTCAAGATCGTGATACCTACCTTAACAAACTTGGGACTCTAGAATTTCCTAATAAACCTAATGGCAAACCTATGCGCTACTTAGTCCTCTATAAAGAAGCAGTTCTGTTTGCTAAGTCTAAAAACCAGAAAATAGCCAAGAGTTTTCTAGGTTATTTAATCCAACCAGAGGTAATGGGAAGTTACCTTAAAGCTACTGGAGGTCGTAATTTCCCAGTACTTAAGTCTGTCTGGAAAGATCCTTTTTGGACAGACCCAAGCGACCCGCACATTTCGGTTGTGGCAAAGACATTAATCACGCGCCAAACGCGCTCATATTACAGTGCCCAAAACCCTGCCTACTGCATAGTTTTAGAGGAAAATGTTTGGGGCAAAGCTCTCCAACGAATACTTGTAGATCATATCACCCCAGAGCAATCAGCAGATGAGGCAATTAACCGAATCAAGCAAATTTTTGCTCAATGGAATTAAGTCAGAGAAAAGGTAAGTTTAATTATATAAACTTATTTGTTGTTAACATCAAAAATATATTTCTTGCATAAATGATAGATAAAAAGGTAATAAATTTTATATCAACATTAGCAGCGTTAACTTTTGCTAAATGTCTGTTGGATTTCAAACCTGAAAACTTCTCGTGTTTTTTCTCGATTATTTTTCTTCGAGTCGCAAAGTGACCATAACTTATGAAGTTCTGGAATCAGCACCTGACCACTAAAGTTGCCAGTTCATTCTTGCTCTTGTCGCTGGTAAGCGTTGCTGTGGTTGGAGGAGTTGCCTTTATCAAAGCGAGGGAGGCTTTAAAGCAAGCCGCCTTTGATCGACTCAATGTAACTGCAACACTTAAGGAGGAAGAAATAACTCGGTGGTTTGAAGACCAACAGCGAGATTTTCTACTTGCAACTCAATCTACAGACGTACAAGCGCATCTTAAGATACTCCTAACTAGTGAAAAAAGTAACGCAAATTATCAAGCTGCTTACACTGTTGTCTCTAAATATTTAATTAGAGTCGTCAGACTTAAACCTAATCTCAAAGAAATTTTCATTCTCGATCGCAGTAATCGAATTATTCTATGCACTGACAAAAAGCGTGAAGGTCAGTATGAAATTTTAGGCAACATTACTTATATTGAGCAGGTTGAACCAGGAGATGCTTTTAACCCAAATTTCTACGTTTCACCGTTGACTGGTAAACCATCAGTTACCTTGGCAACATCTTTGCGTAACACCGCAGGGGTAAGACAAGGTGTGATTTTAGCTCATCTGAACCTAGACCGAATTGATAATATCGTTCGGGAACGCACAGGTTTGGGTAAAAGCGGCGAAACTTATTTAGTTGGCTCCTTAATAACTAAAAACACCTTTATTTCCAAACCGCAAGTCAACACGCAAGACTTTCCTGAAGGAATTAGCAGTCAAGGGATTGATGAGGCAATGAGTGGAGTCAGAGGCTTTGGGCTTTATCGCAACTATGCTGGAGTGCCAGTTATTGGAATGTATCGCTGGCTCAATGATCAAGATTTGTCTTTACTGGTAGAAATGCATCAAGAAGAAGCCTTTGCCCCTGCTCGTCAACTGGCAGCGACTATTGTATTAGTAGGGTTGGTGTCTGTAGGAGGACTATTGATCGGAGTTTCTTGGCTGACGCGACAGTTAAAAATCTCTCGTGAACAGTTAGAAAATTACAGCTACCAATTGGAGATGAAAGCCCAAGAAGCCGAAACTGCCAACCGTACCAAAAGCGAATTCCTGGCAAACATGAGCCACGAACTTCGCACTCCACTCAATAGCATCCTTGGCTTTACCCAACTCATAACGCGCGATCGCTCTATCAATCCTTCCCATTTGGAACATCTAGAAATTATAAGTCGCAGTGGCGAGCATTTGCTGACCTTGATCAATGATGTGTTGTCAATGTCCAAAATTGAGGCAGGTCGAACAACATTGAATGAAAATAGTTTTGATTTGTATTCTTTGCTTGACTCGCTCCAAGAGATGCTGCAAATAAAAGCAGAATCCAAGGGATTACAACTGATATTTGAGCGTAGTCCCAAAGTTCCCCAATTTGTGCATACAGACGAAAGCAAATTGCGTCAAGTCTTAATTAACCTTCTTGGTAACGCTATCAAATTTACTCAATTCGGTGGTGTTAGTTTGCGCGTGAGAGAGAAAACTGAAAATTTGGAAACTTCTAATCCTCAATTATCAATCTTCAGTCACCTTCATTTTGAAATAGAAGATACTGGTCTTGGCATTGCACCAGTCGAGCTAGACAATTTGTTTAAACCATTTGTTCAAACAGAAGCTGGTCGCAAATCTCAACAAGGGACAGGTCTGGGTTTAACTATTAGCCAGCAATTTGTGCGCCTCATGGGTGGTAACATTACTGTTAGGAGTACTTTAGGTCAAGGAACAATTTTTGCTTTTGAAATCAAAATTAGTCCAGCAGAAATAACTGAAGTTCAAACTCGACAGTTATATCAGCGAGTAATTGGTCTAGAGGCTAATCAACCGAAATACCGAATCTTAGTAGTAGAGGATAAATGGGAGAATCGCCAACTCCTAGTCAAAATGCTTGCATCGCTTGGCTTCGAGGTGCGTGAAGCTGAAAATGGTAAACAAGGAGTAAGCATCTGGGAAACCTGGGAACCGCATTTAATTTGGATGGATATGCGGATGCCAGTGATGGATGGGTATGAAGCCACCAAACAGATCAAGGCTCATTTAAAAGGTCAGGCTACTGTGATCATTGCTCTGACTGCTAGTGCCTTTGATGAGGAACGAACTGTGGTTTTATCTACAGGCTGTAACGATTTCGTGCGTAAGCCCTTCCAAGAAGAAGTAATTTTGAAAAAAATGGCGAAATATTTAGGGGTACGTTATGTCTATGAACAAGAAGCACTTAAACAAGTCCAATTAGCAGAAAGTTCTGACCTTGAGCTTTTCTCATTAGAAAAAGAGTTGGCTAAAATGCCCTCTGAGTGGATAGCACAGTTACACCAAGCGGCACTACGTACAGATGAAAAGTTGATTTTCAGCCTGATTGAGCAAATTCCTGAAGAATTTGCACCTCTGGCTAATGCCCTAACTGATTGGGTCAATAACTTTCGCATTGATAAAGTCATTGATTTAACACAACCAGAACAAAATGGATAAAAATCAGGTTCAGCCACCCAAAGCAAATATTCTACTTGTTGATGATACTCCAGACAATCTGCGACTTTTATCTGCCATGTTAACTCAGTTGGGGTATGAAATTCGCAGAGTAATTAACGGGCAAACAGCTTTAAAAACAGCGCAAGCTGCCCCACCCGATTTAATTTTGCTCGACATCATGATGCCAGATATGAATGGCTATGAAGTCTGTCAACATCTGAAAGCTTCAGAGAAAACCCGCGACATCCCGGTGATTTTTATCAGTGCTTTGGATGAAGTACTCGATAAAGTTAAAGCCTTTGCCGTTGGAGGAGTGGATTACATCACCAAACCCTTTAGTGAAGAAGAGGTTTTTGCTCGTGTTGAGAATAACCTGACTATCCGCAGGCTGCAAACGCAACTCACGGAGCAAAATGTACGTCTGCAACAGCAAATTATCCTTAGCGAAGCTTCCCAAAAAGCTCGCCAAAAAGCAGAGTCAGCACTGCGACTAAGCCAGTTTTATTTAGACAAGTTTAAATATCCTATCTATTTTGTGAATTCTGATGCCCAGTTGGTATATGTGAATGAAGCAGCTTATCGTACTCTGGGCTATACCCGCGAACAGATGCTAAATATGACTGTTCATGATATTGATCCAAATTTCCCAGCAGTTACTTGGCAGTCAAAATGGCAAGAATTTAGACATAAAAACTCTTTCACTTTTGAATCTACTCACCTTACTCAAGATGGTCGAGAAATAAGCGTGGAAATAACCATCAATTACCTAGAGTTCGACGGTCAAGAATATCATTGTGTGAGTGTCCGCAATATTTAAACTCGCTAACAGGGTTAAGATCGCCAAAGCTGAGTGATTGGGTTTTAGGAATTTAGATTGAATAGGCGATCGCACAATATGGTTTAGATAAACTTTTTTCTCCTCCTCTGCTCCTCCTGCCTGTCTCAACGAATAAATTTCCTAACTGAACCGTATTGGGCGATCGCAACTTTAGTCTACGATAAATAGGCGTTTTCAGGCATTCAGGGACAAAAACGCAAAATTGGCGTGAAAGGTATGCAAGGATGAAATCAATCATCTTGCCGAAAAGGTTAACATGACCTTTTCAGACGTTTACTGACCTATTTTACATAAATTTAACTACACTTTTTTGAAAAACTCCTTACTACCTAAGACTTTTTCATGCTTAGAAAACTGGGTGATTATCTTAAATTAAATGCAGGGTTACATCAACCCCAAACAAAATTTAAATAAGGATAGAAGTCATATCTTTATGAGATGGACTACAAAAAAAGATTTTTTTAATAGTTGATGAGAACAATAACTCTTTAAAGAGTTGCTTTTGCAAATGCAAATCTACAGTAAGGATTTACAACAAGTATGAATCTAACCAAGAATGAAATGGAATATAACAATGCAGTTTTGGACGATCAAGACGTTCAAGAGGGTTTAAAAAGTATCAACGCTAAATTTGGTGATTTTTGCACCCGTGTAGCAGGTGAAGCGTGGGGTCTACCTTTAATCGACCAAAAAACAAAAGCTTTAATTACAATCGCAGTAGATGTTGTCAATCAAAATCAAGTAGGCCCAGGTAGTCCGTTCGGGGCACATGTACAAATGGCTCTCAAGCAAGGAGCCACTGTTGCAGAGATAGAAGAACTCCTTTTATTTATGTGCGTTTACGGGGGTTTCAATAAGGTTGCTGGTTGTTTTGGTAGTCTCAATGAGATTCTTAGTTCCCAAACTTAATATTTCGCCTCAATTAAGACAGAAAATGTGGACAAAGGAGAGCAGCAATGATGTTAACAACTAGAAAAGCCGATTATGCAATCCGCGATCAAAAAGGTAAAGTAGCCTTTTATGTGCTTTTGTGGAAACGGAGAGGAATTTCCCTAGAACTTTTCGATGACTATTGGAGAGATGTTCATGGCCCAGTCTGCGCGCGATTACCAAGTCAGCACCAATATTGGCAGTTCCATCTGTCTCAAAATGAAGGTGGTTTATGGCCAACTATTAAAGGTATTGAGTATGTTTGTCCTGAAGAAGATCAGTTTAATGGCATTGCCGAATTAACCTTTGAGTCAGAAGCAGAACGTAATATCTGGTTTAAATCTGCTGCCATTCTCATGGATGACGAGCACAATATATTTAGCAAAGCGATCGGTTATAACTCTAGCCCTGAGAATTCTAAAACCTATATTGATAGCATTCCCTCAGGAGATCCCAACGGCAAACTGAATCTGATTAAGTTCCACGTTATGGTGAAGAAATCTGACGCTGTAAGCGTGGAAGCTTTCCGCAGATATATGACAGATAGCTTTGCACCAGCTGTTATCCAAAGTGATTCTGTCCTCAAGTTCCGGCTGAATTTATTTGAGGAAGTAGATAATTCCCGCCCAGATGCAGCTGGGGTATCTCATTATGAATCTCCATACAAGCAGTATCAAGCTGCCTTTGAAATTGCCTTTGCCAATCCTCTGGAAATGGAAACATTCTTTGCCTCTAAAGAATATGCTACTGCTGTTAAAGACCAGATTCAGTACGTTCAGCGCATTTTACCATTTCCAGAACGAACTGCTTACACTTTTGTTTACGAGGGCAAGATGACGCTGGCGGGTCAACGGAGTTCTACAGTTGCAGAACTGATCGCAAATATCGGCGCAACCAATCAACTAAAGGAGGACGTAGTTTGTCTTATGCTCGAACAAAAACTTATATCTAACTCGAATGGTTTAAGCAATGGTTCCCAAAACGCTGCAAGCACATTCATTAATAAACGTACTAATTACTATAAAGATTTGGCAGCAGATTATTCTCGTCCGGGGCTTGTAACTGCTTATGTAGCGAAAAAACTGATTGAAGATGCCGAAAAGTTTGTTGGAATGAAAGAAAGGATATTGCCACTGATCAGTCCTAGTTATACTGTTGAGCAGATTGAACAAGAGAACAAAGAATGGTGGCCAACCCATTGTGAGGCATTAAGGCAGGGACGAGGCGATATTTTAACTGGTGAATATCGTGAAGATTTGGTTTATTTTTGCCAGGATGGGCCCTATCAAGGGTTAGCACAGCAAAAAGAGCGCGAACAACATTGGTGGGCATTAATTGCTCAACCAGGCGTAACAATGTGTTGGCCAATCGTCATGTTTCATGGTGAAGTTACCTTCTTTGAATGGAAGTGTATAGATGATGAAACCAACGAAACACTTGCTAAGGGAAATGTTACTTGGATTCGCCGTGGTCACAGAGGCGGATGTTACCTCAAAACTGAGCAATTGACTTTCTACCGCGACGTTTTTGCTCCCAGTGGATTATTGAAACTGATCGCTACAGCTTAGGATGATAGACAAGCGGGTATACAAAAATTTGCAAAAGTTGGAACTGCAAATGTAAAAAGTATTAACCCGAATGGTTACTTTGTTACTCGTGTAGCTCGTGAAATATGGGGTCTGCCATTAATTGACCAAAAGACTAAAGCACTGATTGCGATCGCAGTTGATATTGTCAACCAAAATCATCAAGCTTCCGGTAATCCTTTTACAAAACATATAAATATAGCTCTCAAACAGGGAGCTATTGACCAAGAGATTGCAGACATTCTTTTGTTCATGTGCGTTTACGCAGGATTCAATAAAGTCGTAGGCTGCTTCGGCATCCTTAATAAGATTTTTGAAACAAGGAAAAAGCTAATGACAACAGCAATGAGAAGAGTCGATTACTCAATCCGCGACCAAAAAGGCAAGTTAGCCCTCTATCTTTTGTTATGGAAACGCAAAGGCATTTCCCAAGAACTTTTCGATGACTACTGGAGAAACGTACATGGCCCTCTCTGTGCCCGCCTTCCCGGACAGCATCAATACTGGCAGTTTCACCTAGCTAAAAATGAAGGTGGCATTTGGCCGGAAGTTGCTGAGGTAGATTACACCTGTACTGAAGAAGAACAGTTTACTGCAATTGCCGAATTAACTTTTGAGACAGAAGCAGAACGCGATATATGGTTCAAATCTGCCGCCATTCTCATGGATGACGAACACAACATATTCAGCAAAGCAATTGGTTACATAACTAATTCTGGCAATTCTAAAACCTATATTGATAGTATTCCTTCAGGAGATCCCAACGGAGAATTAGGTGTAATTAAGTTCCATGTCATGGTGAAAAAATCTGATGCTGTGAGCGTGGAAGCTTTTCGCAGATATATGACAGACAGCTTTGCACCAGCTGTTATCCAAAGTGATTCTGTTCTAAAATTCCGACTGCATTTGTTGGAGGAAGTAGATACTTCTCGCCCAGATGCACCTGGAGTATCTCATTATGAAGCCCCAGAAAAGCAGTATCAAGCTGCCTTTGAAATTGCTTTTGCCAATCCTCTAGAAATGGAAACATTCTTTGCTTCTAAAGAATATATTGCTGCTGTTAAAGACCAAGCTAATTACATACAACGGCTTTTACCATTTCCAGAGCGAACTGCTTACACCTTTGTTTATGACAGCAAGATGACTCTAGCAGGTCAATGTAGTTCTAATGTTGCGGATTTAATTATGAAAGTAGGTGCGACAAATCAACTTAAGGAGGACGTAGTTTCTCTAATGAACGGCAAGCAGAATAAACAGAATGGTAAGTCTGGATTAGGTCATTACCTGCAAGGTGTACAACATTTTGGCATCACAGTTTATGACATGCCAAAATCTTTAGAATTTTACCTTGAAGTATTGGGAGGTAAAGTTGCTATTGGTGGAAATGGATTTTACGGCGAAGCATTGCACAATTTGATGTTTCAAAAAGAGGAGGTTGAGGCCATTGAAAAAGGGATCAATCCAAAGTCTCTAGGAGTTGCCAACATTAGAGATGGTTCAGACATGTCTTTAGATGTCAGATTCATTTCTTTTGGCAATACAGTAGTTGAAATCATTCATTTCCGAGATGCTAAGTTAACACTTGCTGCACCGAATGCTTTTGAAAAAATACCTTCCTCTGTTGGTTACACCAATGCACCACACCTTTCGTTCTATGTGAAAGATGATGTAGATATTGATGCCTTTGCGAAAGAATTAGAAGAGGAATGTCAAAGACGAGGGCTGACTGAGGTAGTTGTTAACCGTATTATTCGGGCTAACTCGGCAGAAGAAATGAAAAAACTTGCCCCTCAATTTGCCAAGACAGACTTTACTGGCGATTTTGAAGGATGGGCACTATTCTACTGCAAAGGGCCAAATGGGGAACAGTTAGAATTCAACCAAGTTACTCGTAAAGCCAAAGAAAACTTTACTAGAGCAGAGGCAGAATATAACCAAGCTAATGGGACAAATTACTGGTTTTTAAATTCTCAGAAACCAAAATCAAACGCTCAGGGGCTTTACGCTACATACAGTGTTTCCGTTGATGCTCCTTTAGAAACTGTTTGGGATGTTTTGATGGACAAAATACAAAACCCCCAACCATATATTCCCCATGTAGTTGAAGAACTGAAGATTTTAGAGATATATGACAATGGCATTCTCCGCAAAATTAGAACGCCGGGAATGCAGATGAAAGAAAGAGTCATCGTAGACAAGCAAGCTGGAAAAGTCACATTCACTGTGGTGGATCATCCACTTTTCACTGGTGAATTGAGTAACCAAGTGACGCTACCTTCCAATGGTAATTCTGGGTCTTTGCCAATTCTAACTTACACAATAAATTTGCAGCCTACTAGTGACAAAGCCCTCGCACAACTAGAAGCCCAATGGTTTATTAAAGCTGCTCAACCAGAAGCGATCGCTCAAGCTGCTCAACATCTAAAACATATTATTGAAAGTAAAAATAATCAGGAGCAAAAAACAATGGTACTTGCACATTCACAGGCATTTGTTGGTACGAAATCTGAAATTGTCCGCCGGATGTTTCAAGCTGGTGAATCGATGAATGTAGAAAAATTCGTTAAGTTCTACACCGAAGATGCCCACTATCAATTCAGCAACTTCCCCATTGCTTATGGGCCACAAGGTATTAGAGACTCTTCTGTTAGTTTTCTAGAAACGGTTGCCAAAGTTTACCACCATATTAAAAATATGTGGGAAGTAGGAAACACAGTTGTTTGTGAAATGGATGTCACCTACATTCGCCATGATGGTAAAGTGTTTACACTTCCTTGCTGCGACACAATTGTTTTTAAAGGCGATAAAGTCCAAGAACTGCGGATTTATATGAATATCGATCCGGTATTCGTCTTTGATAACAATGAAGCACAGCCAAAAGCTGCTACATCTGGTGGTTCATTGACGAAAACGCTGGAAAAAATGTATGAGGCTTTACACGCCGAAAATTGGGATCAATTTATGTCATTCTTTACCCCCAATTTACTTTATAAAATCGGTGCAAATGACCCTGTAATCGGGCCAGAAGCCTGTCGAGATTTATTAAGTCATATCTATAAAACTCTCAAACTAACAACCCACAATACACGAGGAATTTGGGAGATTGGCAACACCATTATTTTAGAAATGGATGCTAATTATATCCATAAACAAGACAAGCGATTCGTTCAAGTTCCTTGCGTAGATATCTATCGTTTTGATAGCGATAAGATTTACGAATGGCGAGTTTATCCAGATGCATCTGCAACAGGTGTGCAGATTTAAAAATTATCTAATGTAGCAGTCCTAATTTATTTGTGAAATCTTCTCTTTCTTTTACTCTTTGCGCCCATTGCAGTTTATTTAGGACTTACGCAAAAATTGCTTAAAAGCTTAACTTATCGAACCGCCATCGCGCTTCGCGTCTCGCAGAGAAGACGCCAAGAACGCCAAGAATCGTAGAGTTTGCGTAAGTCCTATTATTAAGAAAATACTTTTCACAACTCAAATAGGATTGCTACATAGCAATAGCGAATATACCCACATTCCTTTCCCCTTCAACCAAAAATTGTCCGGTGTATCTCGATAATCGAACAGCCAAAAATTCCACTACAAATTCTTGAATACAAGTTAACTAAAAGCAATAAACTTATATGACACATCCAATCGGTTCTATACCAATCCATTCTCCCAACGAACCAAATCATTCAGACCAGCCAGATCATGCTCACTCGTCCGAGCATCAAACTTCAAATGGTATTCAATCCCTTAATACACTTGGAGTTGTCGATAACTACTTATTTGTTCCCCAAGATGCTCCATTAAATGAACGTCCAGCACTTTATACTTCCGGTGATTTATACACGCTTTTAGCAACATCACAAGAAACTAATTTTGCTTTCAATGCATTTGATTTCTTTGTTCCGCCAGGAGGTGGGCCACCACCACACATCCATAATTACGAACATGAGGCTTTTTTTGTCGAAGAAGGAAGTGTTAATTTCTTTTTAGGTGATGAAGCTGGGGTTCCAGGAAGCGACAAATTCTTTGTTTTGGATGCAGTACCTGCTGGAACCTTGATATTTGGCCCAAGATTGAGACCTCATGGATTTTCCAACCCTGACTCTACAGAGGCTAAATCAGGAACAAATAAAGGAGCGAGAATTCTTTCACTCACAACTCCTGGGGGGCTAGATTTCTTATTTGGATTTGCGGGTGAGCCAGTCAAAGATAGAAATGACCCAATTCCTGCTCCACCTCCTGGAATTAACCCTGCATTTATCGAATTTGGGCAGCGAACTGGTTATCGTGGCGAATCCTTTCCTAAAGGTATAGCGTTTCCTGGGTATACACCGCGTGAAGGCACTCCCAAGTATGTTTTGGTGCTTCCAGATGACGCGCCTGCGGGGCTGGAGGAAAAGCTAAAAGCTCAAGTGGCTGGTATTGATGGGTTTAGTATTTGGACTGCAAGCGAGCGACCAAAAATTTCTGGGCCGTTTGGAGTTGAGTACACTTCTTTGACTAGTTTTGCAGAATCAGCAGACTATTTAGGTAATCATCCTTCATATAACCAATTTTCCCTTGCACCCAAAACAACTAATACCTTTGCTAGCTCCTATTTAAATAGGAATCAGGTGGTAGAGCCTACAAAATCGCTAGCAACTGGCACTGCTAATGTCCAATTAAATCAGGCAGGAGAGCTTGAATATAAATTGACAGTTACAGGTTTGGATTTTGGGGAATTAGTAGCAGATAAAACTCCCCAAACTCTTGGTAGTGAGCTAGATGATGTCATTGGGATTCATATTTATTCAGGTAAACGCGGCAGCAATGGTTCAGACGTATTTAGTATTTTAGACCCGGTTCATCAAGATGAAACGGAGTTAAGTATCACTTTGAATCCTGATAAGTCTGCCACCATTAGTGGTGTCTGGAATCTCACAGAGAAGGAAATTCCCACTACCCTGAGTGATTTCGTCAAAAATAGTGGTTTGCCAGGACAAGAGAGCGAATTCTATTTCGAGATAGATACTGAAGGAAATAAAAAAGGTGATATTCGGGGTCAAATTGCTCGTTCCACCAATGATTTTCCTACACCTATTAAAAGCGAGAACTCTGAGGTATTTTATGTTAGAGAGGGAGAATTATCTTTCAAAATCAATAATGAAGTTAGGTTGGCACAGCCAGATACTTTTGTCTATGTGGCACCAGGAAATGAGTACTCCTTCGGTAACTTTGGTACTGGAAAAGTCGAGTCGTTGGCAGTCTCAATTACACCAGCAGAACTTGAACCAGTACCTGTAGTGTCGCCTTTAAAACCTCAAACTAATATCTCGCCTAAACAGCTTGTCTTCTTAAGTGATGGAGATGATTTTTATCGACCAAATAAGAGTGATCTCCAGAACACACAAACAACTTACAATTTTCACGCCGACTACGAGACGAAAAATAACTTTAAGGCCATTGCCTCAAACCTTGTACAGGTAACACCGTCATGGCAAAGTACTAACGCTCCTTATGGTTTGGACAAACTCACTGGATTGGTCTACGGACAGACTGACTTTGCTACTGGCAAATTCAACTTCAACACAGATCCAACAAAATTTGGCTTACAGGGTTTACCGACTGGCTCGATAGTGCTGCAAGGAAGCAACGACGATAAGTTGTTTGCCACTGATAACGCTAACGGTATGGTCGATTTTGAGAAACTCACATCCACATCTTTTGGTACTTACACTCTCACTGGCGGAGAGGGCAAATTTAAAGGTGCTACTGGCACGCTGAACTTCTCCGAAACTGGCAAACTCAGTACAAATCCAAGCGATCCCCTTAAAGGTGAGGCTTCAATAACTGGCTCTTTTCAAGTTCCAGGGCCGAAACCCGGTTTTCGGATTTATGCAGGTGAAGGCAATGATGAACTCTATGCGACTGAGGAAGACCGCGTATTTGGCGAGGAAGGAAATGACTTGCTTGATGCCTCTAGTGGTAAAGGTTATAACCTTCTTGATGGTGGCGAAGGAAATGATATTCTCATCGCCGGCAGCAACGATCAACTTGTTGGTGGTGACGGAGACGATACCCTGATTATCTCCAAAGGTGGTGGCAATCTCCTCTATGGTGATGCTGGAGCCGATCAGTTTTGGATTGCTAATGGTAGATTACCTGATGCAGTTGCTGACACTAGGCAACAAATTGATTTCGGTCTACTACCGTTAAGCGATACCAAAAATGCGATCGCAGATTTTGAACAAGGGATTGACAAGATTTACATTCAGGGAATTAGCGGTGTCTCTTCGTTTAATGACTTGAAACTACTGCCTGTCTTTGGCGATATTCGCAGTACAAGTATTATTGCTCAACCTAGCGGGATTGATGGTGAGATATCCCTGGCAAACGTGACTGGCGTTTTGTTCAACCAACTTTCAGCTGCGGATTTTGTTTTCAGTTAGAGGGAATGGCTTTTTCCCAGTTCTCGAATTAAGAACCAATAATACTGATCCTCAGACACAACGAAATAACGCATCTTTTTACTCAGTTTAGTATTAACTCGGAATTAAGAGCAAAAATGACTACCATCAGCGAAGAAACTAATCTACTTACCGTGATCAACGTCTTCACAGTTGAAAATCCTCAAGAGCAGCAGTTTTTAGTAGATCACCTAGTAAGTAACATCGAAAAAGCTAAAAAGCAAGAGGGTTTAATATCTGTGAATATCCACAAAAGCTTGGATGGCACACGAGTTATAAACTACGCCCAGTGGAGCAGCAAGGAAGCATTAGAAACGGCTCTGAAAAGCCAAGAATTTATGGCTCCTGTAGAGAAAGCTGTGGAATTCCCTCACGATTTTCACTTGTACGAAGTTGTCTTTACAACACAACCATAGCGATCGCATTTTTTCAAAGGTGTAAGGGTACAGGGATGTACGAGAAACACTTGCTCATAATCTTTGTTTCCTTACCCAGTACTCCCCTAACTCTTCACTAATGATACAAGAAATTTTATGGTCACTAAGACTGCAACAGATTCCCGGCGTTGGCTGGCGCTGATCCTGCTGTGTGCGACACAGTTTATGTTCGTACTTGATGTATCAATTATTAATGTTGCTCTGCCCTCAATGCAGTCAGCGTTCGATTTTTCACAACAGAACCTCCAATGGGTGATTAACGCCTACACACTTGCCTTTGGCGGCTTTCTCCTACTCGGTGGTCGTGCAGGAGACTTACTCGGTCATCGTCGCGTTTTCATCGTTGGACTGACTTTATTTTCTTTAGCCTCACTAATGGGCGGTCTTGCGACTTCTGGAGCTATGCTGATTACAGCACGTAGTCTTCAAGGTTTAGGCGCTGCCCTTAGCTCTCCAACGGCGTTATCAATTCTTACCATGACCTTTACTGAAGGCTCGGAACGCAACCATGCTTTAGGAGTTTGGGGGGCTACGGGTGCATCAGGTGGCGCAGCTGGCGTACTTTTGGGTGGAATACTGACTGGGATGCTGGGTTGGGAATGGGTGCTATTTGTCAATGTACCGATCGCTGGTGCAGCAGCTCTGTTAGCTCCAATATTTTTGAATGAGACTGTCACGAAAAAAGATTCTCGGCAATTCGATTTAGCAGGCGCTTTCTGTAGTACAACAGGGTTAATTCTGCTTGTTTTCACAATCGTGAACGCTGAAGGGCACTTGGCGCGGACACTCGGATTACTCTGGCTGTGTGTGTTACTTTTCGCTGGCTTCATTCTGATTGAGCTGCGATCGCCTGCGCCACTAGTGCCGTTACGAATCTTTCGTTTGCGTAATCTTACTGGAGCTAACCTTGTCACTTTGGTTCACGGCACTGGGCCGTTATGTACCTTGTTCTTTATCTCACTCTATCTCCAGCAGGTGTTAGGCTTGTCGGCACTCGACTCAGGACTCGCCTTCTTACCTTTTGCATTAGCTGGTGGTGCTTCCTCTGGTTTTGCCTCGGTGCTGGTGAATCGGTTCGGTGTCAAACCTGTTTTGACAGCCGGGATGCTTTTAATGTCCCTTGGTCTGGTACTCTTCGCCCAAGTTGCTGTCGGTGGCAGTTATTTAATCCATGTGCTACCAGCTTCGCTCATTGTCGGTGCTAGTGCTGGTCTCTCCTTTGTGCCGTTAACTATTGCTGCTTTCATGTCGGTCAAAGCTGAAGATGCCGGACTAGCCTCCGGGTTGCTGGCTACTAGTCAGCAGGTAGGTGCTGCGATAGTTCTGGCGTTGCTAGTAGCAGTTGCTAGCGCTCACACTAAAGGAATTATTGCGGCGCAAGGTGAATCACCAGCAGTATTGGCAAGCGCGTTGACTCAAGGCTTTCAGTCTGCTTTCTACCTCGGTGCTGGTTTAGTGGCACTGGGTGCGATCGCCGCGTTTTTAGTTATCCAACAACGAACCAAACACTCCCGTCTTAATTAGCGCCTCCTCAGATTTCGCTGACAAGAAACAGAACAAATCTCCAGTCTGCATTTATCAACAAATTGGCATTCAATACATACAAATAATTAAGAAGTGAGCTAGCTATGACTACTGATTTGAAAGGAAAAATTGGTGTACTTATTGAAGAACATTTCGACCAAACTGAGTTTCGCAAATTCAATGAGTACTTTCCTCAACAAGGCTATGAAGTAGAATACATTTCTCATTTGTGGGGCAATCCACAATTAACATTCGGTTCAAATCCCGATAACGGTGAAGTTGAAGATCATGTAGTTGTAACCACAGAAGTTAACGATATAGATCCATCTGACTACAAAGGAATTATTTGTATCGGCGCTTATGCTATGGATCGGCTGAGATATCAAGTTTCTGTAAAGAAAGGTCAGAAAAATCAAGCTCCGGCGGTAGTTTTTCTTAGAAAAGCAATGAATACAGATGGTGTAAAAATTGGTACAATCTGTCATTCTTTGTGGCTTTTATGTGCTGATAAAGATTTGATTCAAGGTCGCCAAGTTACCTGCGCTCACAATATTATTTGTGATGTAGAAAATGCAGGTGGTGAAGTTATTTATGAAGGTGATGCCACCGCCGATTTAGTCATTGATGGCAATTTGATAACAGGAAAACATCCAGGAGTTGTAGACCAATTTATGGAAGTTTTTCTACAAGAAATTGAAGAGCAGCAACAAAAGGTAAAAGTCGGAGCAAATGCTTGAAGGTTAGTGATTGATTACTAGGAAAGAAATTATTTCAATATTTGCTTGAGGTTTGAATACCCAATCGCCAGTACCTAATTCCCAATTCCCAATCTTGGAGATAATCCTATGGATCACATGAGTTTTTCATTTTCAGACATGATCGCTGGTTATGTCACCCACTTTAACCGCAGCGAAAAATCATTTGGTATCAAAACATCAGATGGACGAGAATACCAAGCATACCTCACCCCTAGCGCCTATGGTCGGATTAGCCAAAACTTAGACGAACCTTATCTCGACTGTACTGCTCGGTTTGGTGAAATGCTCACTCCCGGTCAGCATGTGTTTGCTTATGGTGTTTTCTATCCTTGTGGACAAGATTATAAATTTGACGTTAAATATCTTGTTTTTCCGGGAGATGCACCCAGTAAATATCGTCATGAAGAACCAGATTGGTGGGTCAAACAAATACGTTCAATTGCTGATTCTTATCTAAAATGGCAGTTTGGCTACCCGGAACAGCCGATTGATTATAAGGAATATCGCACTTATCTCAACTTAGCTGGTAGTAAAAAGCGTGATGATTTCTTACAAGAAACTGATACGATTTCTCGCTTAGTTTATGGTTTCGCCTCAGCTTACCTATTAACTGGAGAAGACCGATTTCTAGAAGGTGCAGAAAAAGGTACTGAGTATCTGCGCCAGCACATGAGATTTTACGATCCAGATGAAGATTTAATTTACTGGTATCATGGTATTCAAGTTACAGGCAACCGAGAGCAAAAACTACTAACGTCTGAATTTGGCGATGATTATGATGCCATCCCAGCCTATGAACAAATTTATGCTCTGGCTGGCCCCATCCAAACTTACCGCATAACTGGCGATCGCCGCATTCTTAAAGATGCAGAGATGACTATCGATTTGTTTGATCGCTTTTTCTTAGATAAAGATGGCGTTGGTTATTTCTCTCACATCGACCCCTTAACTTTAGACCCGCGTGCAGAATCCCTTGGTGCAAATCGCGCCCGCAAAAACTGGAACTCAGTAGGAGATCACGCACCAGCTTATCTAATCAATTTGTGGCTAGCAACTGGCGAACAAAAATACGCCGATATGCTGGAATACACTTTTGACACAATCGCTAAATACTTCCCAGATTACGAAAATAGCCCATTTGTCCAAGAAAGGTTTTACGAAGATTGGAGCCACGATACCACCTATGGATGGCAGCAAAACCGCGCTGTAGTCGGCCACAACCTCAAAATAGCCTGGAATCTGATGCGGATGCAAAGCCTCAAACCCAAAGCTGAATATGCAGATTTGGCAAAAAAAATTGCTGCACTGATGCCAAATGCGGGTAGCGATCGCCAGCGCGGAGGCTGGTATGATGTGGTAGAGCGAATACTGGGCGAAGGCGATGAACAATACCGCTTCGTCTGGCACGACCGGAAAGCTTGGTGGCAGCAAGAGCAAGTAATTTTAGCCTACTTGATTCTGCACGGCATAACTCAAGAGCCGGAATACTTACGTCACGCCCGCGAAGCGTCAGCATTCTATAATGCTTTCTTCCTCGATCATGATGACGGCGGTGTTTACTTCAACGTTTTGGCCAACGGTTTGCCCTATTTGATGGGTAATGAGCGATTTAAAGGTAGCCACTCAATGAGCGGTTATCACTCAACCGAATTGAGCTATTTATCGGTAGTTTACACCAACCTACTAATTACTAAGCAACCAATCGACCTTTACTTTAAGCCACAGCCGGGAGCATTTAAAGACAACATCCTGCGGGTACAACCAGATATTTTGCCACCTGGAAGCGTGCGGATTGGTCAAGTATGGGCAAATGAGCAAGAGTATAGTGATTTTGATGCAAATGCATTAACAGTAAAGCTCCCCGATACCCAAGAACAAATAAAAATTAAAGTCCGAATTGTCCCGAATTAGTGAAATCAAAAGAACTAGGCGATCGCATAAATAAGAGTCCAAGAGTGCGATCGCTACTTTAAAAGTTAAGATGCCCCGCAGGTATCAGATTTTAGTTGGTGGACACTGCATAAAACTATTGTGTTTATTGAAATTTGAGATTAATACACTATGACAATTAACATCGAATTGCTGCCAGTAACGTTGTTAAACACGGCTGTCGATCAAGACCAGGCTGATTCGAATACACTCGCACCAATAACAGTGGTAGAAATAGTTGGCGATATAGACACCAATACAGCTCCCCTAGCTCAAGAGCGAATTTTACCACTAGCTCAACCTGAAACCAGAATGATTCTGGAAATGACTAATGTGCCTTATATGTCCAGTGCTGGCTTAAGGATGCTGCTGTCGCTGTACCGGCAATTATCTGCTAAAGGCGGACAGATTATTTTGGTAGGACTTTCCGAAGAAATTCAGGACACAATGTCCATGACTGGATTTCTCGACTTTTTTCAGACTCGCAACACCCTTGATGAAGCCTTAGAAACTTTCAATAACAAAGTTCAGGTCAAAGACACGTAATAGCTTGTGAGAAATCTGGGTTTAGCCCTTCCTCAAGCACTAAGGTGATTACTACGAACTCCCTTTGAAGAAGAATTCAGAAGTCAGAATTTAGCAGTCAGAATTAATCAGTCGGGGATTCAGACCCGCGACTGATTGAAGACCTCTAAATCTCCGATTTGGAGGGGGTTTTAGACCCGTTTATTCATCCGCTTTTTCGTTCAGAATTCATACTGAATTCTGGCTCCTGACTTCTGAATTCTGTTTGATAAAATTACGGTACAAATAAATAACCTATCACAAAACTTCAAAAGACTTACAGTGCTGGTTTATTTATTTCATACTGCATACTTCAGCTTTTTTGTACTAGCCCAATAGGAGCTATAAATGCAGAGAATTGATATCCATCCCACCCATAGTTACGAAAACTTTAAGCTACGTCCCGGTAGTCCAATTCCTTTTGGAGCAACCTTAGTACCAGGAGGCGTTAACTTTTCTATCTTTTCCCGTCATGCCAAATCCTGTACCTTAGTACTGTTCAAAAAGCACGCCCTTGAACCAATGGCGGAAATTCCGTTTCCAGAAGAGTTTCGCATTGGTAATGTCTTCAGCATGACCGTATTTGACTTGGATTACGAAAACCTCGAATACGGCTACCGCATGGACGGGCCTTTCGACCCCAAACAAGGACACTGGTTTGACACCAGCAAAATTCTTCTAGACCCATACGCCAAAATCATCGGTGGCAGAGATATTTGGGGAGAAAAACCCGACTGGGATAATATATATCAGCATCGATCGCGTTTAGCATTTGATGACTTTGACTGGGAAGGTGAGCGTCCACTACAAATTCCTACTGAGGATTTGATTATCTATGAGATGCACGTCCGCAGTTTTACTCAGCATCCCTCCGCCGGAGTGAAGCATCCAGGGACATTTGCTGCCATCCGTGACAAAATCCCCTATCTTAAGGAGCTAGGTGTCAACTGTATTGAGCTGATGCCCATCTATGAATTTGATGAATTTGAAAACAGCCGCCCTAACCCCCAAACAGGGGAAGTACTACTAAATTACTGGGGTTACAGTACTGTCGGCTTTTTTGCGCCGAAAGCTGGTTATGCAGCTACAGGCAAATATGGGATGCAAGTTGATGAACTCAAAACGTTGATTAAAACTCTGCATCAAAATGACATTGAAGTAATTCTAGATGTTGTTTTCAACCATACAGCAGAAGGTAACGATTATGGGCCGACGATTTCCTTTCGCGGAATCGACAACAAAACCTACTATATGCTGACCCCAGAAGGTTACTACTTTAACTTTAGTGGCACTGGTAACACCCTCAACTGTAATAATCCAATTGTTCGCAATATGGTGCTCGACTGTCTACGCTATTGGGCTGCTGAGTATCACATTGATGGCTTCCGCTTCGATTTGGCTGCAATTCTGGGACGTGACCCTTGGGGCGCACCACTCTCTAACCCACCACTTTTAGAAAGTCTTGCGTTTGACCCAATTCTCGCTAACTGCAAACTCATTGCTGAAGCTTGGGATGCAGGCGGTCTTTACCAAGTCGGGTCTTTTCCAGCATTTGGGCGTTGGTTAGAGTGGAATGGTAAGTACCGTGACACTATTCGTAAATTCCTTAAAGGTGAACCAGGGATGGCGGGAGACATGGCACAGCGACTACAAGGTTCACCGGATCTCTATGCTTGGGCTGACCGTGGCCCGACAGCTTCGATTAATTTCATTACCTGCCATGATGGTTTTACGCTGATGGATTTGGTTTCATACAATGGCAAACACAATGAAGCCAATGGTGAAAATAACAACGATGGTACTAATGATAATGAAAGCTGGAATTGTGGCTGGGAAGGTCAGACTGACAATCCAGATATCAACGCCTTGCGCCGACGACAGATAAAAAATGCTGTGGCTATGTTGATGGTTAGCCAAGGAGTGCCAATGATCCTCATGGGGGATGAGGTAGGACGCACACAATACGGGAATAATAATACTTATTGCCACGATAACGAACTCAACTGGCTGGATTGGAGATTATTGGAATCTCATGCAGATTTGTTTAAGTTTTTTAAAGACTGTATTGCTCTTCGTAACGCCCATCCTGTGCTGAGAAATAAATACCACTTTCGCAATGTGGATTATGTCGGCAGTGGCTATAGCGATATTACTTGGCATGGAACTCAAGCATGGAACGCTGACTGGTCTAACGAAAGTCGCATCGTGGCTTTTATGCTTTGTGGTCAACACGCTAAAGAGGGGACGGTAACTGACAATTACATATATGTGGCGATGAATATGCATTGGGAAAGTCATTGGTTTGAGATACCAGAACTTCCCCAGGAAATGCAGTGGCATGTTTGTGTTAACACTGGTGCTGCTCCTCCAGAGGAAAGTTGGGCACCAGGGACGGAACCATTACTGCAAAACCAGCACGGATTGTTTATCGGAGGTAGATCGGTGGTCATATTAGTGGGTAAATAATACAATTCGCAAGTTCTAGAGATATCAGGACTGAGGTAAAATACCTCCCAAACTCTTACTGCTCTACCTTGTGTCAATCGCTACAACATGGGGATGCCACTACGAATAGACCCACCGTAACGCGCTGGTTTCTCTGCATACTCTCCGGCAAGCCCTTCGGGTGACGCTCCTAACGTCGCTAACGCTTCGCTAACAGCAGTCGCTCATGGGGGAAACCCCCTACAGCCCTTCGGGCATCCTACGGCAGGTGCTAGCCTCTCCCTTTGGGAGAAGACCGCGCTGCTTCACCGCTCTACATCTACGTTTTTCTATAATTATGCGTAAGTCCCGTAAAATCCCAAACGGTATATGGTATAAGATGTGTCATATCATGTCCGCCTAATTAGTTATAATTCCCCATCTATGCAAAAACTAGGAAAACTTCTTTCCCCCTGCTCCCTGCCCCCCTTGTACTGAGCGCAGTCGAAGTATGCTCCCCTGCGGTTTTAATGATAAATCTTTCACCGAACACAATATCATGCCTAAAATTATATCTGTCCACTCATTTCGGGGGGGCACTGGTAAATCAAATATAACTGCTAATTTGGCTGCTACTGTTGCTCGTTATGGGCATCGGGTTGGTATCGTTGATACTGACATCCAATCTCCAGGGATTCATGTCCTTTTCGGTTTCGATGAGGAAATGATGGAGCTTTCCCTTAATGATTATTTATGGGGGCGCTGTGATGTTGAGGATACAGCCTACGATGTTACTTTTGCTTTGAAAGAAGTAGCTAAGAAAAACAGCGCTATTTACCTTATCCCTTCTTCTCTCAATCTGGGTGAAATTACCAGAATTTTACGTGAGGGATATGACGTAGGCTTGCTACATGACGGCTTTCAAGAACTGATCGAGAGACTAAATTTAGAATATCTATTTATTGATACTCACCCTGGACTCAATGAAGAGACTTTACTCTCGATTACCATTTCCGATGCTTTGATTATCATTTTGCGTCCAGATCATCAAGATTTCCAGGGTACGGCTGTAACTGTGGATGTCGCCCGTCAATTAGAAGTGCCCCAGATGCTAATGGTTGTGAATAAAGCACTGCCAAATTTAGATTTTGATACTTTACGACGACAGGTAGAAATAAGTTACAACGCTTCAGTAGCGGGCATTTTGCCTCTATCAGAAGAAGTAGTTCACCTAGCCAGTAGAGATATCTTTTGCTTACGCTACCCCAGTCATCCCTTCAGTCAGATTGTGGAAGCGATCGCTAAACAAATTCAGTAGATCGAAAACTTTTATAAGTTGACGAAATAATCAGGGTTTCAGCCGACGTTTTGGGGTTGACGATCGCGATCGCTTGCACTGCACTCTTAACCCACCAACAATGCCCGTTCCTTGAAAAGCAGACTCCAACAGGATTCCGGCAGACTATGTTCCTAAACTCAAATGAACGGCTCTTCAGGCTTCTGGAAAACTTTTCGATCTACTGAAATTATCACATGAAATACTAACAGACATTAACCCGGTGTCAGCAGTCATGAATAAAATTAATTTTTTAGCCATAATATTTCTAATTACAAAAATAATTAGTCCCATCTCAGTTAAAGCTGAGACTCTTACTTTATCTCAATTAATTAATAATAAACTTATTGCAGAAGTAGGAGAAAGGGTTAGTAAAAAAGCTCTCTTACGAAAGTGCCAAAAAGAGTTTTGCAAGAGGTATAATCTAAGTTTAGAAAATTCAACTACTGAAGTACCACTACCAAGAGATGCTGTAGCTGAACAAGAAAAAATCTGGAAAAAGGGTTATGAAAATTATTTAGGTGCAATTTTTTCTAATCAATTAATGACATCTAACACTATTAAAAACAAACTTCAGGAAATTGAGAATGACACTGGAAAGAAATCTGCTGTTATTTATCTAATACCAACAAATAAACAGCTAGAAATACTTTTAGTAACTGCGAAAAATAACCCAATTAATAAGAGTATATCAGTAGCTAATAAAAATACTTTATTCAAAGTAACTAAACAGTTTCAAGCTGAACTTAGTAATCCTAGAGAAGTTAATACTACGAGCTACTTAGCGTCTGCACAACAACTTTATCAGTGGTTAATTGCTCCAATTGAAAAAGACCTGAAAGCTCAAAATATAGATACTTTAGTTTTTTGCGTAGGTACTGGCTTGCGCTCTGTACCTTTGTCAGCATTGCATGATGGTCAGAAATTTTTGATAGAAAACTATAATATCAGTTTAATTCCTGCCTTCAGCCTGATAGACACTCGTTACACTGACATCCGTAAATCTTCAGTTTTGGCAATGGGAGCTTCCCAATTCAAAGACTTCGATCCTTTGCCTGCTGTACCTATAGAGTTATCTACAATTGTGAAGAATCAGGGGGGGGAACGTTTCCTAAACGATAAATTCACTTTAAATAATTTGCGATCGCAACGAAAACGGCAACCTTACAAAATTGTTCACTTGGCAACTCACGGAGTCTTCCAACCAGGAACAGCTAGTAACTCCTACATTCAATTTTGGAATAATAAGTTGTACTTAAACCAATTGCGACAGTTGCAATTGAATGTTCCTACTGTAGATTTATTAGTATTGAGTGCGTGTAGAACTGCCTTAGGAGATCGGCAAGCAGAGCTAGGCTTTTCAGGGTTAGCTTTGCAAGCGGGAGTCAAGTCGGCAATGGGTAGTTTGTGGTCTGTTAATGATGCTGGGACTTTAGCGTTGATGACAGAATTTTATATGCATTTGAAAACAGCACCGATTAAAGCTGAAGCTCTTAGGCAAGCGCAAATAAGAATGCTTAAAGGGCAAGTTCAGTTTAAGCAAGGACAACTGCGCTCCTCTGGGTTAAGGACAGAAATGCCTTTACCACCAGAACTATCAGAACTGGGAGATTTAAATTTATCCCATCCGTATTATTGGGCAGCCTTTACAATGATTGGCAGTCCTTGGTAGATAATACCAAGGACTGCATCTGTGGGAAAAATAAAATAATTATGTATTTTATTCTGCCCTCTGCCTCCTGCCTTCTTCAAAGTTCAGTAGACCTCTTGCATAAATATTTTGTGGTATGATTATGGATTATTCTAATTTCAGTTTTTGGTAAGAGTTTATAAATTGTTTCAAGCAAGTATTATCAGGCGATGACAACGACAAACCGCAGGCATTGCTAACTAAAAAAATGGAAGTAAAGGTTGCTTCAGTTATTCATTAATTACTGAAATTATTTGATAAGTTTGATTTTTAATCGATTTATATGGCTAATTCGTGATTATAAATTCCCGCAATTAAATTAGACCTTAACCCAAAACGTCGGTGACGATTTCGATAGCTATCAGATAATATTCTGAGGATTTCTTATTTTCCTCTGCTTAGAGTGATGGAAGAGCGATAAACAAACCCTTTGGTCAAATTGACTGAGGGGTTGTTTTTATTAATGTCGTTATAGGGCAATATGGTTCAGTTAAGGGCTACTCGTACAAAATTTTGGGTTTTTGAGACGCGATAAATCGCCGTCTCTACGAGTGTTTTGGTCTTATCTGAACCGTATTGCCTTAGAAGTAAGACTGTTAAGGAATTTTACAAGAAGTCTATTAAACGATAATATCGCTTGCCACTAGTAGTGGTGATCCTTCAAGCTGAATCTCGAAATTAGCCGCTAGATTACTATCAGTATTACCTTGGAGAATACCTCCAGAATAACGGATCTGACCTGCTGCGGTGAATGCGCGAGTTCCAATGTAAGTGAAAGCTTGGTCGCCTTTTATGATAGTGTTAGCGTCTATCTTATACCAATTTAATATAAAGCTGCATAGAATAAAGCTTCCAGGATAAAGTTGTAAGAAGAGACAGAAATTACCTGCTCAAAAGTAAGTTGGTCAAATATTTCTTGGATGCGCTCGCGTAAAGCTTGTAAAGAAGAAAAAAGTTGATTTTTGAGTGGTTTTTTGAGCAGCTGCCAAAGCCTTTCAATTGGGTTGAGTTTAGGGGCTGATGGTGGTTGAAACAGAGGAATAATATTCTCCGGCCAACGGAGCTTTGAACTTGTATGAGCCGGTGCTTGATCAACCTGTAAAATAGCGTAATCGGGCCTAATTCATCCAATTCGCCAACTTCTGGAATGACATCTTCTTTTGGTACATCTGGAAGTTTTTCTCCCAGTTGCTTGCCCCAATAAATTAATGATTGCACAAGGCTGGCAGAAGATTTTGAACTTAACGCAGTCACGTTGTCGAATCTTGCAATTCCTGCCATTAGCTTGCCAAAAGTATTATTTATTATCTGAGTCTTTAGCTACCTAATTTAGTATTGCTTAGTCTGATGTTTACATAACTGATTAAAAATTTCAAATTCAATGTTGTGGGATAACCAGCTTTTTTACACAATAAAAAAGCTCGAATTTTGAAGTGCTAATTTATTTAGTTTCTGGTGACTTGATTGTTCAAATTCTTACGAGTGAATTTTTTGTTCGTGTAGTTTACTCGTGCTACATATTGAAGTGCGGAATATAGGTTATAAGTATTCATCCGAACTTGATATAACTCATCAAAAAGTAAGCGATTTCTGTAGATGCAAAGATGCCTCTGGTACGGAATTTAAATATATTTGCTAATGCTCAACTTTGCTGTTAGATAGCCCATCTTTTTGGGAAAACTAGTCTTATTAATTAGTAAATTATTATATCCTTAGATTTTTATGACAATTTCTCTCTTTTTTGGAGATGCTGGGCGTAGCTTCCTTATCCGTTCGCGGAGCGTCCCGCAGGGAAGGGGTATGGATAGCCACGGTGAAGTAAGCAGGAGGCAGAGGGTTGCAATACAGTTTAGACTGCTTTTCTACACGAGAGGCCGCGCGATCGCAACTGGTAAAAACTAAGAACATGCTTGTCTGTGGAAACTTATACCAATTCTGTATGAAGATGCGCTTATGATGCAAGAAATGAAGAACGAACCGCCAAGAGCGCCAAGTACGCCAAGAAGAAATAAGAAATTCTGATCTATCCAATTTCTTTTTTATTGATGTTTAGAACAATGAAACAAATGAATAATAATTCGCTAGGACAAAAACATAAAAGTATTTTTGTAAATAAACTTAATTTAAGAGTTACTAAGAAAAAGGCTTTCTTCGGTACTCTCATCTTATTGCTTGGTTTGCTTGGAATTGGCACTTTCTGGTTTAAATCCAGATATGATTTTGATAATAAGATGACGGTTGAAATCCAAGAATTATCTAATGCCGAGTATCCAGCAAATCCTGCCCATTTAGGCAAAAATTTTCAAAGATATTCCCAACGGAAATTAACAATTATCAAGAAAGACGAAACTCACTTCGATTTTATACTGGAACCGACAAATAAAAAAACAGCAAAGATAATTATAAAAAATGTTGATTTAAAGCTATTAGTGCCTAAAGCACCAGAATGGGTGAAAAAAGATAAAGGTTTAGAAATAATTGCCTTTACAGATCGGGAGTGGAACCGACAACAAGTTAGCTTTCCGGCAAATTCTGAAAATATAGAAATTATCGGAGGCGATGGTTTTGAAAAGCAAAATCTTGTAGAGATTGCTTTGGCTAACAATTGCTTAAATGCTGGATTTTGGGAAGTTTTGCTTTTTACGAAAGAAGATGGTAATAAATCCCTTTATTATCAAAATTGGTTTACCTTCCCATTAGGACATTATAAAAATGTATTTGAAAATATCAATAAAATTTCTTATTGGGACTATTGGTGGAGATTAGAACACTGGCAAGATCCGAGTGGTACAGTAATAAATACTAATTTGCTCAGGAAAGTGAGCGATGAAAAAGAAATCGTTACCAACTTTCCAATTGATGAAAAAATCATTGCGGCAGGGGAACAAAGTAGAAAAGTTAGGACTACACTAGCAACTAATTTAACTAGCTGGGGAGATTTTTATAGGAACGAAAATAAAATCGAATTTGCAACATTTAGATCACCAGGGTTTTACGATGCCAATAAACCTTGGAAAAATGAATACTGGAGAATAGGTAAATTTGAAAAAACTATTTTAAGAAACATTAAAACTATCGGTAATCAGCAAGATTTGCAGGAGATAGAATTGATATTAGGAGATACAAGAACTGGAGAGAAAAATAAATTATTGATCAGTGGCATCGATATCAAAAATCTTCCTAAATTGCCTGTGGAAGAATATCCTAAAGGCTTATATATGCCGATGGGAATTGGGATACCTCCTTTTTATCAAAGTTACGAAGAATTAACAAAATCTCATCCAGATGAAAGCCCCTACTTCAGTTTTTTACTAGATTCAAAAGATAGATGGATAGATCATCACCACTTAGCAGTTGATGGTTCAGTAATGCACCTTGATATGGAGAATCCAAATCTTTTGCATCTTTATTTACTGTCTTATGAAAGAAATACTTTAATTACTCATCTCTTAATCTATTTGAAATGAACACCGCGCTACCACTCATTACTCAGCACTCTCTTATGCTAAAAAACCTTAAATTACTGAAAATCGCTCACCAAGGAATTCTCAAGCAATTCCTGATCACTTTCTTACCACTGTCCGTCCTGGTCGGGGGCGTGCTGATCATCATTCATCAGGCAGAGAGTAAAACTGAACGGGGCGCAATTTCGATCAACGAAAGCCGTAACGTTGAACTGCAAGCCAAAATAGCTGCTAATGATTTCAATTTAATTAAGTCAGACTTGATGTTTTTGGCTACCCAAAACGAACTACAGTCCATGCTCAACCGACCTGGGAGTACAACTGAAACACTGGAGTTAAGGCAGGCGATCGCTAAAGAGTATGTTTCCATGTCTCAGCAGAAGCAACTCTATGACCAGATTCGCTTTCTTGACATAACTGGTAAAGAAATTGTCAGAGTCAACTTTAATAAAGGTCAGCCCAGCGTTGTCCCTGACGAAAAGCTGCAAGTCCAAGCAAAGCGTTACTGGTTTAAGGATACCTTACCCCTCAAATCAGGTGAGGTCTTTGTTTCGCCACTGGATCTAAATATTGAGCGGGGCAAAATTGAACAACCGCTCAAACCAATGATCCGTTTTGGCACTCCTGTATTTGATTCTCAGGGGCAAAAACGCGGCATCGTTGTGCTTAACTATCTAGGTGAGAAATTTATCCAGAATCTGCAAAAAGAAAACTCGACAACTTTAGGCGAAATGCAGCTACTCAATGCTGATGGTTATTGGCTTAAGGGATCAAAGCCAGAGAATGAGTGGGGCTTTATGTACGAAGACCGCAAAAACCAAACCTTCGCCAAAGCCTTTCCGAAAGTTTGGCAGCAGATAGCCACAACGGAGTCGGGACAGTTCCAAACGGCTGAAGGATTATTCACCTTCAAAACCCTGTATCCTCTACTGGAAGTTCAAAAAGCTCAATCCAGTACGGGGGCGACCCGCGCCTTTGATTCCAGTCAAGAGAAGGTGGATGCCAAGTCTTACCGTTGGAAAATTTTGACTCATGTTCCCTCTGCGATCTTAAATGCGCGATCGCAAAGTTCTTTTAAGCGACTCGTGCTGTTTTATGTTGTTCTGACTGGGTTGATTGGGGTAGGTTCCTGGCTATTAGCCCTATCCCGCTTGGGACGGCAACAAGCAGACACAGAACTGCAAGCAACATTCGCTGACCTGACTGCGATTATTGACAATCTAGCAGATGGATTACTAGTAACCAACACCATTGGACAGATCACCCGCTTTAACCCGGCGCTACTCAAAATGTTCCAGCTTGGCGACATTGACCTTAAAGGAAAAGACTATCAAGAAATTTCTCAAGTTGAAATTGCTAATTTGGTAAAGCAGACCCACAAGCAGTCACGAGAAATCTTCACAGCTGAGGTCGATCTAGCAGCAGGTCGAGTTGGTCAAGCTCTAGCAACCACCATCTTTAAAGAAGCTTTTAAGGATGAGTCGAGGAAGTGGCTAGGCTCAGTGATCCTGATTCGGGATGTGACAGCTGAGAAAGAGATCGATCAGATGAAAACCGATTTCATCTCTACGGTTTCCCACGAGTTGCGGACGCCACTAACTTCTGTCCTCGGTTTTGCGTCGATCATTAAAGAAAAGCTGGAAACTGATGTTTTTCCAATACTTCCTACCGAAGACCGTAAACTTCAGAAAACGATTAAGCGGGTGGGTGACAATCTCAACATTATTGTGTCAGAAGCAGAACGCCTTACATCTTTGATTAACGATGTCTTAGATATCGCCAAGATGGAAGCAGGTAAGGTGGAATGGCAGATGCAACCCCTCGATCCGAGCGAATTACTCGATTGGGCAACCAATTCTACCGCCGGGTTGTTTGAAACTCATGGCTTGCAGTTAGTGTGCGAGATAGAACCTGGACTGCCTCAGATACTAGGCGATCGCAATCGTCTGCTACAAGTCCTGATCAATCTGATTTCTAATGCCGTTAAGTTTACCGAATTCGGTTCTGTCATCTGCCGCGTTAAACAAGAGAACGAAGGTGTTTGCATCAGCGTCATTGACACAGGCGTTGGTATTACACCTGAAGACCAGCCAAAAGTATTTGAGAAATTCCGCCAAGTTGGCGACACCCTCACCGACAAACCCAAAGGCACAGGGCTAGGACTGCCCATCTGTAAACAAATCGTCGATCATCACGGTGGTAGAATCTGGGTGGAGAGTGAACCAGGTAAGGGCAGCATATTCTCGTTCCTCATTCCCACCTCTGCTAGCGATCGTAAAACCAGTACCAGTCTGAATCTGGATGCGCTAGTCAAACAACTTAAAGAACACGTCATCACCACAAACCCTGTGCTGAATCAAAATAGCAAAACAATTCTGGTAGTAGATGATGATATCAACATTCGGGAATTGCTTCGTCAACAACTGGAAACCGAAGGCTATAATGTTCGGGAAGCGAAAGACGGCGTGGATGCTATTCATCAAATAAAAATAGCCCGTCCCGACCTGATTCTGCTGGACGTGATGATGCCCCAAATCAACGGCTTCGATGTGGCAGCCGTCCTCAAAAATGATCCCCAGACCGCAGACATTCCGATCATTATTCTGTCAATTATTGAAAACAAAGAACGAGGCTACCATATTGGCATTGATCGCTATCTCACTAAGCCCATTGACACAGAGAAACTCCTCAACGAAATTGGCTCATTGCTTTCCCAAGGTACTTCCAGTAAAAAGGTATTGGTTGTGGACAAAAATGCCTCAACCTTAAAAACCATATCGGATGTACTACAAACTCAGGGATACAGCGTGATTGCAGCCTCCGATCCCCAAGAATGCATCAATAAAGCTCGGTCAGCCAAACCTGACATGATCATCATCGATTCTATTTTCTCTCAAGAAGCCGACATGGTGAAAACTCTACGGTTTGAGAAGGAGTTGAAAAATGTATTTTTTATTATGCTGTCCGAACAGTAATCGCTGTGACTGGGGATTGGTCAAAAATTAGTTTAACCCAATGCCCCACTCCTCACTCCCCACTCCCTCCCAATCTTATGACTCAGAAAATTCTAATTGTTGACGATGAACCCAATATCTTGATTTTGATGGAACAAGCCCTAGAAGCATTAGAAGACGAGGGTGTTGAACTTCTAACTGCTCGAAATGGAGAAGAAGCCCTCGAAACTATTAAAACTGAAAAACCAAACCTAGTTTTTCTTGATGTGATGATGCCTAAAATGAATGGTCTGCAAGTCTGCCATATTGTAAAACACGACCTGCAAATGACTGACATCTACATTGTGATCTTGACAGCGAAGGGACAGGAATTTGATAAACAAAAAGGAATTGAGGTTGGCGCAGATTTATATTTAACTAAACCATTTCGCCCCAAAGAAGTACTTGAAAAATCAATGCAGGTTTTGGGCTTTTGAGGAAAATTTTGAATGCTTTTCACCTGCTTTCGCTTCCATTCTACCGCAGGCGATCGCATTTGATTTAGTTAGGTCGATTACTACTGAGATTAACACCAGTCAAATACTGGTTTTGGCTTTGGAGGTGACTGCATGACTAAATCAGTAATAGCTAAGTTATCTACAATACCCAAAAATTCTTAGAGAAAGGGGTCAAAGCCTCGCAAGGGGAACCAGTCAGATGTCTTTATCCGTACCTCAAAACTAAAAAGTTACTTGATGGCTCAACTGTTTTTTATCCTCGTGTCATTGGTGAGCGTGACCCAAATAACCCCTTTCTTTGGAGGTGGGGATATAACTGGAAGGAAAAACACAACCGGCGTTTGGAAGGGTAAAAGTATAGGCTCAATCCCCCCTGCTGCTGTCCCAATGATCCGTCTAATGCAACAGCAAGGGGCAAATAAGGAAGATATTATCGCCTTTATCAAAAAAGCGAAAATCAAAAAGCCATCACCAAAATCAGATGTCTGCAAAAATTTTGATAGCACAAAATTAAAACCAGTTCTTCCAGATGATGCCCCAATCGCTGTAGTACTGTTCGCTGGTGGCGGTGGGATTGAGGCGGGGATGGTGCAAGCCGGGATTCGTCCAGTCATTGCGGTGGAGTTCGACCCCACAAAACCAGACTTGAGCAGGGCGATCGCTCTCAACCATCACCGCAACTTTAGCGAGTACGGCTGTAGAATAATCCAGCTAATGGGACTTAGGCAAAAAACGCCGATAAAATAGCCCCAAACGTATACCGCAAGGGACTTTGACATCGTTTTGCTTGGTTTGTTGATATATCTGGATTTCAGGCGTTTTTGGGCATTTGGTGTATTTCCGTTACTCCACAAGGGTTTGAGGCTTATTTCTTCTTCAAAAATGTTTAAGTCCCGCTAACAGTCCAAGAAGTAGCACGGTTAAGATTTGTAGGTTTCCCCCGCCGCCCCGATTACCTCCACGCCTCCCCCGTGTGCGCCAACTTTAGCCAAGCCCACACAGCGAAAGCGGGTAAAGCTGAGGAAACTGGTGACGATCTGACGGCAGCGATCGCAGTAGCAGAAGCTATCCAACAGTTGCAGTCAGCGGGTGTTTACCCTAGAGAATGTCCCGCGCTATCAGAACAGTCAAAGTTTTGCCATCATCCTGGATGCTTTGGAGCAAAAGGGATACTCGGTCGATTACAGAGTGGTCAACATGGCTGACTTTGGCTTGCCCCAGGCGCGGCGGCGGTTAGTTCTGGTTGCCAGTAGAGGTTGTCGCGTTGCTTTACCAACTCGCAGAAAACCAATAGGGTGGTACGAGGCGTTCACGAAGTGTGCCGAAGGTATCGCCCATCTCATTCCTATGATGACCGATTCTCAACTACTCCCCAAACAACGGCAAGCGGTAGAACAATTTCTGACGGCTAACGAACCAACGCCACTGCTACTAGAGAGAGTTGGGGGACGCAACAGACTAAAGTACAAGCCTGGGCATCTACCCTGTAACACCATTCTGCGATCCCATTTTACAGATCACAAAGGTTGTAACCGTAGTAAGTTCGCTGATATCTGGTCGCCTGATGGGATAGTCAAATCCTTGTCTATTGAAGGGGCTGCAATCTTGCAAGGGTTTCCGTCTTGGTATGAGTTCCCAAAAGAGACTGCTACGGCTGGGTCAATCATTGGCTACTCTGTACCACCCAGTTTTGCCGCGCAGTTATTTACTCACATACAGAAACAATTATCAGGAGCATTTTTATGACAAACCGAGAGCAACTCACTTGAAATGTGTTACTACAGGTAAGGAAGAGGACAACCAACAAGCAGGGGACAGAAAAGAAGAAGCACAAAGGTTGTGCGGTGAGAGTGAATTTCCGCCTTCCGCCTGCTTTAATGGTTTTCTTTCCTTAACTACAGTTCACATCTGGGTTCGCAGAAATTTATTAGTAGGATAGATTCATAGCTGCCTTCAGCAAGAACTGCCCTCTGCCTTTCTCAATGAGTTATCTCAAAAAGATTAAGGGTAAGTAATTCGGATTAACTACCAACAGTTTTGAAATCATTTTAGTTAAAATGCCCTAATTAAAGTGCCTAGAGTTAGCGTACCTAAAACTGAAGAGGCTAAATTGCCTGGGATATTCCCATCAATTATCCAGCAGTCAATCCCTAAACTAGAAATAGTCAAAAACTCCTCAACTTTCTTCGCCATCCCGCCAGTAACATCTACTGATTTGCTCTTGCCCAAGAAAGGTTTAATCTGAGAATATTTAGCTTGAGTAATATTGGAAACTACTTGCCCCTCTTGATCATATACACCTGCATAATTCCTAACATTTATTAGTTGAATTTTAAACTTACCTTGAAGATAGAAGTATTTCGCTAGTTCTGCAATTATTGCATCTGTCGAGAGGACAGTACCACCAATAGCTTGATCTAGAACGACATCACCAAAAATTAAAGGAATCAAACCTGCTTGTAGACTACTTTCTATTACACTAAAGTCACTCTTCAACAGTTTCTTATTATGAGTGATTATCATAGTAATAGGTGGCAAACTTACCACTGGTAAACCTGCTTGTAGAAAACTTTTAGCTAGTAGGAAATTTAAATCTAAAGCATCTTGGTGAACTAAGCAAAACCCTAGTTTTTCTTCATCACATGAAAAACCATTAATTGTATCATATTTATTCGCTGTTAAAAATGCACAAAGCGAGCAGTATTGCGGTCAAGCCTGTCGTGAAGCACCGCAAACTACTACAATGGCGGCGATCGCCTTGTTCAGTTGGGGCTAAAAGTTTTCAATGACTACAGGCTCAACTGGTTGGGCAATTTCAAAATTGAAAATTTGTGAATAAAAGTAAAGTTCTGCTGACAAAGAACGCTTGATGTTTGCGGCTTTGCGGAAACCATGTTCTTCACCCTCAAAAGCAACATAAGCCACAGGTACACCTTTTGTTCTTAGGGCTGTAACCATTGCTTCAGTTTGATTGGGCGGAACTACTCGATCTTCTAATCCCTGAAAAAAAATCATTGGGCAGGCTAGACGCTCACTAAAGTTAATTGGCGAACGCTGTTGATAAATCTGACGCTGTTGTGGATAAGGGCCAACCAGACGATCCAAGTACCGGGATTCAAACTTATGTGTGTCCCGAACTAAAGCTTCCAAATCACTGACACCAAAATAGCTGGCTCCTGCTTTAAAAGTATCTCGGAAAGTTAAGAGGCTGTTTGAAAAGTTTTGAGGAGTAAAATTTTATGCCAATCGCCTCACCATGATCCGGATCATGGCAAGATAGATAAATGTCTCTGATGTTTCGGGTAATAACTCATAGTCTCTGACCAACCGCCGACACCCCATGAGCCAACCAAAAGTGCGCTCAACCACCCAACGTTTTTTGAGCAAGACAAAGCCCTTGGTCTGCTCCGGGCGCAACACCACCTGCACAATCCAACGGCAAAAATTCATCACCCACTGCATAAACGGCTCACCATCAAAGCCGCCATCCACCCAGAGAATAGTCAAACGAGATACCTGCTCCTGAGAGTGTTTCACCCGTTTAAGAACTTGTTTTCCCCCTTCTGGCTCACCCACATTGGCTGCCGTGACCAAGACCCGCAATACTAACCCCAAGGTATCGACCGTCATAAATCGCTTCCGTCCCTTGATTTTTTTTCCTGCATCAAAGCCTATCAATTGACTAACCATCGCTGCACTCTTGACGCTTTGACTATCGATGATCGCTTACGTAGGACTTCGATGGCGATCCTGCAAGGGTCCGTGTCCACTGCCGGAGATTATCATGAATTTTCAGCCACGTTCCGTCTTTGCGCCATTTGCGAAAATAGCTATATACCGTCTGCCAGACGGGAAAGTCACCCGGTAGCGTAGGCGTAGCCCGCCGTAGGCATCGCCATCTAACTCCTTCTACCAAAACATAGAAAATTTGCTCTTTCAGTGCTGTCTACGATCTATTTACAGCGTATACTGAGAGAGCTTTTTTACCATTTCTCTAACTTTTCAAACAGCCTCTAACAGTGTGAAATATTGTTCTGTGTGGTTTAATCCTTGCCAAATTTGCAGAATTTTTGTGTCTAAAACTAACTTGCTCTTTTTACCTTCGGTAATAACTTGAGACAGTCCAGAGGTGCGGAGAAGGAAATAAAGACCGTGAATATAAGGATAGGATTTTTGTACAGGACGTTTGAGGTTAATATCTATGGGATAACTCAATTGTGAGTTAAGTTGTTGGAGATACTTAAGCAATAATTGGTGATAAGTGCTACTAACTTCAACGCCGTTGGGTTGGAGAAGTTCTAAAATAGTTTGAAAATCCCGCAGAATTGTTCCTGGGATATCTTGAGTAATGGTTTGCTGTTGAAGTAGTTGTTTTTTATCCTCCGTCAGTGGTAATTTATCTCGGATTTGATCTGGAATGAGGGAAAATAGGTTACTCATCTAAGTTGAGATAAGGAATTTGTTCGGCAGTTACAGCAATTTTCAGGTAATTGAACCACAAACTACGGTAACCTAAATATGAAGTAATTGTTTGATTCGATGCTAGTATCTTACTCAGAGGATTTGCGTCGTCGCGTGATTGCAGCTTGGTTAGCAAAAGAAGGTTCTCAACGGCAGGTGGCGCAAAGATTTAAGGTCAGCTTGTCGTTTATACGAAATTTGCTGCGTCATTATCGTGAAAGTGGACGAATTGAAGCAAAACAACGTGGAGGATACCAAAAGCCGACAATTCAGGATGAACATCTAAGCATGATTAAGTCTTGGGTGGAAGAGAAAAATGATTTGTTGCTAACAGAGTTGTGCGATCGCTTTGTAGAAGGTACAGGGATTGAGGTAAGTATTACTACAATGCATCGGGCGTTAGAAAAATTAGGCTTACGCTGTAAAAAAAACTCTTTACGCGAGTGAGCAGGATACACCACGAGTACAGGAATTCCGACATGACTATCGCCGTTGGTTAGATAAAGTTGACGTGCGAAATTTGGTATTTGTCGATGAAGCCGGATTGAATTTATCAATGTCACGCTTGTTTGCTCGAGCAGTAAACGGCGAACGCGCAGTTGGTAATGCTCCTGGAACCAAGGGTGGGAATGTTTCTTTGATTGGTGCAATAAATATCGATGGACTAGTTGCTGCAATGACTGTGCCAGGAAGCACAAATACTGAGGTATTTCTAACGTATGTAACTCAGGTCTTAGCACCTCAATTATGGCAAGGAGCAATTGTCGTAATGGATAATCTTAAGGTTCATCATGCTGAACGTGTAAGGGTTGCAATTGAGTCAGTGGGTGCAAAAGTCAAGTTTTTACCTCCCTACTCTCCTGACCTATCACCCATAGAGCTTTGTTGGTCTAAACTCAAGCAATTTCTTCGTTCCTGTGAGGCGCGTACTTCTGAATCGCTCAATCAAGCAATGGCTGAAGTTGTAAATTCTATTACCGAGGATGATACTTTCGGTTGGTTCAATCACTGTGGTCTATTTACCTGAAAACTGCTGTAATGTCACAACTTGGCCATTTTGCCAAATGCTAATAGATTCTACTAAACGGTGGTGTCTTTCAATAGCTTTTTTCATAGCGAGTTTAACACCTGCATCGATTTGGCTAGAAGATAATTTCTCAGGAATTCGCTTATTCATCGCAATACCTCTGCCAAATTAAGAGGGTTCAACGCCTGTAGAAACGTTATGAATACGTCCTAAAGAAGTAAGCTTGGCAAAAATCTGGGTTAATAAAATAGGCTCAGGGATTTCTGGAAGCATTTTTAAGATTTCATGGACATATCGAAAGCCACGATAATGAGTCTTAAGGTCAATAATGCCGGAGTCGGGATTAAGGATGCGGAAATCAGCGAGAAGATGATGAGATAAATTAACCATGCAAATTAGAGAAGATGACCTGACAGGTAAAAAGATTGCTGACCTTTTATGGGAACATCTTGAAAATATGTATGAGATTACCCCGCCCGAAAGCGTTCATGCTCTTGATATAGAGGCATTGCGTTCGCCTGATATTACCTTTTGGACGGCTTGGGATGGCGAAGAACTGGTTGGATGCGGGGCATTGAAAGAACTAGATTCAAAAAGCGGTGAAATCAAATCAATGCGTACCGTCAAGGCTCACCAACGTAGGGGTGTCGCCTCAAAGATTCTGGAACAGATTATTAAAGAAGCCCAACGGCGTGGTTACGATTGCTTGAATTTAGAAACAGGGGCAATTCCAGAATTCGCTCCAGCACGAGCATTGTATACAGGGTATGGGTTTGAGTACCGAGGCCCCTTTGCTGACTACATTGATGACCCAAACAGCGTATTTATGACGAAAAAGCTTGCTTGATTCACTTTTTCATTGGACATTTTGCTCGGCAGCAGAGGGGCAAGTTCGACCGATGACAAAGCTTGAACCCGAACAACAGCAAGAAGTGTGGTTAAAAGCAGTGGAGCAGGCACAGCGTAAAGTGCCACCAGCTAGAATCGTTAAAAACGTAGTACAGCAAATAATGGAACGCACCCAAGTACCCAACACTTACCAGTTAGGCGAAGTATGCCAAATCCTTGCTCTTGACAACCCGGAACTCAGAGGTAAAGGTGGGTGCTGGGGCATAGTCAACCATGTGGGCGAATTCAGTTGTACCGTCAGAACCTGGGATGGCGAGCATACAGTTGGGTTGCAGTACCTGAAGTCTTTCAACTACTTGCCTGCCGAGTGTGAGCAGATGCGGGTGATTTGCGATCGCATCAATCGGGTGTATTCGAGTGGACTGGAGGAGTCGGTGCAGAGGTTTTTGGAGTCGTTGGGGAAGCTGAAGCGGGCTTATTTGACCGATTTGGAAGGAAAAGTGCTGAATTTGTTGGAGTTTGAATATAAAAAAAGATCCCCCTCTCACTGACTTGTACACACACGATCTGCATCGAACAAGCCATCATTTGTGGTACGGTTTAGTGGTTAAAGCTAAACAACTGTTGGCGCAGCAAATAGAGATACAGAGATACTGCTGAACATACTGATGCTGTTTTAGGGCTATGAGGATGGTAGTAGCTAAAGTTAATTGATAAAAATACGTGAGCTATTCCATTGCTTTTTATAAAAAGTTATGAGTTTTTATATGAGCTTTTGAAATTATTTTAATAAAAATTGTGTAACAATAATTTAAAAGCTACCTGAGATTCATTATAAATTCCGTTAAAATACAATGTCCGGAAATCTATGTTTACTTATCAACTATCATTAATTGTGCCAAAGTTTGATTTTTAAATTTACTAAATACATATAAACATATTTTTAAAATAAAAAAATCAATAAAAATTAACTATAAGTTAGCTCTACTAAAATTACACTTTAATTAGTAAAAAAACAATTAATAAAGCTCAATGGAACTTAAAATCCAATTCAATCCTTGTTATTCTGTTCAAACTATAGAAACAGACAATATCTTTTTTTTGTCAGAAAGAGAAAAAGTCTGGTTAAACGATCATCTTTCTTATACTTTAGCTACATTCATCGATGGTGAACGCAATACTGACGAAATTATTGATACCATTCAACAGTCGCTACTGCAAGATCCAAAATCTTTACAGTCAGCTACCACTTTTTTCCAAGAAGTTCTCGATGTAAGTATTAAAGTTCAATATGCTTTATTACAAATGCAGCAAAAGGGCTATCTTATTCAAGAAGATAATTCTTTCCCATCGCACTTAGAAATCTTCTGCCATCATCTTAATATTGCCCCCACAGTAGCTTATCAAAGATTGCGATCGACTAAAGTAGCAGTAAAAGCATTAGGTTCGGTTGCTGCTGAAGACCTGATTGCTGTGCTTGAGTCTCTGCAAATTCAAGTAGCAGACGAAGGTGATTTGACAGTAGTTTTAACCGATGATTATCTCAATGTTGAGCTAGAGAAATTCAATCAACAAGCCTTAAAATCCAAAACTCCTTGGATGCTGGTTAAGCCGTTAGGGACAATAGTCTGGATCGGCCCTTTATTTAATCCTCAGAAAACAGGTTGTTGGAACTGTTTAGCCCAGCGTTTGCGAGATAATAGACCAATTAAAGGATTTATTCAGAGACACAAGCACATTTGTTCTCCTTTAACTCCTCCTTTAGGATTTTTGCCATCTACAGTACAAACTGCTTTAGGAATGGCAGCCACAGAGGTGTTTAAGTGGATTGTCCAAGGGGAAAATAAACAATTAGAAAGTAATTTGATTGCTTACGATGCTCTAACACTGCAAACTCAAAATCATAGCTGGGTGAAGCGTCCTCAATGTTCTAGCTGTGGAGATATGGTAAATGGGTTAACCAAAAACCCTATACCTGTTGTTTTAGAACACCGCCAGAAAACCTTTACCGTTGATGGAGGGCACCGTATTTGTTCGCCACAAGAAACTCTCAGCAAATACCAACATCATATTAGCCCCATTACGGGCGTTGTGCGAGAATTAAATAAAATTCCTGGGAATGGATTAACTCATAATTACATTGCCAAACATCATTTTCTCAGTGTTTTCGACGATTTAGCTAGTTTGCGCCAAAATTTGGGGGGTAGAAGTGCGGGGAAAGGTAGGACTGACTCTCAAGCGATGGCTAGTGGTTTTTGCGAGGCGATCGAGCGATATTCTGGGGTGTTTCAAGGGTATGAAATTCGAGAAAAAGCCAGTTACCAACAAATGGGGGACAAAGCAATCCATCCCAATGTTTGTATGAACTTCAGCCAACAGCAATATGAGAATAGAGAGCAATGGAATGTTAAGTGTCAAGGCTGGTTTCAAAAAGTCCCCGAACCTTTTGATGAACAAAGAGAAATTGATTGGACTCCCGTTTGGTCTTTAACCCATCAGGAATTTAAGTATCTGCCAACGGCTTACTGTTATTATGGCTATCAACCGGACTATAAACCCGACTGTTGGGCTGATTCTAATGGATGTGCGGCAGGTAATACTCTTGAAGAAGCTATTCTGCAAGGGTTTATGGAGTTAGTAGAGCGTGATGCTGTCGCCTTATGGTGGTATAACTCTCTGCAAAAGCCACAAGTTGATTTAGATAGTTTCGACGAGCCTTATTTTCAAAGCCTGAAGCAATATTATCAAACTATTAATCGGGAACTTTGGGTTTTAGATATTACCAGCGATCTGAATATTCCAGTTTTTGCTGCTGTGACTCGAAGAAGCGATCGCTCTGTAGAAGATATTGTTTTGGGTTATGGCGCTCATTTCGATGCCAAGATTGCTATTAGTCGAGCCTTGACGGAAGTTAATCAAATTTTACCTAACGTTTTATTTGCCAAAGCTGATGGAAGTACTCAATATCCCCCGTCAGCAGATGGCTTGGCGGTAGATTGGTGGAAAACCGCAAACTTAGCCAATCAACCTTATTTAGTTCCAAGCGAGAGAATTGCTGCTGTCAGTGGCGATTATCGCGAAGTTGCAAGTGATGATTTACTCGAAGATGTCAAGCTCTGTCAACAAATCGTTGAGAACAAAGGTTTAGAAATGCTGGTTTTAGATCAGACTCGTCCCGATATTGGACTGAGAGTTGCCAAAGTCATCGTTCCGGGAATGCGCCATATGTGGAAAAGGTTAGCGTCTGGACGGCTTTATGAGGTTCCAGTGAAAATGGGTTGGTTGTCAGAACAGCTGACAGAAGAGCAACTCAACTCTTTTCCCATGTGGATGTGAGGTTCTCCCTACTGAATGATGTTATTTTTCATGAGTTTTTCTATGAGTTCGTAAGATGAGTTTTATGAGTTTCAGAGACTAAGAGAAAAACTAATATCAAAGGTAATTCACTGCGAGTTTAGCTCATCAAGCTTAACTTCCGTTCAGTAAACAGATATGACTTAATTACATAATCTGACTTTTATCAATGTGTAATTCCTAAAGTCTAACTTTTTACTGAACAACCAGAAAACTTAGTAGGAGAAACTAATCATGACTAATGAAATCATCAATGCCTCTTAAAATTACTGTAATCCTTACCATACAGAAGTTTTTACAGCATTAACTAACGTTCTGCGCTTATAGAACTGACACGAAAAACTGTAAAATGTGTGAAGCTACGAAAAAATTTCAGCGTAGTAATCAGACTTGTAGCGTTACGCACCAACTCCCAATTCCGAGCCAGATTGATCACAGATGATGCTAAACGGATATTCGATTATTGATGCTGATTCCCACGTAATTGAACCTCCCAGTATGTGGGCTGAGTATCTTGAACCAGAATTTAAACAGTTTGCTCCCTCAGCAGACATGAAAATTCAAGGGGAAGACATTGTTAAAAAAGTCTCTAAGCAAGTTCGTACTCTAGGAAATAAGCAGATGATGTCAGCTCATCCTAATGCTTATTTTCAAGGCTACAATGTTGAGTCTCACGTTCAAGAGATGGTGCAGATGGGGATCGATCTGGCATTCCTTTATCCAACTTATGGATTGTGGCTTTGGGCGATCGATACTATGCAACCAGAAGTTGCTGGCGCTTTTACCCGCGCTTACAACAATTGGTTACAAGACTTTTGCAGTTATGCTCCAGATAAATTGAAGGGGGTAGGAGCAATTAATCTGCACGCGCCAGAGTCAATGGTGGATGAATTGCATAGAGTTGTCGATTTTGGCTGGAAAGCGGTGTTTTTACGCCCTAACCCTATCAAAGGAAGACTGTTGAGCGACTCGGCTTACGAGCCTTTTTGGACAGAATGCGAACAATTAGGCATAGCAGTAGGTATTCACGAAGGGACTCACAGTCGTTTGCCAACTACTGGAACAGAAAGATTTAACACTCGTTTTGCTACCCACGCTTGCTCTCATCCGATGGAACAGATGATGGCTTTATTAGCCTTGATTGAAGGAGGAGTATTAGAACGTCATTCAAAACTAAAAGTGGCTTTTCTAGAATCCGGTTGTGGCTGGCTTCCTTACTGGCTATGGCGACTAGATGAAGAGTATGAAAATTTAGCTTGGGAAGATACAATTCATGATAATGTTAAAATCAAGCCATCAGACTATTTTCGTCGCCAGTGCTTTATTGCCATAGAGCCTTCAGAACCATTACTGGTTCAAGCGATTGAATATATTGGCACGGACAACTTAATTTTTGGTTCGGACTATCCTCATATGGATCATAAGCCGAACATCGTTGCAGACATGGTAAAGCTTGAGGAAAAATTATCGAAAGAAACTGTGCAAAAGATTCTTTGGGATAATCCTCGTCGCTTTTACGGTTTAAGTGGATAGCATTCTTACGAAAATACACAACTTTTTAGTTCAAAATAAGGAGATAAATTAAGATGGATAATACAGTGCGTCTTGCTAAACAAGGAAAACAAATATCCCAAATGATTAGCTATATATGGCGATGGGCTGATGATGATCCACAAAAAGAAGAGACTCAAAATGCTCGTAATTTAAGAAAACGCTTTGAAGAGATTGAAATAGACAGTATTAAAAAATCAAGTTTTAAAATATTATTATTTGCTGCTAGGGAATTGAAATTTGAAGATTCTAGTTTAATAGATAATCGAGAAAATGAAAATAAACCTTCAAATAAATTATTCTCAGCCGATCCCAGAGCTTGGCTGAGAAATAACCCTGATCAACCAGTGGAAACAGCCCCTGAAGAAGTTAAATTACTGATTTATATCTTTGGGAAAGAAAGGATTAATGATGAAAATAAATATATTTCTCCTCTGTTTGACCCTGCCGAACTAGAAAAATATGATTTCGATCTTAATTCAGATTCCTTTCGAGGAAACTTGGAAGATCCTCGAAAACTGGGTCAACCTTTTATATTCAAAATTGCTTATCCTCCAGCACCGAAATTTGGAGAAGCAACTGTTACTGAAAACCAATTAGAATCCTGGATACATAATGAGAATGAAGATTTTCCTTCTAACATATTTATTCCAGTCAGCACAAGTTGATTTCAACAGAAATATATTTGTATAGCAGTCTTAAATGATTTGTGAAAATTATATAGCAATCCTAAATTGGTTGTGAGAGGGAAAATGGCTGAAAAGCTTATATATGCGTAGTTTTTATCTATGTATTTTATCACGTTTAAATTCGGATTGCTATATATCTCTTTATTATTTCTTCTCTTTGCGTTCTTGGCGGTTTGTTTCCTTATCTATATTCACGAATAAAATAGGACTGCTACATATTCCTACAACTTATTCTTAATTTAAGAAAAGCCAAAGTTTTCTATAATTCAGCTTCTCTTAAATATTCAAGTTTTAACTAGCTTGTAACTAGACTTTCAGGCGAGGTCTTCTAGACTTAAAACATCTTAATCTTTTGAAAGCATAAACTGCTAAAGACCCCACCCGCATCTAACACAAGGGTGGTTTTTTCTTCATTGGTGCTATCTAAATTATGTAGAAAAAATATGATTATCAAAGATACTCAAAAGCTTTTACCAACTCAAATCCGAGACAATTGGGAAATGTCGGATATGGTACTGGAAGTACCACCTCATGGTATTCCCTTACACCCAAAAAGTCTAGAAAGACTCGTAGCAGCAGTAAAATCTGGAAAAAAAGTAATTGCTTTCAAACCCATGCTACCTATTTCATCAGAATTAGGTTTACCTCAATATCCGACTCTGGCTTATTTGTATCCCCAGGAGTTAAGTAAAATCTGGAGTCAGTTATTACAAGGATTTGAAAGTAAAAATCAGGGGATTTTTGGCATTCCTACACCCTTGACTATTATTTCACAGACCGATCCTGACGAACAGTTACATTACTTTGCAAACTATTATGGCACGGCTGTAAAACCTTCTTATGTTAGGGCAATTGTCGGAAATACCTGCAATCTCAAATGCGTGATGTGTCCATATCATAGTTCTTTGCTTAAGCCAACACATACAACAGATTTTTTCACAGGTAATAATGCAATGTCCTGGGAGATGATGGAAAAACTAGCACAAGAATGTGGGGAACAAGGAATTACGATTTTAATTGGCAGTGTGGAGGAGCCATTGCTTCACCCTAAGATTATAGATTTTGTCCGACTTTGTAGACAGCAAGGAGTTCCTAGAGTTCATATAACTACCAATGGTCAACTGCTAGATGAAAGTCGAGCTATCGCATTATTAGAAGCAGGTTTAACCAGTATTGATATTAGCATTGATGCTGCTGATCCCGATACTTACTTAAGAGTTAGGGGCGCTAATCTTAACCGAGTCGAATCTAATGTTATCAATTTTCTGCGACTGCGCGATCGCTTGGGAATTCCCTGTGAAGTGAGGACATCATTTGTCAGAAATCAAGATGTTACTATCGAAGAAGAACAAAAATTTCGAGAACGTTGGTTAGCAAAAGCAGATAGTGTTTTTGTTTTGAATTTAGCTGAATATAAAGAAACTAATATGCGTCTTAGCAAGATTAACGACGCTCTGCAAGATTCGCTTAAACATTATATTCAAAAAGCGCAAGGGAGATGGGCTTGTCTGTTTCCCTTTATGGAAATGGCTGTTTTGCCTGACGGCAGAATATACTACTGCATTGAAACCTTATTTAGACTTGGTTTTGATAAGGATATTGCTAGTCTGGGAGATTACAATCAACAAACTCTGCAAGATATTTGGAGTGGAAATTTATTTAATCAACTTAGACGCGATTTAATCCTTAATCAGTTAGATAATAGGTCGGCTTGTAAAAACTGCGATATGTGGAAGTCACAGGTTATTAGCAGAACTTTTAAAGATAGGCTTCAAGTTACCACCACTATGATAACTGAAATTTATCAAAAAACTGACTCCAAGGTAAAAATATAAAATTTTAAAATTTTTCAAGCACTTTAGAATTGAGAAGGGACAATAAGAAAAATTGTGCTTATAAGAATTTACTCACGACTCCTATGAAAGACTATCAGATTACCCGAAAAATTTATGAAAGTGCTAATTCCTTAGTTTATCGAGCTATTCTCAAGCCCGATAATCAACTCGTTATTTTAAAGATTCTCAAGGAAAACTACCCAACTCCCTCAGAACTAACTCGATATAAGCAGGAATATGAAGTCACTCGCTCCTTAAATACCGATGGAGTTATTAAAGCATACAATTTGCAGCGATATGAAAATAGTCTAGTCATGTTTTTAGAAGACTTTGGCGGTGAATCTTTAAAATTGTTAATGTGCGATCGCCAATTTACTCTCAAAGAATTTCTCTCTATTGCTATCAAAACTACAAAGAGTTTAGGAGCTATTCACGCTGCCAATATTATCCACAAAGATATTAACCCCTCTAATATCGTTTATAATCCAGAAACCGAGCAACTTAAAGTCATCGATTTTGGTATTTCCACCTGTTTATCACGAGAAAATCAGACAGTTGCTAATATTGAGCGCTTAGAAGGAACTTTAGCTTACATTGCTCCAGAGCAAACTGGAAGAATGAACCGAGGGATAGATTACCGCAGCGATTTTTATTCCTTGGGTGCTACCTTGTACGAATTGCTCACCAATAAACTGCCTTTTGCAACCACTGACCCTATAGAATTAGTTCATTGTCATATTGCTCAACAACCTGTTCCCCCATATGAACTTGTAAAAACGTTAAATTCAACGTCTCAATCAATACCTAAAGCCATTTCAGACATTGTGATGAAATTGTTGGCAAAAACCCCAGAAGAACGGTACCAAAGTGCTTGGGGAATCAAAGCCGACTTGGAAATTTGTTGCGCTCGCTTAGAGAGTTTAGGGCAAATTGACGAGTTTTGTTTAGCAACTCAGGATATTTGCGATCACTTTGTGATTCCCGAAAAACTTTACGGAAGGGAAAAAGAAGTTACTCAACTATTAACTACTTTTGAGCGAGTCAGTCAAGGTAACACTGAGATAATGCTGGTTTCTGGTTATTCAGGAATTGGCAAATCTGCCTTGGTTAATGAAGTTCATAAACCAATATTACGCCAGCGAGGCTACTTTATTAGCGGAAAATTTGACCAGTTACAGCGAGATATTCCTTATGCGGCGATCGCTTTAGCATTTCAAAACTTAATACGGCAGTTACTTACCGAATCTGAAGCAGCGCTACAAACTTGGAAACTAGAACTTTTAGCAGCCTTGAATCCTAATGCTCAGGTTATCATCGATGTAATTCCTCAAGTGGAGCAGATTATTGGTAAACAGCTGCCAGTTGAGCAACTAGGAGCAACTGAGACTCAAAATCGATTTAATTTATTTTTTGAAAGATTTATTACTGTTTTCGCTCAGAAAGAACACCCCTTAGTTATCTTTATCGACGATCTACAGTGGGCAGATTTAGCATCCTTAAAGTTAATTGAGTTATTAATAACCGATGCTAACATCCAATATCTATTAATAATCGGAGCCTACCGAGATAATGAAGTTGATGCTACTCATCCTTTGATGCAAACCTTAGAGCAAATTGAAAAAGAAGGTACTAGGGTCAATAATATCTCCCTGCAACCATTAGAAATCGAATATATCAATCAATTAATTGCCGATACTTTAAAATGCTCTACAAAAAAATCAAAATTTTTATCAGAGTTAGTAACTAATAAAACTCAAGGAAACCCTTTTTTCTTAACTCAACTACTTCACTATTTTTACAAGCAAAACATTTTGTCATTTAACCATAATAAAAATAATTGGCACTGGAGTATTGAAGAAATTGAAAGAGTAGGAATAACTGATAATGTCGTTGAATTAACTATTAGCAAAATTATCAAATTAAATGAAAAAACTCAGAAAGTTTTGCAATTAGCTGCCTGTATTGGCAATCAATTTAATTTAGAAGTTCTCTCCCTTGTAAACAATAAATCTCAAATAACTACAGCTAGAGAACTTCAGCCAGCACTAGAGGCAGGTTTGATTGTACCTCTGAATAATGACTATAAAATACCTCTACTTTGGAATCCAGAAGAAATATCAAGGGATACTTCAGAAATATCTCCTGTTTTTATTCCCAAAATTACTAAATATATTCCCTATAAATTTCTGCATGACCGAGTTCAGCAAGCTGCCTACTTTTTGATTACAGAAAATGAAAAAAAAGCAGTTCACCTGAAAGTAGGTCGTCTTTTGATGGAACATCTCAAAGAAAATGAATTAGAACGCAATATTTTTGATATCGTCAATCATTTTAACCAAAGTTTTGAATTAATTATCGAGCCTTCAGAAAAGTATGAACTAGCTAAATTGAATTTTGAAGCTGGCAAAAAAGCTAAAGCATCTACAGCTTATAAAGCAGCTTTGGGATATTTAGAAATAGCTTTACAACTAATGTCATTAACCAGTTGGAAATCTCAGTATGTTTTTACACTTAAACTTCATTTAGAAGCCTTAGAAGTTTTATATTTGAATACAAAGTTTGAGCAAGTTGAATCTTTGTCAGCTATTATTTTACAACAAGCCAAAAGTGTTATTGATCAAGTCAAAGTATATGAGATACAAATATTATTATATTTTACCAATAAATCTCAGCAACAGAAGGCAATAGATACTGCATTTAAAGCTTTGGATTCACTAGGAATTAGAATATCACAAAAACCTGATGAAATAAAAAATAGGATTAAACAAGAACAGGAATATTTAAAATCTTACTTGAGAGAAACAAAAATTGAGAATTTAATAAATTCTCCAAAAATGACAGATTCCCATAAACTTGAAGTCATAAAAATATTACAGCATATTATGGGAACTACTATAGTAAGCAATTTTTTGCTTCATATTGAAGTGGTGTTAATACAACTCAACCTCTGCATTAAATATGGCAATGCTCCTCAAGCAGTTTGCGCTCATAGTTTTTATGGATCGTTTCTCTGTAAAGGAATAGACGGTATTAATTTAACAAGAGATATTAATTTAGGATATAGGTTTGGGGAACTTTCTATCAGGTTGCAAGATAAATTAAAAATCCGCGAGTTAGAAGCTTTAGTTATGCATATGTATTATGGATTTATCTGGCACTGGAAAAAGACTCTCAGGGATAAAGTAGCAGAAAAAAAACTATTAAACGGGTTTCAAAGTGGAATAGATACAGGTAATAATGAGTTTGCTATTTATTCATATATTAGTTACTGTTTAATAAAACTTTTTAAAGGAGATAATTTAAAAGAAGAGGTTGAAATTTGTTTTGTTAAATGCATTGACATTGCCAAAAAGCTAAAGCAAGGACATAGTACTTTTTTTGCTAAAATCTGCCACAAGCTTATAACTAACCTGCTTGAAGAGTTTAAATACAAAAAATACTCGCCTATTGATAATGTCAATAACCAAGAAGACCTATATTTAAAGGAGTGGGATAAAAATGATAAATGGTTGACTTTTATCCACTTTTTTTCTCAAACGATTATTTGCTATTTTTTTAAAGAATATGCTCAAGCTTTTAAAAATGGTATTGAAGCAGAGAAATATGTTGAAAACCTTAGCTCACATTTAACTGTACCACAGCATAATTTATACTTTTCTCTATCTTGTCTTACTCATTATCAGAGTTGTGGTATAGAGCAAAAACAAATCCTAGAACAAGTAGAAATAAATCAAGATGACATGAAAATATGGGCTGGTCATTGCCCCGCTAACTTTCAAAATAAATACGATTTAGTAGAAGCAGAAAAAGCGCGAGTATTGGGTCAAAATTGGCAAGCTCAAGAACTTTATGACAAAGCAATTCAAGGTGCTAAAAAATCTGAGTTTATCCACGAAGAAGCCATAGCTTACGAACGCGCAGCAGAATTTTATCTTTCTCTTGGTAGAGAAGAAATAGGAAGACTATACTTAAAAAATGCCCATCATTGTTATTCTCATTGGGGTGCAAAAGCCAAAGTTCAAGCTTTAGAATTAGAATACCCACAGTTTCTAATGGATATAAACAACCGAAAAGAAAACCAAAGCATTAAGACAACTGAATCTACTGGTGGTACAAATCCCCAAGCACTCGATATCATTACAGTCACAAAAGCATCTCAAGTATTAGCTAGCGAAATTAAATTGGATCAACTGCTGGCTAAGTTAATGAAAACTGTAATTGAAAATGGAGGTGCCCAAAAAGGCTTTCTAATACTGGAAAAAGATCATAAATGGGTGATCGAAGCTGAAGGGACAGTAGATTCTGATGACGTAACTCTACTACGATCGCTTCCCATTGACTCTGTAGATGGCGATCGCCAGACACCTATCCTACCAGTTGCGATCGTTAACTATGTTGTCCGTACTCAAGAAAATGTAGTTATTAATAACGCAACCGTTGAAGAACAGTTTATCCGCGATCCCTACATCGTCGCCACTCAACCAAAATCGATTCTCTGTACTCCTTTGTTAAATCAAGGCAAACTAAGCGGTATTTTATATTTAGAAAACAATTTAACTACAGATGCATTTACCAGCGATCGCATTGAAGTTTTAAGAATTCTTTCTGCTCAAGCTGCTATCTCTATTGAAAATGCTCGTCTCTACGGACAGTTAAAAGATTATAACCGAAATCTAGAGCTGAGAGTAGAAGAGCGCACTCAAGAACTCTCACAAACCCTAGAAATTCTCAAAGCCACCCAAGCCGAACTGCTCTTTGAAAACGAGTTACTCAAAAGTGGCGACCAACCCTCTACCTTTGATTATCAAGTGGGAGGAAGTTTGCCGATGGATGCTCCTACTTATGTTGTGCGTTCAGCAGACCGTTATCTCTACAAGGCGTTGAAGCGCGGGGAATTTTGTTACATTCTCAATCCTCGGCAGATGGGCAAGTCAAGCCTGATGGTACGCATGATACATCACCTCCGGCATGAGGGATTTAGCTGCGGGGCGATCGATCTGACCCGCATTGGTAGCGAAAACGTCACGCCTGACCAATGGTATAAAGGCTTAACAGTAGAGCTATGGCGAAGTTTTGGTTTGTTAAGAAAGGTTAATCTAAAAACTTGGTGGCAAGAGCAAGGAGATATTTCTCCAGTTCAGAGATTGAGTCAATTTATTGAAGAAGTTTTGCTAGTAGAAGTTGTTCAAGAAAATGATATTATACCTAAAAATTTGATAATTTTTATCGATGAAATTGATAGCTTCTTAAGTTTAAAATTCCCAGTTAATGACTTTTTTGCGCTAATTCGCTCTTGCTATAATCAGCGTAGTATTAATCCAGAGTATCGACGTTTAACCTTTGCTCTTTTTGGAGTAGCTACTCCTAATGACTTAATTACTGACCATCAAAGAACGCCTTTTAACATCGGTCAGACCATTCAATTGGAAGGGTTTAAAGAGCATGAAGCGCAAACTCTACTTCAAGGATTGGCCGAGAAAGTGAGCAATCCTCAAACAGTTTTAAAAGAAGTGTTAGCGTGGACTAATGGCCAGCCCTTTTTGACTCAAAAGCTCTGTAAATTTATCCGCAATTCTTCATCTCCTATCCTTATCAATAGAGAAGCCGAATGGATTGAAAATTTGGTGCGATGGTCGATAATAGACAATTGGGAATCACAGGATGAACCAGAGCATTTAAGAACCATTCGCGATCGCCTTCTCAAAAGTAAACAATCTGTTCGGCTACTAGAACTCTACCGTCAAATCTTACATCAAGGGGAGATTATTGCAGTTGATAGTTCAGAGGAAAGAGAATTGCTTTTGTCAGGGCTAGTAGTCAAGCAACAGGGAAAATTGAGAGTTCAGAACCGTATTTATGAATCTATCTTTGTTTGATTTACGAAAACTTTTGTTTAATCTGGAAAGTCAAAGAAGAGGTCTATACTTCTGGATAATTTAATTGGTCTAAACAATACTATTGTACTAATAAATGGCAGATATTGTGTTACTTGCGTAACTCCTGTTGTCTTTACTGTTATCTTTATTAGTAGCATTTGTCTGTAATCTCTATGAACCTTGATAGTCTGTTTGAGATTGTTGATCGCCGACTAATTGAGAGCCACAATCGCCCCCTTAATTCCACCGAAAATCTGGTTTTGCGTGGGATTTGGCAGTATAAAACTTATAACCAAATAGCTCTAGAGGCAGGTTATAGTCCTGGTTACTTTACCAATGTTGTTGCCCCAGAGTTGTTTGGGCGACTTTCTGAGGTCATTGGCCAGCGCGTGACCAAGAAAAACTGTCAGGTGCTACTGGAATCTTATGCCATCATTGAAACAGCTCCAAATACAAAACTTTTGAAACAAGACCTTACGCAATTTCCCCCCACAGTTGATCAGGATAGGTCACCAAGCTATCCCAGCGGCTCAGTTCCTCTCGCCTCTCCCTTTTACCTCAAACGTTCTTACCTTGAGGAGCAAATCTATCAAGAAATCAAGAAACCAGGAGCGTTAATCAGGATTAAAGCTCCTAGAGAAATGGGCAAAACTTCACTGCTGCTGAGGATTCTTGACTATGCGAAGTACCAGGGTTACTGCACTATCAGCTTGAATCTAGAACAAGTCGAGCAGACAATTCTGAGCGACTTGAATCAACTTTTGCGCTGGTTGTGTGCCAATATCGCCCGCCAGCTTCAGCTTCAACCAATGTTAGATGAGTATTGGGATGAAGATTTGGGAAGTAAAGTTAGCTGCACCATCTACTTTCAAGAATATCTACTAGAGTCAATTAATACTCCCCTAATCTTGGCATTGGATGATGTAAACCATATTTTTGAGCATCCCGAAGTAGCGAAGGATTTTCTACCTCTGTTGCGTTCTTGGAACGAAGAAGCGAAAAGACTGCCCATTTGGCAAAAGCTTCGTCTAGTCGTGGTTCACTCAACAGATATTTATGTTCCTCTTGAACTTAATCAGTCTCCTTTCAATGTAGGGTTACCGATTCAGTTAGACAACTTTAGCCAAGAAGAGGTACAGCAGTTAGCCCAACGCTATAGACTCAATTGGACAGATGCAGAAGGAGCTAGACAATTAATGGCAATGGTCGGGGGACATCCGACACTAGTACATTTAGCTCTCTATCATCTGAGTCGAAACGAGGTAACTCTGTCGCAACTGGTAGAAACTGCTCCCATTGCTACCAAAATTTATTCAAATCATTTGCAGCGTCACTGGGCAACCTTGCAAAAACAGCCTGAGTTAGCACAAGCTTTTGATAACGTTCTGAATGCCAATGAATCTATTCTCTTAAATCCCACCCTTACTCACAAGTTAAGCAGTATGGGGTTGATTAAACTTTCTGGATCTGAAGCGATCGCAAGTTGTGAATTGTATCGGCGATTTTTTAGGAAAAAAGAGCAGCATTTGGCGTTGCAGAATAAAAATATGAATTAGTGCGATTGCTATAGAATGTCCAAGATGTGCATTAATCCGCATTTGCAAAATAGTAAACAAAATCGCTACTTTGTATCGTTGGACACAATAGTGATAAATCCTTGAGATGTACCACAGTTAATTTTCATGCTTGGGAATAACACTTTAGTTTACCTGACTTTCAGGCTTAATTGAAGTATTGATTTATGAGTAACAGTATTGAGAGCGCTTACTTAATAACCTGAAGAAAAAAGCTCAAGCTTTTGGTTTAGAACTCACTCTTATTTCTGACCCTACGCAATTGTTGAGAGTACAAGTGCTTAGTACAGCTTTGCGTAAAATCATGGCGAATTGAGGGTTGAAATTTAAACACAAAGGGGTGCAGAGGTAAGCGCAGAGGCACGCAGAGATTTCGCTATGAATTAATGAGATGTTGTACTTAGTTATAAGTTATTTTAGTAACATTACTATTTAAGGATGTTATTTTTCATGAGTTTTACTATGAGTTATGGAGTGAGTTTTATGAGTTTCAGAGTCTATAAGACAACTAATATTAAAAGTAATTCACTGCAATGTTATATCTAATACGAATTTGGTTTACTTGCTCAAATAACTTATTACTTACACTTCTTGTCAACGGATATCAAGACTCAGAAAATTATCATTTATGATGCTGGATAAGCAATACTAGTTCTATGATTCATAAGGCTCTCTCTGATTTAATACAAGTCTTGATAGCTATAAATTCAGGTGTTATAAAAGATTATTCCACTATAACTTTATCATCTATTTTTAATTATACAGCTTCAGCTAAATGTGATTTTAAGTAATAAAATTTTTATTAGTTAATAATTTTATTAAGTATTAGGGGATCAAATGATAAACATTTTAATAAATGATGCAGAATCCCAGACCCAAGACCTCTTAATAAAATGCTTGAAAACAGCAGGTTTTGAAGTGATTTCCACAGATAAATGTTTTATTACTGTTCATCTTAAACAAGAGAACTTATTTACTACCACCGAAATTAAAAAATCAAATACTCAAGAGTATATATTTCCATCTATTCCTCGGCTGCATGAGGTTTTTGAGTTTATTGAATTAAATTATCATCAAAGTATTAGCCTCAAAGAAGTGGCTCAAGCAGTTGGTTATTCCTCAGCTTACTTAACCGACTTAGTACGAAGACTTACGGGGAAAACAGTCAATAATTGGATTATTGAACGCCGGATAGCCCAAGCATGTACATTACTTTTACAAACTAATTACTCCGTTGATGAGATTGCTTTAAAAGTAGGCTATCAAAACATTAATCATTTTTATTGTCAGTTTCGTGATTACTACAAGGATACTCCTTGTGGTTGGAGAGAACTACAGCGTTGTAAAATAGCTTCTAATGAAGCACAAATAAGAAAATAGAAAAAATACTTAAAATTAAAAAGTTTTGTAATTTCTCCTTATTTGCTCATTTAGCTTAATTTCTTTCTTTTTATATTTGTACTTGAGAGTGTAATTGTCCCCATTGTCAATCCTAAAAATAGTAAATCTACTAAATTGGAAATTATTGTAGCAGTGAGTAATTGTTTCAGTATTTACTCACTGCTGTTTTTCCATAAAGTTTTCATATTCATCTATCTATTCTGTTAAACAAACTACTATTTTATACATAGATAAGACTGAAGCCTTATAAGCTAAAGATAATTAACTTTCGCTTTTATGAAAAGCTAAAAATAGTTAATTACCGAGCTAATTAAAAAAGAATAGTATTGATATTAAGAAAGAGCGAAAAGTTTAAACAAGTTAAACCTTGCTTTTTCAAAAAAATAGGGGAAGTTAAGTTAAATGCTACCTCCTATTGAACATAACTTAATCAATCAAAAACGAGGACAAAAATATGTCTACAACACAAGGTACTCCTCCCTGCACACATCGCGTAGGACAAGGAGACACATTTTATGAGCTTGCACGAGCTTATTATGGTGATGCAAGCAATATACAGGCGCAAAAAATTCAAGATGCTAATCCTGGTGTTTCCCCTACAAGCTTACAATTTGGTCAAATACTTAATATTTTTGCATAAATTTTAGTAGTCGGACAGAATTAAATACACCAATTTGGACTGAAATTTTGCCTAGCAAGAAATCAGTATTGTAATTAGTTCTAGCCTTAACCGAGAAGTATTGGGTTAAACCTATGATAATACCTAAAAATATTTAACTTTTGCTTATATTTTGTCTAAAAATAGCTAATTCAAATTTAAGCAAGAAAGAATAATACTATTAGAAACAACGAAATATTTAGTAATTATCTAAATTTTTACTTAAACAATGAAATTTTGTTTTTAAATAAAAAACTATGGCTAACCAATTCCAAAAACGTCAATATGTTTAAACTCAAAATAAGTAAAACGGATCAATAAACTAACTATGTAAAGATAAGTACATAAGAATGGGTATCAAGTACTGTAGCAAAGCTCAAATCAATAATTTTGCACTTTGTAAGCACATTCTTCTGCACGCTCACTTTACTCTAATCCTTAATAAAGGTAACCGTAAATATCTATAATTGGAGTTTCTTAATAATGGTAACGGAATACAAAAATGCAGTTTTAGATGACAAACAGCTTCAACAAGCTTTAAAAGATATTAACCCGAAGTTTGGTGACTTTGTTACTCGTGTAGCAGGTGAAGCGTGGGGTTTACCATTAATTAACCAAAAAACTAAGGCTTTAATAACGATCGCTGTTGATGTTGCCAATCAAGATCAGGTAGGGCCTAGTAGTCCTTTTGCAGCCCATATAAATATGGCTCTCCAGCAAGGAGCCACGAGGGCAGAAATCGAGGAACTCCTGTTGTTTTTATGTGTATACGCCGGGTTCAATAAAGTTGCTGGCTGCTTCGGTGCTTTGAATGAGATTCTCGATCGCCAAACCTAGTTGGCATCAACAAAAAATTAATTGCGAATAAAGGAGTGTAGCAATGATATTAGCAACGACAAGAAAGACCGATTATGCCACACGCGATCGCCAAGGCAAACTAGCCTTCTACGTGCTGTTGTGGAAACGCAAAGGCATTTCCCGTGAACTATTTGATGACTATTGGAGAGATGTTCATGGCCCAGTATGCGCCCGCCTACCAGGTCAGCATCAATACTGGCAGTTTCATCTAGGGCATAGCGAAGGTGGTATATGGCCAACTATAGATGGTATTGAATACACCTGTCTCGAAGAAAACCAGTTTGATGGGATTGCCGAATTAACCTTTGAAACCGAAACCCAACGTCAGATATGGTTTAAATCTGCCGCCATCCTCATGGATGACGAACACAACATTTTTAGCAAAGCCATCGGCTACAATACCGACTCTAGCAACTCCCAAACCTACGTTGATGGGATTCCTACCCCAGACCCCAACGGCAATCTTGGTCTGCTCAAGTTCCACGTCATGGTTAAAAAATCCGATGGTGTGAGTGTAGACCAGTTTCGCCAGTATTTGACACAAAGCTTTGCCCCAGCTGTGGTCAAAAGCGACTCGGTACTCAAGTTCCGCCTGCATTTGTTTGAGGAAGTGGACAACTCGCGCCCTGATGCGGCTGGGGTATCACATTTTGAACCTCTAGAAAAGCAGTATCAAGCCGCCTTTGAAATTGCCTTTGCTAATCCCTTGGAGATGGAAACTTTCTTCGCTTCAAGAGAGTATGCCACTGCCGTCAAAGACCAATCTAAGTATATCAAGCAGCTTTTACCATTTCCCGAACGTAGTGTTTACACCTTTGTCTACGACGGCGAAATGACTCTGGCAGGTCAGCGTAGTTCCACTGTTGCAGAACTGATTGCCAACATTGGAGCCACCAATCAACTTAAGAAGGATGTAGTTTCGCTAATGCTAGAACAAAAACTGAGTTTTTCTAACACGAATGGTTCTTCAAATAGGTCTCAAAATGGTTTACAAACCACTACAACCACATCGAGCCAAAAACGGATTAACTACTACAAAGATTTAGCAGCAGATTATTCTCGACCGGGGCTGGTGAGTACCTATGTTGCTAAAAAACTGATCGAGGATGCTGAAAGGTTTGTTGCCAAGAAAGAAAGAACATTGCCTCAAATTGGAGTTGATTATACCCTCGAACAAATCGAACAAGAGAATAAGGAATGGTGGCCTACTCATTGTGAGGTTTTACGCCAAGGACGAGGTGACATTTTAACAGGGGAATATCGCAACGATTTAATTTATTTGTGTCAGGACGGCCCTTATTACGGCTTAGAACAACAAAAAGAACGCGAGAAACATTGGTGGGCATTAATTGCCCAACCAGGAGTCACTATGTGCTGGCCAATCGTCATGTTTTACGGTGAAGTCACCTATTTTGAGTGGAAGTGTGTAGACGACGAAACCAACGAAAGCATTGCTAAGGGAAATGTCACTTGGGTGCGCCGTGGTCATAGAGGGGGGTGCCATCTCAAAACCGAGCAACTGACATTCTATCGTGATGTTTTTGCCCCAAGTGGACTATTGAATTTGATTACCACAACCTAAAATGAAAAATGCAGTATTGGATGACTTGAAACTGCAAGCAGATTTAAAAGATATCAACCCGAAATTTGGCGATTTTGTGATTTGCGTTGCTGGTTAAGTATGGGGACTACCGTTAATTGACCAAAAGACTAAGGCTCTAATTGCGATCGCTGTTGATATTATTAATCAGACTACCCAGGTTCAGGTAATCTTTTTACAGCCCATGTGAATATGGTTCTTAAACAAAGAGCCACCCACAAAGAAATTGAAAAACTGCTTTTATTCTTATGTGTTTACGCAGGATTCAATAAAGTTGCAGTCTATTTCAATACTTTAAAAGAAATTTTTCAGCAAAGCGGTGATGCAAACATGATATCTGCAATGAGAAAGACCGATTATGCCACACGCGATCGCCAAAGTCAACTAACCTTTTACGCGCTGTTATGGAAACGTAAAGGAATCTCCTTAGAGCTTTTCGATGAATACTGGAGAAATGTACACGGGCCACTCTGTGCGCGCCTACCAGGACAGCATCAGTACTGGCAATTCCATCTTGAGCATAGCGAAGGTGGTTTGTGGCCGATAATTGATGGCATTGAATACAACTGTCCACCAGAAAATCAGTTTGATGGCATTGCCGAATTAACCTTTGAAACCGAAACCCAGCGCGAGACATGGTTTAAATCTGCCGCCATCCTCATGGATGACGAACACAATATTTTCAGCAAAGCCATCGGTTACACCACCAGTGCAGGCAACTCGAAAACCTACGTTGATAGCATTCCCAATGGCGACCCCAACGGCAATTTGAGAACACTCAAATTCCACGTCATGGTGAAAAAATCTGATGGTGTGAGTGTAGACCAGTTTCGCCAGTATTTGACACAAAGCTTTGCCCCAGCTGTGGTCAAAAGCGACTCGGTACTCAAGTTCCGCCTGCATTTGTTTGAGGAAGTGGACAACTCGCGCCCTGATGCGGCTGGGGTATCACATTTTGAACCTCTAGAAAAGCAGTATCAAGCCGCCTTTGAAATTGCCTTTGCTAATCCCTTGGAGATGGAAACTTTCTTCGCTTCAAGAGAGTATGCCACTGCCGTCAAAGACCAATCTAAGTATATCAAGCAGCTTTTACCATTTCCCGAACGTAGTGTTTACACCTTCGTCTACGACGGCAAAATGACTTTAGCGGGACAATGCAGTTCTAAGGTTGCAGAGCTAATCGTAAAAGTAGGAGCAATCAATCAACTCAAGGAGGACGTAGTGTCTCTGATAAATAGTAAGCAGAATGGTAAAACTGGGTTAGGTCATTACTTGCAAGGAGTACAACACTTCGGGATGACAGTTTATGACATGGCAAAAGCTATGGAATTTTACACCGAAGTTTTAGGTGGAAAAGTTGCTCTGAGTGGCGATGGATTTACTGGCCCAGTGTTGCACAATACTCTTTTTCAAAAAGAAGATATTGAGGCAATTGAACGCAAAATTGAGCCGAAAACATTGGGAGTTCCCAACCTCAGAGATGGTTCAGAAGCTGCAATAGATGTAAGGTTTATTTCTTTTGGTAACACTGTTGTTGAACTCATCCATTTCCGGGATGCTAAATTAACACCAAATGCTCCTAATATTTTTGGCAAAGTGTCTTCTTGTGTTGGCTATGCAAACGTACCGCACCTTTCTTTCTATGTGAAAGATGATGTGGATCTCAACCTTTTTGCCACAACCTTAGAACAAGAGTGTCAGAGACGAGGTCTGACTGATGTTGTTTGTAACCGCATCATCGATGTCAAATCAGAAGCCGAAAGAAACAATCTTCCTCTTAAGTACAATGCCAACAAGTTTTGGAATGAACCAGAATATTTCGTCGAAGGCTACTCAGATTCAGAATTCGGCGACTTTGAAGGATGGTCATTGTTTTACTGTAAAGGGCCAAACGGAGAACAACTTGAATTTAACCAAGTGACTCGCAAAGCCAAAGAAAATTTCACCAGAGCGGAGGCAGAATATAACCAAGCCAACAACACAAATTACTGGTTTTTGAACTCCCAAACAAAAACTACAAACACAAATGGAAATGAGACTTATAGCACATACAGCAATCTACCTAATGGTATTTCTCAGTTAGAGCCAGAAAAAGCCAAGCATTTGTTACAAACTGCTCAACCGGAAGCTATCAACAAAGGTTCCCTTGCTCTCAAACATCTCATCAAAAATCAAACTACCAAAGAGGATAAATTAATGACACAGACAACAGCAATTTCCCTAACCAAACCTGAAATCGTTAGACAAATGTTTCAAGCAGGCGAGTCCATGAATGTGAACAACTTCGTCGAGTTCTACACCGATGACTGTTTGTATCAGTTTTCTAACTTTCCCATTGCCTATGGACATCAAGGTATTAAAGACAATTCAATTGCTTTCTTAAATACAGTGGCAAAAGTTTACCACCACATTAAGAATATGTGGGAGATAGGAAACACCGTTATCTGCGAAATGGATGTGACCTATATTCGCCACGATGGTAAGGTGTTTACACTTCCCTGCTGCGACACTATTATCTTCAAAGGAGATAAAGTGCAAGAACTGCGGATTTATATGAATATAGATCCGGTTTTTCAGATAGAACAAGTTGAACCTCAAACCGTCGCTGCAAGCGGTTCATTGAGCCAAAAAATCGAAAAAATGTATGAGGCTTTGCAAGCGGAAAATTGGGATGAATTTATTAGCTTTTTTACTCCCGACATACTCTACAAAATTGGTACAAATGACCCTGTAATTGGGCCGCAAAACTGCCGCGACCTTTTGACACATATCTATAAAACCCTGAAACTTGCAACCTGCAATATCAGAGGAACCTGGGAAATCGGCAATACCGTTGTTTTGGAAATGGATGCTAATTACATTCATAAGCAGGACAAGCGGTTTGTTCAGGTTCCTTGCGTCGATATATACCGTTTTGAAGGGGACAAAATATACGAGTGGAGAGTCTATGCTGATGCCTCTGCAAGTGGTGTTCAGCTTTAAGGGGAAATCAATGAAATGGTAGCTTTTATCAGATAGCAGCACCCTGCGACTTAGACCAATTATCCGGAGTTAGGAACTATGGTAACAAAAGTAACTAGTAAAAAAGGAAAAATAGGTGTTCTGATTGAAGATCACTTTGACGAGTTTGAGTTCAAAACCTTCAATAATTTCTTTACTAGGAATGGATACGAGATAGAGTATATATCTCATCTTTGGAATCAAAAACAACTGACATTCAAGGGAAATGACTTAACACAAGAAGTGACAGTTACCGCAGAAGTGAACGATGTTGCTCCTCAAGATTATGCAGGCATTATTTTAATCGGTGGCTATGCGATGGATCGTCTCCGGTATGAAGAGTATTCTCAAGAGGGACAACCCAACCAAGCCCCAGCCGTCAAATTCCTTCGTAAAGCTGTCAAGGCGATGGATAACGATCAATTAACAATTGGAACTATTTGTCATAGCCTTTGGCTGTTCTGTGCAGCACCAGAATTATTGGAAAATCGTCAAGTTACCTGCGCTCATAATGTGATTGCCGATGTGCAGAATGCCGGAGGAATTATTGTTTTTGATGGCAATGGTACTAAAAGAGTACATACCGACGGCAATTTAATTACGGGAAAACACCCTGATGTAGTTAACGAATTTGTGATTGCTTATTTAGAGGCAATTAACAAGCAAGCATTGAATAAAGTTACCGCTTAAACCAATCCTTTATAAAGTTGCGCTTAATTTTCGCTCTGGCGAAATATCTTTCAAAAAACTCTCTGTACTTTGCGATAACCTTAGCGTTCAAAAGCGAAAATCCGGTGCAGCTTTACAAAGACATAGTTAACTGATTAATCATTGCAATGAGAGGAAAGCTCAAATGGCTATTATCACCACGATAGAAGATGAAATTCAATTTGCACCGCTAATAAATCAATACCAATTAGAACCAGGAAAAGCAAATCCTTTGGGGGCAACGCCAGACAAAGACGGAGTAAACTTTTCGATTTTCTCAGAAAACGCTACATCTGTTGAACTTTTGTTGTTTGAGCAGTATGATGACCCAGAACCATCACAAATCATTAAATTAAACCCCAGGCTGAATAAAACTTTCTACATCTGGCATATCTATGTAAGAGGGTTAAAACCCGGTATTTCCTATGGCTATCGAGTTGATGGGCCTAACGATTTACACAGAAGGGGACACCGCTTCAACAAAAATAAGGTACTGCTCGATCCTTACGCTAAAGGAATTAACAATTTTGTTTGGAACCGTGCTGACGCTTTGGGATCAAAAGACAACGTAAGTACCTCAATGCGTAGTGTAGTCATTGATATCTCTGATTATGATTGGCAAGGCGATCGCCCCCTCAATTACCCAATGAGTGATACCATCATTTATGAGGTACACGTTGGCGGATTTACTAAATCACCCTCATCAGGCTGTCAGCACAGTGGTACATTCTCGGCGATCGTTGAGAAAATCCCTTACTTACAAGAATTGGGAATCACAGCTGTTGAACTGCTGCCGATATTTGACTTTGATGAAAAGCAAACTCTGCGAGAAGTTAACGGTCAACCACTGAAAGATTACTGGGGATATAATCCGCATAGTTTCTTTGCCCCTGAAATCTCTTATTGTAGTTCTCCTTGTGAGGTCAGCCCAATTACAGAGTTTCGAGATATGGTTAAGGCCTTACACAAAGCAGGCATTGAGGTGATTTTAGATGTAGTCTTTAATCATACTGACGAAGGCAACCATGAAGGCCCAACCATCAATTTCAAAGGTTTTGATAATAGTGTCTACTATCACCTAGTCACATCTGACCAGCAATACTACATGGACTACTCTGGCTGTGGCAATACGGTCAACTGCAACCACCCTATGGTAGAGAAGTTGATTATAGATTGCTTGGAATTCTGGGTAAAAGAAATGCACGTTGATGGCTTCCGGTTTGATGAAGGATCTATCCTATCGCGTGGTCACGATGGAGTGGCACTAGTTCATCCGCCAGTAATATGGCACATTGAAACATCCGAATCCTTAGCTAACACCAAAATCATTGCTGAAGCATGGGATGCTGGCGGACTCTATCAAATTGGCTATTTTCCGGGTTATCGGTGGGCAGAATGGAACGGACGCTTCCGTGACGACATCCGGAGCTTTGTTAAAGGAGATCCAGGGCTAGTCGGGGCAGTCGCTACGCGCATTGCCGGAAGTGCTGATCTTTATCAAGAAACCGGACATCTACCGATTAATAGCGTTAATTTTATTACTTGCCACGATGGTTTCACCCTCAATGATTTGGTTTCATACAACTATAAGCACAATGAAGCTAATGGTGAGGGGAACCGTGATGGTATTGATGAAAATTTAAGTTGGAATTGTGGCTTTGAAGGAGAAACTGACAACCTCGAAATTGATACCTTACGTCGCCAACAAATTAAGAATTTCATAGCAATTTTGTTCCTTTCTCAAGGCGTACCGATGATTGTCGGTGGTGATGAAGCCAGACGGACACAAAAGGGTAACAACAACGCCTATTGCCAAGATAATGAAATTAGTTGGTTTGATTGGAATCTTGTGCAGAAGAACGCTGATATATTCAGGTTCTGCAAACGGATAATCGAATTCCGCAAATGTCATTGCAATCCTACCTTGCGTCGCCGTCATTTCTTCAGTGGCGAAGTTAATGAGCGGGGTCTAACAGACATTGCTTGGCACGGTACTAAGTTATTTAGCCCAGATTGGAACGATCCTAATTCCAGAGTACTGGCATTGACTATGGGGGGCTTTGATGGCAATGCAGATATTCACGTCATGCTCAATATGCACTGGGAAGAACTCCACTTTGAACTTCCCTTTCTACTAGATAGGGAATGGTACAAAGTTATCGACACTGCTGAGTCTACCCCTATGGATATTGTCGAACCAGGGAAAGAAACTATCGTTGCAGGTGACATTTGTCTTGTGAAAGGTCGTAGCGTGGTCGTTCTAGTTTCCAAATAAATTCAGGTAAGCAATTTTCACTGGAGCAATATTATGTCTCATCTAGGTTTTTCGTTTTCAGATACCATCGCTGGGTATGTTAGCAATTTTGACTCACACAAAGGTGATTTTGGCACTTTTGACCTCACAACTTCAGATGGTAGGAATTTTTCAGTTGCATTGACCTCAATGACTTCTGCTGAACTGGTGCGTAATCTAGAAGAACCTTATTACGATTGCACTGTGCAGATGAAATCAATGCTGGTGCCAAATCGCTATCTTTTCGCCTATGGTATTTTCTATCCAGAAGCAGACCAGTACAAGTTTGAAGCCAAACACATAGTCTTTCTGGGTCGGACAGAAAGTGAATACTTTTTTGAAAAGCCAAACTGGTGGGTTAACCAGATTCGCAGTCTTGCCAATTTCTATCTCAAATCGCAGTTTGATGACGGCGAAATTGATTATCGCAAATATCGTACCGATCTCAGCTTAGTTGGTGCTAAGGAAAAGACTAATCGTCAGGAAACTGATACTATCTCACGCCTAGTTTATGGTTTTGCTACAGCCTACATGATGACTGGCGATGACCGTTATCTAGAAGCGGCTGAAAAAGGGACTGAGTACCTGCGCCAACATATGCGTTTTCTGGATGAAGGCGAAGGGATTTGCTATTGGTATCATGCCATTGACGTTCAGGCAGATGGTAGTGAACAGAAAATATTTTCCTCAGAATTTGGGGATGATTATGACGCTATCCCCGCATACGAGCAGATTTATGCCCTGGCTGGCCCGACTCAAACTTATCGCATAACTGGCGATCGCCAAATTATGAATGATATTGAGTTGACAGTCAATCTGTTTAACCGTTATTTCCTCGATCAAACCGACAAAGGCGGGTTTTTCTCCCACATCGATCCGATTACCCTTAGTCCCTACAGTGAATCTTTGGGCCATAACCGCGCGAAAAAGAACTGGAATTCCGTGGGAGATCACGCCCCAGCTTATTTAATCAATCTTTGGCTAGCCACAGGTCAGGATGAATACGCCGATTTGCTGGAGTACACATTTGACACGATTGAAAAGCGGTTCCCAGATTACGAGCATAGCCCCTTCGTTCAAGAACGTTTTTATCAAGACTGGAGCTATGATACAACCTGGGGATGGCAGCAGAATCGAGCAGTAATAGGACACAACCTGAAAATTGCTTGGAACTTGATGCGGATGCACCATCTCAGACCAAAAGAAAACTATGCCGCCCTAGCTGAAAAAATCGCCAAGATGATGCCAGCAGTTGGTAGCGACCAACAGCGTGGAGGGTGGTACGACGTAGTAGAACGTGTACTACAACCAGGAGAAGAAATATACCGCCATGTCTGGCACGATCGCAAAGCTTGGTGGCAGCAAGAACAGGCTATCTTAGCCTATCTGATCCTGGCTGGCTCCCTTGGTAATCAGGAATATCAAAGATTGGCCCGTGAATCAGCAGCTTTCTATAATAGTTTCTTCCTCGATACCGAAGTGGGAGGAGTTTACTTCAATGTTTTAGCCAATGGGCTTCCCTACCTCTTAGGCAAAACTGAGCGGGGTAAGGGTAGCCACTCAATGAGCGGTTATCACTCCTTTGAGTTGGCTTACTTGGCAACAGTTTATACTAACTTACTGGTGAATAAACAGCCGATGGATCTCTACTTCAAGCCGAAACCAGGCGGATTTAAGGATGACATTCTCAGAGTTGCCCCGGATATTTTGCCACCAGGCAGTGTGCGGATTGGTGAAGTATGGATCGACGGGCGATCGCACTTTGACTTTGATGCCAACAGCCTAACAGTCAAACTGCCACCTTCTCAAAACGATCTCAAAGTTCGAGTTCGACTATTGCCTACTCAGGTGTCATTCAACGCCACTCTGTTAGAAGTAACTGGAGGTACTGCCAAAATTTCTTTAACTGGGGTACTAGATGCCAGTGCTGTACCAGGTTTTCAGGAAGAGTTAGAGAAAGTGAAAACCCAACCAGTCAAACAGCTGGTATTTCTACTACATAATTTAAAGTGCATATCCAGTGCTGGTGTAAGATCCCTGATTTTCGCTAAACAGAAGTTAGGCGCTGATGTGCATATTTATATAGTTGGTGCGCCTGAACACGTATTACATTTCCTCAAGATGAGTTCTTTCTGCGAAGGCATTACTGTATTAGAGCAGTATGAAGCTATCGAGATGGCCAACGTGTAATTGAACACAACCTAATTGAGGAAAATCAGTAGGCAGAGAACTTTTCCGTGTTCACGTAGCGTCTCTTTCAAGAGAAGACAGGGTGTAGGTGACAAATTCGCTTCTTGTTGGGTGTTATTAAAGGCTAATTAGTTAGCAAGGGTGTTGGGAGTAGGGTGTGGGGTGTAGGGAAGATCAAGAACAGTAAATATAAGTACGGACACAAATCAATCTCTGACTCACTAATTTTCTTTACTACACGCGATACCCGACACCCCACACCCAAAGCCTTATAAACAATGGGTTTGCCGTTAACTTAGTGCTATTCGATTCACGACCATCTTCAATACACCCTACACCCCACACCCAGCCTAAACAGAGAACTTTGTAATCTACTGAACATAACTCAGTGAAGAAGGAAATTATGACGAAACCCGTACTAATGACAATAGACGATGATCCGCAAGTTTTATGGGCGATCGAGCGTGATTTACGGCGAGAATACGGTGGTGACTATCGAGTGCTGCGAGCGGATTCAGGCGAAATGGCTCTGGAGTCTCTCAAACAGTTAAAATTGCGTAACGAGCCAGTGGCACTTTTGCTTGTAGACCAGCAGATGCCGGAAATGACTGGCTTGGAGTTCTTAGAACAAGCCATTGAACTTTTTCCGCAGGTAAAACGCACCTTACTTACAGCTTATGCAGACACAGAGGCGGCCATCAGAGCCATCAATAAAGCAAAAATTGATTATTATTTGATGAAGCCTTGGAATCCTCCGCAAGAGCGTTTGTACCCTGTGCTGAACGATTTACTTGAGGTTTGGCAGGCATCATTTTTGCCATCCTTTGACGGCATTCGCGTTGTTGGTCATAGATGGTCTTGCAAGTCCCATAAAATTAAAGATTTTTTGGCTTGCAATCACGTTCCTTACCAGTGGTTGGATATAGAGTCAGATGAAGCACGCTGCTTGCTTCAGTGTACTAATTATGATGCTATGCAGCTGCCAATAGTGTTATTTCTCGATGGTTCTCACCTGGCAGCACCAACAAATATCGAAATTGCAGAGAAAATCGGGTTAAAGACACGCCCCAAAATGCCTTTTTACGATTTAGTTGTCGTGGGGGCAGGCCCAGCTGGTCTAGCCGCAGGGGTCTATGGGGCATCCGAAGGACTACGCACTGTCTTAATTGAACGGCAAGCCCCAGGAGGACAAGCGGGTTCTAGTTCTCGAATTGAGAATTATCTCGGTTTCCCAACAGGGTTGAGCGGAACAGAACTCGCCAGACGAGCGATCGCCCAGACTCATAAGTTTGGCGCAGAGATTCTAGCACCGCAAGAAGTAACTAACGTGCGTGTAGACGGTCAGTATCGATTTGTAACCCTCTCAGATGGGTCAGAGTTAAGCTGCCACACACTGCTGATTGCATCTGGCGTATCCTATCGTCGGCTGGATGTACCTGGTATTGACAAGCTGATGGGTGCTGGGGTGTATTACGGAGCCGCAATCACTGAAGCATCTGCTTGCCAAGGTGAAAACGTCTTTATTGTCGGGGCAGGCAACTCGGCTGGACAAGCTGCCATGCACCTGTCGAAATACGCCCAGTCTGTGACGCTTGTGGTACGTGGAGAGTCACTTCATAAAACAATGTCCAAGTATTTAATCGATCAAATCGAAGAGACGAAGAATATTAACGTCAAGTTGTTGACCCAAGTTGTTAAAGCCTGGGGCGAAGATAAGCTTGAGGCGCTCACCTTGGTAAACTTACAAGATGAAATGGAAACTTTACCTGCTAGCGCTCTGTTCACCTTTATTGGTGCGCTGCCACATACCAAATGGTTGGATGGTATTTTAGAACGTGATGAGCGGGGATTCATTTTAACTGGGTCTGAATTAATCCGTGATGGCAAACGCCCCAAGGGATGGACACTAGCGCGCAATCCTTTTCTGCTGGAAACTAGTGTACCAGGTATTTTCGCCGCCGGTGACGTTCGCCACCAATCAGTGAAACGAGTTGGTTCCGCAGTCGGCGAAGGTGCGATCGCTGTTCAATTAATTCATCAATATCTTGCATCTTTGTAGAAAGAGTTGATACCAAATTGTAATCATACGTAGTATTTCTCCCTCTACCTCCCCTGCACCCCTTCCCCTACCTGCCAAAACTAATATTCTTGAACGCAACTTGGTATGAGGTCTTTCTATGCTTGAGAAGTTATGCGAAATTTCTTTATTCCAAGAACTGACTGAGGATCAGCTTCAAGGGTTGTCGAAAGGCACCGAAGTATGGTTAGAGCCTGGACAAACCCTTTTCCAGCAAGGAGATCCGCCAGAATATTTCTATGTCCTACTTGAAGGCGAAATACAGATTTTACTGGATCTTAGTAACCAACAGATAGTTCTAGATAGATTCAAAACCGGGATGTTCTTTGGTGAATTACCTATTCTTGCAGGTATGCACCATTTAGGAAGCGGCCAAGCAGTACATAGAAGCCACTTGTACTGCATACCAGAGGATGTTTTTTGGCAAATGCTCATGGCCCATCCATGTGTGAGAAAAAATGTCCTTGGTTGTATGGCAATTCGCGTCCAAGAGTTTCGGATGTTATCTCAACAACATGAAAAGCTGATTGCTTTGGGGACTCTAGCCGCAGGTCTAGCTCATGAATTGAATAACCCAGCATCAGCAGCACATCGAGCCGCTCTACAACTGCGCGATACGATGCAGGTTCTCCAGTCCCTCGCTCTGAGGTGTATCGACCAACGCCTGGCACCGACTCAACTAGAATACCTTTTGCAGCTAAAAAGCAATGCCATTGAGTATGCTGCAACCCCATTCTCTTCAGATCCCTTAGCTCAGATGGATGACGAAGATGAACTAGCAGGCTGGCTGGATGAACATGGTGTGAATGATGGGTGGAAATTCGCTGCTGTCTTGGTTGGCGCAGGGATTAAAACTGAACAGTTACAAGCAATCGGTGACCAGATTGCCAGCCATACACTCACCGATATGCTGTCTTGGCTAGAAGCAACCCTGACTGTCTCAAGTGTATTAAACGTGCTTGAGCAAGCTATTGAGCGCGTATACGATTTAGTCAAGGCTGTCAAGGCTTACTCATACATGGATCAGTCTGCGCTACAGAATGTAGATTTGCATCAAGGTCTTGAAAACACATTGACAATTTTGAGCCATAAGCTCAAAAAGCACCGTGTCAAAGTCATACGCGAGTACTATCCTGAACTACCAACCATTCAGGCTAACGGGAGTGCGCTCAATCAAGTATGGACGAACCTGATTGACAACGCGATCGATGCCTTGAGCGAGGGAGGCACAATTTGGGTGCGGACATTGTTGGAGAAAGATTCTGTTCTAGTAGAAATTGCAGATAACGGATCAGGAATTCCCCCTGAGATTCAAGGCCGCATCTTTGAGCCGTTCTTCACAACAAAAAAAGTTGGTGTTGGGACAGGGCTAGGTCTGGAGATTTCTTATCGAATTGTGGTGGGTCAGCATAACGGAGACATTCGTTGCTTTTCAGAGCCAGGGAACACCAGCCTTCATGTTCGTTTACCTATTGCCGGAATCAAATTTACTTAAAGATACTGGTTTAATTAACATGAATTATGGCTCCTGAATACTTACCACAATTTTTTGTTTATCTAATCAAAAAAAGGAAGGTTTACTATCATGAATTCAGCCGTAGAAATCACTGGGGGTAAGAGCCGTAAGCCAGTCTATTTAGATAAAAATCTTCTGATTATTTTTGGCATTACTTTGATGGGTGTTTTAGGAGTTTCTAGTATTAATCCGGTTTTTCCAAAGATAGCGAAAGAACTGAATGTATCACCTCAAGAAATTGGGCTACTAATCACAGTATTTACTTTTCCTAGTATTGTATTAACGCCTATTCTTGGTGTGCTTGCAGATCGATTTGGTAGAAAAAAAATACTTGTTCCCTCGCTCATGCTATTTGGGATTGCCGGAGTAGGATGCGGGTTTGCTCATGATTTCAACTTATTATTAGTATTACGTTTTCTCCAAGGAATTGGTGCGGCTTCCTTAAACTCCCTCAATGTAACCCTGATTGGCGATATTTATTCAGGTAAAGAGCGCACCAATGCTATGGGTTATAACGCCAGTGTAGGTAGTATAGGTACGGCAAGTTATCCCACGATTGGTGGAGCGATCGCTGTATTAGGGTGGCATTATCCGTTTATGCTTCCCGTATTGGCCATTCCTATAGGACTGCTTGTGTTATTCTCGCTCAAAAGCCCTGAACCGAAAAGTCAGCAGAAGTTTACAGAGTATCTCAGAAATGCGCTAGGCAATTTTAAGAATCGGCAATTTGTTGGGCTTTTTGTGAGTACGGTTGCAACTTTCATGCTCCTTTATGGTGCTTATATAACTTATATCCCAATTCTCATCAGCAATTCATTTAATGTGTCAGCTTTGATTATTGGCATTATTCTCTCAAGTATGTCTGCCACAATTACGCTCACTTCATCACAATTTGGAAGGTTGGCAAGGAAATTTTCAAAAAGAGATTTAATCAAAATTTCATTTCTTCTCTTTGCTGTAGCTCTAGTCATAGTTCCCTTGATTCACAGCCTTTGGCTATTATTAATCCCTACAATGATTTTTGGACTAGGCCTTGGCATTGGCTTTCCTAGTATTCAAACTCTGTTAGCAGAGTTGACCCCCAGAGAATATTTAGCTGCGGTTATGTCAATCAACGGGACATTTCTAGGATTTGGGCAAACTTTGGGGCCTCTATTAATGGGGGCAGTTTTTGGTATCTGGGGAATCAGTAGTGTTTTTTATGCAGGTGCAATTTTTGCAATTGCCACGTTTTTAATATTTAGGCGTTGCAATTGTATGGAGTCAACTACTCCCACCTAAGGCTACTAAATACAATTTCAATATAAGGACAAAGTATTTATGACAATCACATCCAAAATCTCAGCCTTGACTGGCAGTACCTCACCAAAATCTCTCAAAGGTTTGCTTTCAAGAGTATTTGATCAGGAACCGAATAATTCTTTCGATCAGAGCCAATTGATCCCATGTAATATCAGAAATGTAAATGGCAAGATTGAAAATAATGACGTTGACTTTTTTAAATTTTCACATCTTCAAGCTGGAAATCTCTTTATTGCACAGGTAAAATCAAACACATTTGATCCACTTCTGGGATGGGTTAACGACTCTGGTAATATCCAAGTGAACGATGACCAATCTGACAGAAGTGTTCTACCCGTAATCACAGGAATAGTACCAGCTAGTGGGAATCTAGATTTGGCCGTGAGTGGTTTAAGGGATATTAACCTTACAGGTAACCATTTTGAATCGGGTCAATATACACTTTCATTAAAGACCTTTACTTTACCTACTTCTCCTACCAATTCAACACTCCTGAACGGTGGTTTTGAAACTGGTAATTTTGCTGGCTGGACAACATTAGGTGAATCTAGTATTCAGACATCAGCATTTGGGAGTAGTCCCACCGAGGGTGGTTTTGAGGCTTTGTTGTCAACTGGAGGAGCCACATTTGCTGACTCCATTTTAGAAGAATTTTTAGGGTTAGATTCTGGAAGCCTCGATCAGATTGCTAAACAAAGTACTGGTATTAATGAAGCTACTGAAGGTTCCGCTATTCAACAAACATTCACGGCAAAGGCTGGAGACATCTTAAGTTTCGATTGGAATTTCCTTCATAATATTGATATTCCGCAACTTCCAGGCATTTTTAATGATTTCGCTTTCGTCTCTATCGATTCTGTATCGGCTTTGGCTAACGCGACATCCTCATTATTAATGACTTCTAGAACACCATTTAGCCAAGAAAGTGGCTTTCAAACTTTTTCTTTTACAATACCAACCACCGGACAATACTCTTTAGGAATCGGAGTTGTAGATGTGGGCGATCGCACTGTTGATTCTGGATTATTAGTTGACAATGTGACTCTCACCTCTGGAAACAATTTGGTGATTTAGGCGTAGGTTGGAACGCAAGCAGAGAGCAAAAAACGCGCAGGTTTTCCTTACACAATGAGAGATAAAATAGCAATGTTAAGTAGAAGACACTTTATAGCAGCGAGTGCTGGGTTGGGAGCAGGACTTCTCATTCCTACGATGTTCCAATCAAAGAGAACTTATGCCGCCTCGCCACCAATAACTAAATTTACCGAGCCTTTGCCGACTCCGTTTGCGGGTTCACCACCGAGTATATTAGCGATCGCCCCAAGTACACACTCATTCCACAGCAGTTTAGGGGCAGGAGCCACATGGGGCTACGGTGGTGCTTCTTACCTCGGTCCTACTATCGAGGTCACACGTGGGGTACCGCTTAAGCTCACCGTGGCTAATAACGTGGGAAATCACCCTCTGATGGTGGGGCTTGACACAACATTGCATGGTGTACTTGCCTCCGATGCCACCAACCCACGAATGTCGTTGCACTTGCACGGCAGCAACACCGAACCACAAAGTGACGGTTACCCAACAGACACGTTTACACCGGGACAGACCTACGTATACAACTTCAACAGCAATCAAGAAGCATCGACATTGTGGTATCACGACCATGCGCTCGGTATCACTGGGTTGAACGTTCTGGCCGGGCTTGCTGGAGTCTACTTAATCAGAGACATCGACGATCCCATAGGTGGTAATGGGCCACTCAATCTCCCCTCTGGCGCTCCTTATGAGATACCTCTGGTGTTACAAGACCGGGAATTTAACGCCGATGGCTCGATATTCCATCCCCCTGGCTGGGAATCGGAGTTGATTGGTGATGTTGCTACTGTCAATGGCAAAGCATGGCCAAACCTTAATGTTGACCGCACTTTGTACCGATTCCGGATTGTCAATGGCTCAAGTGACCGAACCTACAACCTCAAGCTATCGCCGAAACAGCCAATCATTCAAATTGGTACTGATGGGGGAATGCTCAACGCTCCAGTGCCATTGTCCAGCCTGCTGCTCTCTCCAGGCGAGCGGGCTGATGTATTGATTGACTTCTCTAAGAATCTACCAGGAGAAAAAATCGTCGTCCAAAATGATGCTGTGTCACCGTTTCCGTTTGGTCGGGGCAGCTTCTTTCCAAAACCACTTCTGCCAGAAATCATGCAGTTCACGGTAAACGCGGGTGCTGCTGCTCCTAAAGTCATTCCTCAGAAACTACGACTGCATAAACCATTAATCAAGCCGATTGCTATTCCACCCGTGCGGCAGCGATTCTTGACACTAGTGGAAACCATAGTTGAAAACAAGCTGATGGTGGTGTTACAAAACTACGTCTACTGGGATGAGGCCGAGCAATATCCAGAACTAAGGGAACGCCCCAAGGTAGACACTGTGGAGCAATGGAACATTATTAATCTGCAACCAGTTGCCCACCCAATGCACCTGCATCTAGTCTTTTTCCAGATTCTCAATCGGCAAAAGATTGATACGGCTCAGTATCTGAGGGCATACTTTGCTACTGGCCCTCGTAAAGTACGTATGCACCACGCACCACCGGGTGGGTCAACAGTACCAGCTAGCTACCCACCACCTGACCCTACACCATTTGCGATCGGTCCTGCAAGACCACCTGCACGGAACGAGGCAGGCTGGAAAGATACGGTGTTAGTCTACCCAGGCGAAGTCACCCGCCTTATCATCCCCTTCGGTGCCCAAGCCGCGCCGAACTTGCCCTTTGGCAACTCGTTTACTGGGCGCTACGTTTGGCACTGCCACATGATCAGTCACGAGGACAACGAGATGATGCTGCCCTACGAGGTGGTGACGTAGGCTGGCACTTCAAGATACTAGGGCGTGTTTTCAAACTCCAGTAGATCGAAAACTTTTATAAGTTGACGAAATAATCAGGGTTTCAGCCGACGTTTTGGGGTTGACGATCGCGATTGCTTGCACTGCACTCTTAACCCACCAACAATGCCCGTTCCTTGAAAAGCAGACTCCAACAGGATTCCGGCAGACTATGTTCCTAAACTCAAATGAACGGCTCTTCAGGCTTCTGGAAAACTTTTCGATCTACTGATAGTACCTCGATTCCAGCCCAATTCTATTTCTGCAAGTCTCTGCCCTCCTAGACCTAAACCCTGTACTGTTGACGCTAGAAATTTGCGTTTTGCAGCTCCTTTTAATTGAGATGCTGTTTGTTTCAATAGTTGTTTCAGTGAAGAAGTTAATACTATAGACACCCCTGCTGCACCCGAAATTTCAATTATTATTACTGAATTTACTACAAAAAGGGAGAAAGCGGCAGCCATCGGCTACCGCTTTCTCCCTCTCCTACAATGATTATCATTATCTTTTGCTGGGATGTTTTATTTTTTGGAAGTCCCTTAACTCGACACCAATGGACTCCATCCCATTCGTGCAGAAGCAAGCATTAAAAGCTGTAGCAATTACCCCGTAAACCTTAGAGCTTTTCTTAGTGCTATTCGTCCCTAACCTTTTGTTATCGAAAGCAGCGACTAATTAAGTTTCGCCTTAACTTTCGGATTTTAATTGGACAAAATTATTCAAAATTGGAAAACTCAATATTACAGACCTCAATTCATTAAAACCATGATCAAGACAGTTTTCCACAACCCACTCAAGTTTTATTTTACGGCAATCGCATTACTCTATTAACCATATCAAGTGCAGTTAATTAATATTCATTTAGGCAGTACTTGAGACTACCAGTAATAACAAGCTAAATTAACAAAACTTAACTTCAAAAGCCTGTTACTCCATATTGAAACAGACTTGAGATTACTCCCAACTCAAATAAAATAATGCTTTATGGTGAAAGATACAATAGTCAAAAAATCCTCTCTTACAAAACCTCCGGTTCACCAATTGACCATTCTGACAATCGCTACAACTTTTTTAGTTGGCGGAGTTACAACCTATATGCTCTGGCGGTTTCAGTCATCTCAAGCTGGTGTTACCCAAACAGTAAAAGTTAACAATATACCCGAAGTCAAGACAGTAACTGCTTTGGGGCGTTTAGATCCTGGCGGTGAAGTCATTCAAGTTTCTGCTCCTACTTCATCTGAGGGTAGCCGAGTTGAACAATTACTTGTCAAAGAAGGTGATTCGGTAAAAACAGGTCAAGTAATTGCCATTTTGGATAGCCGCGCTCGTCTTCAAGCTGCTTTAGCAGAAGCCCAACAACAGGTACGAATAGCGCAAGCCGAACTTGCTAGCATTAAAGCAGGCGCAAAACTTGGAGAAATTGAGGCACAGCGCGCACAAATCGCTCGTCTGGAAGTCGAGCGGCGCAATAACATAGAAGCCCAAACTGCTACGGTAGGTCGGCTGGAAGCTGAATTCAGGAATGCTCAGGTCGAAAATCAGCGCTATCAGATGCTCAATCAGGAAGGAGCTATCTCTGCATCACTTAAGGATAGCAAACGTCTTAATTTTGAAACTGCTCAAGAGCAATTGCAGGAAGCCAGAGCAAATTTAAAGCGCATTCAATCAGGACAAAAACAACAACTCAATGAAGCCAAAGCCACGCTGAAACAAATTGCTGAAGTACGTCCAGTAGATGTCGAGGTTGCAGCCGCAAAAGTTAGTAGTGCTAAGGTTGCAGTTCAAAAAGCCCAGACAGATTTAGAACAGGCTTACGTAAAAGCGCTACAGACAGGAAGAGTGCTTAAAATTCACACTTATCCCAGTGAACGGGTTTCTGATAAAGGAATTATAGAGTTCGGCAAAACAGGACAGATGTATGCGGTTGCTGAAGTTTACCAAAGTGATATCAGCAAAGTTCATCCAGGCCAACGAGCCAAAGTGGTCAGTGATTCTCTACCAGAACAACTGCAAGGGACGGTAGAGCGGATTGGTTTAAGTGTAGTTCGGCAAAACGTGATTCATGCCGACCCAGCCGCCAACACTGATGCTCGTGTGATTGAGGTTTGGGTGCGTCTCGATCCCGTATCAAGTAAGAAAGTAGCACAGCTAACGAATCTTCAAGTGACGGTGGTGATTGATATATGAAAGGTTTAATCCAACAATTACAACAGCGAACACCTCTAGGATGGTTGCAACTGAATCATGAAAAAAGCCGTCTGTTCGTGGCACTGTCGGGCATTGCTTTTGCAGATATACTGATGTTCATGCAACTCGGTTTTATGAATGCGCTGTTTGATACCAGCGTTTTGCTCCACCGCAAATTAAAGGCTGATGCTGTACTAATCAGCCCTCAAGCCCGCGACTTAGCAAATATAGGCACTATTCCCCGGCGGCGGCTTTATCAAGCAATGGATGTGCCTGGAGTGAAATCAGCCCAGCCTTTGTATATCAACTTCATAGATTGGAAGAATCCCCAAACCCAGCGCAAGACCTCTATGCTGGTAGTAGGTATAAATCCAGAGCGTGTTACTGTTGATTTGCCAGAGGTTAACCAGAATTTAAAAAGTATCAAATTGTCAGATACGGTTTTATTTGACCGCACATCTAGAGGAGACTACAAAGAGATTATTGCCAAAATTGAACAGGGTAAAACTGTCAAGACTGAAATTGAGCGACGTACTGTTACTATTAGTGGACTGTTTCAAGTTGGTGCTTCCTTCTCTACCGATGGCACTTTGATTACCAGCGATCAGAGCTTTTTGCGGTTATTTCCTCAACGACAGGCTGGGGCGGTTAGTTTGGGATTGATTCAGTTCAAACCAGATAATGATCCAGTACAAGTTACAGCTGCATTAAAAGCTTACTTGCCTAAAGATGTTCAAGTGCTAACACTTGAAGAATTTATTGACTCTGCAAAAGATTACGAAGCCAAAAATAGACCGATTGGTTTTATCTTTGGACTCGGAACTGTAGTCGGGTTTATAGTTGGTATCGTGATTGTTTATCAGGTTCTTTCCACTGATGTAAATGCCCACATCAAGGAATATGCAACATTTAAAGCAATGGGTTATCGTACTTTTTACTTGTTAGGAGTCGTATTTGAAGAGGCGTTGATTCTGGCAGTATTGGGATTTATACCTGGTGCATCAATTGCTATAGGACTTTATCATTTGGTTCGTAATGCCACTAACTTGCCATTATCTATGCCGTTGTTAAGAGGAGTATTTGTACTGCTACTAACATTAGTCATGTGTACTATTTCAGGAGCGATCGCTACCCGTAAACTTCAATCTGCTGACCCTGCTGACATGTTTTAGGTATACACCATGTTTAATAAGCCAGTCATTTCCATCCACAATCTCGATCACTTCTTTGGTCAAGGTCAACTCCGCAAACAAGTCTTATTCGACATCAATTTAGAAATTCATGCGGGCGAAATTGTGATTATGACCGGGCCTTCTGGTTCTGGTAAAACTACACTGCTCACCTTAGCTGGTGGATTGCGCTCTGCTCAATCAGGAAGTCTACAGGTTTTAGGAAAAGAATTGTGTCATGCCAGTCCAGCAGAATTGGTACAGGTGCGACGTAACAACGGCTATATTTTCCAAGCTCACAATCTGCATGGTAGTCTAACGGCACTCCAGAACGTCAAAATGGGCTTAGAATTGCACAAAAATATTTCTTCAAAACGAATGCAACGGCGAGCAGCACAAATGCTGGAGCAGGTAGGATTAGAGCATCGGATAAATTACTATCCTGACGATCTTTCAGGTGGGCAAAAGCAACGAGTTGCGATCGCCCGTGCTTTGGTAAGCCATCCTAAAATTGTTCTAGCTGACGAACCAACTGCTGCCCTCGATAGTAAATCTGGTCGAGATGTCGTTAACCTCATGCAGCAGCTAGCAAAGGAACAAAGCTGTACTATCCTCATTGTTACCCACGACAACCGAATTTTGGATGTTGCAGATCGGATTGTCCAAATGGAAGACGGCAAACTAGTAAATAACTCAACGCAGATATCAAATATTGAAATGTCTCACCGTTGAAGATCACTCACAAAAAAGTAACTCTAAATAACTTCTAAAATTATGATCGCAGAATTTGATGATTTCCATGTCCTAACTACGCTTTATCAAGATATTCTCAAAGCGACTATCCCCTTCATTTTTTTTACTACTAAGGTAGCTCAGGTTGAAACTCACAAAAATATTGATCTAGAAGTGAATGATTCTCAAATTCAGTCGTGTAATTTAAGAAAATTATTGGCATTAATTGCTACCAAACTCGAAAAACAGACTCTCCTGAAACAAGATTTTGAGGCTTACGCTCAACAAGTTTTAGAGCCATTACCTATTAATACTGCTAACAGGACAACTCAGCAGTCAAATTATCAGTCTGTTCTCTTGCTCAAAGAAGTCTTTGACTTTATTGAAGCAAATTATAATCAACCAATTACCCTTGACGATGTAGCACAAGTAGTTGGTTACTCTCCAGCTTATCTTACTAACTTGGTACGACTACAAACTGGTAAAAGTCTTTACCGATGGATTACTCATCGACGGATGGCAGAAGCATACCTTTTGTTATTAGAAACAGACCAAAATTTAAATCAAATCTCTCTGAGCTTAGGTTATCAAAATACAACTACCTTCTGTCGTCAATTTCGCCAGATAAATGGCAAAACACCTCATATTTGGAGAACAATATGCCGCCGTTATCTTAGTCCAAAAGCAATTAATGCTAAACAATTAATATCTCAATCAAAAGAATGGTTATTGCATTATAAATTTCAGGCAATTTAAGCGGTATCACGTATATTTTATGAAATTGCAATGTATGAAATTCAATTTTTACAATGGCTGCAATCTTTACTTTCAGCCATTTTTTGTTTTTAAAGCATAGACATAAACTTACGTTCTTTAATTTTTGAAATAAAAATATACTGTTATGTTTAATGAAATCAAAATAATTGTTCAATTAATCAAAAAAATGATTATTGCAACTATCCTTTAAGACACTATAAACTTGAACTGTGAAAAGAAAACACTTGGCTTTCTCCTAAAACAACACACTTAAGACGTAAACAGTTGCTGCATAACTTTTAATGCTTTGCTTTTTAATCGCAAGCATTCGCAATCAAAAAAACAGAATTTACGTTCTTATTCCAATACATTAATCCGCAACAAATCTAGTCAATTGAAAACTCAAGAGATCATGAAAAAAAACAAACATTTTGACACTATTATTCTCGGAGCAGGGATTGCTGGAACAACCCTGGCTAGTATTTTAGCTAAAAATGGTTTTAGCGTATTGCTACTCGAAAAAGGTACTCATCCTCGGTTTGCAATTGGTGAAGCCATGTTGCCTGAAAGTGCATTGTGGATGTGGATTGTTGCAGAACGTTTTGGTATACCAGAACTTAAAAATTTAACTCAAGTTGAAACAATCCAGCAATACGTATCATCCGGTTGCGGCGTAAAACGTTTACTTGGGTTTGTTTACCATAAACAAGGCGAGAAACAAAATCCAGATGAAGCACATCAACTGATTTCGCCATCTTCTTCTTTGATATCTGAAAGCCACCTCTTCCGCCCAGATGTTGACCATTACATGTTGAAAGTAGCTATCAATTATGGCGTTGAATATCATGACTTGACTGAAGTACAAGACATTGACTTTCAAGAAGATGGCGTACAAGTACGAATCAAAGATGGAGAAGAATATTCTGCTCGCTTTTTAGTCGATGGCTCCGGTTTCCGTTCTCTAGTAGCTGAAAAATTCAATCTCCGCGAAAACCCAACTCGTTTAAGAACCAACACTCGCGGTATCTTTACCCATGTAGCTAATTTACCAGGCTATGATGATTGTATACCCCAAGAAGACTTGCCAGGACAAAGTTGTAAATGGCAAGAAGGAACATTACATCATGTCTTTGATGGGGGCTGGATATGGGTCATTCCCTTTGACAATCACAGTCTTTCGGAAAGCTCTCTGTGCAGTGTTGGCTTAATGCTCAATGGCTATAAGTATCCGAAAAAAGACATAGACCCAGAACAAGAATTCTACAGTATTATCGAGCAGTTCCCAAGCATTGCTAAACATCTTAAAGACCTGAAACCAGTACGTAAATGGGTCAGTACTGATAGGATTCAATACTCATCTACAGATGCGGTAGGACATCGTTATGCTCTGTTGAGCCATTCTTATGGTTTTATTGATCCTTTATACTCAAGAGGTTTTATCAGCACCTTTGAAACTGTTCATTCTCTAGCAGGTCGATTATTAGAGGCGTTAAAAGATGATGACTTCAGTGTTGAGCGCTTTACCCATGTAGAAAAATTGCTAGCAACAAAAATTGATCACAACGACCAGATACTTTATAACACTTTCCGTTCAATGTCGCACTTTCCACTATGGAATGCAATGACTCAACTTTGGTTAGCTTACCTAATTCTTAGTGATGTCTATCTGTTCCGTAGTTGCTTAAAATCTATAGCTAGTAGTAGTTCATCACCTTTTATAGAGCTTGACCAAGAAGAGCCTTATCCTATGGCTAAAGCTCCCTTTGCTGAGACTTTCCAAACTGTTTTAGATAGTTACGAAGTGTTATTAGATAAGGTTGATGCAGGAGAAATTCCTGTAGAAGAAGCTGCTAATCAGATGCTCTCTCTTCTCAAGCAATCTGATATGTTACCGCAATCAGTTTACCCTTGGGGAAATCCTCAAGCACGACATGTTGATTTCCGTGCGTATCCAGAACCAATCAAACCATTAGTTTCTTCAGGTGCAGATGATATTCCCTTAGCCTTGCTTAAAGAGTTTTTTGATATTAAAGTACCACAACCTGTATAGACGGGTTAGAAAAGTCTCTCCAATATTTGGAGAGACTACAGAGAGGACAAATAATGTGCAATGTGTTTTAAAGAATTGAGACAACAGCAACACAAATAAAAGAGATTACTATGCTATTGCAATCAAGACCTTCTACCCCAACAATAAATACTCCACTTCCAGGCCCGCGTGGTTTACCCATCATTGGGAACTTGCCAATCATGGGTAAATATCCATATCAAACATTCACTCATCTAGCAAAACAGTACGGCAATGTCTTTCAAATACGTATTTTTTCTCAAACTATTGTTGTACTCAATGGACTTGAAACAATTAAAGAGGCTTTATTAAAACAACAAGGGGATTTTGCTGGTAGACCAAACTTTTACACTCTCAAGAATGCAGTTAGAGGTAGGGCTATTGGTGGTAGGGATTATGGTTTGCTATGGAAAAGGCATCGGGAAATTACTACTAACGCTCTGCATAAATTCGTTACAAGTAAAGTAAGCTCCATTGAACAGCAAGTGATGGAGGAAGCAGCTGAATTAGTAAATATTCTCTTGAGCTATCAAGGTCAACCTTTCAATCCCGAGATAGAGGTAAATCTCTCCGTTGCGAATGTTATGCTTCAGATTTTGTTTGGAGAAAAATGCAGTCGTGACGATCAAGATTTTATTGCCTTTGTCAAATTAGCTGAGGATTTTCCGCAAAATACTGCGGGTACTTTATTAGCTGATTTTATACCACAGACTCGTATATTTTTTGAAAATTTTGGACAAGGGTTATCAAAGTGGCATAACGCGCTGAATACGCTGGAAAGATTAGTTTTAAAGAAGTTAAAAGAGTATCGAGACTCATACGACCCCGAAAATCTTAGAAGTATGGTAGATGCGCTCATTAAAGCCACTAATGAGTTAGATGAGTTCGACAAGCAAACCTTGGGTCTTACCGAAAAGGTGATTGTGGAAGGAACACCGCAAGAAATGATGGGTACAGGATTACTACCTATTGCGCCCCTAATTCGTTGGGCAATGTTATATATGATTGCTGACCCAGATATTCAGACGAAAGTCCACCAAGAACTAGATACAGTAGTGGGTAGAGACCGACAAGTATGCATGGCCGATCGCAAAAAATTGCCATTTACAGAAGCTTGCATTCATGAAATGCTACGACATGCTCATTCCTTCCCTCTGGCTCTCCCAAGCGCTACTACAATTGATACCACTATCAATGGTCACTTCATTCCCAAAGATACGCCTGTGTTCGTTAATCTTTATAGCTTGACCCGTGATGAGCGTTTTTGGCATGAGCCTGAAAAATTCAACCCATATCGATTTCTCACTGATACAGGAGAAGTTAGAGAAGATTTGCTAGATAAATATTACCCATTTGGAATTGGAAAACGTCGCTGTTTCGGAGAGTATTTAGGACGGCTTGAGCTATTCACTTTCATTGCTAGTTTAATGCAGAAATGCAGCTTTGAAAAAGCTCCAGGAGAAAAATTGAATTTTGAAGGTACAGCAGGAGCTATTTTAATGCCGGAGAGTTTTCAAATTATCATCAAGCCGCGTATTTAATTAAGAGCGATCGCAAATCACAATCAAAAACAGCAAACAATATTTAGAGGTAAGTTATGACCTTTCATCCCCCAGAACCATTTCGGATCAAGATGGTTGAGCCGATCAAACTACTCGATCGTAATACCCGTGAGGCAGCCATACGCCGAGCTAATTACAATCTCTTTGGTCTGCGTTCAGAGGAAATATTCATTGATTTATTTACAGACTCCGGCACTAGTGCAATGAGTCAAGCACAGTGGGCAGCAATGCTTGAAGGTGATGAAGCTTATGCTGGCGCTCGTTCGTATTATCGATTAGCAGAAGTCATTCAAGACATATTCGGCTTTCCCTACTTTTTACCTACTCACCAAGGTCGAGCAGCAGAAAACATTTTGAGCGCTTGTTTGGTGAAACCAGGTCAGTATGTTCCTTCTAACATGCACTTTGATACTACCTATGCCAATATTCGCGCTCGTGGGGGACTTCCTACTAACCTAGTTATTGAAGAGGCCCATCATACTGGTTCATATCACCCCTTTAAAGGGAATATGGATATTGAAAAGCTACGTGAATTTATCAATAGAGTAGGAGCAGACAAAATTCCCTTTGGTATGATCACAGTCACCAATAACGCTGGAGGTGGTCAACCCGTTTCTCTAGAAAACCTACGAAAAGTTTCTCAAACTTATAAAGAGTTTGGTATACCGTTTTTCATTGATGCTTGTCGCTTTGCAGAAAATGCTTATTTTATTAAGCTACGAGAGCCTGGTTATGCAGATAAAACTCCTCTGGAAATTAGCCAAGAAATGTTTGCTCTAGCCGATGGCATTACCATGAGTGCCAAAAAGGATGGCATGGTCAATATTGGTGGCTTTATAACCATGAGAGATGAAGCGCTATTTGAACAAGCACGTAATGAATTAATTCTCCGTGAGGGATTCCCCACTTATGGCGGGTTAGCTGGCCGGGATTTAGATGCTATGGCCATTGGATTGCGTGAAGTACTTCAAGAAGAATATCTAGCCTATCGTTTGGGGCAAACAGCATATCTAGCAGCGCGTCTACGAGAATTAGGGATTCCCATCATTGAGCCGCCAGGCGCACATGCAGTATACGTAGATGCTGGATTGTTATTGTCTCATATCCCTCAAGAACAATTTCCTGCTCAAGCCTTAACAGTAGAACTCTATTTAGAAGGTGGAATTCGAACAGTAGAAATAGGCTCACTGACTTTTGGTCATCTTGATCCAGATACCAACAAAATGGTGTATCCCAAATTGGAACTAGTTCGTCTAGCACTTCCTAGAAGGGTATATACACAAAGTCATTTAGACTATGTGGCTGAAATATTTGGTAAAACTGCTGCACGCTGCAATCAAATTCCTGGATATCAACTAAACTACGCGCCTAAATTGTTGCGTCAATTTACAGCCCAGCTTGAACCTATTAAAGCAGATAATCACTTATCAAAAACATTGACAGAGTTATCAATACTCTCGGTTTAAGCGCAACTTGTGAACTTTCTTGAAAAAGATTCTTCCTAGCACAAAACATAAAGCTGAACAAGAACTGTTTTGAATAAAAGAGGTAGAAATGGAAGAAAACATTATTATTGTTGGAGCAGGGCTTGTAGGTTCTCTGCTCTCTGTATACCTAGCACGCGCTGGCTTTAAAGTTAGTGTATATGAACGAAATTCAGATCCACGCCAAGTTAATCTGCAATCAGATCGATCTATCAATATAACCTTGTCTGAACGGGGTTTCCACGCATTAGATGCTGTGGGTGCAGGTGACATGGTACGCAGGCTTTGCATTCCTGTCTATGGCAGAATTATTCATGCCCAAAATGGTGAGCTAAATTATCAGCCTTACGGTAACAATAGAGAAGCTATTTATTCTATCGGACGCGAAGACTTAAGTAAGGCGCTTCTCTGTTTTGCCCAACAGCATGAAAACATTGAATTTCATTTCAACCAAAAATGTAGTGACATTGATTTACCAACTGCTACCTTAAAATTCCAAAATTCAAAAACAGGAGAAGTCAATCAAGTTCATGCAGATAGGATTTTTGCTGCTGATGGAGCTTATTCTTCTGTTAGGCACAAGATGCAGCGATTAAAACGTTTCAATTATTCCCAAGAATATTTTGAGCAGGGATATAAAGAAATTATCATTCCTCCCTCCAGTGATGGCGATTGGGCATTAGATAAAAACGCCATACATATCTGGCCACGAGATGATTACATGCTTATTGGGTTTCCTAATTTAGATAGAAGTTTTACGTTATCATTACACTTGCCTTATGAAGGTGAAATTTCTCATAAGTCTTCTGCATCTCCCGATTCTCTGCGCTATCTTTTCAAAAAGTATTTTCCTGATATCTGGTCGCTAGTAGAACCCAACTTAGTGAATTACATTGATAAACCAGTGGAAGCAATGATTACTATTAAATGTTTTCCTTGGAGTTATCAAGATAAAGTAATACTAGTTGGTGATTCTTGCCATGCTATTTTTCCTTCATACGGTCAAGGAGCTAATGCCGGCTTTGAAGATTGCCAGTTACTTACTAATTGCATTCATAAACATTTAGGAGACTGGCAATCAATTTTTCAAGAATATGAGATTATGCGTAAACCAAATATGGATGCTCTCGCTGATCTTTGCGTAGAACACTTTACTGTTTTAAGAAAAATGGTAGGAGATCCCAAATTTTTAGAACTCAATAAAATTGAGAGAAAAATCCAAGAAAATAATCCAGAGTATGCATCCCTTTACTACAATGTTTCTTTCACTTGTATGCCATATCTAGAAGCTTTAAAAGCAGAGCGTAAACATCAGGAAATAATTGAGAAGATTGTCGAAGCAAACATGGTTTTAGAGATGTCGGTCTAGAATATTTACTTGAAAGTAATTATTCACTCAATTAAAGTGAACAGCAGTCTAGTAAATAAAGGTTTAAGTCAATGATTATAGTCATGAAAACAGGAACTCCTGAGCTAGAAATTCAACAAATTAGCCAAGAATTAGAAAGATGGAAGATTAAACCAGAAAAAACTGTAGGCAACCACAAAGTTATAATTGCATTAATCGGTGATACGGCAGATATCAATCCTCAATACATTCAACAACTCAGTCCTTTTATTGAGGAAGTATTGCGGGTGAAACAGCCCTTTAAACGGGTTAGTCGAGAATTTCGCTATGGAGAACCTACTGAAGTATTAGTATCCACACTGAATGGAGCAGTTAGTTTTAGCGAAAATCATTCTATAGTTACAATAGCTGGGCCTTGCTCAGTAGAGAACGAAGAAATGATTGTACAAACAGCTAGGCGAGTTAAAGCTGCTGGAGCTAAGTTTTTGCGGGGAGGAGCATATAAACCGCGTACATCTCCCTATGCTTTTCAAGGATATGGTGAGAGTGCTTTAAATTTGTTAGCAACCGCTCGTCAGGAAACAGGTTTGGGAATCGTGACAGAAGTCATGGATACAGCCGATCTTGAGAAAGTAGCTCAGATTGCTGATATTGTCCAAATCGGCGCTCGCAATATGCATAATTTCTCGTTGTTAAAGAAAGTAGGTAGTATAAACAAACCTATTTTGCTCAAGCGAGGGATGTCTGCCACGATTGAAGAGTGGTTGATGGCAGCTGAATACATTTTGGCAGCAGGCAATCCGAATGTAATTTTGTGCGAACGGGGAATTCGGAGCTTTGATCGGCAGTATGCCAGGAATACGCTTGATTTGAGTGCTATACCTGTGTTGCGATCGCTAACTCACTTACCGATTATGATTGACCCTAGCCACGGTACTGGTAGATCGGAATATGTACCAGCGATGGCATTAGCTGCGATCGCAGCTGGTGCAGATGCTTTAATGATTGAGGTTCACCCTAACCCATCGAAAGCTCTTTCTGATGGGCCTCAATCTCTAACACCAGATCAATATGAGAAGTTAATGCAAGAAATGGCTGTGATTGGTCAAGCTGTTAATCGTTGGGAACCAAAATTTGCCACATCGACAGTATCTTCCCTTTCATCAAACTATCAATCTGCAAAACAACTTTGTAATAGCACCATCACTGTCATGACTTCTCACAACTAGTTTTAAAACTCTGTTCAATTTCCATGCACAAGAGGTACAAATGAGCAAGGAATATGACCCCGCAAAACTAGAATTAACAAACTTAGAACCTATCACTAATACTGACTTGATTGCTCCACAAGCTGTAGACATCAAAATTGAAAAGCTAGAGAACCGACAACGACGTGTTTTTGCCAAAATTCAAATTCCCTATTCATTAGAGCAAGTTTGGCAGGTTCTCACAGACTATGAAGCTTTTACTGAGTTCATGCCCAATTTTACGCAAAGTAGACGCTTGGCTCATCCAACTGGAGGTATTCGTGTAGAACAAGTCCGCACGAAAAGTTTCATGGGGATGAAGGTATCGACCAAATTAGTTGTAGATATCGAAGAAAACTTTCCCTCTAAAATTCATTATCAACAAGTTGAGGGAGACTTTAAGAACTTCTCTGGTTACTGGCAGTTAAAACCTTGGAATCTATCGCCCGATCAAGATGGAGTGGAGCTTTCATATAACTTCTTGATTTGGCCAAAGCCAATTTTACCAGGCGCATTAGTAGAACACGTTTTGAGCCACGATATACCAGTAAGTATGTTAGCGATTAGAGAGCGAATAGAAAAGCTATTTAGTCGTGGATAGATGACTAATAGTTTATCGCATTAGTTTTGCTAGAAAAATTAGCTTTTCAACTTCTTTCTTTTTCCTTGTTATTTGCGAATTTTGGTTACTTTGTAGTTCGTTATTTTACAGTGCATTCATGCAATGAACCAACTAGGTAAACAAGTTTGTAGTTAAAGCATTTCTGGAATGGTGTTCTTTAAATAGTTTGAGAGAATTCCCCAATGTTTGATACTTATTGCTACACAACTAAAGGTGGAGTGTACATATCTCGCTCCATCACTGAGACACTGATCGAGACTGCGATTAATGAAGTCTTATCACTTATTGATTCTCAACGTGGAGGTTTATTTTCCAGTAGTTACGAATATCCTGGAAGATATAAAAGATGGGCAATAGGTTTTGTTAATCCACCCTTAGAACTCGTTACTACTGACAACTTTTTTACACTTACAGCCCATAACGATCGCGGCGTAGTGCTATTGCAGTATTTAGCAGAGCGTTTGTTTGGGCGATCGCAACTCCAGATAGTTAATTGGGAAACGAAGCATTTATCTGGATTAATTCGACCAACAGAACATTTATTTTCCGAAGAAGAGCGCAGCAAACAACCATCTGTTTTCAACATCGTTCGGGAAATCTTATCTGCTTTTGAGAGTCCAGAAGATCAACATTTAGGGCTGTATGGCGCATTTGGCTACGATTTGGTTTTTCAATTTGAACCAATGCCAAAGCAGCTTGAACGTTCTGTCGATCAGCGAGATATGTTGTTATATCTACCTGATGAACTGTTAATTGTTGACTACTACCAGCAACGTGCATTCAGGGTGCAGTATGAATTTGAGACTAAGCATGGTAGTACTAAAGGTTTGCCAAAGAGTGGTGAAATCATTGATTACAAAGGAAAATCCTATACCCCCACTCAACCTTGCGATCACAAACCAGATGAGTATGCTCTTCAAGTTGAAAAAGCACTTGATTATTTCCGTCGAGGTGATTTCTTTGAAGTAGTTCCTAGTCAAAACTTCTTTCAAGGCTGCCAAAAGTCCCCAGCAGAACTTTTCCGAAAGTTACAGCAAATAAATCCTAGTCCCTATGGATTTATCTGCAATTTGGGTGGAGAATATTTGATTGGTGCATCTCCAGAAATGTTTGTGCGCGTCGAAGGGAAGCGTGTTGAAACTTGCCCAATCAGTGGCACTATCAAGCGTGGAAAAAATGCCATTGAGGATGCAACACAAATTCTTCAGCTACTCAATTCACGCAAGGATGAAGCTGAACTGACAATGTGTACTGACGTTGACCGCAACGACAAATCCCGAATCTGCGAACCTGGGTCAGTGCGAGTAATTGGCCGCCGCCAAATAGAGTTGTATAGTCATTTGATCCATACAGTAGATCACGTTGAAGGCTTAATCAGACCTGAATTTGATGCCTTGGATGCATTTCTTACTCATCTGTGGGCAGTCACAGTCACAGGAGCGCCCAAAAGAGCAGCAATGCAATTTATTGAACAGCATGAGCGTAGTCCTCGACGTTGGTATGGTGGAGCAGTTGGTTACTTCACTTTCAAAGGCGACTTGAACACCGGTCTGATTCTGCGAACAATTCAACTTAAAGACTCAATTGCAGAAGTGCGTGCGGGTGCGACAGTTCTTTATGACTCAATTCCAGAAGCCGAAGCCCAAGAAACTTTAACTAAAGCAGCAGCTTTGTTTCAAACGCTCTACCAGACTCAGCAAAAGTCCAACTTGTCATGCAGTTTAAACCTTAGCAATCGAGCTAAAACTGAAACAAACAAGCATGTCTTACTAATTGACCACGAAGACTCATTTGTACATACACTTGCTAACTATATCCGCTCTTCTGGTGCCACAGTTAAAACACTACGTCATGGCTTCTGTGAACAAATTCTAGATATTGAATCTCCAGACATCGTTGTACTATCTCCTGGCCCTGGTAGACCTAGTGACTTTAATCTGTCCAAAACAGTTGCAAGCTGCATACGTCGAAAAATCCCAATTTTTGGGGTTTGTTTGGGGTTACAAGGAATTGTTGAAGCTTTTGGGGGTGAATTAGGAGTTCTTGAGTATCCGCAACATGGAAAATCGGCTCGTGTTGTTGTTACAGCGCCAGAATCTGGGATATTTCAAGGTTTACCCCAATCCTTTGAAGTTGGTAGATATCATTCGTTATTTGCTCTACCCGATCGCCTTCCTCAAGAATTACAAGTTACAGCTATTTCAGAAGATGGTGTGATTATGGGCATTGAGCATAAAACCCTTCCAATTGCTGCACTTCAGTTTCACCCAGAATCGATCATGACTCTTTCTGATGAAGTAGGTCTATCAATTATTAAGAATGTCGTGCGTATGTACACACGAGAGTGCAATTTCTCACATCCACAGCTAGAAACTACTGGCAACAAAGATGTTATCCATCGTGCCGTATTGTCTATCTCTTAAATTCAAGTGATGACTATGCAGACTGATCGCCATCCTTTAACTTTATTTACTACTAATACCAAGCCGCGCCATATCCTTGAAGAGATTGTGTGGCAAAAAAAGCAAGAAGTTGCACTTAGAAGTCAGCAATTGTGTTTAGAAGATTTACAAAATCAGATAAGTACTGCCCCTGCTACGCGAGATTTCTTAAGTGCGCTGCAACAAAGCCCAACCAAACCCAGCTTAATTGCAGAAGTCAAAAAAGCCTCACCTAGTAAAGGAGTAATTCGAGCTAACTTTGAACCAGTCAAAATTGCACAGGCTTATTCACAAGGTGGAGCAACTTGTATATCAGTACTAACTGATGAAAAATTCTTTCAAGGCAGTTTTGACTATTTGCAGACGATTCGACAAAATGTTTCATTACCACTGCTGTGTAAAGAGTTCATCATTGATCCTTATCAAATATATCTAGCACGAGCAGCTGGCGCTGATGCTGTACTTTTGATTGCAGCCATTCTGTCAGACCAAAACCTCAAAGAATTTTTGCAAATTGCCTACAGTTTAGGCATGAACGCTCTGATAGAGGTACATACTCTAGCAGAACTAGACCGAGTACTAACGCTCAAAGACTTGCGTTTAGTAGGTATCAATAACCGTAATCTCGAAGATTTCACGGTTGATTTAGGAACTACACAGCATTTATTGGCAGAACGAAGAGAAAAGTTAAACAGTTTAAACATCACTGTTGTTAGTGAGTCTGGTATACACACAAAAGCTGATTTAGCTCTTGTGGCTGATGCTGGTGCTAGTGCTGTTTTAGTGGGAGAGTCTTTAGTCAAACAAACCGATCTAGTCCAAGCAGTACTCGATCTGCGGACAAATTTTTAGCCATTCACTTACTTTGTTAGACAAACTATGAGGACGACTTCTATCTCTCATTGCTTCGAGACTTTACGAAATCGCAATCAGTGCGCCTTAATTCCCTTTATTACTGCTGGCGATCCAGATTTAGAAATAACAGCAGAAGCTCTACGGGTTTTGGATCGTCACGGTGCCGATCTGATTGAATTGGGTGTTCCTTACTCAGATCCTTTGGCAGATGGGCCTGTAATTCAAGCAGCAGCAACCCGCGCTCTGCAACGGGGCATTCGTTTAGATCAAGTTCTGGAAATGGTTCGGACTATTAGTCCTAGCCTCAAAACACCTCTAATCTTATTTACTTACTACAACCCCATTTTGAACCGAGGTGTTGAGCAGTTCTTGCAACAAATAGCTCAAGCAGGCATTGCTGGTTTGGTAGTACCTGATTTACCATTGGAGGAAGCAGAAAATTTATTACAGCTAGCCACCAAGTATGGTATCGAAGTGATTTTGTTGGTAGCTCCTACTAGTTCAGTTGAACGTATTGAAGCGATCGCTCGTCAGTCTCAGGGATTCGTTTATTTAGTCAGTGTCACTGGTGTCACTGGTATACGCTCCGAACTCCAACTGCATGTTAAAGATTTACTCACAGATTTGCATAGTGTCACTGACAAACCTATTGCTGTTGGTTTTGGCATTTCTAGACCTGAACAAGCTCGTCAGGTGATGGATTGGGGTGCAAATGCTGTGATCGTGGGTAGTGCCTTTGTGAAATGTTTGGTTAAAGGGACAGCGACTCAAAGGCTGTTGGCAGTTGAAAAACTTTGTCGAAGTCTGAAAGCAGCAATTACTGCATCAAATAACTAATTCAGGGGAATCTCATCGTGGTAATCACAAAAGATATTTATGCTCTCGCTCCCAGAGCAAGCAAACCTGATATATTGGGTCGATTTGGACGCTTTGGAGGCCAGTACGTTCCTGAAACTTTAATGTCAGCGCTCAGTGAGCTAGAGAGAGCTTACCAGCACTATCGTACAGTTCCTACTTTCCAATATGAGTTACAAAACCTCATGCAGGATTATGTAGGACGACCCAGCCCTCTTTACTTTGCTGAACGTTTGACTGCTCATTATGCCAAACCTGATGGCACAGGGCCACAAATCTACCTCAAACGTGAAGATTTAAACCATACAGGCGCTCACAAGATTAATAACGCTCTAGCTCAGGTGTTATTAGCAAAGCGAATGGGCAAAAAACGGATTATTGCAGAGACAGGAGCAGGTCAGCACGGGGTTGCTACAGCCACAGTTTGCGCTCGCTTTGGTTTAGACTGCGTAATCTATATGGGCATCCATGATATGGAGCGGCAAGCTCTAAATGTGTTTCGGATGAAGTTGATGGGGGCAGAAGTTCGTCCTGTGGAAGCAGGAACAGGAACTTTAAAAGATGCTACTTCCGAAGCAATCCGAGATTGGGTAACTAATGTCGAAACTACTCATTACATTCTCGGTTCTGTTGCTGGGCCTCATCCTTATCCGATGATGGTGCGTGATTTTCAGGCTGTGATTGGACAAGAAACTCGCACTCAGTGTCAGGATAAATGGGGAGGATTACCAGATATTCTCCTGGCTTGTGTAGGAGGTGGTTCTAATGCGATCGGACTTTTCCACGAGTTTGTCGATGAACCAAGTGTGCGACTAATTGGAGTAGAAGCAGCAGGTGAAGGCGTTAACTCCCAAAAACATGCTGCTACTCTCACTCGCGGACGAGTTGGCGTTTTGCATGGTGCAATGAGCTATTTGCTACAAGATGACGATGGTCAAATAATCGAGGCACATTCGATTAGCGCTGGGCTAGATTATCCTGGTGTGGGGCCTGAGCATAGTTATTTGAAGGACATCGGACGTGTTGAATACCACAGCGTCACCGATCAAGATGCTTTACAAGCATTCCAGCGTCTTTCGCGGTTAGAGGGAATAATTCCGGCTCTAGAAACTGCCCATGCGATCGCATATCTCGAAACTCTTTGCCCTGAAATAGGAGGAAGTCCACGAATTATCCTCAGTTGCTCTGGACGAGGAGATAAAGATGTGCATACCGTTATTCAATTCTTGAATGCTATCTAATTAACTCTGTTGTAAAAATTTGGGAAAATTTGAGATGATAGCGGCAATTCCTACATTAAATGCAGACAAGGCATTAACTTTTGATTCTCAAGATTGGTCTACCTTACTGCAACAACTGCTAGACCGTCAGTCCCTTTCTGTACTCCAAGCCAAAAATTTGATGCAAGGTTGGTTAACAGAAGCCATCCCCATAGCACAATCAGGAGCAATTTTGGCAGCAATTCAAGCCAAGGGAGTAGCTCCTGAAGAGTTGGTTGGTCTATCGCAAGTTTTGCGACAGCAGTCATTACAATTAGGAACTAGTAATGCTATCAACTCCTATCCTTTGATTGACACTTGTGGGACTGGTGGAGATGGAGCCTCAACTTTCAATATTTCTACAGCTGTAGCTTTCGTGGTTGCAGCCGCAGGAATCAAAGTTGCCAAGCATGGCAATCGTTCAGCATCTAGTCAAGCTGGATCGGCGGATGTCCTAGAAACGCTGGGTCTGAATCTCTATACCAGCAGCGATCGCATAATCGCAGCCCTTGACGAAGTTGGGATAACGTTTTTATTTGCACCAACATGGCATCCTGCTTTCAAGGTGGTGTCACCTCTGCGTAAAACGTTGAAAATCCGTACTGTCTTTAACTTATTAGGCCCCTTACTCAATCCTTTACCACTTACAGGGCAAGTTATCGGAGTTTATAATCCTAACTTAATGAACACAATCGCCCAGGCTTTAAATCAATTAGGCACTTGCCGAGCGATCGTTCTTCATGGACGTGAAAAACTGGATGAGGCAGGACTAGCAGATTTGACTGACATGGTTGTGTTGGCAGACAAACAACTACATCAAATAACTTTGAATCCTCAAGATTTGGGATTGAAACCTGCTGCAACTACTCAGTTAGCAGGTGGAAATGCCAAGGAAAATGCTGAAATTCTCAAAGCTGTACTTCAAGGAAAAGGCACTCAGGCGCAGCAAGATGTTGTGGCTTTGAACGCAGCGCTAGCTTTACAGGTTGGCGAAGCGACCACTTCCACAGATGAAATTAACTTCTATGCAAAAGGGGTAACTCTTGCTAAAGATATCTTACAAAGTGGAGAAGCCTGGATGAAGTTAGAACAGTTAATCCGAATTCTGCATTAGGTAAAAAAAGTATCTACATACTTTACAAACGTAAAATTCACTGCGTTTGGATTTATGTTGGTTGATTTCTTTGACTTTTTCTCGTTTGACAAAATACTTCATGAAACCTTTAGGAGCAATATTCTCATGGCACAGAACATAAAGAACATTGTAATTGTTGGTGGTGGTTCTGCTGGTTGGATGACCGCAGCATATTTGAGCAAGGCTTTGGATAAAAATGTTCAGATTACCCTAATTGAGTCATCTAACATCACAACAGTGGGAGTTGGTGAAGCGACCTTCAGTACCATTAAGCTATTCTTTGATTTTCTCGGTTTGCAAGAACACGAATGGATGCCAAAATGCAATGCTACTTATAAAATGGCAATTAAGTTTGTCAATTGGAACTCTCAAGGACAATACTTTTACCATCCTTTTCAAAGATATGAAACGGTAGATGGTTTTGATATCTCCGAATGGTGGCTAAAAACAAAGAGACATGAAGCACCATTTGATTACTCCTGCTTTATGATTCCTTTGTTATGCGATCTGAAGCGCTCTCCCAGACATTTTAACGGAGAAGTTTTTGACAATAAAGCTCAAGATTTGTTTACCCAAGAGATTACCACTCAGAAAAATGTCTTGGCTGATTTAAAAGCTCAGTACCCTTACGCCTATCATTTTGATGCCAACTTACTGGCAAGATTCTTAAAAGATTATGGGAAGCAGAGAGGTGTAAGACAGATTGTTGATGATGTAGTAGATGTTCATTTAGGTGAAGATGGCAGTATAGATGATGTCAAAACCAAAGAACATGGGACTATTAAAGGCGATTTATTTATAGATTGTACTGGCTTCCGTGGTTTATTAATCAATAAAGCTCTTGGTGAACCATTTATTTCCTTCTCGGAGTCACTACTGTGCGATAGTGCGATCGCTATGCAAATACCCACTAATATCAAGAAAAATGGCATCAATCCTTATACAACAGCAACTGCGCTCTCATCTGGTTGGGTCTGGAACATCCCTCTGTATGGAAGAGTTGGCACAGGGTATGTTTACTCAAGTGCGTTTATCTCTAAAGAAGAGGCGGAAACTGAATTTAGACAGCACTTGGGAGAAGGTGCCAATGATTGCAGAGCTTCACATATCAAGATGAGAATTGGTAGAAACAGAAACTCATGGGTGAAGAACTGTGTAGCTATTGGTCTTTCTAGTGGTTTTGTTGAACCACTAGAGTCTACCGGCATATTCTTTATTCAGCATGGTATTGAAGAGTTAGTCAACAACTTACCAGACACTTCCTTTAATGAGGATGTAATTAAAAACTACAACAAAACTGTTGCTAATTGCATAGATGGTGTTCGAGACTTTTTGACACTTCATTATTGTGCTAGTAATAGAGCAGACACAGAGTTCTGGAAGGCAAGCAAGCGCGACATCGTAATTTCTGAAGAACTACAAGAAAGATTGAGATTGTGGAAGAGTAGACTACCAAACAACAAGAGCATCAATCCGAACTATCACGGTTTTGAGTCCTATTCCTATTCTGTAATGTTGTTAGGGTTAAATTACCTTCCTGAAAACAATTTACCTGTATTGAATCATATTGAAGACCAAAAAGCTATAGCAACATTTGATGCAATTAAGGAAAGAACAAATTACCTTAGTGCTACCTTACCATCTCAATATGAATACTTAACTTACGTGATCAAGTCTCAAGAACAGTCTGAATATCTGAGCGAAAATGAATTAGTTCGCTCTTTGGTTACGACTTAAGTGTATTAAGCTGTTTCTGGCCTAACATTACATGTTAATCATGCTGCTCTGTGGAATGCTAAGTCATTTCACAGAGCCTCTCTCGGTGTTCCATCGACATTAGAGAATCTATCAGGATCAAATCAAATGCAATGTATTTTAGAAAATTAATACTAATCATCTCGGGAGATTTAAACCATGCACAAAATCGTTACAATTTCCGGTAATTCTTCTTTCAACTCTCGCTCTGCTGCAATCTTAAACTATGCTCAAGAACTTTGTACCAAACATCAAATCGAAATAGCATCTATTACAGTACGCGATCTCCCTCCAGAGGATTTGATTTACGGAAACTTTGAGAGTCCAGAGGTGAAAAGACTACAGCTTCTCGTTGGGCAAGCAGAGGCAGTAATTATTTCTACACCTGTTTACAATTCCTCCTACACAGGAATACTAAAGACTTTGCTAGATTTAATGCCTCAGTATGCTTTTGGTGGTAAAACTATCCTGCCAATTGTTACAGGTGGATCAATCAATCATTTACTGTCAATTGACTATGCGATTAAGCCTCTGTTCTCAGCAATGGGAGCTACTCACATTCTCAAGGGAGTTTACGTCGTCAGTTCACAAATTCAGTTTAATGAGCAGAAAGAAATCCAATTAGATAGCGATATTGAGCAGAGATTAAAAGCTTCTATTCAAGAACTTGTTAATACTTTGACACAGAAAAAATTGGTGGCAGTGTAGTTTTATTGACCAGAAAAAGGCAGAGAGCAGAAGTAAAGAATTGATTTTATCTCTGCCAATATGATTAATTGCTAATGATGATATTGGTAAACTCGCCCCTAAAAGTTCAAAAATCCAATATCAGTTTTATAGTACATTCAGAAAAAATAATATGTAATTATGAACAAAATAGCAAATTTTACTAATAATGTACGAGTGACTTACTCTACTTCTGCTGCTTTCACACCAACTGTTGTTGCTCTGGGAAAGTTTGACGGTCTGCATTGTGGTCATCAACAAGTCATTCAACCTATTTTGAATCACATCAGAACGCAGGAGTCCGGGAAGAAAAACCGATCGCTAACTAAAGAACATATTTACCCCACAGTTGTCACTTTTAATCCGCATCCACAAGAGTTTTTTACGGGAAAACCTTGGCCTTTACTGACACCCTTGCAAGAGAAAGTGCAAGAGCTACAAAATTGTGGTGTAGAACAACTAGTATTATTACCTTTTGATAAAGAATTAACTACTTTAAGTCCGCAAGATTTTGTAGAAAAGATTTTAGTGCAACAGCTAAAAGCTCAAATGATCAGTGTAGGAGAGGACTTTCGCTTTGGAAAGCACCGTAGTGGAACTACTAGTGATTTACAGGATATCGCAGCTAAATTTAATATTCCTGTTGTCATTGTTCCTAATTACTCTTTTCAAGGCGAACGTATTAGCAGTTCTTCTATTCGCCAAGCCTTAGCTAAAGGTGACATGCACCGTGTTAAGGTACTATTAAACTATCCTTATAATTTCACAGGGAAAGTTGTTAAAGTACAGCAGTTGGATAGAAGCATCGGCTTTTCACCTGCTAAAATTCAATTAACAGCTAACAAGTTACTACCTCGGCATGGTGTATATGCGGTGCGAGTATTCATTGTCAATGAGACTGTAGATGCTTCATCTTTATCTAACCAACTTTTGCCTATAGGTATAGGAGTTATGAATGTTGCTCATCATTTAATAGTCAATGATACCTATCCATCTGTAGAAGTACACCTATTGGACTGGTTAGGCGATTTGTATGACAAGACATTAATAGTACAATTAGAAGAATTTTTACGACCAGAGCAAAAGTTCTCCTCCTCAGAAACCCTCAAAGCACAGATTACAGCCGACTGTGCCAAAGCCAGATATCTATTGTTACGATCAACTAATTTAGAGAAATTCGCAGGCTGATAAGCTGTAGTGCTTGATGAATAACGGTCTTATGCCATATTGAACTTCAATGAGCAATAGAAAGACTTAAGTTTATTCTTAACTTGCTGTTCTTGAGTGCAAAAAATTTTGCAAGTGATTTAGTATCAACTTAATTGCTCAAAAGTCAGAGGTTTTGGGATGAATCTATGTGATCTAAACATTAGAGAGTAAAGAATTAGATTGTTCAAAAACCATTATAGATATACACTCTTGCCTGCTCAAAACTATTATTTCTAGTACTAAACGGGTAAGGGTAAATTCTTACAGCAGAAAATAGCAAACAGGAAATAGTGAGCAGGCTTGAAAGTCAGTAAAGCCAGATAACAACCTTTAATCTATTTAATTTGCTGAACATGAGTACTAAATTTCAAACTCCCAACACAAAAACAGATATTTCGCTGAAAGGATCAATCGCGTCTTCTGTTTTATCGCCATCTTCACTATCGTTGCTGTATCCACCTTTTGCAGATATATCAAATATCTGCTTGGAGAATATTGCGCCTTCAGTTGGCAATGAAGTGTCAGTGGCTTCTGCGGTAGTCAAAATGCTAGAAAAAATGGGAGTGCAATATGCGTTTGGTGTTTCGGGCGGAGCGATCGCACCTTTATGGCATAGCCTGGAAAATAGCTCAATCCAAGTGATTCACTTTCGGCACGAAGCTGGAGCAGCGTTTGCAGCTACAGAAGCACACTTTACTAGCGATCGCCCAGTTGTAGTATTTACTACAGCCGGGCCGGGGATCACAAACGCAATCACAGGACTATATGCAGCACGTTGGGACGGTGCAAAAGTTATCTTTTTATCGCCGTCCACCTCAGCATCACAGCGAGGAATGTGGGCTTTCCAAGAAACCAGCGCTTACACAATGCCCAGTGCGGATATATTTACCACAGGAAAACTATTTCATTATGCAACGACTTTAGAAAGCGGCGAACAATTGCCAGAAATTGCACGTAGGCTAGTGCTGGGTTTAGCTAGACCGGGTGGTTTTGTCGCCCATTTGAGTATTCCAACAGCAGTGCAGACAAGTACAGCCAAAACATCTTGGTCAAAAGTCAATCTCACTGCACCAGGAGTCACAGTCAGTGAGGAAACAGTTTCAGAATGTGCAGAGTTACTTTCTAAAGGAAAATTCGCCATCTGGGTAGGCTTTGGGGCTAGAAATGCAGCTAAGGAAATTCGGCAGTTAGCAGAAACAACAGGTGCAGCAGTGATGTGTTCGCCACGGGGTAAAGGAATTTTTCCCGAAGACCATCCGCAATTTATAGGCAGTACAGGCTTCGCTGGACACAAATCAGTCTTGAGATATATGCAACAATCTCGACCATTGCACACTCTAGTTTTAGGAACACGATTAGGAGAACTCACCTCTTTTTGGAATCCCGCAATGATTCCTTTGCAGAGTTTTTTGCATGTTGATATTGACCCAGAAGTACCAGGAACAGCCTATCCAACTGCCCAGACAGTAGCCATTCAGTCGGATGTGAAATTATTTGTGCGATCGCTACTTAAGCATTTACCAAAAAGTCCTATTGAAACACAGCAGTCATTACCCAAACCTGAGTGTGAAATATTCTCATCATTAAACACAGGTGCAGTGCGACCAGAGGTATTGATGAATGCAATTCAACAGGTAATTGTGGATGGCAGTGATGCCTTGATCATTGCAGAAGCCGGCAACTCTTTTGCTTGGGGAAATTACATGCTGCGATTTGCCCAACCCGAACGTTACCGTGTTAGTACCGGATTTGGGGCTATGGGTCATGCTGTCACAGGTGTTGTAGGTGCTGCCCTAGCCCGGAATGGCAAAGCTGTAGCCATAGTGGGAGATGGTGCGATGTTGATGAACAGTGAGGTAAGTACGGCTGTCAAATATAAAATTCCTGCCGTTTGGATTGTACTCAACGACTCATGTTACAACATGTGCGCTCAAGGAACAACAATGCAGGGATTTAACAATCTTGATATAGAAATTCCCCAAGGGGATTTCGTTAAAATTGCCCAAGGAATGGGAGCTGATGGTATCCGTATCGAAACAGAATCTGACATTCAGCTAGCCCTAAAGAAAGCGATGCTCTCTCCAGTTCCATTTGTTGTTGATGTAGTAATTGATCCGACTCGGCTAGCACCGATTGGCAGCCGCATTGAGAATCTAATTTTGCAAAATACTAGTGTTTGAGAAAAAATTTATGATAGCGTGTCAATCTGTAGGAATTAGCTCACTTGCCTTAAGCTTCCCAACCATTAAGCGTACAAAAAACTACTACAGAGAAAATTATCCTGATTTAATTGCTCATGCAGAGCAAAAAAACTTAGCAAAGCTAATGTCACAAGATAATTTGGCTGCTTGCAACGAATTTGACTCCCAAATGCTGCCCTATTTATCAGATCCCTTTCGGGGAACTGTTGAGAAAAGGATACTTGGGCCAGGCGAGTCGTCACTGACCTTGGAGTATCGTGCCGCTAAAGATGCTCTAGAGGCAGCAAAGCTTTCCCTTGACGATGTTGATCTTTTAATTGTCGGCTCATTCTTACCTGAACATATCGGCTTTGGTAATGCTGCCTTCCTCGCCCGCGAACTGGGATTAACTTGTGGTGCATGGAACCTTGATGCAAGCTGTGGTAGTACCCCTGTAGCGCTACAAACTGCCTGTGCTTTAGTGCAATCAGGAGGATACCGCAATGTATTGGTTGTGATCTCCTGTACTTACTCTCGTTTTTTCAACGAGGACGATACTCTCTCTTGGTTTTTTAGCGATGGTGCTGGCGCAATGGTTGTCAGTCCGCTCAAAGCAAACCAAGGCATTCTCAGCACCAAATCTGTAAATACCAATATGTTGTGTGACCAGTTCTCCTTTCAACTCACACCAGATGAGCAGGGCAAAGCACAATTACGTATGCAGGTAGATAAGGGTACAAACAAAGTAATCAGTAGAACATCTGCGGGGCTTCTACGTCAGTGTTGCGAGGGAGCAGTTGCTGCTGCTGATGTCAGTTTCGACCAAATTGATTTTTTCATTTTCAATACACCTACTGCCTGGTTTGCCGACTTTTGTACACAAGTACTAAGTATTGATTCAGAACGCACAATCAACACTTACCCTCTCTATGCAAACATTGGGCCAGCACTGACTTTAGCTAATTTATATCACGCTGCCCAGTTGGGTAAGATTCGTGAAAATGATTTAGTTCTCATTTATGGCTTTGGTGCAGCCAGTAGTGCCACTGCAAATGTAATGCGTTGGGGAAAAGTGGCTTTAGGTTCCGATCCACATCTCAATTTACCTGAATCGGCAGTGAAAACTTCAATAATGAGCCTTGCTTCTTGTTAACCTAAGTTCAACATATTAGATTTAACATATTTTCAAAGCTTTCACTGCTCGGCTACCGTGTACACACAAGTTAAAAAACTCACTTGACATTATCGTATACGGTAGCCTTCCCTAGCAGGCAAGGGGCTGGAATTCTGTTCAATACTCAACTGCGCCCAAGGCTTTCATAGTAGCAATAGTTACTGGACTTACACCTGTTACACCATTAATATTCATACCTTCGTAGGATTTAGAGCTTTTCAAAGTTTTCTGACACTCACCAGTTTTGAAATTCCAAAGCTTAATCGTCTCATCTTCACTGCTACTTGCTAGGGTTTGACCATCAGGACTAAAAGTAACTGACCAAACAAACTTAGAATGTCCAGTCAAAGTTCTGATGCACTTACCTGTGCTGATATCCCACAGTTTCACCGTATGGTCGCCACTACCGCTTGCTAGTATATGAGCATCTAGAAAAGCTACTGAGTGTACAGAACTGGCATGTCCCTCTAAGGTTTTAAGATGCCGTCCTGTGCTGACATCCCACAACTTAATTGTTTGGTCACTACTACCACTTGCCAACGTGCAACCATCGGGGCTGAAGATGAGTGACCAAATCCAATCAGTATGACTATCCAAAGTTTGAAGGCAAAGACCAGTACTGACATCCCACAACTTAATTGTTTGGTCATTACTGCCACTTGCTAATAAATCACCATTGGGATTGAAGGCTACTGTCCATACCCAATGAGTATGTCCTTTTAAGGTTTTGACACACTGAGTTGTTTTGGCATCCCACAACTTTACTGTCTGGTCTTGACTGCCGCTTGCTAATAGATGACCATTGCGGCTAAAGGTAATTGATGTGATTCGATTTGTATGTCCTTGTAATGTTTTGAAGCATTGACCAGTGTTAATATCCCATAACTTCACTGTTTGATCTTCACTACCAGTGGCAAGTATAGTATTTTGAGAAAAAGCAACTGATGTAACTCGATTACTATGACCCTGCAAAATTTTTAGGCATCTCCCAGTGCTAACATCCCATAGCTTCACCGTTTGGTCATTATTGCCACTTGCAATATAGTTACTATTAGGGCTAAAGGCAACTGACCACACTCCATTACAATAACCCTGGAAAGTTTTCAGACAAAGACCAGTAGTGACATCCCACAGCTTTACGGTTTGGTCTTCACTGCCACTTGCTAGCGTATAAGTATATGGTCTAAAAGCAACTGAAGATATTCTGCTACTATGACCGTACAGAGTGTTAAGGCACTGACCAGTAGTAACATCCCACAGCTTAACTGTTTGGTCATCACTGCCACTTGCTAAGGTCTGACTATCATAACTAAAGGTAACTGAATTTACACAGTCTTGATGACCATGTAAAGTTTGAATACATTGATATGTAACAGGATTTAATAGCTTTATTGTTTGGTCACAATAACCTATAGCCAAAATTTGACCATCTGGACTAAAGGCGACTGACTTTACTTCACTATCTTGATACTCTAGAGTTTTTAAGCATTGATAGGTTTTAAGATCCCATAGCCTTACCTTTTGGTCATCGCTACCACTGACAAGTATAGTACCTTGAGAATTGAAGGCAACTGATGTAACTCGATTACTATGTCCATGCAAAGTTTTGAGTAGTTGACTACTAGTGGCATCCCATAGTTTCACTGTTTGATCTTCACTACCACTGGCAAGCATAGTACTGTGAGGATGGAAAGCAACTGACCATATCCCACCACTATGATCTTGCAAATTTGCTAGGCATTGTCCACTATTAGCATCCCATAGTTTCACTGTTTGATCGGCGCTACCACTGGCAATAACATAACCATCAGGACTAAAAGTAATCGGCCAAACAAAACCTATATGCCCCCTAATAGTTAGCAGTTGTCTGCCATCTGTAACTTGATACAGGCTAATATCACCGTTCGTATCCCCCATAGCCAAAACTTTCCCATTTGGGTTGAATGCCACGGAATGAATACCACCTATGGTTGCAGCAAAAACACACTTCGCTAAATTAGCATGAGTAAAATTTGTGTTGTGCAAATTCACATATCTCATATCTGCTTGCCAAATAGTCAGATTAGAAAAATCGTAACCAGTTAAATCTGTTTTTAAATGACAAAGCAAATTCAGAATATTTCCAGCTGTATAACTTTGTTCTAGGGGAGATGTTTCTTGTAATCTTGCTAAAATTTGAATAAATTGATTTTCAAGGTTTTTTTTATTTCTATAGTAAGTAAGTAATTTATTAATAAGTGGTTGAATAATGACTTGTATTTGGGTATTAATAATATAGTCTTTGGCTGTCGCTTTCATCAAAGCATGACTCCGAAAAAGCTGGAGGTCTTGAGTGACAATCTCTTCATTAACCTGCTCTATTAACCGTTGAGTTATATACTCCATAACTACAGGTTGTAGCATGAATAGTAATGCGTTTTGTTCAATCAGTGATCGCCGTCTTAAAGATTCCAGAGCTTCTAATAATTTTACTTGTGGTATTGATGAATATATATCTTCTCGCAATTCTAATAGTGAAACTGGCTCAAGATTAATCGCTAACCAGTACATTATTTCTTTTTCTAAATCTAACAAGCGCGAAAACTGCTGGTCTAACAAATCGCAAATATCGCCGAAAACGACTGTTTCTTGCCGCAAAAATTCAGAAATGCTGCCATTAAATAAATCTTGAATGGTTGTCGCAACTATTTTTAAAGCTAAAACATTACCACCATAGCGCTCGACTAAAGTTTTGATCAATTGTGACTCTGATACAGAGATACCCTTCATTTTTAATATTCCCTGCCCATCTTCTGGCTTGAGACCATTCAGCAGTAATGAGCGAACAGATAAGGATTTTCCTTGCTGTGAGGCTACCTCTTTAGGTTTTTCCCTACTTGTCAGTACTAAGCAGCTTTGGTGAGTAGCTTCTCCTACAAGTTTGAGTAACTCACCATACCCCTCATATCCTTCACGATAAATTCCGGCTCGACTTCCATCACGCATAATCGACTCTAGATTATCTAGGATTAGCAAACAGCGATGCTCCCGTAGATAGCTTATTAGTCGTAATATTCTGTCGCCTACGTTTTCTGGTAAGGTAGTTTCTGTTTCTTGATTATCGCTAAGGAATTGGATTAAGTTTGCTAGCAAAGCTTTAACAGATGGAGCTTCTCGCAGCGATCGCCAAATTATATATTCAAAATTGTCCTTAATCTGTTCTGCTAGTTTTATAGCCAGAGCTGTCTTACCAATTCCTCCCATTCCCAGCAGTGCTACTACTCGGCAGTTTTCTCTCAAAACCCATTGCTCTAAAGTAGCTAGTTCTTCTTGTCGTCCATAAAAAACTGATACACAAATTGCTTTTCCCCAATCTTGGTGCTGAGATTGGTCTGAACTGACATAGTAAGTTTTATCTAGTTCTAAATTGAAAGCTTTGAAAAAAAGCTCAAGTGTTAGTTTGTCAACCCCTTCCTCACGGGAAAGTACTTTGGAAATTGTCGCCGTGTTGACTCCAACTCGATCGCTCAAATCTTCAAGAGTATACTTGTTTCCATAATTGTCGTTTAATTCTAACGCTAGTTTGCTCGATTGAAGTTTTTGCAACCCTTCAGGAGTCAGGAGAACACCACGTTTGCGTTTTTGCTTTTTAGGCATTATTATAAGCACCTTTTTTAGTAGGTTTAAATAGTTGGCTTTAAACAACTATGCGTAGTCAGTAACTATGAACATCAGCTATTTTTAACCTTTAATTAACCTATTTTTCATATAGGCACTATGTTTATGAATGAATATTCAAGCAATTATCATGTTAATGCATCTTTGATAGTATATTACCAGAAATGTTAAATGTCAGTACAAAACTTTACATGTTTATTTATACTAATTATAAAAATTCTAAATTAATCAATATAATAGCATCTATTAAAATCAGTAAATGTAATTGAGTTTCTAATATATAGAAGACTGAATATAGGGAAATTTATCTAATGGTAGATGTCGCTATTATGTATAAGTAAATAAAACTGATAATATCAGATAGGCTATTAAGATAACCTAAATTTGTATAGTAATACTATTGATATTTTTGGTAATTAATTTGTCAACTTTTAAGTGCATCTTTAAAAACTTCCATAATAGTTAAACTCCCACAACACAATCGATAAATATCTCTGATTTCATTGTCAAAAACTGCTGCGTCTGCTGACTTCGGTAAATTAGTTACTATAGCGTTTCTCAGTTTTAGTTTCTAAATCACAAAAATTCATGATTCTATAAGCTTTAGCATCATTAGATGCACCAACTTTAATTAATCCAGGTTGCTCCGCAAATTCTAGTAACGAAATTGTTTTTTATCCGCAAAACGAAATATTTGTTTTCTTGCAATAATTCTTATATAAATTTTAATCTAGTAAACGTAGATGACCGAAAACCAGTCTCAAATATGACTAAGGACATAAGAAAGCAAACTGCTTGGTCACAGAGGATACATCTCTCAAAAATTGTTTGAAGAGTTATATGAGCGAGGGTTACAGTTAGCCACAAAATCTAAGAAGAAAATGAAAAATCGTTTGGTAAAACACTCAAAATTTTATATTGATTTTATAAATAGCTTTTAAAACGTGTAGCACAAAGCTGAGATGACGTTTAATAGTTGATTGAGAGCAACAGTTGAAATTTGCCTACGTATTAATTATGTAATATTAATTGTGTTTTTCTTTAATTACTTACTTAGTTTTCCCAAAATTGACTAGCTGGTATCTTGACGTTTCCTCAAAACAAAAACTAGAATGACAGTCAGTCTAGTAAACGTTGAATAATTGAATAGAGGAGATAATCTGATGACATACTTCCATACTGCTCAATCTTCTATGCCTGTACTGGTAGTTGGCGCTGGCCCAGTAGGCTTAACGCTAGCTGCCGAGTTAACACGTCATGGTGTTCCGTGTCGCATCATAGATAAAGCTGCACCACGCCCAATCGTAGAGTCGCGTGCTGTTGGCGTTCATACACGCACACTCGAAATCTTCGAGCGTCTTGGTGTTCTGCAAACTGCCCTTGAACAAGGTCGCATTGCCCGTGGAGCTAATTTCTATGGGGATGGACAACAGCTAGTCCATCTGCGACTCGACGAACTCGATGTTCCTTATCCCTTTTCTCTACTGCTTGAGCAAGGTAAAACTGAGCGCCTCCTAGTTGAACATCTTGCTAGCCAAGGGCTAACAGTGGAGCGCCCTGTTGAGTTGATCGCGCTCACGCAAGAAGGAGACATAGTTCACGCTACTTTACGCCATGAGGACGGAAGAATTGAAGAGGTAACGACTGCATATTTAGTAGGTTGTGATGGCGCACACAGCACAGTCCGCCATTTAATAGGCGTGAACTTTCCAGGGCATCCCCATGTAGGGCAGTATGCCTTAGTTGATGTGGATGTTGAGTGGGATCGTACCTGGCCTGATGACCAAATTCATACCTTCTTACGCCCTGAAGGTTTATTAATTCTGGGTCGGCTACCTAGTGGCATTTGGCGCATAGTAGTTACACTGCCTCATGACCAACCAAGGATAGAAGACAAGCAGGCAATACTAGCCTTAATTAAGCATCAGCTGACTTATCACCCCGATGCTGGTATACGCGAGTTGCATACCCCTCTATGGGTTTCTACGTTTCACATCAGTAGCCGTGTGGTTGAACAGATGCGCTACGGGCGTGTATTTCTTGCAGGAGATGCTGCACATATTCATAGTCCTGAAAGTGGTCAAGGCATGAACGCTGGGATGCAAGATACCACGAACTTAGCTTGGAAGCTTGCACTCCATGTACGTGGGCTGGGTGGCGAGGCGCTGTTGGATAGTTATCACGCTGAACGACATCCGATCGTAGTTGAGATTGTAAGAACAACCGAGCTTGTCGAGCGCCTTTTAGAACTGAAGCAACCTCTAGTTGCGAAAGTACGCAACGCTACACTGTCGCTGGCTTGGCATGTGGATGCAATTGAGCGTCAGATGCGGAACGCCTTTGCCGCTAATACCTACAACTACCGCCACAGTCCCTTGGTAGGCGAACACACTCAGTCATTTGTTGAATGGTGGCATGCAATAGCCTACACTGAGCCACACCCATCAGTAGGCGATCGCTTTGATTTTAGCCATGGCCCAACAGCAGGCGATCGCGCACCAGATGCCCGTAACATAGTAGCGCAAGATGGCCAACCACATCGGTTGTTTGAAATTTGGGGTAGCGAAGCACGACATCATTTATTAGTGTTTGCTGGTTTAAAAGAAGAACCTCAGCGTTTAGAAGAACTTCGGCAGATAGTTGCTTTGTTGCAATCGCGTTACGGTACACTCATTCAATGTCAATTGGTTTTGTCCCAGCAAGGTGGCAACGAGCAATTTAGCTTATGGGATTCTACAGGTGAACTAAGCCGCCGCTACGGGGCCCAGTTTGAGTGTTTGTACTTAGTGCGACCAGACGGTTATGTTGGCTTCCGTAGTCAGCCTGCCCAGTTACAGCCGTTAGAAGCATTGTTAATGCGGTTACTTGGTAACTCCGTTGAGCTAACGTTGAACTAGTGAAATCATGACGGCAGTAAGGAGATAAAAGAAAACACAATACTGGTGAGAGTGAGTATGCAAGAAAAGAATCCTGACCAAAGAAATTTGATCGATAAGTCCACTTCTCGTTTACCCCGTAGTGATAAACGAGCTCGCATCCTAGCGGCAGCACGTGAAATCCTTGCCCAAAGGCGCTATGAAGATGCAGCTGTCTCAGAAATTGTCAAGCGTGCAAACGTAGCTCAAGGGACTTTTTATCGCTATTTTCCGTCGAAAACAGCTTTAGTAAGCGCACTCGCTGAGGAGTTGCAACGCGATATTACACAAGCAGTAGAACAGATAGCGACCGAGAACCAACCTTTGGACAAGTCGCTAGAAGCCCTGATCCGGGCTGCACTGGCGGCTGCTACACCCTACCGAGACATTTTAGGCATCCTAGATACTGAGGCCCTCTTATTTGGTTCGTCTTCCTCTGCGGAGGAGCGTCGTGAGCCTTACTTACAGCAGCTAATCTTGCTGATCAAACGTGACCAAGCCTGCGGGCGGATTTCATCAAATATAGATCCAGCGATCGCAATTCGGCTTGTGGGCAGTATCCTGGATCGCATGGCACGCGATTGTTTACTTTATCATCCCGAAATTGCCGTCGAACACTATCTTGCAGAGACAGTAGGTTTCGTACGTCGTGCGCTAGGTATGTCATGGAATAACCAAATTAATGACAAACAACTTAGCGCTCAAAACGTAGATGCATCTGTCACCCAGGACTAATACGAATTAGACTTGAGCCATTAGAATTACGCGATCGCGTTTTGCAAGCGGCGAAGAGGCGATCTCGCGCTATACCGAACATTAATTTTTTAATCTGAAGGGGTGACAAAGGGGCTGAAGCCGAGGAAATAAGGAGGTGTGACCGTTTTAGGGTAAAAAAAGATAGGTCAGGTATTCTCAACAACACCTATCAAATGATAATATTACCTAAATTCTACCAGAACTGCTTTCAAAATTTACTGACACCCGCACAGTACAAGATGCTTGAAATTTTGATTATGCTGTTGCAATTTCATAAAACTGTAACGATTGAAAAGCTCTCATCTGTATTTCCACAACCGATAAAATTTGAAAGTAGGCGACGGAGCATTCAAAGGTTTTTATTGTTGCCCCAATTATCAATTCAATACCTCTGGTTTCCAGTACTCAAACGATGGGTTAAAAATAGCCGACAATCATTGAACAAACAAATGATATTCGCCATTGATAGAACGCAGTAGCGTTCACAAAATGTATTTGTAATCAGCATAATTGAACAGAAAAGAGCTATTCCAGTTTATTGGCTATTGTTACCAAAAAGAGGATGTAGCAACTTGGGTGAGCAGAAAAAATTAATACGCCCATTGCTACAGATATTTAAAGGATATCGAATTCTGGTTCTGGGAGATAGAGAATTTCATAGTATAAAACTGGCGAATTGGTTACATAGCAAAGGAATTGATTTTGTGTTGCGTCAAAAGCAAGGCACTTATATTAGGCAAGGAAATCAGTCATACCAACGTTTACAGTCCTTGGGATTAAATCCTGGGATCTCCTTCTTCTTAATGGGTATTCAAGCTACTAAACAGAAAGGTTTCGCTCAGTTTAATTTACCATTTTCCCTAATCGTGCAACAACGCCGGATATTTGACAAGCCATTTGGTTGTTTACGCTGTAACGCTGCATGAGATTGGTTCGGTGCGTTACTTCGTTAACGCACCCTACAAGATCAGCGATCACACTACTTTTACCCCTATATTAGCATCAATATGGTGCCGTACCTGTTAACGCACCCTACAAGATCCGCGATCGCACTGCGAAACGCTTGCTGAGATTAAGTTATCTATGGACTGGTTCAATTAATGGTGTCAAGCTTCAAGTTTGGGCAACTTGGTTATTTTACGCAGTTTTAATTGACCTTGCAGATGCTGTTGCTGACGAGCTACCCCTTCCATTTTACCGCATTTCCTTAGAGATGATTTTTCGCGGGCTTTATCATTTCAACCATGCTTACAACAAGGGTCGGGCGACTGATCCAGTTTTATTTTTTGCGGCTCCAGAAAATAAAAACCTTGATGTTGTCAAGACAATACGAAAAAAACCTCAAACCCTTGATTTATCGCCTTTTCCTTTACCCTTGACAATTCCTGCTTTCCCTTAACTTGTTACGAATTTGGTAACGGTACTCTTAGGGTCACTACTCGGTATCGCGAGTCGAATAAGTCGTTAAACACTTCATTTGCGCCTCTTTGTTCCAAGGGTTGTTCCGGCGGCCCATAACTGCCTCCTGTTTGTCCCAGTCCGTATGTTCCTCCATCTCCCTCTGCCTTAAATGCACTATTTTCTTTTTTTTGACCTAGGGCGTCCGTCAATGCTGTCTTTAACGTGCCTGGGGGAGGTATATAAAACTCCACTAGGACGCAATATTCACTTGCATTTGTTATGTATCCTCTGCTATATCTCTTGTTTGTGGCCACCCCTTGGAAACTAGGACCCCTAGGCAACCAATCGTCGGATTTGAGCCTACTGAATTCCTCGAATGTCATGGCTCTATACCAGTACTGCGCTTGAGCTACCTCGCACTCCCCCTCTTGTTTGGCCTCTGCTTCATAATATACCACTTGATCTGTTTGACTAAAATGCTTACAAGTTAGATGGTGCGCTGATATAATCCGCTTATATTTGCTCCATTCTCCACCCCTTTCCATAACCCGATTGTGCACATCAACTAACCTATCATCGATTGCGGCAGAACCCGCAACCGCTGTCGGAGTTTGATCCGACAACATTGATTGTCCTATCTTCACTCGCTGGACTGATCGGGCTTCTCCATCCTGCTGCACTACATGAGTCAACTCATGGGCAATCAACTCCTGCCCCCCACGACTCCCCGGTTGATACTCGCCCTGCCGAAAGAACACGTCCTGCCCTGTAGTAAACGCCTTAGCCTGTATCGATTGATTCAACTGGTCAGCCTGAGCATTCGTATGAACCTTCACCCTACTAAAGTCGGCCCCAAAAGCCTGCTCCATCGGTTCTCTGATGCTGTCTGCTAATGGCTGTCCACCGCCTCTAGCCCGTTTTATCCCAACTTCCACATCTGCTGATGCAGCCATGCCACCGTCTGTCACATGCTGTACTATCGAGCGCATTTGAAGGTCGTCTTTGTCTTCAGGCATCTGGCGCTGTACTGCTTGGCTTTGACCTGATACCGCAGGCGCATTAATTTGCTGTACTACCTCACGCGCTACACTATCTGCTTCCTGCTCGTACTTATCTCCAGGTTCTCCAATTGTCAGCTTCGCCTGCACCTGTGTTGCACTTCGACTTGCCAACAACCGATTCGTTGCCCTATTGCCCATTGTCTCCTGAAGGGTTAAGACCTCATCTGCACTCAGGGAACTGGGGTCAGCTTTCGCCCTTTGAACTATTGAATGCACATCATTTGTTATTCCTATTGTTGTCGGCTGCTTTTGCACAGCCTTATTACTTTTGGCTAATATCTGCCCTTGCTGACGATAGAACATAAGATTATCCTCGAATGTAAATTAATTGAAATCTTTATCAATCTTCTATAATAAAATGCTAGTTATGCCGTGCTAAACTTTAGTTATTTCTAAATACAAGCAGCGAAATTTAATAATCTGAAAATCCTAGAGCTTTTAAAAAAATATCAAGTAAAAGCTGAAAAAACTTTTTTAACGCTTATAAATAATTTTACAGATAAATCTACTGAAAACATATTGATTTTTTTTAATTGCCGACCTATTGAATTAACAGCAATCACAGAGGATTTTATGGGAAAACCAGCAGCTAGAATCACGGATAGAGTACAACATCCTTTGCCACCAGTTCTCACACCAGGTACTACTGGTAGCCCAAATGTCATGATTGGTGGTAAACCTGCTTGGCGTGGTCTTCCTTCTGCTCAGGCAGCTATTGTTAATGCAGCCAAGCAAGTTGCTGATACATTAGTTCAAACTGCTGAACAAGTAACCAAGGCTGCTAACTTTCCTCCTGCTAAAGCTGCTGCTTTTGCTGCGGAACAAGCTACTAAGACAGCTGTTGCAACATCAATGACTAGTTTGATTGCCACTAGTGCTTCTACTGCTGCTGCCACTACTGCTGCATCAGGTTCATTTGGTACTGTTGATCTCCATACTTGCATGACTCCTTCTCCTATCCCTCCCCACGGAGTAGGCGTAGTAATTGATGCTAGTAACACTGTATTAATCAATGGCTTACCAGCTTGCTTTCAAGGAAATACAATTATTGAACCGCTTGGTTCTCCAAATAAAATTACTGGCGGCTGTTCAAGTGTTTTGATTGGAACTGGGTCAGCATCACCTATTTCTGTTGATATTAGTAGCATCGCTACTTCCATGACTAATCAAGCTGCTCAAGCGTCACAAAAAGCGCAAGAGCAAGCCAAACAAACATTAGAGGGAAGCTAAAAAGAATGTGTTAGGTACTATGGGCGATCGCACTATATTTGTTTCTCAGACATCTGGTACTCTTGGCGATCGCTCTCATCTTCTCAAAAATAAATTGACAAGCGATCACACTCATTATCCAACCAATTTCTACCTGATCGCACTACAAGATCAGCGATCGCTTTTACAAATCTCCACAAACAAATCGATCGCTCTCTTCATCATCAAACCAATACACGCGATCGCACTTTTGAAACTCAAGGCAATCATTCCATTCATCACCTAACTAATTTCTAAGCGATCGCTCCCCATCTTCTCAAAAATCATTGACAAGCGATCGCTCTATTCATCACCCAAGCAATTTCTACGCGATCGCACTACAAGAGCGGCGATCTCACTTGAAGGCCACTGACCCATCTGATCGCTTATCAGATATTGTGCTCCTGAAACGTGACCTCGATATCTTCCATCAACTCCTGACCTTCTTTCACTTGCTGTGTTAGGCTCTCCTTTACCCCAGCCGGGATGGAGTCAAACCGGAAATGTCCAGAGTTATTGGTAAAGGTAATATTCCCTTGCCAGCCCATCAGCGCTTTTCTCTTATCCTTCTCTGACATGGCTTTGATGTCGCGATCTCCGATGGGTATATTACGCAAACCTTGGGTTGTTACTGTTCCTGCCATATCGACATCTGGCATGCCGCCAAAGACCCTTGGGTGAACGTATGTGTCGTCTACCTTATTGGCAATGCCGATCACTCCGTCCTTCAATAAGAACATCGTCTCCTTCCCTTCGGTTACTTTTTTCTGGATATGTCGCACGAGTTGCCATGAATCATTTGAGAACAATTTGGACTCCCCGATCCTTGTGTACTGAATTCGGTGATCATGCCCCAGATCCTGGCTCATGAGAGCTTTACGATAGCTCCATTGATCCTCCACTCCATTCCCCATTTGACGGGGTCCTGGGAAAGCTTCCAGTGTCGCCTTGGTAAACAGCGCTTTTCTCATATCTGGGTTGTGAGCCAGATCTGTTGCGATTGACTCAGGCGGCAATAGCTTCATCTGCATAGTCGGCTGCATCATGTCCTGCGCCTGCTGCACCACATGAGTCAATTCATGCGCCAACAACTCCTGCCCCCCTCGACTCCCCGGCTCATACGCACCCTGCCGAAAGAACACATCCTGCCCCGTGGTAAACGCCTTCGCCTGTATCGATTGATTCAAATGATCAGCCTGAGAATCCGTATGCACCCTCACTCTACTAAAGTCAGCCCCAAACGCCTGCTCCATCGGTTCTCTGATACTATTTGCTAAGGGCTGTCCACCACCTCTAGCCCGTTGTATCCCTTCTTCCACATCTGCTGATGCTGCCACGCCAGCGTCTGCCACACGCTGTACTATCGGGCGCATTTGTAGATCCTCATCTGGTAATTCTTCTCGCTGAATCATGCTCTGCGGCTTCATCTGTAATTCATCTTCTTCGGGCATGACTTCGCGTTGGATATTGTCTACAGGTTTGGTTTGCAATTCATCTTCATCAGGTGAAACCTCTCGCTGAAGATTTTGATAGGACTGCTGGGCAACTGGTGCATTTATCTGGTTTACAACTTGCTTTGCTACACTATCTGCTTCCTGCTCGTATTTATCCCCCACCTCACCGATTGTCAGCTTCGCCTGCACATTTTGTGCTGTCTTTCCTGCTAACAGCCGACTCGTTGCCCGATTCCCTAGCGTCTCCTGAAGTGTCAACACCTCATCAGCATTCAGCGATTTGGGGTCTGCTTTCGCCCTTTGGATAAGTGTTGCTGGGTGCATCACATTCACCTGCGGCACTATTGTATTTCTTGTCGATTGTTGCTTTGGCAAAGCCTTATTACTTTTTTGCGATATCTGCCCTTGATGACTGTGAAACATAAAATTATCTCCAGATGTAGAATAATACGAATTTCAAAAACCTTCTGCTGACTCTAAACCACTTTTTTGTTCTGTTAAATCAACATAGGGTCTACTTGCCGTCTTTGCTCTAACCATCCAAAATCTAAAATCGCAAATTACAAATGCCCCATATACTCCCCAAATTCCCCCTCCATCAAAACCTTCCCCATCTTCTGATACTCTCGCCGAGTCGCACGTACCAAGTGACACATCTGTACCACCCCACCATCATCTGCTGCCAAAAAAGCTGCTGCCAGCACAATATTGCGTATATTCCCCCCCGGAATCTCAAAACGTCGCGCCATAAAATCCAAATCTAATTCTGCACTACGAGGAATAGCGTCTGGCCAAAGGTTTTGCCAAATATGGCGACGATGCTTCTCATCCGGTAAAGGAAAATCGAGGGTAAAATGCAATCGCCGCACAAACGCTTCATCCATGTTTTTGCGAAAATTCGTTGCCAAAATTACCACGCCGTCGTACTCCTCCATTCTTTGCAAGAGGTAGCTGACCTCAAGATTGGCGTAGCGGTCATGGGCATCACTTACCTCGGTACGCTTGCCAAATAGGGCATCAGCTTCATCAAAAAAGAGAATTGCATTACTAGTTTCTGCCTCTTGGAAGATGCGGGATAGGTGCTTTTCTGTTTCGCCAATATACTTGCTGACCACTGCCGAAAGGTCTATTTTATATAAGTCTAACTCCAATTCACCTGCTACAACCTCAGCCGCCATTGTTTTACCTGTACCTGGAGGCCCTGCAAATAGAATGTTTAGTCCTTTGCCTAAAGACAGCTTTTTCTCAAAACCCCACTCGTCATAAACCAAGCTACGATATTTAACATAATTACAAAGTTCTTGTATTGTATTTTTTTGCTCATCCGGTAAGATAATGTCTGACCACTTGTAGCGTGGTGTAATCTTGCGAGCCATTTCACTTAACTGGCGATTTGATTGCAAGCGACAGGCAGCGATTAGGTTATTTATAGTTATCTGCCCTTGCGTTGGATCTTGCCAACAAGCTAAATTACGTGCTGTAGCTGCCGCATCCCGAATTTGTCCACCGCTAAAACGGAATTTGTTAGCCAAATCCTGTAGAGGTGCAATGCCTTGCTCCCCTATAAACCTCGTCCATAACTCTACCCGTTGGGCTGCTGTCAGGAGAGGAAATTCCACTCGCAAAAAGGTCAAGTCTGATTGTGCATTAGATGGTTCCCAGATAGTGTTACCTGCTAAAAAGGTCAGCAATTGCATTTCCTGCACTTGGTGCAGTAATGCTAACCGCCAAGCGGCTTTGTCCGAAGCTAAAAGTGCGTCAAAACCTTCAAAGTATATAGCCGCTGACTGTAACACCGCTTCACGGTAAGCTAGAGCAATAATTGTTTCAAATTCTCTCAATTTCGCTGATAATAGTCTTTCTAACTCTACTGTCAACAACCCAATTCCCAATTCCTGACAAAATGCCTCGGCAGTAGTATGCTTGGCAACTCCGTAAGTTCCTTGGAAGTAAAATATTAGTCTGGTTTTAATTATTTGTTTCTCCAAGGCTAGTAAGCCTAAGCGTTCTTTAATTTCCAGTGGTAGTAACAAATCTTCAAGTTTTACTTGAGGCCAGGTGTATTTAGCATAGGGTAAAAGCCGGGTGTCGAGTTCGTCATTACCAAGTAAATAATTAACTACCCGTTCATCGACTTTGAGATATTTACTCAGCAGTGGTGGTTGCTGCTGTGACGAATCATCAAATAAATGCAGCAGTTGATGTTTGAGTAGGGGAGCAGTAGGCAGAAAACGTTGACGTGCTGAGAGCTTGCTTTTGAAATCTGCACATAGTAAATTTAACACCAAATCTACAGAGGGCCGCTTCTTTCTTACGTCATCTTGGAGATAAGCATAAAGACGCTCGTAACCCAAATCTAATTCCGGAGCTAAACAAATTAATAGCGTATCTCTGTCAAGTGGTGTGAGCTGAAAGTGACAAACTAGTTCATGCAAGCGTAATTTAATGCCTTTTTGAATACTCCCAGTTTGGCGTTGAGCGATATCAGCAGTCATTCCTTCTAGAGCAGTTTGAACCTCGATTGAAGACAATGGTGTTGGAATATTTGCCCAACGGGGTAAACCTATGGGTTGTCTTAGGAGTTCCTCTATCTCTTGTTCGGAAATGAGAAGTCCCTGCAATTCATTGTCGCTTGACTGGATGTGCTGCATTCTCCAGACTTGGACTCGAATCAGCAGGTCAATTCTCTCTAGCTCTGCCAAAATATGCTCAACTGAGGTTGGATAATATTCCATTGTTCTTGTTACTACAATCTCAACCAAGTTGATAGATTATTATCATCAAGCCAAGCAATTTTTTGCATTTTTGTTTTGAGAGATTCTATTTCTAGCTTTAAACTAGTTATCTCTTGATTTGTCGTTAAGTCACGTTCTGTCTTGAAAGATTGCAACTCTGTAATTTGAGTCTGGAGAGTTTTGAATACTGGCTGTTTTTTCAGATTTTCTATTTCTGATTTCAACATTGTAAATTCAATAAGTGTATTTAGCTCATTATCCTTGTTATTTGCTTCTAACTCTGTTTTAAAGGACTGAAGTTCTGCTAGTTGATTTTGGATTTCTGTTAATTGATTGGAATTTTTGAGCGATTCTATCTCAGACTTGAGGGATGGAAGTTCTGCTAGTTGATTTTGGATTTCTGTTAATTGATTGGAATTTTTGAGCGATTCTATCTCAGACTTGAGGGATGGAAGTTCTGCTAGTTGATTTTGGATTTCTGTTAATTGATTGGAATTTTTGAGCGATTCTATCTCAGACTTGAGGGATGGAAGTTCTGCTAGTTGATTTTGGATTTCTGTTAATTGATTGGAATTTTTGAGCGATTCTATCTCAGACTTGAGGGATGGAAGTTCTGCTAGTTGATTTTGGATTTCTGTTAATTGATTGGAATTTTTGAGCGATTCTATCTCAGACTTGAGGGAT
>NZ_JAVRBU020000024.1:0-93087 GCF_034531135.2 Nostoc sp. CmiVER01
AGTATCCCTGACCAACCTACGAATACGAAGCGATCGCGCTTGAGCCAGTCGTCTAATACGTCAAACCACCCTCTACTAGGGGCGCGTCCAACTGCGATGGTCATCGGACTAAAATCCTCTTTTTACTAAAATTGCAACGTTTCTAAGACAGTGCGGAGAGCCAGTGTAACCGACTGCCGTGAGGAATTAACGTTTTTTTTGACAATCTCAACAGCGTCAAAGCAATTGAGATTCTGAGAGAAATACTCATTAATGAGATCAGCATTTCTCTTTCTTTATGCCATTACACGTACCATCGGCTAGTAATCTAGCTTGTGGTAACTTAATGATTCTTAACTTATCATACTACTCAGGGTTTTTGCCTGATACACACCAAGCAAATCAGTTATGAAACACAAACCTTATAAATAATATGAATATCAGAAATTTTACAATTTGACACAACTTTTCTCAGAAATGTAAAAAAATTTAGTCTACATGGACGTGGGCAGGGGGCAGGGGAGAAATAATTTTTATCAGCGATTGAGTGAATAAATTTAGGACTTAATGCCCTAACAAATTATACAAGTAGCAGGAACAGGGAAGGGCGCAGTTGAGTTGTTGTCAACAATGTTTGGTAAAATGTGTATGGTTACTTCGCCGCCACGGTCGTTGATACACCTCTGAAAAAACTATGTGAAACGTTGGACAAAGGGGAAGGTACTAGTACAGCACAACGGAAATAAGCAGATCATTGAAAAGCCTTGAAAAGCTTATTCCATAACACTTTTGAGTTTTGACTTCTGCCTTGCGGTACTAGTGGTTTGTCCCATAGTGCAAGTAAGGCATCATCCGGGACAGTAAAATTTATAGGGTACAGGGTAAAAAATTCCTCGTCTACGGTAAAGTATACCGTGGACTTAAAACAGAGCTTCAGTGCCTCCTCAGCAATAGCCGGATTGGTACAGAAGTACACACTATATGCCAAAGCATTAAGTGTGCAAGTATGTGACAGCGAGTATCTCACGGGGCAATGGTAGTTAAATGACGGCATCAACAACGATTAACAAAGGCGATCGCCTCCTGCATCAAAATGTTCTCGGTTCTCGTCGGTTCAGTAATTACTGCTGGGCAACTATCGTTACGTTGGGAGCAAGCGGCTTTTTATTGGCTGGAATATCCAGTTATTTAAAAGTTAATTTACTCATAGTTTCCGATCCAACTCAACTGGTATTCGTCCCCCAAGGATTGGTGATGGGTTTATATGGCACTGCTGGCTTGCTATTAGCCACATATCTGTGGCTAGTAATTTTATGGGACGTAGGAGGCGGTTACAACGAATTTAATCAGGAAACTGGCACAATTAAAATCTTCCGTTGGGGATTTCCTGGCAAAAACCGCCGAATTGAGATTGACGGTCGCATAGAAGATGTACAGTCAGTGCGAATAGCCGTCAAAGAAGGTCTTAATCCTCTTCGCGCCCTCTATCTACGCATTAAGGGTCGGCGAGATATACCCTTAACACGGGTTGGACAACCGTTATCTTTAACAGAGTTAGAAACAGAAGGTGCAAAATTAGCCCGCTTTTTAGGAGTGTCATTAGAAGGACTGTAAGGAAGTGGGGATGAGGGAGCAGGGGGAGCAGGGGGAGCAGGGGAAGAAGAGTTATTGATTAATGACCAATGCTCAATCCCCAATTCCCAATTCCCCATTCCCAATTCCCATTCCCAATACCCCTCGAAACGATAAGATACTCTGGTTAAATCGGTAACAGGCAATGCGGTTAAAAATTTCACAATTTTTGCTTTCTATTGCGATCATCAGTGCTTTGATGTTGGGTGGATGTTCAACACAGCAAGTCGCATCTAATACGTCTTCTCCAATCTCGACAGCTACCTCGACCACAAGCGAGGCAAGCAGCAAGACAACTACTGAAGCAACATCTTCATCTGAAACTAATAGTGAGAGTATTCCTGGACTGGCAGATTTACCACGTCTCGATGGCAAGGCTACTGTGGTACTTACGGTTAAAGGCTCGCCGATTACTATCGAAGTAGATGGCACTGATGCCCCTATTACAGCAGGCAACTTCATAGATTTAGTACAGAAGGGTGTATACGATGGTTTAGTTTTCCATCGAGTTGTACGGGAACCCCAACCATTTGTTGTTCAAGGGGGCGATCCACAAAGTAAAGACCCGAAAGTTCCAGCAGATAGACTGGGAACTGGTAGTTATATTGACCCAAAAACGGGAAATGCTCGTTATATACCTTTAGAGGTTAAGGCGAAAGGTTCAGATACTCCGACTTACAATAAACCCTTTGATGCTACTGCTCAACCTGTCGTATTACCCCATAAACAGGGTGCAGTAGCGATGGCACGATCGCAAGCACCAGACTCCGCCTCTGCCCAGTTTTACTTTGCTTTAGCAGATTTGCCGTTCTTAGATGGTAACTATGCTGTGTTTGGCAATGTAACTCAAGGCTTTGATGTAGTAAACAAAATTAAGCAAGGCGATCGCATTGACTCCGCTAAAGTCACACAAGGTGCTGAAAATCTGAAAATATCAGGGAAGTAGAGGAAGAGGGCAGGGGGCAGGGGGAAAATAACTACTAACTCCTAAATTGACAAAGGTTGTTGTCACTGGTATTGGTTTAATTTCCGCCTTGGGTGGAAACTTAGAAGATAGCTGGCAAAATTTGCTAGCAAGTAAATCTGGAATTCGATTACATCAACCTTTTCCAGAATTTACACCACTTCCTCTAGGTTTGATTGGTCAACAACCATCTGAGTTGACAATGTTAACTCAGATGGTTGTAGCTTCTGCTTTACAAGATTCTGGCTTAGTTTCACATGCACCTGATTGTGCTGTAGTCATTGGATCGAGTCGCTCTTATCAAGCGTCTTGGGAAATCATGGCGCAGCAAATGTATAAAGATGTAGCGAATTTGTCCGTGTCCTCTTTTGGAAATTGGCTAGATACATTACCTCACATGAACGCGATCGCTACTGCAAGACAAATCGGTGCATCAGGTATAGTTTTAGCACCGATGGCAGCTTGTGCAACTGGAATTTGGGCGATTGCTCAAGCAGCTTTGCTTATTCAAACTGGGCAATGTCAACAGGCGATCGCTGGCGCAATAGAAGCGCCGATTACACCCCTAACTTTAGCTGGATTTCAGCAGATGGGTGCTTTGGCAAAAACTGGGGCTTATCCCTTTGATTTGCACCGGCAAGGCTTAGTGTTAGGCGAAGGCGCAGCTGTGTTTGTCTTGGAATCAGCAGAGTTGGCAAAACAGCGTCAAGCAAAAGTGTATGGTGAAATTCTCGGTTTTGGCTTAACTAACGATGCATATCATGGTAATTCACCAGAACCTGAAGGCAAAAGTGCGATCGCTGCTATCAAACAATGTCTAGAACGTAGTTGCCTCTCACCAACTGATATTGATTACATTCATGCTCATGGCACAGCTACCCAGCTAAATGACCAAATGGAGAGCATGGTAATCCAGCGTTTGTTTCCCCAAGGGGTGGCAGTTAGTTCCACCAAGGGAAGCTCAGGCCACACATTAGGAGCATCTGGAGCTTTAGGTGTGGCTTTTTCTCTCATGGCCTTAAAGCATCAAATATTACCACCTTGTGTAGGATTTCAGCAGCCGGAGTTTGATTTAGATATCGTTACATCTGCACGTTTAAGTAAAATTAGGCAAGTACTATGTTGCAGTTTTGGCTTTGGAGGACAGAATGCAGCGATCGCACTAGCAAGGTAAAAACTTGTCATTTTAACTATCTGACTGACGTTATATATAAGTTTTACTTAAGTTTTTGCTCTTGATATATAATTATCCTGCTTTTGTAGCAATAGCAGAATATAAAATATAAAACTGTAACAAAAACTACAAAAATTTTATTTCCCTAAAAAAAAGGATAAGCTAAATACAGATGATATCCGGTTCGTAAAGATACCGTGATTAGGAGAAAATTTTATGATTTCAAAATCTCTGTTGCTGCCAGAACCTGCTTCTCCAGCGCATATATGCCCATTTGATCAAGCATGTAGCTACTTAGAAGCGGCAGCTAAAGAATTAAATTTAAATCAGGGTTTGCTAGAAATTCTTAGCCACCCGCGTAAGGTTGTGACGGTTTCCATCCCCGTGAAATTAGATAATGGGGAAATACAGGTTCTTGCTGGACACCGGGTGCAACACTCCGATGTTTTAGGCCCCTACAAGGGTGGAACCCGTTACCATCCAGCAGTGACATTACGGGAAGTATCTGCTCTAGCAATGCTGATGACCTGGAAATGTGCTTTGTTAGGTATACCTTACGGTGGTGGGAAGGGTGGCATTCCCATAGATCCGAAACGCTACAGTGTTGGCGAACTAGAGCGAATCACCCGCCGTTATATCAGCGAGTTGATTAAAGATATTGGGCCTGCTGTAGATATTCCTGCTCCAGATATGGGTACTTCTGCCCGTGAGATGGCTTGGATGATGGACACTTACTCTGTGAATGTCGGTCATGCTGTACCAGGGGTTGTAACTGGAAAACCGCTTTCTATTGGTGGTTCGCTGGGACGAGAAATGGCAACCGGACGTGGCGTGATGATTATTGTCCGTGAGGCGCTGGCACAGCAAGGTAAATCCTTAGCAGGTATCCGAGTAGCTATTCAGGGTTTCGGTAACGTTGGCTGTGCCGCAGCAGAATTATTACATCAAGCAGGCGCGAAAGTTATTGCTGTTTCAACGGGTGCTGGAGGAATATTTTCCGAAGTCGGTCTTGATATTCCCAGGTTGAAAGTCTATGCTGCTGAAAATCGTAAGAGTATTATGGGTTTCCCGCAATCTGTACCAATTAGCAATGCAGATTTATTAACTTTGCCCTGCGATGTTTTAATACCGGCGGCTTTAGAAAACCAAATCACTGAAGAAAATGTGAATCAAGTGCAAGCACGAATTGTCGCAGAAGCAGCTAACGGGCCGATTACTCTTGAGGCTAACTTGGCGTTAGAGGCGCGGGGTGTGACAGTGCTACCCGATATATTGGCGAATGCTGGCGGTGTAGTAGTCAGTTATTTAGAGTGGGTGCAGGGTCTTTCCTATGTATTTTGGGATGAGGAACGCGTTAACCGCGAAATGGAGCATTTGATGGTACAAGCTTACCATCGGGTGATTCAGCAGTCGGAGATACGGCAAATTCCTCTGCGATTAGCTGCTTATACTTTAGGGGTAGGTAGAGTGGCTCAGGCGCTGACTGACAGAGGTCTTTATCCTTAAGATTTAGGCATGGGGTAGAAATGAGCAACTGTGCAGAAAGTTACGTTAAGGACTTAATGAGCCACTTTCAATACTGCGATCGCTTTCATTGAAGTAGCGGGAACTTTTCTGTAGACACGTTGTAGACAAAGTGTGGACGGTTTGCCTACACTTACGAAAACCACTTCCAACCAAGGCAATGCTCATCCCGTCCACTTCCCCCAGTCCTCGATCTGCTCGAAACATAATGCGGATATCCTCAGCACTCACATCACATCAGCGAACAGATGGGTGGACTGTTGCATAAAGCAATATAAATTCCTTAAGCAGCAATTTCTGGAGTTAGTTGAGCAACCTTGGTTCGCAAATTCTCCACGACCTTTCTTACATTTCCCATCTGCGGCTTATATCTTTGAGAACCTCTAGAAACTCATTTAAAACAGCAGATTGGTCGTCACGCCGCCAAAGCGCAACAATGCTGATTTTCAGGTTATTTCCTTCAATTGGTCTGTACACAACTCCCTGACGCTGAATATTTTGGGCATTTTTTAGCAGCAAAGACACCCCGACTCCACCCGCAACTAAACTCAATACGGTCAGCATCCAAGTTGCTTGTTGGACAACTTTTAATTCATGACCAAAAACCTGTTCACAAAAATTAATAATTTGATTATAGAAATGGATTACTTTTGGTGAAGGTAAAACAAAAGGTTCATTCGCTAATGCCTTGAGTGGAATTTGAGATTTAGCTACTAGTAGATGTGACTCAGGTAAAGCAATCACTAGTGGCTCTGACAAAATGGTTATAGACTCTAAATCTGGGTGATTATCATTGGGCAAAAAATCAAAACCAATATCAATTCGGTAATCAAGCAACTGCTGTATTTGCTCATTCAATGCTAACTCACATAAAATTAGCTCGACATCAGGACGATGGGAGCGAAAAGCTTGCAGTACATTTGGTAGAACACTGTTAGTAATTGAACTATTAAGTGCGATCGTCAACTCTCCTACCTCACCAAGACTAGCTCTGTATGCTCGTCTCTTCGCCCGTTCAACCTGCCTAATAATCTCAGAAGCATCTTCAAAGAAAACTTTTCCCCCAGATGTTAACTGGAGTGGTCGTCTCTCTCGGTCAAACAGTTCAAATCCTAAGTCCTTTTCCAAGCGACGAATATGCTTGCTCAGATATGGCTGATCGATATCCAAGAGGTCAGCAGTTCGACTGAAGTTGAGTTCTTCAGCCAGAACAGTAAAGTATTTTAGCTTGTCTAACTCCATACGTATTAAGCACTATGCCAATTTTATCTAATCTTATGCAAATTTAAGCTTGCAGAAGCATAGTATTACTTTTATTATGCATTTACAAGTATTGAGCGAGTAACTATACATGAACCAAAGCAGCCAAAAAATCCACCGGGCCGTAATTATTGGTGGAATCCACGGGAATGAACTAACAGGAATATATATAACTAAACTCTTTGAGCAATTTCCTCACCTAATTCAACGACCTAGCTTTGAAACACTAACATTGTTGGGCAATCCGGAAGCCTTTGCAGAAGGCAGGCGTTACATCGACAAAGACTTAAACCGCAACTTCAACAAGGAAGACCTGCAAAACCTGGAACTCAGGAGCAATGAAGATAGGCAGGCAAGACTGATTATCGAAATCCTCAAACCGAAAAATAAATCGCAGACAAGCATTTTTGTGGATTTGCACAGCACGACTGCAAACATGGGATTAACTCTGATTCTTATTAAGCTTGATCCTTTCTTGTTGCAATTAGCAGCATATCTGAGTTCGATAAATCCTTTGGTGAAGGTTCTTTATATTCAATCTCATGAAGAAGATTCTTTCTTAATTTCCCAATGTGAATTGGGTTTTGCTGTTGAAGTTGGTTCAGTACCTCAAGGTGTGTTAAGTGCAGATTTGTTTCAGAAAACGGAGAAACTGATTTATGAAATTTTGGATTATGTAGAGGCGTTAAACCAAGGTTCAATTCCACTAAAAAACGACACGCTCACGCTCTATCAACATGTAGGGACTATTGATTATCCCAGAAACGAGCATGGAGATATTCAAGCGATGATTCACCCAAATCTACAGTTTAAAGATTATGAACCTCTCAATCCTGGGGAGCCGATTTTTTTAACTTTTGAGGGTAGAACTATTGCTTATGAAGGGAAATCAACAGTTTACCCAGTCTTCATCAATGAAGCAGCTTATTATGAGAAAGGTGTTGCCGTGTGTTTAGCCAAAAAGCAACAAATTACTGTCTAGGTAAAAAGTAATAGGCAGTGCAATTAGAATATTGATCTCCTCTTACCCTAGATAAATTACGGGAATCATTTATTATGAAAAACACAAACATAGCTCTGACGATTCTGCTCTCTGCAAATAAAGAGACAAGTTACATGATGTTTACCAAATTAGTTCGCAAAACTGCAATAGTTCGTGTATTAGTATTTTCAGTGTTATCTGTAGCTAGTCAAAAATCCCTAGCAGACCAAACTTTTGTCATAAGAAATCAAAATCGGCAAATGATAAGTGATGTACTTGCAAATTACCCTAATAGTAACCATTGGCAGATGGTTTATCACATGCTTATTGTACATCGTAAAGCGGTACGTGTACCAATACTCTAGGTTAAGGACACAAGCATAGTAAAGTAATAATTCTTCTCCAAGAAGTGCGATCAAACTTTTGCAGTTAAAAGATTTCTCCTTGATCACCCCAACATTAGAAACAGAGTCATATGTCTAATAATTTTTTAGTACAGCACATTTCAAAAGGAACTGCTAGGTTTTTTGCAAGTACATCAATAGTAGTAGGCATTTTATCTACTATTGGCTTAAGTTCTTCACGGGCTTGGGCTGATTACTACACATCCAATATTCCTCCCCTAGCAACTAGCTATATCAAAACATTAACTCAGCAAAAAAAAGCTATTAATCAAATTGTGTTTGCTCCTAATGGAGGTTTCGGAATAGTATTTGGTATAAATGGTTATTCTACGTATCTTCTTCCACAAAAACTTCTCAAAGACCTGAACGAGATAAATAAAAACCGTGGAATTATAAATAGCATTACGTTTACACCTTCGGGGGAGTGGATAGTTATCTATAACGATTATGGTTTTTATGAGAGTTCAAATTTTCCACAAGACGTTACTAATAAACTTTTAGAAATAAATAAACAGAAAAAAACGATAAAGAGTGTTGCATTTACACCGTATGGAGGTTGGGTAATTCTCTTTGGCAATAAAGGTGCTTCTTGGCATAATATTCCACAGGCACTTATTAATAAGCTAGTTGATATAAACGAAGCAGACAAAAGTATTGACTATACAACATTCACTAACAATGGGGAATGGATTCTTATCTATGATGACCGAAACCGAATCGCTAATAGTAAAAATTTTCCACAACAGGTTATTCCTACAATCAGGAATATATACGCAAATTTCGGGCAATTAACAACTATAGTTTTTACATCTAACAATGGTTGGGTATTATTCTATGATGATTTTGCGACTGTCATAAGGCGGCTACAAGCTGAGGCTGAAGCGTATCGAAGGGCTACAGACTACATCAGACAATAACTAGGCAGCATTTTCACCCTCATCCGAAAATCAGTTATGAAAATTTTCAAGGTTCTGTCCTTGGCGTTTTCACCCCAGGTTATTTATTAATCTAGGAACGAATCGCACAGCGTAAGTTTCTGTACGATTGCTCATTTCACGCCGACATAGACAGCAGTTTTTAATTGAATAAAAAACATATAAGGGCACAATATTATTGTTGTGCCCTTATATGTTATCAATAGCGAGCATTTTTGTTAAGCGATCGCTATAAAATGACTAGTACTAAGTGTCTGTTATCTAACAATTATCCACTTAGTACATTCTTTATCTCATCAAGCTTGATTTTGTGCAACTCACCAAGAACTAGTATTAGTAATCATTGTCCAGAAGGTGCAGCAGCATGAATCAAATCCGGCTTCTCGTCATTAGGAGGAAGCTCAATAGTTTGATCCGATGTGGGGCGTTGGTGGCGGTCGCTAGTTTGGATCTGCACAGGTTTACCTGTTTCAATTGACTCGTAAAGCGCTTGAATGATCGAAACATCAATCAACCCTTCCGTACCTGATGGTTCTGGGTCTTTATCTTCGAGAATACAATCAGAGAAGTAGGTAAATTCAGCTGCTAATTGATCGTGACCCTCAAAGGTACGCTCTTGAGTTTCACCATTAATTGTTAGGTAATGCTTGATTTCTCCTTGCCAAGGATATGCAGGGTCTACTCGTAAATCACCTTGAGTACCTACAATCTGATAGGTTGAAACACTTGCACCTCCAAAGCTACAGGTAAATGTTGCCAATCGCTCATTCGGGAAACGCAAAATAACGCTAGCCATTTCTTCCACTTCGCTGAAGCGTTGTTCTCCGTTATTGGCAGCTACAGCAAATACTTCAATTGGTTCATCTTGGAATAGATAACGCGCAGCATTAAGGCAGTAGATACCAATATCATAGAGTGTGCCGCCACCTGTAACATCTCGTAAACGAATATTTCCTTCTTCTACTTGCTGAGTAAAAACCGAGTTGAAAATACGTGGTTCACCAATTTGCTTTGAACGCACAATTTCCACTGCTTGTAAATTTGCTTCTTCTAAATGCAAACGATAGGCAATCATCAGCTTTACATTATTGTCATTGGCAGCTTTAATCATTGCCTCACACTCTTCTTCTGTTACTGCCATCGGCTTTTCACATAATACATGAATTGCCTGATTAGCAGCCCGCACAGTGTAGTCGCAATGCAAGTGATTAGGCAACGCAATATAAACTGCATCAATCTCTCCACTTGCCAAACAGTCTTCATACTCTTCGTAAGAGTAAGTATGCTCTATACCATATTTTTTGCTTATTTCTTCGCTTTTAGTAGGATCATCTGAAACCAGTGCCACTAATTCTGAATTGTCGGCGTTGGCAAAGGAAGGTAAGGCAGCTTCTTGGGCAAACCAACCTAAACCAACAACTGCATAACGAATTTTGCGCTTCTGATTTGTAGCAGTCATTTTTCTACTCCCTGATGAAGAATACTTTGGTGATTTCAATTGATTAATTATGTGCAAATCATGGTTGACTGTTTATGCAACCTATTTAGAGATAATTGCCTCATTACGTTGCTAATGCAGCTTCTATATCTGGCATCAATTTAGCTTTAGTTTCCTGAAATTCTTGGCCCAATTCAGTTAGTTCTTCAGCACTCATACATTCGCGCACAGCACTAAAAATTTCGCTTTCTTCTTCTTCTACATGATGCTCAACAGCTTCCTTCAATTCGCTCATTTTTTCTTTAAACTCAGGGTCAGTAGGCTTAAGAGCCTTAATCTCTTCTAAAATCACTGAAACTTCTTCATGTTCTTCTTCAGCTTCTTCAACATATTGTTCGGTTTGTTCGTAATCTCGCAAAGCTGGGTAGAAGACTATTTCTTCAGTTCTAGCGTGTAAGTTCAATGCTATATAGATTTGATTGAATTGCTCCACCAATTTTGCACCCTTAGCTTTTTCTGCTCCTGCAAAAAGTTTTTCAACTTGGCGATGTTCTGCTTCAATTAATGAAAGAATATCATTTGCTTTAGTTTTAGCCATTTTTCTCCTTCAGTAATAATCAATTTTTTTATAAGGCTGAGAATCTTGAGGCTGATGAATGGGATCTCGTCTATTTTCAACGGCTTGTTAAATAAAAACCTCATTCTTTCAGTAAGCTTTAGTTTAAACTTAAGGAATATTTTCGGTGTTGCATCCTAACTGAAATTCATAACCTCGGCATGATGGATACTGAGTATGTGGCGTTAGCAGCCCAAGGCTATGACTCAAATGCAAACCTGCAACGCCAACTGAAGATTCCCGCCTACGTTAAAATATTGTATGAAGACACGTCACGATAAAGGCTAACTAGCCTTGTTTTTACTCAAGAATGGTAAGATTTAGTGAAACTATCATCAAGTCCAAACTAAACCAAAAAATAGGAATTTAGCAAAGTGTATGGTGATACAAATAGAACCAAAAGCTCAGACTTTATACGACCAAGATTATTACCTTTGGCTGAGGACGACTATCAATCAACTTCGTGCTGGTCAGTTTTCATCTGTGGATTTAGATAATCTGTTAGAAGAATTAGAAAGTATAGGTAGGAGCCAGAAGCGAGCAATTGAAAGTTTATTAATTAAGCTTCTTGAACATCTACTAAAACTCAAGTGTTGGGATGAAGAACGAGAACGTAATCAAGGACATTGGAAAGGAGAAATCAGGACTTTTCGTAGAGAGATTAAAAAAGCTCTCAAAGATAGTCCTAGTCTTAAGCCTTATATTTTAGAAATATTTGATGAATGTTATCAAGATGCAAGAAAAGAAGCAAGCGATCGCTCTCAACTTCCTATTGATACATTCCCTGTTGCACTGCTTGGCTCTTTAGAACAAATTCTAGATGAAAACTGGTTTCCTGAGTCACAATACTCAACTTGATGTGCGCTTAAATGCGATCGCCTACATTAAGTACTGCATTGTATCCAAAATAGAGCAGGAAATAAGTGCAAATGCTTTTTAGCTTGATCTAATCGTGTTGCACAATCTGCTTTTTATCATAACTATACGTAACCATCCATTCCTTATCTACCAAACCCGATTAAAATAAATACGCAACTTGGGCTTCCATAGGAGTTATCCAGCCGTGCAGCCGGACTTAATAGGCTTGGAAATTAGTAAGGGGGAACTGAGACGTTTGACTGGGTTTGATCCAGAAGACGTTTTTCGCCCCTCTGTTTTGCGAGATAGGAAGAAGCGATTAGGGTTTTTTGTCAATGAATTGCTGGTAACGCTAGCGTTAACGCCAATAATTGTTGGTTTTATTTACGCGTTTATTATTCTGCCAACAATTGGTTCTTCAATTCGACTAGGAATTCTTTTACTAATTTTAGTGCCAATGCCGATATTAGTGGGGCGATGGCTGTGGCGGCAGTTGACCTGTCCTGAAGGACTGACAATACTTTTAGACGAAGTTGATAAATATCATGACCTAGTTGCTGCTATAGATATTAATGACCAATTGGCAGCATCAGGAAACGTAGAAAGCAGTTTCCGTGACCGAGATCAAGTAATCGCCGCCTTGCAACTAATTAGAGAAGATTTAGTCCGCGCTCTGAAAACAGAACGAATTTTGCGGGATAATAAAAAATTGCTTGCTAATAACCAAGAGTTATTTGTGAATAATTTAGCCAGTCTGCAAGCTTTACAAGTTAGTAGTCAAGCAGGCGAATATGCTCAACTGCTAAATCAATCATTGCAAATTGCGATCGATGTGCAAGCAGAAATCAGAAAATTGCACAAAGGCTGAGTAGAGTTTTTCTTTGCTGATGGCTTTCTTAAAAAACAATCGCCCCGTTGACCTAAATGAGCAACAAACCAAAAATAATTGTCCTGGATGATGACCCTACGGGTTCTCAAACAGTCCACAGCTGCTTGCTGCTAATGCACTGGGATGTGGACACTCTACGCATCGGGTTGCAGGATGATTCGCCGATTTTCTTTGTGCTAACTAATACTAGATCGCTAACGCCAGAGTCAGCTGCATCTGTAACTAAAGAAGTTTGCCATAACCTGAAAATAGCTTTGAATGCGGAAGGAATTGAAGATTTTCTGATTGTCAGCCGTTCTGATTCTACTTTGCGGGGACATTATCCCATTGAAACTGATGCGATCGCAAAAGAACTCGGCCCTTTTGATGCTCATTTTCTCGTACCAGCTTTTTTTGAAGGCGGACGCATCACCCGCGACAGCGTTCATTACTTGATTATCGATGGTGTACCCACCCCAGTCCATGAAACTGAATTTGCCCGTGATTCCGTCTTCAGCTACCATCACAGTTACTTACCCAAGTACGTCGAAGAAAAGACTCAAGGAAGAATTAGTGCCGAAGCTGTAGAAAGGTTTCTCCTAGCTGATATTCGCGCTGGTAGTTTGGAACGTTTGTTACAACTGAGTGGTAATAAGTGCGCTGTCGTCGATGGCGAAACTCAAGCTGATCTCAACCGCTTTGCAGTAGACATATTAGCAGCAGCAAGTCAAGGGAAACGCTTTCTATTTCGCAGTGCAGCAAGTATTTTAACAGCTTTAGCCGCTTTACCACCCCAACCCACTGCCGCCGAAAATATGGCGCAGTACGTGCGCCAAGGCAAACCAGGTGCAGTGATCGTTGGCTCCCATGTGAAAAAGACTACCCAGCAATTAGAGGCGCTATTGCAAGTAGAAGGAACGGTGGGAATTGAAGTGAATGTAGCACGATTACTTGATGATGCAAATCAATCTGCGGCATTGCTAACTGAAATTCAAGAAAGTACACGGGCGGCACACAAGGCTGGCAAAACACCAGTGGTTTATACTAGCCGTCAGGAACTGAATTTTAAAGATGCCAAGACACGATTGGAGTTTGGGGAAAAAGTTTCAGGTTTATTGATGGATATTGTCCGCAGTTTACCATCTGATATAGGATTCTTAATCAGCAAGGGTGGTATTACCTCTAATGATGTTTTGAGTGATGGATTAGCTTTAACTTCAGCCCGTTTACTCGGTCAAATTTTAGCTGGTTGTTCAATGGTGTTAACGCCATCCGATCATCCCCAGTTTCCTGATTTACCTGTGGTACTGTTTCCCGGTAATGTCGGCGATGCTGATGCCTTGGGGACAGTTTATCAGAGGTTGACTGTGCCAATTTGAGATTTAAGATTTGAGATTAAATAATCTTTTGGTTCATGCCAGACTAACTTCTTGTTACGCGCTTTCAGCCCTCGTGGGTAATACAAATCTAAAATTTAAAATCCAAAATCTGTGTATCCTTTGTCTTTTGGCTAGTACTTCATGACTTCTGATTCTGCTTTTCCCAATCTAAAGTCAAATTCTGCACTTCCTAATGCAGACCCAAACTCTATCTTTTCGGAGGTAGAGGGAAATCCTACTGTTTCTGATGTAGAGTCAGATCCTATCCCCCCTGATGCGGAGTTAAAATCCGTCCTCCTTTATCTAAAATCAAATACTATTCTTGAAGATGTAGAGTCAAATCCTGCGAACCCAGATGTAGAGTCAAATACTGAGCCGGCATCAGATTTTATTCTTACTGATTTAAATCCTAATGAGTCAGCAATATCAGGGTATCGCGTAAATGATAATAGTCAAGTCCAGTTAAAAAGTAAGGAGGGACGGCTGTTATTAATTCTACCTCCGGAATCTCAAATATCTGCTTCAGAACTGAGTTGGTCTGATATTTGGCAACAAATAAGACAGCGTTTAAATGCAGGCGATCGCTTTCGAGTATCTAATACACCTGTGCATCTAATGGCACAAGACCGCCTAGTAGATGCCAGACAACTCCAAGAACTCGCCGAGGCTTTGAGTGATGTGCAACTGCGGCTAATATCAGTCTCGACTAGTCGGCGGCAAACTGCGATCGCTGCCGTCACATCGGGGTATTCTGTAGAACAACTCCAGCCCGTAACTTCTTTGAATTCCGAGCAAACAGCTACAGCCATACCCCAAGAAGATGCCCTTTATTTAGAAATCACAGTCCGTTCTGGAGTAGAAATTCGTCATCCTGGTACAGTAATTATCTTGGGAGATGTAAATCCAGGTGGTATTGTAATTGCAGATGGAGATATTATCATCTGGGGTCGTCTACGTGGAATCGCTCATGCTGGTGCTGGAGGCAATCGTGAGTGTCTAATTATGGCCTTGCAAATGGAACCAACCCAACTACGGATCGCAGATGCTGTAGCTAGGGCACCAGAAAAACCGCCAATACAGTTTTCTCCAGAGGTGGCACATATTACGCCTCAAGGAATTCGCATCGCTAGGGCTACTGATTTTTCCAGAAACCAATTTACTAAGAGCAATCAAGAACAATAAATATTTACTTAAAGAATGAAGTATAAAGGATGAAATAAGATAAACATTCATGCCTCGCCCTTATCAGGAAGAACAGATATTTCTTCATACTTGATACGATACTTCATACTTTATACTGCAATTTACTGTTTTATATTTTCTGAACCCTTATTGACCACATTTCTATCATGACTCGCATTATAGTGATTACCTCCGGCAAAGGAGGAGTGGGTAAAACCACAGTTTCAGCAAATCTGGGCATGGCTTTAGCCAAAATGGGGCGTCAAGTTGCCTTGGTTGATGCGGATTTTGGTCTGAGAAATTTGGATTTGCTGCTAGGGCTAGAAAACCGCATAGTCTATACTGCGGTAGAAGTCTTAGCCAGAGAGTGCCGCTTAGAACAAGCCTTGGTCAAAGATAAGCGCCAACCCAATCTCGTACTTTTGCCGGCAGCCCAAAATCGCTCTAAAGATGCAGTCACGCCGGAACAGATGAAGTTATTAGTGAATGCACTGGCGCAAAAATACCAGTACGTAATCATTGATAGCCCTGCCGGTATTGAAAATGGATTTAAAAATGCGATCGGCCCAGCAAAAGAAGCCCTAATTGTCAGCACCCCAGAAATTTCCTCAGTTCGTGATGCTGACCGGGTAGTGGGTTTACTAGAAGCACAAGGTATCAAGCGTGTTCATTTAATAATTAACCGCATAAGACCCGCAATGGTGCAGGCAAATGATATGATGTCAGTGCAAGATGTTCAGGAACTTCTCGCCATCCCCCTGATCGGGGTAATCCCTGACGACGAGCGTGTTATTGTATCTACCAATCGCGGCGAACCCTTAGTGTTAGCGGAAAATCCCTCTTTAGCTGCCACAGCCTTTGAAAACATTGCTCGTAGATTAGAAGGGGAAAGTGTCGAATTTCTGGAGATCGACTCGTCCCAAGACAGCATCTTCGCCCGTATACGAAGGTTGTTCAGGACAAAGATTGTTTAACTTACTTTTCCAGTCTCCGCGCCAGACCTATTCGTAATGATTGAACTTCTAGAACGACTTTTTTCTCGCGGCTCTGATAGCAGTCGAACTCAAGTTAAACGTCGCCTGCAATTGGTGATTGCTCACGATCGCGCTGATATAGACCCTCAAACGTTGGAAAAAATGCGGAAAGAAATCTTAGATGTAGTCTGTCGCTATGTCGAAGTTGAGACGGAGGGCTTAGAGTTCTCCTTAGAAAGCAACCAACGAACGACAGCTTTAATTGCTAATTTGCCCATTCGCCGAGTCAAAGGAGCCATACCTGAATGGGAAAGGGGTGATTAGTCTCCATAATTTTATTTTTAAGTAAAAATGCTTAAAAAATAATAAACTTATCTTTAATTGTGGCAAAGCATACTAACTTTAGTTGATATTTGTGGGCGTATTCTACGATACGCTTTATAAATTGAGTACTACGAGAATTATTCTCTTCAGAGACTTATTGCGTGGGAGCGATGTCTGACGACAAGCCACTCCGTGTCTCCGCCTTTACCTGAACTCTTACAATGTAATTTCTCTTCGAAGGCTGTTAACGTAATAAATGAAGTCTTATTGGTATTGAGGCAGATAACCTGTGACAGCCAGAGAGCAACTAATTCAGGAAATTGGGCAGGTTTCCGATTCTCTAGTCGAAGAAGTGCTAGACTTCTTGCTATTCATAAAAGGCAGACAGGATCAAAAAAATTCTACATCTGATGGTGAGAAAAGCCAGCCATCTGAGCAAAGCATTTTAGAGCGTATGGGAGGAATTCCCCAGCATTTGCTCTGTGTTGGTAATTTGTCAGATCGAGATGTTCGGAGAGCAGTTATTGCATCGCGGATACAGCAGAGCCACCAACAGAAATCATGACCTATCATTCTACAATTTTGGTAGATACAGGTTTATTGGTTGCCTTTTACGACTCAGCAGATTCACATCACAATCGAGTGGTTGAATTTTTTGCTGGATGCACTAGTCGATTGTTGACGAGTGAAGGTTGTGTCACTGAAGTAATGTGGCTATTAGCCTCTGACTGGCAAGTGCAAAATGAGTTTCTGTTCCACCTAGCGAATCACATCTATAAGTGTGAATCGCTTACGCCTCAAGATTTTTCTCGGATTGCTGAACTGAATGCCCAATACGCTGATTTACCAGCAGATTTTTCGGACTTATCCCTTGTAGCAATTTCTGAACGCCTGAATGTTGCTGCAATCGCCACACTGGATAAAGATTTTGATATTTATCGACGTTATCGTAACCAACCATTTGAACGAGTTTTCTACCCTTAATAGGACTTACACAAAAATTGCTAAAAAGCTTAATTTATCGAACCGCCAAGACGCCAAGAGCGCCGAGAATTCGTAGAGTGTGCGTAAGTCCTACCTTAAGTAACAATGCCCGACAATGCCTGCTGTTTTTGCTAGCCTACGCACAATTCAGAACCCAAATTTCCGATAAATAAAAAATCCCGTTATCAGCAGTGACGACAACGGGAGTATATAAAATATTTAATAAATTATCGGTAGGCTACTTGTGGCCCTGCCCAAATTTCTGTAACCTTTTTACCAAAAGTAATTGGCTGATCTTCATCTGTTGTAGTTACAGTTTTGCCATCATTAGCAACTTGCATTAATGGCCAGTTTTCCTCACCTAATTCACCTGCACGGAACAACACATGATCCGGTTGCCTTTTACTCCAACCTAACAATACTGCAATTTTGTCATGTTCCTCCTCCTTAGCATTAGCAGGAGCAACTGTGTTAGCTTGATTTTTTTGCCGATCCCAAATCACTGCACTATCTGTAGAATCGCCTGTATTAAATATACCTTCAAACTTTCGTGCTAAGAAGCGATCGCCTTTTTCTGACCAGCTAACCGGAACTAATACCCCAATTTTACCACTCGGATCAGTTTCTTCAGACGACGCACCCTTTAGAGCCTTTACCTGTAATAAAGGATCGCTAACAGGAGTAGTTGAAGCCATCACCCACAACCTCTTAGTGTGCATATCTTGGACAAACAGTACGCTAGTTACACGGCTGTTGTACATTTCTGGTTTTACTTCTAGTTGCACCCGGCTATAAACTGCATATTTCCCATCTGGAGAAACCACAGGTACGCTGCGGTAGTGGCGCACTCCCGAACCCCCCTTGGAACCAATAGCTTCTTGAGTCGCTGTAATCCACTTCCAAGGAATAGGATGAGGACTACCGATAGGATCTATTTGTTCTGCTTGGGACTCATTGTTTGGTTCAGAAACAGGTATTTCCGTTGTTGTGGTTGGTTGTGATTCTGTAAGAGTTGGTGCTACTTGAGTTGCTGTCAATGATTCAGTTAAAGACTTTTCTCTAGAGAGAGAATTTTCTTGTCCTTTTAAAGACTTGATATTAGCAGCTTTGAGTTTTCGGATTAAATTAAGTTGACTAACAGGAACATCTGTTAATGGTGCGAGTTCAACTGCTGCTAAAGAATCAGGAATAGTTAAATTGTTGCTTGACACAAAACTATGTATTTGAGCCAAAGACTCTATTTTATCGGCTGGTAATACTTGCGGTTCCTGGACAGTAGTACTTTGTGTTGGTACAGAGTCTAATTCTTCTATTAAAGAGTCGATTTGCTCTGTTTTTGATATTTCAGCTATCTCAGGTTCCCCAACTACAGCTATTTCCTTTGATACAGAGTCAGAATCTCCAGTCATCGAAGTTAGTTTAGATACTTCGGATTTTACCTGGAACGAGTGAGCCGATGCCCCTAGTAAGGGTGCAAGCAGTATTGCAACGACAACGTAATTGAGAAATGGTTGAGCGCGGAACCATCCTGACAGCAAAAGGGATTTAAGCATTTGTAGACTCTCTAGAGGGGCGGTAGCTATGTGAGAAGCAATACCTATGCAGCAATGGGCAGGCGGTAATTATATGTATAACAAGAAACTAAAAACTTTGACGAGATATTTTCTTCAAAGTTTGCAGAGTTTTACAAAATAATTAAATATCATTATCAACACCTTTAATTACTCAGGTACTGGATGTTTTTGTACAAGAATATGTGAGTATAGTAAATATGCTGACAAGTCAGTAATTACTACACAAATATAATCTTGCTGTTGCTATACCTAACCACACCAAAAACAGGTGTTAGTCAAAGGAATATTCAGCGTGTGATAACGCTGGCAACCAAGAGGAAATAAATCGGCTATTGGGGATCGTACTAGCGATCGCTAGTACACTACAAACAAGCCAGGTTACACACTAATATAAGAGGGCAAACCCTCATAATGGTAAACGTGAGGCGTTATGTGAAAAACTCTTAAGGCAGACGCACAATACATAATACTCAGAAAATACTGCTGTCAGCAACCTAAAGTTATAAACTGCAATCTTAACTACAGAAATAGTTAGAAGACGCAATACTTTTTTAGAAACCCAATTGCATTTAACGGCAATTAGGTGCAAGTTATCGGGAACACAACAAAACTTACTCGGTAGATGCTCTAGCGGATCGTGACGAGACACCACTAAACTATTAGGTTCACTAAAGGTAGATGCAGTTGATACTAGTTATTACACTTGTCAACTTAACTATTAAGTTAATTAAGATAGCCTTTCGTTTCACCAATACGAAAATATTGTACCACCAAACAGCCAATATTATTTACCATTAATTAATCACTAACGATTCACAACTAATTATTAATGAAAATTGTATTCTTTGGTACACCGCAGTTTGCTGTACCCACATTAGAAAAGTTATTGAATCATGCAGAATTTGAGGTGTTGGCAGTTGTCACCCAACCAGATAAACGCCGGGAGCGCGGAAATAAAGTTACGCCTTCGCCAGTAAAAGCGATCGCTACTGCTCACAACTTACCAGTATGGCAACCCGAACGGGTGAAAAAAGACACCGAAACTTTAACCAAACTCAAACAGTTAGATGCAGATGTGTTTGTTGTTGTCGCTTATGGACAGATATTATCGTCAAAAATCTTAAATATGCCAAAATTGGGCTGTATTAATGTGCATGGCTCGATTTTACCCAAATATCGGGGTGCAGCGCCGATTCAGTGGTGCTTGTACAACGGTGAGAAAGAAACGGGGATCACAACCATGTTAATGGATGTGGGGATGGATACCGGCCCAATGCTACAAATAGCAACTACACCTATTGGATTATTAGATACTGCCCAAGATTTAGCCTTCATACTAGCTGCGATCGGTGGGGATTTATTGGTAGAAACTCTGTTGAAGTTGGAACGTAAGGAAATTCAACCAATTCCCCAAGATAATTTAGCAGCTACTTATGCACCTCTGATTCAAAAACAAGATTATGGTTTGGATTGGTCAAAAAGTGCTGTGCAATTACACAATCAAATCAGAGGCTTTTACCCTAACTGCACCGCTACCTTTCGTAACAACCTGCTGAAAATCACCGCTTCTGCTCCCCTTGGTTCTGTAAGCGATGTCTGGCGACAAGCCGCTCCGCGTCTACGCGATCTCCCACCAGAATTACAAGAGTTAGTGCATAAATTGCCGAATTTGTCAAATATATTAGACAAACCAGGAGTTGTAGTCAGCCTTGCTAAAGGAATTGGAGCGATCGTCCAGACTGGAGAAGGTTTGTTGCTGTTGCGAGAGGTTCAGCTAGCTGGTAAACGTCCCCAGTCGGGATGGGATTTTGTTAATGGTACCCGCTTAACTGTAGGAGAAGTTTTTGGTGCGGGTAATTGAGGGGTTGTCAATTTTAGATTTTGGTCACACCTTTGGTGCGCTGGAAGCACAACTTTGATTTTGGATTAAAGGAAAAATCCAAAATCTAAAATTTAAAATCTAAAATTAAATGACTTCTAACTTTTCATAAAAGCGGCAAGATTCGCAAGGGCCGTCTGGGTTGACTGCACACCGCATGATTTCTGAATGAGCATTATAGGAGCAGGTGGCATCACCAATTACCCAACGTCCTGCTACCAAACTTTTCTCAGATGGCCGTTTAGCAGACTGTACATAAATGGCAATGTTATGCAAGCGGTAGCGCCCACCTTTAAGTTGATATCGATGGCGGCGTTCTAAAACCGCGTAGGTTTTACCTTCAAAATCGAGATAGTTTCCGGGTTGAGGTGTCCAATCAAGTTGCACTTTACCGAGAGACTCACGCGGATGCGTCAGAATCACCTCAGTTTGTAAAGAGTCTGGCTCCATAAGCTTATGTGATTTGATTTACATTATAAGGATGGTATCGCAATAGCTTTCTTTAGCTTACCGAATTTAGATTACAATTAATGATTAACTCTTCGCGTCCTTACGAATTAGGGCAACCAAAATTCAGGTAGGATAGATTTGCTCAAGTCGCGGAAAGTTTGGTTGAGCGATCGCGCCACTTGGATATGCGGTTCATCCTCTTCTACAGCTAAAATCTCAGATGGCTGACCTTCTCCCAAATAAGACACCACTAGATTCGCCGCTTCCAAACCAGTAACATAAGCCTTTTCTTGTGACCAAGAACCATGACGGTTCACAATCCAATCCCCACTCATAAACACATTCTCAAAACTTGTCTTAGCGGGCAACATATAACGATAGCTACCAGGTGCAAAGTGAGTCACCGCTTGCGGTAGCCGAATTACACTGCTATCAATTATTTTTGCCTCCCGAAACGCTGGGATACAAGTTGCTAAATAACCCTGAACTATTGCTAAAATCTCCTCATCACTCAAATTGAGAAACTGATTCGCGTGATAGAAATCAACTTCAATCACCGTTCCTGGTTCATTCCGATATTCATCATGTAGAGCATTCAAATCAAAAAACGTCCAACCTGTAGTTACGTCGAATCCAAAACAAGCATTAGAAGGACGAGGAATATCAATTTTGCGGTCAAACCATAGTCGCGTTGCTAAAACATCAATTGCTCCTAAATTGCTTAAATTACGGAATTCTTCATGGCTTTGTAAACTAGGGCTAGTTGAGACAATTTTCTTCATCCCTGTGATTCCAACCGCAAAAATCACCGCATCAGCATCAAACACTTCATCACCGCAAACCACACCCTTGGCTCGATGATTACTATCAACAATTAAATCTGTAACTCGACGCTTAGGTAATACTCGCACACCAGCTTTTTCGATACGTTCCACCCAAGGACGAAATATTTTTTCTCCGACAGTTCCTCGACACCAAACTACATCAAAATCTGGTTGATGAGCCAGAATAAAAAAGTAAAGCATTCCTAAAGTTGCGGCGGCTGAACATTGTTCACCAGGGGCAAACAAGCCCACTAATAACATTGGTTCAAAAGCATCGCGGTAAAGTCTTGCAGAAACATTAAAGTCTTTGAACAATTCACGGGCAGTTACAAAATCATAGCGCCGCCAAGCTGCATCAGAGTTGTCAAAATCAACAACAGCATAAAGTAAAGGTAAGGCGCTGATACGGTCAATTAGTGGCAGCCGCTTAAATTGAGTGTAGAGAAATGTTCCCAATGGCGAGGGGAGTCGTGGTAAGTCTTGAAAAATTGGTGATTCAACTTCCAAACCTGCTGGCGAATATTGCGAAGAACGAGTCCAAGTAGTAAAAGGATTAATTCCTAATTCATTGATTAGGGAAAAAATATTTTTGTACGGATACCAAAAGCCATGAATACCAGCTTCAACAGATTTTCCGGCGGCTGTTTGCCAACCTGCCACCAATCCACCTGGATAGGGGCCTGCTTCTAGAAGCGTCACATCATAGCCTTGTTTTGCCAAATGGTAGGTTGCTCCTAAACCAGCCCAGCCAGCACCTACAACTACTACCCGTTTTTGTTGTGACCCTTCTACCATCCCAGCCTCCAATTGTTGCATATCAACTAATGTATACGAACTTGCCGTTCTCATCAGATAACCAAAGAGGCAGGGGAGCAGGGGGCATTTGGTAGCATAGCTGTGCTACCCTACGAACCATATTCCATTGAATTAAAAACAGTTATAGACTTTGAGAAAGGCTAAAGTGGAGTAATTCAGTACAAATTGCTTGCGGTTAATGCTGAGTTAAGAGTATAACAGATAACAGACTTAACTATTGATCAGGAATAATCATAATGTCTCAATTAGCAAATCTAAAATCCAGTTTGAATGACTTTGAATTACGAGATGGAATTTATTTTCCTAACGACTATGAACAATTGAATAACACTCAACATAAAAAAAGATGGGACGCAATTGGTAAAACATACTATGGTTCCCAAAAAGTTGAAAAACTCGCAGAGACATCGCCCATCAAGCAAGATTACACGCTATTAACTGGCACACCCGGAGGTACTTGGAACAAATTTCCATTGAATAAATCTGTTGGTTCTATTTTAGAGATTGGTTGTGGTTATGGTCGCGCACCTTTACATCTATCTAAAGCTAAAAATCTAAAATGCGAAAAATATTATGGAATTGATATTTCTGAACCGTTGTTACGGCGGTTAATCAAGGTTAAACATGAATACAATTTTTTTCCTGAAGCTGAATTTAACTTAATTTGTAATTCGGCTGAAATCATGCCTTTAGAAGATAATTCTATAGATTTGGTAATTTCTAACTGCGTCTTTATGCATATCCCAGATGCACAATTAAGAAATTTGCTGGTTGATATATCTCGCGTACTAAAACCTGGTGGAATTTTCGTTTTTAATCATTCCTTTCACAACAAGTCTTGTCCTTCTCATATTATCCATAATTTTATCAGAAGGCTAAATCCATTTGTGAGAAATCCAGTTTATCTCAAGCAATATACATCTGCTGAAATAAATGAAATGTTAGCGACTGCTGGGATAAAAGCTAAGTGTCCCGAATACAGTGTCGAACCAACGCAAGAATATGCAATTTTGCCGGAAACCATTAAAGGAATCCCAGTGCCGTTTGCTAATGCTATCAATAGAAGCCTTAAGCCATCAGATGCTTTAAAAGAAACTTTGGCTTATGGTTTTAGCGCCTACAGCACTGAGCTGGACTAATTAAAAAAGTATTTTTTTGTCACAATAGACCTCTTGGATAAATCAAACAATTTGAACCCCACCCCGCCAAAGCTACGCTTTGTCTCCCCTCTCCGCAAGCGAGGAGGGGTTGGAGGTAGGGTCTAATGAACTGAATACAAAGGATCTACAGAAGCACAACATTGTTGTGCTTTTATTTTTCCAATAAATGTAATGTACCAACTTTTACCAACATGTTTTGATTAAAGTTGGTAAATTAGGAATTAGTTGAGCTAATTCTTCCCTCTGCAACTATGCCATTGGATTTATCGCCTCTTTGGATATCACTCAAAACTTCGTTACTTGCTACATTTATCACATTCTTCTTGGGTATCGCTGCTGCCTACTGGATGCTGGGATATCGTGGCAAAGGTAAATCGTTGATTGAGAGTATCTTTATTGCGCCACTGATTTTACCACCTACGGTTGTTGGTTTCTTGTTGCTGCTATTTTTTGGCAAAAATGGCCCTGTAGGGAAACTGATGGAGGCTTTTGACTTCAGTATCGTCTTTACTTGGTATGGTGCAGCGATCGCAGCTACCGTAGTTTCTTTCCCTTTAATGTATAAAACTACATTGGGAGCTTTTGAACAAATAGATGGTAATTTGCTACGAGTAGCCAGAACCCTTGGTGCAACTGAAACCACAATCTTTTGGCGCGTCAGTTTTCCCTTAGCATTACCCGGAATTGCAGCCGCCACAATGCTCGCTTTCGCCCGTGCTTTGGGAGAATTCGGAGCGACGCTGATGTTGGCTGGTAACATTCCAGGACAAACGCAGACAATCCCAATGGCAATTTATTTTGCTGTGGAAGGGGGAGCAATGAATGAGGCGTGGTTCTGGGCGATCGCAATTATGGTGATTTCTCTATCTGGAATTATTGCAGTTAACTTCTGGCAAGAATTGAGGGAGAAGAGGAGGGGAGCAGGGGGAGCAGGGGGAGCAGGGGGAGAAAATCTTTATACTCCGCACATTAGTTTTGAATCTGGCGGATTGTTTGTCAACATTGAAAAAATACTTCCTAGCTTTGATTTGAAAGTTGCTTTCACTACTGATGAGCAACCCTTGGGATTGTTAGGGGGTTCTGGAGCAGGTAAGAGCATGATTTTGCGCTGCCTTGCGGGGATAGAAACGCCGACAACTGGGCGCATAGTTTTAAATGGCAGAGTTTTGTTTGACTCAGAACAAGGAATTAATTTACCCAGCCGCGATCGCCGCATCGGTTTTTTAGTGCAGAATTACGCTCTGTTTCCGCACATGAGTGTGGCGCAAAATATCGCTTTCGGCTTGCCCAAAGGATTATCGGCTGGGAGTATTCGGGTGCAGGTAGAGGAACAACTAATAGCCATGCAGTTGCAGGGATTAGGCGATCGCTATCCGCACCAACTTTCTGGAGGTCAACAACAACGGGTAGCCTTAGCAAGAGCATTGGCAAGTCAACCGGAAGCGCTGCTTTTAGATGAACCGTTTTCGGCACTTGACACCCATCTGCGTAGTCAATTAGAGCAGCAAATGACAGAAACTCTTGCTGGCTATCAAGGTGTGACTCTATTTGTCACCCATAATATGGAAGAAGCTTATCGGATTTGCCCAAATCTGTTGGTATTGGAGCATGGTAGAGCCGTTCATTATGGGAGCAAATATGATATTTTCCAGCATCCTAGTACTGTGAGCGTCGCCCAACTTACCGGATGCAAAAACTTCTCCCGTGCTGTTCTCCAGTCATCGCAACAAGTAGAAGCGATTGATTGGGGTTGTACTCTGCAAGTAATTGAACCTGTCAAAAGCGAATTATCCCACATCGGCATTCGTGCCCATCAGTTCATTTTTACCAACGACTTATCACAGGAAAATACTTTTCCCTGCTGGATAGTACGAACAAATGAAACGCCTCATCGGATGACATTATTTCTCAAACTACATTCGGCTGGCAAGAATTCTCAAGATTATCATCTGCAAGCTGAAGTCTTCAAAGAAAAATGGGCGACTATGAAAGATCAGCCTTTTCCTTGGTATGTGCGTTTAGATCCTCTGCGGTTAATTTTGATGGAGTGAATGCAGAGATGTATAGGAACGCAGCGAAGCTGTAATAATGGAAAACTTGGCGGCAGTGATAGATTAAACCACGTCTATCTTGAAACCTGTAGTTCTTACCTGATGAAAAGAATTTGCCCTCATCCCCCAACACCTTCTCCCAGATTTGGGAGAAGGGGAGCTAGAATTTCAAACTCCCTCTCCTATATACTACGGTGTACACACAAGTATGACTAGCATTATGTTTCAATTCTAGTAGTTTCGTAGGGTGCGTTATGGACATGCCGAAATAACAAATGAGTACTCCGAAATAACAAATGAGTACTCCGAAATAACAAATGAGTACCCCGAAATAACAAATGAGTACTCCGAAATAACAAATGAGTACCCCGAAATAACAAATGAGTACCCCGAAATAACAAATGAGTACCCCGAAATAACAAATGGGTTCGCATAGCCCGCACTTCTCTACGAGACGCTCTTGCTAGCTTGCTTAAGAATAGGGGTACGACAAAGCTCAGTGACCACTGTAGTCATCGCCATGATTGCAATAATTTAGCTTTGTCACGCCAGCGTAACGCACTGCAATTCTTTGGTCGATGAAGTTTTTCTGACTTGTGTGTACACAGTTGCTCCTATACATAGGAGAGGGATTTAGGGTGAGGGCGAAAACTACGGTTCTCAACTTAGATGAGGTTTAGTTATTTGACCATACATAGGATGATTATGGCAAGCAATAGCTTCAAACCCGCAGAGGCGGTTTTTTTGTCTGTATAACTGGAACTTCCAGTCGTCTGGTGCAAAATGTGAGTGAGCTAGCTTGCAATACATTACAGTTGATTAGTCTACCCTGGAGTTTTTAATGTCCCGAACGGAAAAAGTAAGAAAACTTGCCGGTTTTATTTGGAGTATTGCTGAACTTTTACGCGGTGATTATAAGCAAGCTGACTACGGTAAAGTTATATTACCGTTTACAGTGTTGCGCCGTTTGGACTGTGTTCTAGAGCCAACAAAAGCAGCAGTCATGGAATTTTACGAAACCAAACTAAAGTCCATGAATCTGAAAAATCCAGAGCCGTTACTAAATCAGAAAGCTGGCGTAACTTTTCACAACATTAGCCAGTTTACCTTTCAAAAACTCAAGGCAGATCCAGATAATGTAGCTGCTAATCTTAAAAACTTTATTAATGGCTTCTCTATTGCTGGAAGAGAAATCATTGAATATTTTAACTTTACTGACCAAATTAATCGTTTAGATGAAGCAAATATACTATTTTTAATTGTCAAAAACTTTGCTGACATCAATCTTCATCCAGATGAAGTAAACAGCATGGAGATGGGCTATGTTTTTGAAGAGTTGATTCGCAAATTTTCAGAATTATCTAATGAAACCGCAGGGGAACATTTTACACCCCGTGAAGTTATCCGGCTGATGGTCAACTTACTCTTTCTCAATGACAGAAATATTCTAACTCAAGAAGGTATTGTGACAACTATCTATGACCCTGCCTGTGGAACAGGTGGGATGTTGTCTTTAGCAGAAGAGTACATTAAAGAACTTAACCAAAACTCTAAAACTGTAGTTTTTGGTCAGGAAATTAACCCAGAATCCTACGCAATTTGTAAATCTGATATGTTGATTAAAGGTCAAAATATCAGCAATATTAAGTTTGGCAATACTTTCACTACTGACGGTTTGGCACACGAAACTTTTGACTATATGTTATCTAATCCGCCGTTTGGTGTGGAATGGAAGAAAGTACAAACATCCGTCAAAAACGAGTATGAGAAGAAAGGATTTGATGGACGCTTTGGAGCAGGTTTACCCAGAATATCAGATGGTTCTTTTCTGTTTCTGCAACACATGATTTCTAAGATGAAGCGGGATGATGGCGGTTCTAGAATTGCTATTGTATTTAACGGTTCACCGCTTTTTTCTGGAAGTGCTGGCAGTGGCGAAAGTGATATTCGCAAATGGATTATTGAAAACGATATGTTAGAAGCTATTACAGCACTGCCTGACAAATTATTTTATAATACCGGAATTTATACATATATTTGGATTATCACTAATTATAAAGCCCCAGAGCGTAAAGGAAAAATACAGCTAATCAATGCCATTCATTATTACAAAAAAATGAGTCGCAGCTTGGGAAATAAGCGTAATGAAATTGGCAATGGGGAAGATGGTAAGCCCAATCAAATCGAGGAGATAACCCGTATTTATGGCGAGTTTAAACACAATACCAAACGCAAACTTGAGGTGGATGGCAAAGAACAGGATGTCATTGTTAGTAAGATTTTTGATAACGAAGATTTTGGCTATTGGCGAATTACGGTAGAACGTCCGCTCAGGCTCAATTTTCAGGTTAGTGATGAACGTATAGTTAAGTTAGAAAATGAAACCGGGTTTATGAATTTAGCTGAATCTAAAAAACGGGGTGGGGTGGCTTTACGAGAGATTGAGGAAGGGAAGGAGTTACAGGAATCAATTAAAGAGGCGTTGCGAACTTTGGGTGCAGATTGTCTTTATAAAAATCGAGATGAATTTGAAAAAGATTTGACGGATGCACTCAAAGCGGCTGATGTAAAAGTTTCAGCGCCGTTGAAAAAAGTGATTATGAATGCTTTAGCTGAACGCGATAAAACTGCTGATATTTGTACTGATAAAGATGGGAATACTGAACCGGATACAGATTTGAGAGATTATGAAAATGTATCGTTAAAGGATGATATTAACGAGTACATGAAGCGGGAAGTATTACCCCATGTGCCGGATGCGTGGGTGGATGAGAGTAAGACGAGAATTGGGTATGAAATACCGTTTACACGGCATTTTTATGAATATGTGCCGCCGCGACCTTTGGAGGAGATTGAGCAGGAGATTAAGGATTTAGAAGAAGAGATTCGGGGAATGTTAGAGGAGGTGCTGTTTTGATTGTAAGAATTCAGTCAACGCCCGTCAAGGATTCGGGTATTCCTTGGATTGGAGAAATACCTGCTAATTGGCAAGTAATGAGAATTGCCACTCTGTCAAATAAGATAACAAATGGCTACGTAGGTGCAACACGGGAAATTTTTGTAAATGAAGGGATACCTTATTTACAATCTCTTCATATCAAAGAAAACAAGATAGTTTTTGAACCCAAGTATTTTGTTACCTATGAATGGAGTCAGAATCACTCAAAGTCAATACTTGGTGAGGGAGATGTTCTTATCGTTCAAACAGGTGGTGTTGGAAACGTAACAGTCGTCAACTCAGAATTTGTCGGTGCCAACTGTCATGCCTTAATCATCGTTAGTACTAAAGGTAATATTATTACTGGAAACTATCTTTCTTGGTTATTTAACTCTGTTTATGGTTTACATTCACTCAAAAGTATACAAACTGGTGCATTACACCCTCATCTTAATTGCGGAGATGTTAGAGACATTCAAATAGTTATTCCACCAACTAATGAACAGAGAGCGATCGCCTCTTTCCTAGACCGCAAAACCGCAGCAATTGACACCCTCATCGCCAAAAAACAACGCCTCATCCAACTCCTCGAAGAAAAACGTACTGCCCTTATCAATCAAGCTGTGACTAAAGGGTTAAACCCAAACGTCCCAATGAAAGATTCTGGTATTGCTTGGATTAACAAAATTCCTGAGCATTGGGAAGTCAGCCGTTTAGGTTTTCTCTCAACCACTATTCAAACAGGGCCTTTTGGCAGTCAGCTACATGCTTCAGAATATGTAGAAAATGGGATTCCACTCGTCAATCCAATCAATATTCAGCGCGGAAACATAATTGCTGACTATCAGAAAACAGTTAACCAAGAAGTAGCGATCCGTTTGAGTAGGCACAAATTGCTGATTGGAGATTTGGTTTTTGCAAGGCGTGGAGAATTGGGACGCTGTGGAGTGATTAACAAAAATAATAATGGTTGGTTATGTGGTACAGGATGTATTCAGGTTCGTTTTAGCAAAATAAAAGTTGATCCAGACTACCTTAACTTGTTTATAAGTATTCCTTGGGTTGCCTCTTGGCTATCGTTAGAGTCTGTGGGATCAACAATGGATAACCTTAATACAGAAATTCTTTCAACACTACCAATTATTTTGCCACCTAAAGAAGAACAAATAAAAATATTTCAATACATTGAGTTTAAGAAATATTTGTTTGATAAGCTAATTATGACTATAGATACGCAGATAAATAAACTCCAAGAATATCGCCAATCTCTCATCACAGCAGCAATCACAGGCAAAATAGATGTCGAGGAGGAGGTTGCTGCATGACTCTTTGCGTGGACTGAATTAAAGAGAAAATTTTGATTTCTTTCATCCCCTCTTCCGCGGTCGGGAGAGGGGGCAGGGGGTGAAGGAAAAAATAGCAGACGAGGGCAAAATAACCTAGACACATGCAAAATCACGGTTCAAAATTTCATGCCCAAATCATCTGCTAGAATTCGAGGTACTACACCAGAAATAGAAGCCGCAGCTATACAACTACGGAAAAAACTCACGCCAGCTGAAAAGCAACTATGGCAAGCTTTAAGAGCAGGTAAATTAGGTGGCTTCAAGTTCCGCCGTCAGCACCCAGTTGGGCGTTTTATTCTTGACTTTTACTGTCCAGTTTGCAAACTAGTTATTGAGTTAGATGGAGCAATCCATGATAATCAGACAGACTATGATGCAGACAGAACAAAATATTTAGAGACTTACGATTATAAAGTTTTGCGTTTCCACAATGAAGAGGTTATGCAACAGTTAGAAAAAGTTTTATATCTGATTCTTCAGGCTGCATTAGCCCTCACCCCCAGCCCCTCTCCCGATTCCGGGAGAGGGGAGTAAATTTTCCAGTTCCCCTTCTCCCACATTTGGGAGAAGGGGTTAGGGGATGAGGGCAACCCTTCTCAAAGCCAACTAGAAAAGGACTTCGATACAATGACCAGCCAAATAACAGAACACGCTTTTGAAACTGCTATAGTTGACTCCCTAATTCACAATGGTGGCTATCAATTAGGCGATGCTGTCAACTTTAGCCGTGAGTTAGCATTCGATAAAACCACTATTTTCCAGTTTATTCAGACTTCTCAGCCAGAAGCATGGCAAAACCTGACAGACATTCATGGTGCTGAAGTTGAATCTAAGTTCATCCAACGGCTGTGCCAAGAATTGGAAAATCGCGGGATGTTAGACGTGCTGCGCTATGGGATCATTGACTACGGTGTACGCTTCAAATTGGCATTCTTCAAACCTGCTAGCAATCTAAACCCCGATACTTTAGCACTTTACGAGCAAAACATCCTGACTGTGACTCGTCAAGTGCATTACAGTGCTAATCATCAAAACTCCCTAGATTTGCTGCTGAGTATTAATGGCTTACCAGTAGCCACAGTAGAACTAAAAAACCAGTTCACTGGACAAAATATAGAAAAAGCCAAGCACCAGTATATTCAAGACCGGGATAACCGAGATTTGTTATTTCAATTCAAGCGGCGTTGTTTGGTGCATTTTGCCGTAGACCCCGATGAAATCTGGATGACTACGCGCATTGATGGCAGTAACACCCGTTTTCTACCCTTCAACAAAGGCTATAACAAAGGTGCAGGCAACCCACCCAACCCAAAGGGTTACAAAACCGCTTACCTTTGGGATGATATCTGGGCAAAAGACAGTTGGTTGGATATTATATGTCGTTTTTTGCACCTAGAGCAAGAAAACATTAAACTAAATCACAAATCTGCCAAAAAAGAAAGCCTGATTTTTCCTCGGTTTCACCAATTAGATGTAGTTCGCAAGCTAACCGCAGATGCCAAAGTTAAAGGGACAGGACAAAATTACCTAATTCAGCATTCTGCTGGTAGTGGCAAAAGTAATTCTATTGCCTGGTTAGCATATCAACTTGCTAACTTATATAATGATCAAGATCAACGAGTTTTCGATTTAGTTATCGTTATCACTGATAGAAAAGTATTAGACCAGCAACTTCAAAACACGATTTACCAGTTTGAGCATAAGCAAGGAGTTGTGCAAAAAATTGATAAAAACTCTGCACAACTAGCTGAAGCGTTGGTTTCTGGCACTAACATCATCATTACTATCTTACAAAAATTTCCTTTTGTCTTAGATAAAATTCGGGAAATCTTAGAAAAAAACAAGATTGGTGAACTACCTAAACGTAATTACGCCCTAATTGTGGACGAAGCCCACAGTTCTCAAAGTGGCGAAGCGTCCAAGAAAATGAAAGAAGTGCTTTCTATCAACGATTTGAGTCTTTCAGCCAAGCAAGAAAGCATGGTTGACCAGGAAGATGATATTGAAGATAACATCCGCAAGTCGATGCGTGCCCGTGGTAAACAACCAAATTTGAGCTTTTTTGCCTTCACAGCCACACCCAAGCCAAAAACCTTAGAAGACTTTGGCCAGATGAACGCCCAAGGGCAAACAGAACCCTTTCATCTTTATTCCATGCGGCAGGCAATTGAAGAAGGTTTTATCATGGATGTGTTGCAAAATTATACAACCTACAGAACTTTCTTCAAAATCAGTAAAGCGATCGCAGACGATCCTAATATTAGCAAAAAGAAAACCAGTCGAGCGATCGCTAAATTTTTATCACTCCATCCACACAACCTAGCCCAAAAAACTCAAGTTATTATCGAGCATTTTCGCCAATGTGTGATGCATACAATTGGCGGTAAAGCTAAAGCAATGGTGGTTACAGCTTCTCGACCCCATGTAATTCGCTATAAAGAAGAATTTGACAACTATTTACAGAAACAAGGTTATGCAGACATCAAAGCATTAGTAGCCTTTACTGCTTTTACTGATAGAGAAACTTATATCGAGTATACTGAATCTGATATCAACGGCTTTGGTGAAAAAGAATTACCCGAAAAATTTGAAACGGTTGAATATCAACTCTTGATTGTAGCAGACAAGTATCAAACTGGTTTCGATCAGCCATTATTGCACACCATGTATGTAGATAAAAAACTTTCTGGTGTCAAAGCTGTACAAACCCTCTCTCGCTTAAATCGTACTTGTCCCGGCAAAGAAGACACTTTTGTTTTAGATTTTGCTAATGATGAGCAGGAAATTATTGATGCTTTCCAGCCTTATTACGAACAAACAACACTAATAGCAACAACAGATCCTAACAGACTGTATGATTTAAAAAATAGGTTAGATGGCTACCAGATTATCTGGTCTAGTGAGGTAGATGCTTTTGCCAAGATATTTTTTAAGTCTCAGGAAAAGGTAAATAATCAAGATCAAAGTAGACTGCATTCCTTTATTGATCCTGCTGTAGACCGTTTTAAAGGTTTAAGTGAAGAACAGCAAGATGAATTTAAAAATAGTCTAACCGCTTTTATCCGGTTATATGCATTCTTGGCACAGATTATGCCATTTGCAGATGGAGAGCTAGAAAAATTTTATGCTTTTACTCGCATTTTGCAAACCAAACTACCAAAACTTAGCCAAAGCGAAGCTTTTAAACTTCTTGACGAAGTTGCACTAGAATATTATCGACTACAAAAAATCCGAGAAGGTCAGATAGTCTTAGAAAAAAATACAGAGTTATCTCTACAACCTATAACCGAAGCTGGGATACCAAGAGATAAAGAAGAACAGGCTAAACTTTCAGAGATTATCGATATTCTCAACAAAAGATTTAGAACTGATTTTACTGAAGCAGACAAATATTTTTTCAGCCAAATTGAAGAAGCACTAGTTCAGGATAAGACATTATCACAACAAGCCAAAAGTAACTCAATTCAGAACTTTAAATATGGCTTTGAGGATGTATTTCTGACAAAGCTGATTGAGCGAATGGATTTAAATCAGGATATTTTTACCAAAATCATAGATTTTAAAGATTTTGGTGAAGTAGTAAAGGACTGGATGCTAAGGAAAGTGTATACAAGGTTGACACAAGAGTTGAGCTAACAAAAATGATTAAATTACTTCAAGCGCCCAGGCTCTTCGAGTCTGGGCGCTTTAATATTAGGTTGCAGAGAAACTTCTGCGAGGTAGGGAAATTAAGCAGGCATCATATGCATACTTCTGCAAGATTCTGCACATTTGCGACAAGTAGCAGCACATTCCATCATTTTCGCGTCATCGCTCATCATCTCACACGCCATTGCAGTGCGATGTCTACGACGGGCTACGCCTACGCACATTTATTGCACACAGCATACAAGTGCGTCCCATGAACTCAGAAACGCTCATCATAACCAACCGCAGAGGGCGCAGAGAGAAGAAATTAGTGATAGGATGTTGGTTGTAGAGTTGATTGCAATTTGAGTAAGCGATCGCTCGCTGCTTGTAATGTCTCAGGTCTTTTGCTGAAGCAAAATCTGATCAATGAATGTCCTTTTTCTGGTTGGCTGAAAAAGCTGGAACCGGGAACCACAGCAACACCAATATCTTTAATTAGATGGTAAGTGAATTCAACATCAGTTTTGTAGCCGAATTTGGAAATATCTGCAAGAATGTAATAGGCTCCTTTGGGAACGAAATAAGGAATGCCAACTTGATCTAGAATCTGTAAAATGCTGTCTCGTTTTTGGTGATAAAGTTTGGCTAGTTCTTCATAATAGGATGGTGGTAGTTGCATGGCAGCAACTCCGGCTCGTTGCAATGGTGCAGGAGCGCCAACGGTGAGAAAATCATGGACTTTGCGAATGGCTCCTGTTAATTCGGGGTTTGCCAGAATGTAGCCGACTCGCCATCCGGTAACGCTATAAGTTTTGGATAAACCATTAATAGTAACGGTGCGTTCTTCCATACCGGGAAGGGTTGCTAGGGCTATATGTTGAGTACCATCATAGAGAATATGTTCATAAATTTCATCAGTGAACGCTAACACATCCCATTTTTGACAAAGTTCAGCAATTAGGGTGAGTTCTTCACGGGTGAAAACTTTACCTGTGGGGTTGTGGGGTGTGTTGATAATAATAGCTTTGGTATTGGCATTGAAAGCTTGACGCAACTGTGCTTCATCAAATGTCCAATCTGGGGGATGCAGTGTCACATACCGGGGTATAGCACCAGCTAAAATCGCATCGGGGCCATAGTTTTCGTAATATGGCTCAAATACAATTACTTCATCACCGGGATCAACTGTCGCTAACATCACAGATGCCATTGCTTCTGTGGAACCACAAGTGACGGTGATTTGGGTTTCGGGATTGATATCTAAGCCGAGATACCAACGGACTTTGTTGGCGATCGCATGACGAAATGGGCGATCGCCCCAAGTAATGGCATACTGGTTGACATCTGCCTCTATTGCATCATTTGCTGCCTGTTTCAACTCCAAGGGACAGGAAAAATCAGGGAACCCTTGCGCCAGATTCACCGCATCGTATTGCAGTGCCACCCGCGTCATTTCTCGAATCACCGACTCTGTAAACTGTTCTGCCTTCGCTGATATTTTTTGGCGCACAATCTCACTCATCCCTGTACCTCGGTTGATCTCTATTGCCGTTAACTGTAAATTCCTGTAAACCAGATAAAACCCATAATATCGATTAATTTATCGTAGTATACTCAAATTCCAGATTCAGAGGGAATGCAACCTTATAATCTATATACTTAATTATTGATATTAATAGTCAATTACTGAAGTACTGATCCAGAATCATCATGAAATCTTTGCACCGTCCCGATCTCTATAGCTGGTCTAATTTCAATCCGGCAAGAAATATTGATTTCAATGGGATTGCCTGGATTCGCCCAGATGGCAACATCTTGATTGACCCAGTAGCCCTATCAAACCATGATTGGAATCATCTAAAATCCCTCGGTGGTGTAGTTTGGATTGTGCTGACGAATTCCGAGCATGTCAGGGCAAGTAAAGATATTGCCGATCAAACTTATGCTAAAATAGCCGGCCCTGTTGCAGAAAAAGATACTTTCCCTATACCTTGCGATCGCTGGCTGTCTGACGGTGAAGAGTTCGTACCTGGGCTAAAAGTAATTGAACTCCAAGGCTCAAAAACTCCCGGTGAATTGGCTCTGTTACTGGAGGAGACAACTTTGATTACAGGGGATTTAGTCAGGGCACGCAAAGCAGGTAGTTTAACAATTTTACCAGATGACAAGCTGCTGAATCGAGAGGAGGCTGTTGCTTCTGTTCGTAGGTTAGCAGAACTGAGTCGGGTAGAAGCAGTGCTAGTGGGGGATGGTTGGCCAGTATTCCGCGATGGACGCGATCGCTTAAAGGAACTTGTAGCGACGTTGTAAATGGTAGGGTAGCACAGCTAGCTGTGCTACCCTACAGAAGATTGTGGTTCAAATAGATAAAAAAGGCTGTAAGAATAATTGTGAATATTACACGCTGATACAAATTAAGACAGCTAAATAATAGCGCCTAGATTTGACTCTGTTTAATTATCAGGAGCAAGCGCGATTCTCCTGTGGAAAGGCTGTGCGATCGCGTGCAGAATATTTACAGTGTTGCCTAAAATTATGGATAATTCCCCAGTAATCGCTCAAGCAGATGCATCCTTAGCAAATTACACTCAGGATATACATCTAGTGGAGTCAGCAGTTGGATTGAATTCACCACCAAAGGAAAAGATCGGAAGTGACTTTGACTCTCGCATGATGCTGCGGTGTTTGGAACTTGCTCGCCGTGCTTTAGGACGGACTTCGCCAAATCCGTTAGTGGGAGCGGTGATTGTCAAGGATGGCGAGATTGTCGGCGAGGGATTTCATCCTCGTGCAGGTGAGCCTCATGCAGAAGTGTTTGCCTTGAGGGCAGCAGGCGATCGCGCTCGTGGTGCAACAATATACGTCAGCCTAGAACCTTGCAATCACTACGGACGTACTCCCCCTTGTTCAGAAGGATTGATCCAAGCAGGAGTGGCAAAAGTGGTAGTGGGTATGGTTGATCCCAATCCTCTGGTAGCTGGAGGTGGGATTGCCCGTTTACGTGCGGCGGGGATCGAGGTGTTAGTAGGAGTAGAAGAAGCAGCTTGTCATCAGCTAAATGAAGCTTTTGTGTATCGCATTCTCTACAAACGACCTTTAGGAATTTTAAAATATGCCATGACTTTAGACGGCAAAATTGCTACTACCTCTGGTCATAGCGCCTGGGTAACAAGCCAAGAAGCCCGCACTGAAGTACATCAGCTGCGGGCGGCTTGCGATGCGATAATTGTCGGCGGTAATACAGTTCGACAAGATAATCCTTACTTAACCACCCGTCAGGTGGATGCACATAATCCCCTGCGGGTGGTGATGAGTCGCCATCTCAAACTACCGGAAAATGCCCGTCTGTGGCAAACTGCGGATGCTCCAACTTTGGTGTTGACAGAGCAGGGTGCTAATCCCGACTTCCAAGAACTGTTGCTCAAGCAGGGAGTGGAGGTGGTGGAATTAACATTACTTACACCAGATAAGGCTATGGCGTACTTGTATGAGCGCGGTTTTTCTAGCGTCTTGTGGGAATGTGGTGGAACCCTAGCTGCTAGTGCGATCGCTCAAGGAGCAGTACAAAAAGTTTTGGCATTTATTGCCCCAAAAATCATTGGTGGTAACATTGCTCCCACACCTGTGGGCGATTTAGGTTTTACTACCATGACTGAGGCGTTGTCTTTAGAACGTGTTCGTTGGCGTGTAGTCGGTTCTGATTGCTTAGTAGAAGGTTATTTTCCCCAAAAGCCAATAGTCAATAGTAATAACACTTGACTATCAATTAATTTATCGTGATTTTGCTATCATGAACACTGGCGTTCATGGGCAATATCACGTATAAGAGCTAGCCGAGATTGAATGTAGTGGCACAAATAATCAGTTTCGTTAGAATCTAACAACACTTGTGTTTCGGTTTGTTTCACTAACCACTGCACCAAGCTAGCATCATCCAGTTGTAAGAGGAGCTTGGCTTGGGCAGTTTCAACCACTGACCAAAGCTGACGCATGATTGTAGGAGTCATCAGACCTCAATTGAATAATTAGCTTTGCTGTCTTTAGATTACACAATTACCATCGCACTTTACGACATGAATGTAGAACTTGAGACAAGTATTATTAAAAAGTTAATAATGGTATTTATAACTTTATGATGATTAAGAATTTGATAATTAGTTTTGAAAATGGTATTGGAAATTGGCTATTAAGTAAAATGGCATAAATAATTAAAGGTTTGTAGTAATAACTTTAGTCCTAAAAGAAGGACTGAAGTCCTTAGTACGCAATCGATTACAATAATTTTACATTATTTAACATGGCTCAATTTATTTGCACCAACTTACTTAGTTACGACTCATAATTTAACTAATGACTAATGACTAATGACTAATAACTAACTATATTAAATCCTAAATTTGTCTTATAGGATACAAAAATCTAAATTTTGAGGACAATTTTTCCCAGGAAGTTAACACCTTTTGGCTGTAGATGGACTCACAAAATCATGTAAATTTTCATCCCAAATGCTAATGTAAATAAAATCACATTGTTGGCGGATAATCTGACCCTTAACTGAGCCATTTTTAAAACTAAAATTATCAGATTGACGCTGTTGTACTTGTTTGAGTCCCTGCTTTATATCTTCAGTGGCTTGTCCACCTAACATTCCATTCAAGGTAGTCTCCATTACTTGGGGGTCTACTGATTCGGCAAAAGATACCTCAGTTTGACGCAGTACTTTAGAATTACGATCAAATAAGTAGCCAAGGTCAATTTTGTCTGGCACTAGTTTGTAAACGACAGCACGAGTCTTGCCCCATGCGCCTCTTAAATCTTGATTTGGTTTGCCGAGGGTAGCTTCTACGATGTTCCTTGGTGTACCTGTAGGAAATGCGGGAACACTTTGCTTGCTGGTAGTGGCAGCTAATTTACTACGCGGCTTCTTCTGTGGCGTGGAACGCATTTCTGGTGTGGAAACTGGGCTGGAATTGCCCAAAGTAGGCATCGCTTGATTCTCTGGTTCTGGCTGTGGTGTGGATACAACTGGTGCTGGAGTATCTGAAGTTATAGGTTCCTTTTCTGGCTGTGGTGTGGATACAACTGGAGGATTAAAGGTAGGCAAAAGATCGGGAATTACTCGCCGTTTTGGTTGTGAGGCCGCTGGGACTGGAGAAGTTTGGGAAGAAACGGGCGTTTCACTAGATGCAGGAGTTGGCAAAGATTCTGGCGAGGGGGTGGGATTTGTGGCAGTGGTTGTTTCTGGTTGTGGCTGACGAGTGATGTTAGAAATTGCCATTGCACCAAGCAAACCGCCTATGAGTAAACTACCAACAATCACAGCAGGTTTTTGCCAGTTTCCACCAGAAGAAGACGGTGCAGTCGCAGAATTTTTTTGCGGTGAATATAAGGCTTGAGTTTGTCTTGATGTCGTGGAAGAAAAACCAACTGTGGGAGTATTTGCAATTAACTCAGTAGGTATATTACTAGCAGACTGCAAAGCGTGTAGCATTTTACTAGCGGTGCTGTAGCGATCGCCAGCATGAGGCTTAATTGCTTGATTGAGTACCTGAGCCAATTGGGAAGAGACATGAGGAGCGTGATCTTGCCAAAGTATTTCTCCAGTTTTGAGATCAGTTTGTAGTTCTTGCGGGTGTTTGCCAGCCAGCAGATAAACCGCCGTTAAGCCTAAACTGTAGATATCAGTGGCATAAACTGGGCGGCCAACGGCTTGTTCGCTAGGCATATAACCAGGTGTACCAATCACAAGCGATCGCGTGGGGTATCCTGGAGAATTCACCACTGAACGGATTGTTTCTTTGACTGCACCAAAATCAATCAAAACTGGCTTGCCATCAACAGAACGGAGAATAATATTCTCAGGCTTGATATCCCGGTGAATAATGCCTTTGCTGTGAACATAATCTAAAACTAAAAGCAGACTCAAAAGAATTTGGCGAACAGCAGTTTCACTCTCAAATCCTTTGGCTTCGACAATTTTTGTTAGGGTTTGCCCGTGAATCCATTCTTGGACGAGGTAAAACTGCCCATTCTCAGAAAAGTAGGCGTAGAGTTTCGGAATTTGGTTACTACTTTCACCCAAAAACTCCAAGGTTGCTGCTTCCCGTTCAAACCGTTGTTGGATAATTTTGTAAGTTTGCGGGTCATTATTGGTTATCGGTTTTAGTTGCTTGATTACACAACGACGGCGAGAAGGCATGTGGACATCTTCTGCCAGAAAGGTTTCGCCAAACCCACCAGCACCGATTACCTGAATAACTTGATAGCGATTGTTTAGCAGGGTTAAAGTCATGAAAAATCACAAGCGTAAACGCCGGAGACATTTTGCCTCTGGGCTTGTCGTCAGACATCGCCCTTTTCAAATGTACATCACATGAGTTAATGAGTTATGGATACTAAACCTCTTGCAAAAGTCTATCCCCTTTTCCACATCCGTGAAAAGTTAGGTTGAGCGATCGCATTTGCTTTAGAACTTACGCACAAGAGATCCCCCAACCTCGATAAATTGGGGGCTTTTAAGATTCCCCCTTTTTAAGGGGGGTTAGGGGGGATCGAGATTTCAGGTTTTCAATGCGTAAGTCCCGTGCTTGTTGAGCGACAGCATTTGCTTATTGAGCGATCACATTTGCTTGTTGAGCGACAGAATTTGCTTGTTGAGCGACAGAATTTGCTTGTTAAGCGATCGCATTTGCTTGTTGAGCGATGGCATTTACTTGTTGAGCAATGGCATTTACTTGTTGAGCGACAGAATTTGCTTGTTGAGCAATGGCATTTACTTGTTGAGCGACAGAATTTGCTTGTTGAGCGATCGCATTTGCTTGTTGCGTTCATCCGAAAACGAAATAGTTTATTGACCAAGGTTTTACCCCACCCTAACCCTCCCCTTATAAAGGGGAGGGAACTGGATGGATTTTCCGGTTTCCCCCCTTTATAAGGGGGGATTAAGGGGGGTAATTAGACTTGTGTGTACACCGTAGCCTTACTAAGGAGAGGGGATTTGACTTTTGTCAAAAGCAGGGTGAAGTTAAAAACTATATTTAGATGTTATTTAATTCACATTCCTTAGTCTACTGAAGTAGACTTTAGCTTGTAGCCTTGAAGTTTAGTTCCAGGCGGGTGACAAAGCCAACCCTTTATGCGCTAAGTAAACTCTATAGTTTCAACAAACTCTAAAATACTCTCCTTAATGTCTTCAGCTTCTTCTTCAACGGAATTCGGAGTTTCGCCGTTCATAAAGCTGTGCTGACTACTAACTATATACAAAAATTCACCACTGATAAAGGTGAGCAGCCCCCGGTAAGCGTCTAATCTGATCGCAGTTCCATTATTTTCTTGCTTAGAAATCGTTGAACCTTTGGGCATATCGATTAATGCATAGTAAGCGCCTCGCAAAGTATTTTCTAAATATTCGGTATACTCCACAGAAGCATCTGGGACATTGGCAAAAATCGCCTGGGGTACATACTTGTCTACTAAAATTGTTTGTAAATATTCTTCTTGTCCAACAGACTCCAGTTCCTCTAACTGTTCTAGAGGGAAAGGATAATAATCGATTCTCAATAGAGTACCAATGTCATCAGAAAAACCAACGACTCCTTCCTGACTTTGGATTCTACCTCCCTGCTCCGGCTCAACCGGAATTGGCACAGCAAAATTACCTAAAGGAGATTGATATATCTGTTCGCTAAAATCTTCTATGACTACTGTCTCATCTTCGTCGTCTGCATATTCTTCATTTTCTGCTTCCTTAAAGGCTGCAATTACCTCCTTAATGATTTCCTCTGCTTCTTCATCTTCAAGTTCCAAGGCTGCTTGTAGCTTTTTGAGGTAAGCTTGTTTCGATTTCGGGATGGCGAGATCATCGTCTAAAAGTACTATTACCCCAGCAGCAAAACCATCTAGCACTAATTCATCTGAGAGAGATACTTTGGCGACATTAAACAAAGGCCCAATTCCCTCTTCTTCTGCAATGGAGATGAGTCTATCAACTATTTCTGTGATTTCATCTTCTGAGTATTCCTCAAAAACCTCGAATTCCCAAAGGATACCCGCTAGACTATCTGCATCAACATCTTCAATCAATGAATCAGCGATCGCAGTGACAGTTGCGATCGCTGCCACCGCTTCCTCTGGACTCAGTGATTCCTCTGATGTCTTTGGTGAGTTAAAAACCTTGTCATATTTGGTCATAAATGCTACCTGAATTAGTTCCTTGATAGTAATAACAGATTGAAAGTGACAATGGTCAGTGTACCAATGGAGCGAATCTTCTAGACAAAAAGTTAGCTAACAGGTAGTTTACTCACTATTGGTCAGGTATAACAAAATCTTATTTACAGTTAATCTTCAAAGAGTAAGGTCTTCTAAAATCTGTTATCGAATATACACTTAAACACAAGTTAGGCTTAATATTTACCGCAAGTCAACTTAATCAAATATTGTAAATTTTTGTTATCAAGCAGTTATCGTTAATAACTGCTATATTCCTTTATTTTGATCCTCTAGCAGATGAATTATATCTATCGATAGAATTATAAACTAGCTAATGATAGATACTTACACCGTGGGACAGATGTCACAATACCAAAGTTTGTAGCAACACACAATACTCAAAACGTTGTACTGTTAGTCTACAAGTATGAATCACATTAAATTTTGAGTTCTTTTATGGTAAAAACTCCTCCATCTCAGTTTTCACCAGATCAATATAAAGTTGATTCTGCACAAGAAAAAGTAGAAGCTATTATAGAAACACCAACAACAGACACTGAGATTGATTTAGAGTTTCTTTACACCAGAGATATTGAATTTCGTCAGGAAACCATTTACTTTCTTGTGGTCGATCGCTTTTATGATGGCGATCCAGATAACAGCGAAGGTGCAAACTCAGAACTGTACGATCCAACTAGACAAGATTGGGGTAAGTACTGGGGTGGTGACTTGCAAGGTGTCATCGATAAATTAGATTATCTCAAAAACATGGGAGTGACAGCCATTTGGTTAACTCCACTGTTTGAGCAGGTTGAAGAGTTATTTGTTGGAAATGCCGCTCTACATGGCTATTGGACAAAAGACTTTAAGCGGATTAATCCTCGCTACATTGCTGATGGAGAAAATCCTTCTTTAAATGCTACGCAAGAAGAAAAAAATACGACTTTTGATCGGTTAGTTACAGAACTGCACAAGCGGAATATGAAGCTGGTGCTAGATATTGTCTGCAACCATAGCAGCCCTGATACTAGCGGTAGTAAAGGTGAATTGTATGATGATGGTGTTAAAATTGCTGATTTCAATGATGATGTGAATCATTGGTATCACCACTATGGCGAAGTGCAAAACTGGGAAGACGATTGGCAAGTACAGAACTGTGAACTATCTGGTTTAGCAACCTTTAATGAAAACAATACTGAATATCGTCAGTATATCAAATCAGCCATTAAACAATGGCTAGACCGGGGTGTAGATTCACTGCGGGTGGATACTGTCAAGCACATGCCTATCTGGTTTTGGCAAGAATTCACTGGTGATATGACGAATCACAAACCAGATGTATTCATTTTTGGTGAATGGATTTATAGTAATCCTACTGACGATCGCTCGGTGGAATTTGCTAACCACTCAGGCATGACACTTCTAGACTTTGGGTTGTGCGTAGCAATTCGAGCCGCACTAGCGCAAGGTTCAGAAATGGGATTCCAGACAATTCAATACATTTTTGACCAAGATTATCGCTACAAAGGGGCAACAGAACTAATTACCTTCATCGATAATCATGATATGTCCCGCTTTCAATCGCTGAACCCCGATCCAGCGATGTTGAAAGTTGCGATCGCCTTAATTATGACCTGTCGCGGTATTCCCTGTATCTATTACGGTACAGAACAATATCTGCATAACGACACCGATGGCGGTAACGATCCGTATAACCGCCCGATGATGGAAAATTGGGATACTGATAGTGAGATTTATCGTTGCATCAGACTGTTGTCTGGCTTACGGCGACTAAATCCAGCCGTGTCAATGGGTAGCCACTGGCAAAAATACTTAACAGCAGATATTTACTGTTATGTACGCCGCTATCGTGACTCTGTGTGTTTTGTAGCTTTAAACCGGGGAGGAGAAGTTACTCTACCAGAAGTAGAAACAGAATTGCCCGATGGAGAACATACTTGCGTGGTAACTCGCAACAAGTATGAGGTGAAAGACGGCAAGATTTATGATCTGGTATTAGAAGAACGCGGAGTGCTTGTTTTCAGCCACGTTGGCGAACGGATTAAAGCACAAACAATTGTGCGCGTTCAACTTAATGGTGTGCAGACTCAACCTGGTGAAATCATTGTGGTGACAGGAGATTGCCCAGAGTTGGGTAATTGGGATATCAGCAAAGCATATCCCTTAGAGTACATCAACACCAATACTTGGTCTGCTGAGATTCCCTTTGATGAGAGTACTGGTAAGCTAATTGCTTATAAATATGCCATGTGGCGGGAAGGGCGATCGCCTCTGCGCGAAAATCTGGTAAATCGTCGTTGGGTGATTGCCAAAGAAGGCACTGTAAAATGGCGTGATACCTGGGCTTCGGGAAGAGAATCGTAGAAATATCAAATAAAGTATGAAGAGTGAAGGATTAAAATTTTGATTCTTCACTTTTTATTATTTACAAATTTTAAGTAACAAAAAATACACAAATAAGCGCATAAAACTGCACTGTGCGCCATAGTGTAGTAGTTTCAATATATATTTTAGTGTCAGAATTCAGCACCCAGGAGTCAGAAGCCAGAATGGGTAAGAAATTTAATCTGATTGGAAATTTATTTTTTCTTCATTCTCAAATATTCTGTTGACTCTTTAACTATTCTGACTTCTGAATTCTGACTCCTGAATTCTTATATTTTAGTTTACAGTGATCTGGATCACACCACTTTGTGAGTTAAAATAACTAATATCAAGCAGATAAGCACCCAAAAACTGTTAAAAAGAGGGGTAAAAAGGCTTTAGCTTTTACAGGATAAAAGAATAGATGATAGCTTTATGAGCGCTAAACTCAGCAGTTTTTAATACTTAGCAACCAAGTTATCTAAAAAAAATGAGAAAAAGGTAAATGGTAATGTTCGACCTCTTACTGAAAAATCAATTAAGTGCTCCAAAAAAACTAAAATTTAAAAATGAAATATTGGCACGGGTTCAAGGTCGAAATTCAAAAGCTTTAAATGACGAAATAAAATTTTATAAAACTGAATTGCTTCCCTATTTTATAAAGTTGAGCCAACAGAATCCTGTTTTTAGTGTTACAGAGCAATTACGGCTTTTAGTAGGTGTTTGGACACCAATCTGGTCTACAATATCGTTTCATGAAAGTTTACCACAAAGAATACAAGAGCAGTCCTTCCAAATTTTTCAGCATGATGGTTACTGTGCCAGTGTAGCTCGTTATATAATGGGAAAAGAGCAGTCTTTATCCGATAATTTTCAATCAAGATTACCAGCTTATGATTTCATGCTGATCCAAAAATATGAAGTTCAAAATGGTAAATGGTATCTTCAAAATATTGATAGATTTCAGGCTTTTACAAATAGAGAAATTCCTTTAACTTTAGAATCAGTCTACAACTGGTTTACTCATGTAGTTAACAATAAAGTCCAACTGAACGCCTCGAAAGGGGTTTCGCCTAAAGCTCTAAAATTAGAAAATATAGAAATAAATCATGCTAATGGATTTCCAAAAACATCCTTAGTAGCTTCTCAAGTGTTTGAGCATTTATATATAGATAATGACTTACGACTTGTGAAAACTCAAACAGATGCCTCACATTTACCTAGTTATACAATTGCTGTGAAGAGGCAATAAGTAAGGATAATAATTTTTGTAATCCAAACAATTTTTGTACATGCTAAAAATAGCCCTCAATCTAAAAAGAAGCATAACCAAAAATTTTACTATTTGTTAAAAAAATAGTTTCTTGAATACAGATATAAATTTTATGAATGAGTGGTACAAAGAAGACCTCGCATTTATTCATGATGACGGTTTCCGTGACTTCGCTCTCAAATCCGCTCCCAGTATCTTAGAAATCTTGACTGAAAATAAAATACATAATGGACTAGTAGTTGACTTGGGTTGCGGTAGCGGCTTATGGGCGCAAGAACTCATCAAGGCTGATTATCATGTTCTCGGAGTTGATATTTCTGAGTCAATGATTAATATTGCACGACCAAGAGTGCCGGACGCCGAATTTCGAATCGATTCACTATTCAAAACAGATATTCCACCGTGTAATGCTGTCACATCGATTGGTGAATGTCTCAGCTACCTGTTTGATTCAGACAACGATCGCCAAATTCTTGTTCAACTCTTCCACCGCATATATAATGCCTTAACTCCTGGGGGTGTGTTCATTTTCGACATTGCAACAACAGGACAAGTCGCACAGGGAACCACAAGTAAAGGGTTCACTGAAGGAGATGATTGGGTAGTACTCGTTGAAAAGGAAGAGGATCAACAAATAACTTTGACTCGTCGAATTATCAGTTTCCGCAAGCTAGGGGAACACTATAGACGATCTGACGAAGTACACTACTTGCGGTTATACGAAGCGACAACTGTTGAAAGTGAACTCCAGCGCGTGGGCTTTGAAGTTGAAACAACCCATAGTTATGGTAAATACCTACTGTCAAAGGGTCATGTAGCATTTATTGCACGCAAATTATATGAATAAATATCTGAATTAAATCTAATATCTAATTTTTTTTGCTATGGTGATCCCAAAGGAATTGTTAAGTAATTGCGAGGTGTCAATCAAGTAACTAGTCGATAATTTTGTATATTAAAATACATAATTATAGAGAAATGTCTTTATAAAATGTATCTGTTTTGTTACTTATTCGGTTGGGCAATACGCGCTTCAATGTCTTCCAATGTTTGTAACAATAGACGACTTGCCTGTAATTGCCAACCCCATTTCTGAATTCTAAAAGCTAATACAGTTCCAACTATAGCAGCTAACAAACCTATAGGTTGATTTAAAGAAATTCCGAATAACAAACCCAATCCAGCAATTCCCCAAAATGGTAAAGCTGCTGCTTGTCTTTGTTCTTCCACAATTTGAGTAATCATATTAGAAGATTGCTTACTAGCGAGTAATGCCTCTTTGATTTGCCTCTGTTCAGCTGCGGACACTGACAAACCTATTTTGCGCCGTAGTTTTTCTATTTTACGAGCATCAGTGCTGTACTCTGTTAGCTCATCTTCTGCCATTTTCAGCAGTCGTTCTAGTTGTGCCATTGTGCATTGCATCCGATATTACGATACAGCTATTATCCCGAATAATTGTTATTTATAGACTATAGTTTGGCATTTAATTGCACAATACAAAATCACGCTAGTAGCTGTAATATCTAAAATTGAATATAGAAAAAATATACTAGCGCTTACGTACTAACAAACTCAGTATAAACTTAAAAGGTAATACTAATGGCTACAGTATCTAAAAGCACATTATCTCTATCTTCCCAAGAGCGATCGCTCATCTTGTGGTTTGATGAAGTTGGTATTGCTGATATCCCCATAGTTGGTGGTAAAAATGCCTCATTGGGCGAAATGATTCAACAGCTAACGCCCAAAGGTATTAATGTTCCTACTGGATTCGCCACTACTGCTTACGCTTATCGTTATTTCATCAAATCAGCAGGTTTAGAAGCAAAACTACGCAAACTCTTCGCTGACTTGGATGTTGAAGATGTCAAAAATTTACGAGAACGGGGGAAAAAAGCGCGATCGCTATTAATCCACACTCCATTTCCTGTAGAATTGCGAGAGGCGATCGCTACAGCATACCAAAGTCTTTGTGAACGATACAACGCAGAGACAGATGTTGCAGTCCGTTCTAGCGCCACCGCCGAAGACCTTCCAGATGCTAGTTTTGCTGGACAGCAGGAAACTTACCTCAACGTTGTCGGCGTTGAAGGAGTTTTAGCAGCTTGTCACAAGTGCTTTGCTTCCATATTTACCGATCGCGCCATTTCTTATCGTCACACCAAAGGATTTGATCACTTTAGCATTGCTCTGGCTGTGGGTGTGCAAAAAATGGTGCGCTCAGACTTAGCAACCTCTGGGGTGATGTTCTCCATTGATACAGAAACCGGATTTAAGGATGCTGCACTGATTACAGCCGCCTACGGTTTAGGCGAAAACGTTGTCCAAGGGTCTGTAAATCCTGATGAATATTATGTTTTTAAACCAACTTTAAAAGCTGGTTTCCGCCCAATTATTGATAAAAAATTGGGTAGTAAAGAACTAAAAATGATTTATGATGACGGCTCAAAATTTACGAAAAATGTTTCTGTTCCGCCCAGAGAAAGAGGTAAATTTGCCCTAAATGATGAAGAGATTTTACAACTAGCAAATTGGGCATGTTTAATTGAAGACCATTATTCCCAAGTCCACGGTATTTCCACTCCAATGGATATCGAGTGGGCAAAAGATGGAATTACTAATCAACTTTTTATTGTGCAAGCGCGTCCCGAAACCGTGCAGTCGCAGAAGACGGGAAATGTGTTGCGGAGTTATCGGTTGGTATTGGGGAATAAGGAATGGGGAATAGGAAATGGGGAAAAATCTTCCCAATCCCCACTCCCCCTTGTTACCGGACGCGCGATTGGGGAAGCGATTAGTCAAGGGAAAGCCCGCCTAATTTTAGATGTTCAGAAACTCGAACAGTTCCAAGTTGGGGAAGTTTTGGTGACAGAGAGAACTGACCCCGATTGGGAACCAATTATGAAACGCGCCAGTGCAATTGTTACTAATTCTGGTGGTAGGACATGCCATGCAGCAATTATTGCGCGAGAATTGGGTGTACCTGCGATCGTGGGATGCGGCAATGCTACAGAAATTTTAAAACCTGGTCAAGAGGTAACAATTTCTTGTGCTGAAGGGGAAGAAGGAAAAGTTTATGCAGGCTTATTACCTTTTGAAGTAGAAGAAGTTCCTTTAGAAAACTTACCCCGTACCCACACTCAAATTTTAATGAATGTGGGTAATCCTCAAGAAGCATTGAGTTTATCGGTAATACCTAACGATGGGGTAGGTTTAGCACGCACAGAATTTATCATCGCTAACCAAATTCAAATTCATCCAATGGCATTGATTCACTATGATTTATTAAAAGATGAATTTGCCAAAGCTAAAATTGCTGAAATTACTGCACTTTACGACGATAAACCCCAGTATTTTGTAGATAGATTAGCCCAAGGCATTGGTAGAATTGCGGCGGCATTTTATCCCAAGCCAGTAATTGTGCGAATGTCAGATTTCAAAAGTAATGAATATGCCAATTTGTTAGGTGGACGACAGTTTGAACCCCACGAAGAAAACCCGATGCTGGGTTGGCGGGGGGCAGCGCGTTACTATGATGAAGGCTACAGAGAAGCTTTTGCCCTAGAATGTGATGCTATCAAGCGGGTACGGGAAGAAATGGGTTTGACAAATGTTATCCCGATGATTCCGTTTTGTCGTACTCCCGATGAAGGGCGGTTGGTTTTAGCAGAGATGGCAAAAAATGGTTTAAAGCAGGGTGTTAACGGCTTGCAGGTTTATGTGATGTGCGAGTTGCCTAGTAATGTTATTCTGGCTGAGGAATTTGCTGAGGTATTTGATGGCTTCTCGATTGGTTCTAATGATTTAACTCAGTTGACATTGGGGATAGATAGAGATTCGGCGTTGGTAGCCAGATTGTTTGATGAACGCAGTCCAGCTGTGAAAGGAATGGTAAAAATGGTCATAGAAACAGCGAAAAAATGCGATCGCAAAATCGGCATTTGTGGACAAGCACCCAGCGACTATCCAGAATTTGCCCAGTTTTTGGTCGAACAAGGAATTGACTCGATTAGTCTCAATCCAGATTCGGTTTTAAAGACAATGCTGGAAGTGGCAAAAGTCGAGAGTAGTAATTCGTAATTCGTAATTCGTAATTCGTAATTTGAGTAATTTATGCCAGCTAAAGACCGCTACCATCAGAACGTCAAAAATGCCCTAATCAAAGATGGCTGGGGGATTACCGACGATCCATTTCATTTGAAGTGGGGAAAAAAGGATCTTTACGTGGATTTGGCAGCCGAAAAATTGCTCATCGCCGAAAAAGGAACGCAGAAGATTGCTGTAGAAATCAAAACCTTCAGTGGTGACTCAGAAGTAGCAGACCTAGAACAGGCGATTGGTCAGTACTTTACCTACCTTGCTGTAATGTCCCGCAATTATCCAGATAGGGTTTTGTATATCGCTGTTCATGAGGATGTTTTTACTGATATTTTTGAGGAAGAGCCGCTTGGTAAACTTATATTGGAAGACTACAAAATTCCTCTGATCGTTTTTAATGCAAAGCAAGAGGTTATTGTCCGATGGCTAATCTGGAGCAATACAGGCAGCTAATTTGCAGCATTCTTACTGAACATACAAAGATTCCTTACTCTTACGGCAATATTCAGCATGAAACTATTTTTGATAAAGAACAGGATCGATATTTGGTAATGATTCTTGGTCGAGAGCCAGTGCCAGAACTCTCTCCAACTGCAACGCGTCGTGTTCACGGCTGTCTAATTCACATAGATATTATAGATGACAAAATTTGGATTCAACGTGATGGCACTGAAGAGGGGTTAGCAACGGAACTAGTTAAGGCTGGTGTGCCGAAGGATCGGATTGTATTAGGATTTCGGTCTGAAGAACTGCGGAAAAATTCAGAATTTGCGATTGCATAGCCAACGGTAGTTAAACTTCTGGATAATTGCCTATAGGATAGCGATCGCCATATTTTGTTTGTGTAACTCTCTAGAAAACTTTTGACTGCTCAACCATAAGTATCTTAGTATTTTGCAGAATGGCAATTTAGTTTAGCCAAAAGCAAAATGACAAATCTTTTGGAAACCGAACGCTTGCTCATTCGCAGTTGGATACCCGAAAGCGATGCCGAACAAGCGTTTGCAATTTATAATGACCCTGAAGTTACGCACTTTCTTGGTAAATCTTCTCGCCCCGCAAGTGTTGAGTCACAGCGTCAGCGCTTGATTGAAGGTATAGAGCGAATGCATCAACGCAATAATGGTACTGGATCTTGGGCAATTGTTGAAAAGGAAAGTACAACAATTGTGGGAACTATCCTTCTCAAACAATTGCCCGACAAAGATGGTTTAACTACTCAAGATTATGAGGTAGGCTGGCACTTACGGCGAGCTTCTTGGGGTAAAGGGTATGCAACGGAAGCAGGACGAGTTATGCTCAACTACGGATTTAGTGTTTTGACCTTGCCAGTGATTTATGCCGTAGTGAAGCCAGAAAATCATGCCTCAATCCGTGTAACAGAACGATTGGGTATGAAACCAGTGGGGCGAACAAACAAGTATTACGGTATTGAACTACTCCTGTTTCAACTAGATGCACTTGAAGAATGGAGGGAGTAACAAGGGAGCAGTTCTTGAGTAGAGGGTAGGAGGGCAAAGCAGTGGAGTTCAAAGACTCGTCGGTGAGTATCAAAGACTCATTCACGAGTATTAAAGACTCATTCACGAGTATCAAAGACTCGTCAGCGAGTATTAAAGACTCATTCACGAGTATCAAAGACTCGTCGGCGAGTATTAAAGACTCATTCATGAGTATCAAAGACTCGTCAGCGAGTATTAAAGACTCATCGGCGAGTATCAAAGACTCATCGGCGAGTATCAAAGGCTCATTGTCTATTCCCTATGCCCAATGCCCAATCCCCCATGCCCAATGACAAATGACAAATGACAAATGACTAAAAAATGGTTCCGAATTGGAATGGTGAGTGTATTTCTTTTCTCACTCGCCTTAAGGTTTTGGGGGCTGGAGCGATTCAACACTCTAGTATTTGATGAAGTTTACTTTGCAAAATTTGGTAATAATTATCTCACGCATACGCCATTTTTTAATGCTCATCCGCCGTTGAGTCAATATATGATCGGCATCGGCATTTGGATTGGCAGTCACATTCCTTTTTGGCACGATACAGTAAATGGATTGACAGGATCATTGCGATCGCCTTGGACTTATCGCTGGTTCAATGCCCTGACTGGCTCATTTATCCCTTTAGTTGTAGCTGCGATCGCTTATCAATTGAGTTATCGGCGTAGCTTTGCTCTGCTTGCAGGTTTCTTCACAGCTTGTGATGGCATCTTTCTAGTTGAATCTCGCTATGCTTTAAGTAATATTTATATTGTCATTTTCGGTTTGTTAGGACACTGGTTTTTATTATTGGCATTAGATAATCAAAATCGGCGACGTTCTTTTTGGTTAGTTTTTGCTGGCATTGCTTTTGGTGCGTCAGTCGGTACTAAGTGGAACGGTTTATGGTTCCTTTCAGGTGCTTATATCATTTGGATAGTAGCTTGGATAATTGATTTAATATATTCTTTTCTTAACTCAAAACTCTTTTTTACATCTTCTTCATTAAAGGACGCAGGAGACAGGGAGAGTAGAGGATCTGGGGAAGCTGGGGAGGTAGGAGTTAGTACTTATTCTCCTTCATCCCCCTCATCTCAAACACCACTACAAAACCTAACTCAGCTAAATATTTTTCAGATGCTGTTTTATCTAGGAATTATCCCAGCTTTGATTTACAGCCTCATCTGGATTCCTCACCTTCAATTAGATAAAACTTATGGATTTATTGCAGTACATCAGCAAATTTTAAAGTTTCATTTACATCTAGGTGGTAATAGTCCTAACGTGCATCCTTATTGTGCTGCCTGGTACAAATGGCCGTTGATGACTCGACCAATGGCATATTATTATCAAACGGCTGAAAGTACCACCGAACCTTTACCTGTGATGGGCCCGCCTTTGCCTGCTGGTGCTGGACAAGTTATTTATGATGTCCATGCAATGGGCAATCCATTTTTGTGGTGGTTTGGTGTTGCTGCTATGTTGTTTTTAGTAGGAATGCTGGTGTCACAACCCGTAATTTTTTGGCTGAAAGAAAAGCGTTTTTCAGTACCTGAAACTCTTAGTGTTGATACTTGGATTGCCTTATATCTAGTTATAAATTACGCTGCCAATTTATTACCTTGGGTGGAGGTGACAAGGTGCGTTTTTATCTATCATTACATGTGTGCAGTAGTATTTGTATTTTTAGCGATCGCTTGGTTTGTCGATCAGTGCCTTCGCAGTTATTATCAACAACTCCGGGCGCTAGGTGTCACCATTACTTTTATCATTCTCGCTGCTTTTATTTTCTGGATGCCCATTTATTTGGGTTTACCCCTCTCACCTCACGATTATAAGCTGCGAATGTGGTTCAACTCTTGGATTTGATTGAAGAAGAATTCAGGAGTCTGAATTCAGAAGTCAGAATCAAGATGCTCGATGTGATCGCTGTGTTATTCGCCATTTATACGAACTCAATTCTGAATTCTGGCTCCTGACTCCTGAATTCTATATCTTAACATAGCTACACATATACAGAATTGTTTAATCAGATATTTTTTACATTTCTTATCGCTATGTAACTTTAACGGCTGTTAGACTTTTAAAGCGCAAGCAGATGAGACTAAGGCTGCAAAACGCAACATTAGGGCATGGGAAATTAGATACTAAGTAAAAGTGATGAATTAAAAAATTTATAATTTCTTTATATTCATCAGTCTTCGTTATTATAGATACTCTAGTTTTGATGCTCCCAGACAACAGAGGAGGATCGTCATGGAAATAAATTTACAATTCCCAGGTATTAATTTAATTAGCTTGAAAGAGGCACCGATTCATATTTCTAGCCAAATTCAGCCTCATGGTGTCCTGTTAGTCTTAGAGGAGCCTGAGCTAAAAATATTACAAGTTAGCACTAACACATTAAAGATTTTCGGAATTACTCCCGAAAATATGTTGCACAAAAAACTAGAAGATTTACTAGACCCCTTTCAAATAGAGAGAATTAAAACAGGGCTATCCGGTGAAAATCTTGATTTCATCAATCCCACCAAAGTTTGGGTGCGAAAAAAAGGTGATGAATACGTAGTATTTGATGCAGTATTTCACCGTAATACCGAAGGATTTTTAATCCTGGAGTTAGAACCTGCTCTTACTCAAGAAAATATTCCGTTTTTAAGCTTTTATCATCTAGCTAGAGCCTCTATAAATCAACTAGAAAAAACAGCAAATCTCCGGGACTTTTGTCAAGTTATCGTTCAAGAAGTTCGGAAAATAACGGAATTTGACAGAGTAATGCTATATAAATTCGATGATGATGGGCATGGTTCCGTTATCGCTGAAGAAAAACTAGAAAGCCTAGAACCTTACTTAGGGTTGCATTACCCAGAGTCAGATATTCCCAAACCAGCGAGAAAATTATTTGCGGCCAATTCGATCAGAATCATCCCGGATGCTTATTCTCAGCCAGTAAAACTTTTCCCCGCCAATAATCCAATTAGCGATCGCCCGATTAATTTAACCAACTCCATTCTTAGAAGTGCTGCTTCCTGTCACATGGAGTACTTGCATAATATGGGTGTTGGTGCTTCACTTACTATCTCTTTAATTAAAGACCAAAAACTCTGGGGACTAATTGCTTGTCACCATCAATCCCCTAAATATGTTTCCTACGAATTGCGGAAAGCTTGCGAATTTTTGGGACGAGTAATATTTGCAGAAATCTCAGCCAGAGAAGAAACCCAAGACTACTATCACCGGATAAATTTGACACACCTTCAATCAATCTTGATTGAATATATGTCTCAAGAAGAAAACTTTATTGATGGTTTAGTTAAAAATCCGCAGCATCTTTTAGATTTTGGTAACGCTCAAGGCGCAGCCGTGTGTTTTGGGGGAAATTGCACGGTAGTTGGTGAAACGCCTAGAGAAGAAGACCTGAATTTTCTAGTTCAATGGCTCAAGAATAATGTTGAAGAAGAAGTATTCTGTACAGATTCCCTACCACAAATTTATCCAGATGCCGAAGGTTTTAAAAATGTTGCCAGTGGTTTGTTAGCAATTCCCATTGCCAAGCGCAATTATGTTCTGTGGTTCCGGCCAGAAGTAATTCAAACTGTAAATTGGGGTGGCGATCCTACTAAGGCGTTTGAAGTTAACCAGTCAGAAGGAAATGTTCGTCTGTGTCCACGCAAATCATTTGAACTGTGGAAAGAAACGGTTCGCTTAACATCTTTACCTTGGAAAGATGTAGAAGTTAAAGCAGCATTGGAACTGCGGAAAGCAATTGTTAATATTGTGCTGCGTCAAGCCGATGAACTAGCCCAGTTAGCACAAGATTTAGAACGTTCTAACGCCGAATTGAAAAAGTTTGCCTACGTCGCCTCCCATGACTTGCAAGAACCGCTCAATCAAGTTGTGAATTACGTGCAACTATTAGAGATGCGCTATAGCGAAGAACTTGACGAAGATGCCCAGGAGTTTATTAGCTACGCTGTGCAGGGAGTTAGCCTCATGCAGACGTTGATTGATGATGTGCTGGCATACTCGAAAGTAGATATGCAGGCGATCGCATTTCAAATGAACGATGTAGAGACATCCTTAATGCGGGGGTTGGGCAATTTGCGTCAACGCATTAATGAAACTGGGGCTACTATCACCCACGATCCCTTACCAGTAGTCATGGCTGACAGCACCCAACTGATGCAGTTATTCCAAAACCTCATCGGTAACGCCATCAAGTTCCACAGTGACCAGCCGCCACAAATCCATGTGGGAGCAGAAAGAATAGAAGATGCATGGTTGTTCTCAGTTCGGGATAATGGAATTGGCATTGACCCAAAATTTAGTGATCGCATTTTCGTCATTTTTCAGCGCTTACACACGCGGGATGAATATACTGGTACAGGTATGGGTTTAGCCATCTGTAAGAAGATTGTCGAATGTCACCGGGGGCGGATCTGGGTAGAGTCAGAACTAGGTGAAGGCGCAACCTTCTACTTTACGATTCCAGTTGGAGGACGCGAACTTGAGCGTAGAAACGGGAGAAAGACACAAAACCATCTTTTTGGTCGAGGACAATAAAGCTGACATTCGCTTAATCCAAGAAGCGTTAAAAAATAGTTCAGTGCCCTACCAAGTGGTAACGGTCAGGGATGGTATAGATGCTATGGCTTATTTACGCCAAGAAGGTGAATATGCTGATGCATCACGCCCTGACCTCATTCTGTTGGATTTGAATTTGCCTAAAAAAGATGGTCGAGAAGTGCTGGCGGAAATTAAAGCTGACCCAGTACTAAAACGCATTCCAGTTGTTGTGCTAACAACCTCAAAAAATGAGGATGATATTTTTCACAGCTACGATTTACATGTGAATTGCTATATCACTAAATCTCGCAACCTCAACCAATTATTTCAAATCGTCAAGAGTATTGAAGATTTTTGGCTCTCTACTGTGACGCTACCATCGGAGTGAGGCAGTGGGAGATAAGGGGACAAGGGGACAAGGGGACAAGGGGACAAGGGGAAAAATGACTAATGACTAATGATTAATTACAAGATAGAGGAGCAATAGGGGGTGAAACCCGAAGATTATGGTTGTGAGCTACTCAGTAAAAATCTTGTTAATTGAGGATAACCTAGCTTCTGCTAGGTTGTTACAAGAGTTTCTAACACAAGCGCAGTCCCAAGAGTTTACTCTGGTTCATGTGACGCGATTGGGGGAAGCACTTCAGGAACTAAGTAAATGTAATTATGATGTGATTTTATTAGATTTAACTCTACCTGACAGTCAAGGATTGTCATCTCTACCTCCTCTGATTGGTCAAGCGCCAAGTATACCGATTGTTGTTTTAACAAATACAAATGATGAAGAACTGGCAATTGAAGCAGTGCGACAGGGGGCGCAAGATTATCTAGTCAAGCGCCAGGTAAATGTAGATGTGTTAGTGCGATCGCTACGCTATGCGATCGAGCGTAAGCAGGTTTTAGAATCATTACGCACAGTCAATGAAACGTTACAAACCCGGGTTGAAGAACGAACTGCTGAACTGGTAAAAGCCAATGAACTTAACCAGTTCAAATCTGAATTTGTCTCGATGCTCTCCCATGACATTCGCAATCCCCTAAATACTATTCTCTTGGCTGCTGGTTTGCTACAAAACCAAGATGAAAGATTGACCAAAGAGAAAAAACTGAATCATTTACAAATGATTCGCTCGGCAATCAAAAACATGGCAAAGCTATTGGATGAAGTTACATTCATTGGCAAAGCTGATTCCGGTAGGCTGGGGTATGACCTCATCTGCTTAGATTTAGAAGCTTTTTGCCGCCAAATGGTCGAAGAAGTTCGATTGCTTGCAAATGAGAAGCATCTAACTTTGGTATTCGCCAGTTTTGGGCAATTAGGCGAAACACTATGGGATGAAAGCTTACTGCGGCACATTTTGGGCAATTTACTTAGCAATGCTATTAAGTATTCATTACCGGGCGGCATAGTGCGTTTTGAATTAATTGGTCAGGAAAAAGTGATAATTTTCCGAGTTCAAGATTGGGGAATTGGCATTCCTCAAGAAAACCAAAAGCGACTATTTCAGCCTTTCCAACGTGCGGACAATGTTGGAACCATCCCTGGTACTGGCTTGGGTCTAGCGATCGCCAAAAAATGCGTCGATGCACAGGGAGGCGAGATTGTAGTCAATAGTCAAGTTGGAGTCGGTACAACTTTTACCGTTACCCTTCCTTTACTAGAAGTTTAAACGGTTACAGCAATTTTCACATCTGGGGAATACAAAATCATTGTTGGGGCACAATATATTGTGCCCTTTATTATGACTTTTTTCTCTGCTCAAGAGAAATTTATCTTTACAAAAACGTTACTAAAATTTAGCGACTATTTTCGAAATTTATAGATTGCATTTGTAGCCTAATCTATATCCACAAAAGCAATATTCCACAAAAATTGTCAGAAATATAACTTAACTAAATTATTTTTTGCATAAAAGAAAAACTAAAAGGTGATAAGTACTACAGTTGCAAAAAAAATTATTTTTTGCAATTTTTCTACTTAATTTAGAGATAACTGCCAAATTATGAATCTTTCATAAAATATTCGTGTGTCCAAAAATCTAGTGAATAATACGTGTATGTTTGAATGCAATCTGAAAATTGAAACAAAATATATACAAGTAAGTAACGGTAAGTATTTAACATCATTTCAGCGTAAATTACTGTTAGTAAGTTTGGAAAAAAGTTTACCTGAATCTTATCGACAACGTATTGAAATCATGTTGTTGGCAGATGAGGGAAAATCCCAAACAGAAATTTGTCAAATTTTGGGGTGTTGTCCAGCTACAGCAAGGCATTGGATGCACATAGCCCGAACAGGAATGGCGCACCAATGGCAAGATTGCCCTATTGGTCGCCCGAAAGCAGTAAATGAGAAGTATTTAGAACGTTTAAAAGAACTGATTAAAAGTAGTCCCCGCGATCATGGCTATGCTTTTCGTCGGTGGACAACAAACTGGCTAGGGAAACATCTAGCGAAAGAATTTGGGATTGAGGTGAGCGATCGCCATATCAAGCGACTGCTCAAACAGATGGGATTATCCACACTACCAAAACCCAGCAATTCTGAAGCAAACAACAATGAGCAGGCTAAGAGTTCCAAAATCTTCATTAGTGACCTGAAATCAGCAGCTATTCCAGATGATTCAGAATTTTTGTCTCTGAACTTCGCAACATTAGGAAAGGATTCAGACATCTATGGCGCAAGATATATCTGCTCAGTTGATTTCTCTGGAACAGTTCAACAATACTCTGGGTTATTCTCTTTCGAGAGAGGAATTTCAACACTGTCTTCAACAAGTTAAGTTTATCAACCCGAAAGTCGGCAAATTCTGGCAAGGAACTGATGCTCAACCAGGAATCTATATTGCGATCGCTGGTAAGGTTAGGTTGCTAGATAACGCCGATGAGTTAATCGCCACTTTAGAAACAGGTGAATCATTTGGGGAATTTACCTTGTTTAAGGAGAGTGACTTTAAACCTTATGCAGCGAGGGCTTCAGTCAACTTGCAACTGTGCTTTGTTCCGGGTGAAGTGTTGTGGCCATTGATGGCTAAATATCCCCAAATTCGGGAGCATTTGTGGACTAAAGCGCGATCGCGTAATCCCCAACAGGTAAACTCGGATAACACTCCAATACTGCCATCTGACTCAAAACGGCTGCATGAAACGAGGATTTTGTCAACGCCGACAGTAAAGCCACGCGAGAAAAAGATTAGTAAAGCCTATTTTCCCAACTCCACGCAGCGAGTAGGGCATTTATTACAGCGTGTGATTCGGCGCTATCCGTTTTTTGCCCAACAGAGTGGATCGGATTGTGGTGCAGCTTGTTTAGTAATGGTGTCTCGCTATTGGGGGAAAAACTTTAGTGTAAATCGCCTGCGGGATATCGCCAATGTTGACCGCAATGGCTCATCACTGCGGGGGTTATCGGCCGCGGCGGAAAGTATTGGGTTTTCCACGCGACCTGTCAAAGCAAGTCTTGACCAATTAGCGAAGCAAAAATTGCCTGCGATCGCCCACTGGGAGGGAAAGCATTACATCGTTGTCTACGAAATTACGCCCAAACACGTCATTGTAGCCGATCCTGCCATTGGGCAATGCAGCCTCAGCCACGCCGAATTTAAAACTAACTGGACTGGCTATACACTGCTGCTACAACCCACAGCCTGGTTGAAGGATGCCAAAGAGACTACAACTCCTTTTTGGCAATTCTTTGAATTGATGAAGCCTCACTCTTTAGTAATGCTAGAAGTGTTTGTTGCTTCCTTATTTATCCAGATATTTGGACTTGTTACTCCCTTATTTACCCAGTTAATTTTAGACCGTGTAGTAGTGCAGCGTTCTGAACTAACCTTAACGGCAGTAGGGTTAGGGTTACTGATTTTTAGTTTATTCCGTGTGGCGATGACAGGGTTGCGGCAATATCTGTTAGACCACACGGCGAATAAGCTCGATTTAGCACTGATTGTAGGATTTATACGCCATACCCTGCGGCTACCCTTGAGTTACTTTGAGTCGCGTTATGTCGGGGATATTATCTCTCGTGTACAGGAAAACCGCAAAATTCAACGCTTTCTCTCCGGTGAGGCGTTGTCCATCTTGCTAGATTTAGTCACTGTCTTTATCTATTTAGGATTGATGTTTTGGTACAGCTGGAAAATGGCGTTGCTAGTATTGGTGATTGTACCGCCTTTTTTACTGCTGGCATTAATTGCCACACCTTTTTTACAAAAGATTTCTAGAGAAATATTTAACGCTGTTGCTAATGAAAGCAGCTATTTGATTGAAGCTCTTTCTGGTGTGCGAACAGTTAAATCTACAGCAGTAGAACAGACAGTGCGTTGGCATTGGGAAGAGTTATTAAGTAAAGAAGTAAAAACTAACTTTTCCGGGCAAATTATCAGTAATCGCCTGCAAATATTCAGTAACACAATTGAAGCAGTAGTAACTACCATCTTGCTGTGGTTTGGGGCGTACCAAGTGATTCACAACGAGTTAACCATTGGGCAATTGGTGGCATTTAATATGTTGCTGGGAAATATTATTAGACCCTTCCAACGATTAACAGTTTTATGGAATCAATTGCAAGAAGTGGTGATTGCCGTAGAACGAATTAATGATGTCTTGGATGCGGAACCAGAAGAAGATTTGCAAAACCAGGCGCGGCAATCTTTACCACCTATTCAAGGTAACATTCGTTTTGACAACGTGACATTTCGCTATCATCCCGAAAGCGATATTAATGTTTTGGAAAATCTCAGTTTTGAAATACATAGCGGGCAAATGGTTGCCCTGGTGGGACGGAGTGGTTCAGGGAAAACCACGATTTCTAAGTTGGTTTTGGGGTTATATCCTCCTACGGATGGCAAAGTGTTGATTGATGGTCACGATATTACCAGTCTTTCGTTGCGTTCTCTACGCGAACAAGTTGGGGTAGTTGACCAAGATACCTTTTTGTTTGGTGGAACGATTCGGGAAAATATTAGCTTGGCACATCCTGGGGCCACTTTGGCAGAGATTATTGAGGCGGCACGATTGGCGGGTGCTGATGAGTTTATTAAAAAGTTACCTATGGGTTATGAAACCCAGATTGGTGAAGGAGGGGGGATGTTGTCTGGAGGACAGCGACAAAGAATTGCGATCGCTAAGGCGTTGTTAGGCAATCCCAAGCTGTTGATTTTGGATGAAGCGACTTCTCATCTGGATGCAGAGTCAGAAAGGATTATTCAGAGGAATTTAAACACAATTCTCAAAGGCAGAACTACCTTAGTAATTGCCCACCGCCTTTCAACTGTGCGGAATGCAGATTTGATTTTAGTACTGGATCGGGGCGTGTTAATTGAGAGTGGGACTCACCAAGAGTTGATGGCGAAGCGGGGACATTATTTTTATCTCAATCATCAGCAGATGGATGTTGCAGGGTGAAACAAGAAGATAAGCAGGAAGCTTTTGTTGTCTCCCCACTCCCAAAATCCAAAATTGATATCAGGAAAAATCATGCCAAACACATTAAATGGAAAGGTTCAAACCCAAATCTATGAGGTAGAACAGGGCGAGGAAATTTTCAGGGAGCAAACACCAGCCATATCAAATGATGATTGGGCTTACGCAACCAAAGATTTACTTGATAGCTTGCCCCAAGTTTGGACAAGGGGATTACTATATTTTTTGGTGGTATTTGTCTCGATTATTTTACCTTGGGCAATGCTATCTAAGGTAGATGAAACGGGTACGGCAAGAGGGCGACTAGAGCCAAAGGGAAAGACGGTTAGGTTGGATGCTGCTGTAACAGGTACTGTTGCTGAGATTCGGGTAAAGGAAGGTGATTCCGTTAAAGTTGGACAGACTTTATTGGTGTTGGAATCAGAATTAGTTAAAGCAGAATTACGGCAGGTACAGGACAAGTTGGAGGGACAATTAAATCGACTTTCTCAGTTAAATTCATCTAAAAGTCAGTTAGTTGTATCTTTGACAACTCAAGAGCAACAAAATCAATCTCAACAGTTAGAAAAGCAGGCTCAAATTGATCAAGCGAGACAGAACATGAATGCTCTAAGGAATTCTTATGACTTACAAAAAGACGAAAAATTAGCTCAAGTCAATCAGGCACGGCAAACTCTTGAGCATAGCCAAACAGCTAATAAGTTAGTAAACAGTAGTTTGGCAAGTACCGAGCGAGAAGTTGAGCGCTATCGTAGCCTTTGGCAGTCAGGAGTTGTTCCAGAAATTAATGTTGTGCAAAAGCAAGATATAGCTGAAGACAAGCAACAGTTATACGAACAAAATAAGTCAGATATTCAGCAGGCTAAATTACGTTTGGTGGAACAACAGAGTAGTTATGAGCGGACTATTAGGCAAGCAAATGCAGATATTGAACAAGCACAGTTGCGACTAAAAGAACAGGAAAGGAGTTATCAGACCTTAACTCGCTCCGGCAAGCTAGCTGTGCTAAAAATTGACGAACAACAGAAGAATTTAGAAACAGAAATTACTACGCTTCAGGCAGAAATTGCTCAAACTAAAAGTCAGATTGTCTCGTTAAAGTTTCAGTTAGGACAACGAGAGCTAAGAGCTACCGTCAATGGTAGAGTGTTTCAGTTACCGATACAACGGGCTGGGTCTGTAGTGCAGCCTGGAGCAATGATTGCGGAGATTGCACCCCAAGGTTCGCCTCTAATAATTCGGGCACAAATGGCGACAACGGAAAGTGGTTTTTTGCGAAAAGGGTTGCCAGTAAAGTTAAAATTTGATGCTTATCCGTTTCAGGATTATGGCGTAATGGAGGGAGAATTATTAGAAATTTCTCCTACTACCATAGAGATAGAAACACCTAATGGAAAGGTGGCAGCTTATGACTTAGAAATTGCCCTCAAAGAAAATTGTATTCCCTCGGCTAATAAATGTATTGCCCTGCGTCCTGGGGATACAGCGACAGCTGAAGTAATTGTGCGCCAGCGTCGGATTATTGATTTTCTGCTTGATCCGTTTAAGCAGTTGCAGCAAGGCGGGGTGAAATTGTAGAGTGTCTGTTTATAAGTTTTGCAGCTAATTTACCGTTTCTATGCTCTGCGTAGGAATACGTTGCTTGGAGGCTCTGCCTCCTCAAATCCAGCATCTATAGCAGTCCTAAATCATTTGTGAAAATTATACATCCCTTTCTTCTTTCTTCCCTTTGCGTCCTTCTCTACGAGACGCTACGCGAAGGCGTTCTTCTCTGCGAGACGCTGCGTGTTCGCGTAGCGTTCCAAAGGAAAGACGGTTCGTTTCCTTATCTATATTTTTCACGACTCATTTAGGATTGCTATATAGATTTCACATTTAATTTTGTCTATTTACATAGGAGAAAAATCATGTCACAAACTATCACTATTACCAACGAAGATATTCTTTCTCAAGTCAAGCTATCCTGCAAAATTCCTGAGTTTGTTGAGGGAATTCTTACCCGCAAGATTATTGCAAATGCCGCAGCCGAGGCAGGTATAAAAGTAGAAACTGAAGAATTGCAAACAGTAGCAGATCAAATACGGTTAATGAACAAACTTATTAGTGCTGATGATACCTGGGCATGGTTGCAAAAACATAGTCTTTCTATAGATGATTATGAAGAAATTGTCTACAGCACCGTAATTTCTGGAAAGTTAGCTACTCATCTGTTTGCAGATAAAGTTGAACCCTATTTCTTTGAAAACCAACTAGATTATGTTGGTGTAGTGATGTATGAAGTTATTCTAGATGATGAAGATTTAGCTATAGAACTCTTCTATGCGATTAAGGAAGGTGAGATGAGTTTCTATGATATTGCTCACAAATACATTCAGGATATAGAATTGCGTCGCAAAGGTGGATATTTGGGGATAGTGCGCCGCAAAGATTTAAAACCAGAGATTTCTGCTGCTGTTTTTACTGCTAAACCGCCACAGCTTCTCAAACCAATTGTGACTAGTAAGGGAGTACATCTGATTTTAGTAGAGGAACTAATTCAACCAGACCTAAATGAAAAACTCCGCACAAATATCATTTCAAACTTATTCTTTCAGTGGCTTAATCAACAAATTGAACAGTCTGAAACAAGTAAGTCAACCTAATTACACATTAAATTCTTTGATGTTTGTAGTATCGTTTTAAGGCTATAGACCCAGACCGGGTTTTCGCAGAGTAGCGATACTACAAATCTTTTAACTTACTTTAGGTTTAACTAAGTAGAGTGATACAAATAAACTGTACTACTTACTAGCGATAGCAACAATAGCAACTATCGAAAGAACAACTAACGGACTTATTCCACCCTTAGTTGCATCAAGCTCGGTATCTGTTAGCTCTTGGAGATAGCTTTCAGAATCTATAAATAGTTCAGCGCCAGGGGTACGCAGATTAGAAATTGCAATTGTAGCCATTGGAAATTGTACTCCTAATTCAAGTTATTTCAGTTAGGATTAGACTTTGTGTTGCCTATTCCTATTACTATAATCTGTTATTAAATTGAGTATTTCAAGATTAATTCCACTCAAAGTGTGCTATAAGAGGTGCAGTTTAGTCTCAGTTATTTATTAGACCTACTGCGCTATTGTCCACTAAATAGAGATATTATATGTATTTTGATAAATTACTTAATTTTGGATGAAATATATAAAATATTTATGTCATTTTTCGTTATTCATTACTTACTTAATTTTGACAAATTAAAAGAACTAATAAAAAATCAGCCCAAGAATCCTCTTAGACTGAACGATAAAAATTTAGGGCTATTTCATTCTGGCAGTAGCAGCAAATCTCATGCTATTCGGTACAATCTGTTGAATTCAAGTGAGACGTGCCGCAAACTGCGCGATCGCTTTACACAGCCTCTACAAAGTTGGCGTCCAAACTCTAGGCTAATCAACAGATATTAAATGGTTCCATTGTCAAAAATGCTTAGGCAAAGCCCGTCGTAGACATCGCCTCAATTCTGTCCGCTTGCTGCGATCAAGAAAACTATTTGCTATTGCCAAAGTCATCAAGAACTTCTGAAACTTGAAGCAGAAGAGGAGCGTTATCGCCTCTAACAACAAGGAGTGTCCCTTGAGCCTAAAACTACTCATTGATGAAGACTCCCAGGTAAAACGTTTAATTACTTACCTGAGTATCGTCAAGTCCATCGCCAATATATATCGAAGTATAGCCTAGTCAATCAGTTTATTCCCCTCAATCAATAGAATTACTAGTAAATATCTTCTGAATTGGCATTGACATAAGGACGCTGCAAGTCAATCCCTAAATGAAAAAATTGCCCAAGGATGGACTGCATCCTCTCTTCAATTGATTCATCTCCTTGATACCAAGCTTCCAGTAACCCATTTGCCACAATCTGACACCGATTCATCCCAAAACTTTCTTGAATAGCAAATTTTTGGTCTGGTTCTTCTGCCAAACCCAACCCTAATGCTAGTTGTTTGGTAAATAAAGGAATTTCTGGCTTAAAATGCAATTGATGTTCTTGATAAAAAGTTTTTAAAACTTGCCTAACGACTTCATAGTCTCTCTTGTCAAAGTAAAGCACTCCTGAATCGTAGCGTTGGTATTCCTTGGGATTATACAAAACCTTGAAACTGAAAGGAATTGCTAAATCATTAAGTCGTTGTGTTAAACTCCCCATCATTGCCACAGCACCTTCAGGAGTTACATTGATATAAATTCGTATAGTTACAGGCAGAATTTTCACATCTTCAATATAATTAAAGCCTGCATTGCTAACGGCCATGTAAAAGCCATTTTGTACTCGATTCTTCGGCATCTTGATAGCCACAGAATCACCTACCACAGCTGCAACTTCAGCAGGTTGAAGATGCTTATTCCGTTGAATATGCAGCCTCAAACCGCCTTTAGTAACGGCTAAACTGCGATCGCGTTCTTCTCTTAAAACAGACCAACCAGGGTCAAAGTAGCCTTCTCCAAAATTACTTTCATGCAATTGTTTATAAAACCCCACATCTACCCCTAAAAAAGTATTATTCTCTAAATCTAGGGACAAACCATTTCCCTCTCCATCTAGTGCCAGCGCACTTCGCATAGAACCGTTGTAATAGATACCGTAAAGAAAACTTCGCAATTGCAGACTCAGATATTTCTGTTGCATCTGGGTTGGCATCTTCTGAAAACGTTCAACTGCCTCAGATGGTAATTCCAAAGGTTTGTAATCTGGATGGTGAATAGAGAAATCAGATTTTATCTCGATTTTCCGAACAATATCTTGCAGAACATCCAGTAATTGTCCAGTTAAACCACTCTCTTGCTGAGTTTGAGGAGAATTTAATAATTGCATAACTACTTTAGTAATAATAAAATGATTTAAATAGCAGAGCTATTCAGGTGAGTTAATTCAACAGCAGCAGTACCAAAAATTGTTGGCATCGATTGTACAGGACGGCTTAATAACGTCTTTGCAACCTGAAGCATAGCAATCCCCATATTCCCAAAAGATTTTTGATATTGAATCATGGCCTGAATCTGTTGAATTAAAGCAAAACCTGTAAATTGCACTACCCGTTGCAAGAAATCAGGGCGGTGTTCTAGAATTTCTGGAAAAGTGTTTAAATAAGCTTGGGTTAATGTACCAATTGAAGACTGAAGTAGTTCTAAAGGTGTTATTGCCAAGCGTAGAGACTCTTCAATACTCAAAGAATTACTAATAACCAAGCTACCCAGCCAGATTTGTACATAGCTGCCAATAAGTGTTCCCAAATCAAAAGCTGGGTCTCCCCAACCGGAACGTTCCCAATCAATTAGCCGGACAATATTGTTGCTGGAATTCTGCCAATTCTTGTACAGAAGAATATTATTTAGTTTCAAATCATTGTGCGTGAGACAAGAGGGTGTGACAGCATTACCCAATTCTGCGATCGCCTGCCCTAAGCTATCATAACGTTGATATAGAGCAAAAAACTTTAACCCATCGCCAGAAACTAGACCAAAAATTTCTGGTTCAACCCGTTCTAATCCTCGAATTAAATGTGATACTTGATCAACCATAAAGTTCTCAGAATTTTTAGAAAATAATTCCTGATATTGTTGGCGGTTCAAAGTATCACGATGGATAGTCCCTAAAATATTACCAATTGTCTTAGCGATTTCTGTAGGAAAGCTATTTTCCTTAGTATAGAAATCCATTAAATCCCAATAATTATCCAGATATCTAAAAACAATAATGGAATTCTCGGCATCAAAATGCAGTATTTCTGGTAAAAATGAGCGGTAGTTGCCAAGGTTTGGAAATCGTTGTAATAACTCTTGAATTTGCCACTCCCTCAAAAACTCACCAGCCGCTTTACCTTCCTGATTGTGTCGTTCTTGTTTAACAAGCACCTTCCTGTCATTTGGTAAAGTAACTAATAAATTAAAATTTTTAGCTGCAACTGGTTCTACCTTAATCAGTGGTTGTTCTGAATGATTAAATAATCCCTGTTCAACTAGATAATCGATAATATTATGAGAGTTTAAGACAAATGTCATAAGTTTTAACTGTATCAAACAATTTTGATGTAAAGAAAACTGTGGTAGTAACTCAACTACCACAGGCTATTTTTGCAAGGATTTTTAAAACTACCGCCGCACGGCGTCAATAAACTAATCATTCCAAATTAATTAAATGTCTGCGGTATATAAATTAAAAATTACGCACAGCAGTACTAACCTAGTAGATAGCCGCCGAGGAGAATTATCGCATCTCTTAGTGCTCCACCCGTAATATTTCTTTCTTCTTCAGACAACTCTGACAGCCGCTCTTGTGCTTCTAAACCTTGTTTTCGTCTTGCTGATGCATTCACAACAGCTTCTTCAATCAAGTTCGTAATTTTAATTTGACTTGTGAGATGTTTATGATGAATGTTCATTGACATGATATTCTCCTTAAATTACTTAAATAAACTTTGTAGCTTTGCTTAACTAACAGTTGGTGTCGCCACTTTAAGTAGTAATTCAGAGGGATTGTAGTTATCTGTAATAACTTGTGGACAACGCATACAAGCTGCCTTGCCTTCTTGCTGCCACCATCGGCAATCTCGACGTATGGAACAAGGTGGTAGATCCTCTACTACCGTCGGCAAATTTTCTACAACTCGCATTGCCAAACGACAATCTTTGCCGTCAAAATGTTGACAACCCTTAGTTGCACAGGGTGCAGCCGTCCGAAAAATTTCAGTGGGTGTCACTGGACTAGCCTTAGCTATCAGTTCATCTGTAACAGCTTGGGGGTGCTTAAGATAAGCTACGCGGGGTTCTGTGACTGTGCCACTAACGACGCCAAAAATAACACTGTCCTGCCATTCTGGTCTTGCACTAGGGCAAAGTGTAGTCTTTTCAGTAGCGATGTCTTCCATAAATTCAACCTATAGTGAATTGTATTTTTAAGCTGATGGAGATTGACAGCTAATTTTGGATCGGACTCCTCTCCATCAACCTAAATAAGCAAATTAAATGTCTAAGAGTTTAATAGTTACTACCAACTTACAAGGCTTGTACACTCAAGTTCGGATTTTGTGCAATTATTCCACAAGTAATCGGTTCTCTCACCAAAATACCTCCTGCAATGCTCGGCTGTTTTATAACAGAAAGACTTGCTAAACCACCTGCAACGTTTGCCATTTCTTCATCAGACAGAGTTAGTAAAGTATCTTCTAAATCCTCAGCTAGATTCCGTCTTGCTACAGCATTGTTAACAGCATTATCAATTAGGTTGCTAATGTCCAATTTAGTATCTGAATTCTTTTTATTCCTTTCCATTTTGCTTTTCCTCAGAATATATAACTAGATATAGGCTTAATCACTAAGTAGTGTAATTACCTAATCTTTCTATATTTTAGGGATGAGGAAAATGATTTAACTATGTTTTACAATTTTTTACCAGATATAAATAAAACTTTTATGTCACCAACTAATAAATCAATACTTTTAGTTAAAACTATCTATTTATCAAGGTTATATATCTATAAATTACTATAAAAGCAAATTTTTACACTAATTATTAGATGATGTTTCACTAAAATTTTAACCTTTAATAAAACATTTATGTCCCAAAAAATTTTCCAAATTATAGGCAATGCCCAACGATAAGATAACAGCTAAGGCTTCAGTCTATACTACCAAATAGTCTTAAGGCTAATAAAGAAAACTTGCAATTCGGAATTGTGGTGCAGAGTTAGTATTAATAACATCTCTAGTCAGTACTCTTCAGCCTTTCAAATAAAGCGCGATAAACAGGCTCACCCTTTTTTTGCGTACCTATTTCTCGTTCTGTGGGGACTGGTAGTGGATTTTCTGCTAGCCATTCTTCTGTACCAACTTTCTGATAAGCTGGGTGAGCAGCAAAGCGATCGCACATTTCCACAGCGACAAATTCCATCTCTGATTGCAGATAATGCCACATTTCATCGAGGTGGGCGTATTCAAGAATTAATTGAATCGGCAGACTGTCATCTTTGGGGAATGAATCAACCCTGCCCTGAGGTGGGGTTCTGTATTTACTCAACTGAGAATCGCTATAAGTTATATCATGTCCGGGTAATTAGTTATGATTACCATATCTGTGCAAAAAGCCGGAAACTCTTTTTCCCCCAGCTAAGTGTCCCCCGCCCCCCTGCGACCTTAATGATAAGGCTTTAGCCAGACATGATATTATTTGTGGATATAATCTAACTAGTTTTCATTTCTAAAAATACCTGCTTCTTTTTCGATGCGGTCTAGAGCTTTCTTTGCTCGAAAAAGCACTCTTAAATAAGCTAGTTGACTATTCCAAGGTGAACGAGGTAAGAGGGTTGCTTGAGAGTCAGGAACAGTCGTATTTTCTGAAGGGATATCAGAAGAGATATTATTCATAGAAATGGTATTTTGCAGTTTTTAATTACTAGAATTAACTAAAGATAATGCTAGATTTGGTTCTTCTTCCCAGCCTTCTGGCCATTGAATACGATCGCTAGTAAAGTGAAGCGGATCGTTTTCAGGCCAAGGAGCATTAATCGGTTCTTCAATCAGAGCAAACTCACCGTTATCAAAGGGATTCCCATCTGCACGACGTTGGAGATATACACGCTCTCGAATACCGCCTTTTTCCTGAGTTAGGGCACGATGATGACAATAAGGATTGTTCCCTCTCTTATCAAAGAAAACGTGAGCAGTCCAACTGCAACCACCTCGACAGAGTTCAGCAAATTCACAAGTCTTGCAAAAACCCCATAAGTGTGATGTTCCCTTGGGAGTATCAGCTCCGAGATTAAACCGTAATTCTTCGGTTTCTTCAATAATTGTCCGCAGTGAATAGTCGCGGATGTTACCGCCAGTGTATGCTGTGGTCGGTAGTGAAGGACAACCTTTGATAGCACCATCGGCTTCGATGCCTATAGTAGACAGCCCAGCACTACATCCCTGCCAAAAAGACCAAGCATCTCCTCCTCGCAGCATCCGTTCATAGGGCCCGTAATAGCCAATATTATTTCCTGGCTGTACTTGCACCCCTTCTCGCTTTGCTCGTTCGGCAACACGAGCAATCATCGGATATACATCTAGTAATTCATAAGGTTGCAGCAGAATCTCGCTATTATCTGCTGCATTCCCCATCGGTACAGTCAATTGAATTTGCCAAGCGAAGATTCCGGCGTCGCGGAGATGCTCGTAAATACGAGGAAATTCTGGTGCAGAGAGACGATTGATTTGAGTGTTGCAACCGAAGCGAATACCTGCTTCCTTGAGATTGCTCATAGTCTTAAACGCCCATTGCCAAGAACCTTGTCTACCACGGAGGCGATCGTGAGTTGCTTCTAAGCCATCAACTGAGACAGATACCACTCTAATTCCAGCTTCTTTCATCCGGCGTGCTGTGTCGAGAGTAATACCATAACCTCCAGTGGTCATACCGCAAAGCATCCCAGAAGAAGTAATTGCTTGGGCAATCTCCAGCCAATCAGGACGCAGAAATGCTTCACCACCAATTATGGTTACTTCAGTTATTCCCACTTCCGCCATTTGCTTGACTAAATCAAGAGCTTCTGCTGTAGAAAGTTCGTTTGCCCTTGTATGACCAGCACGAGAACCGCAGTGCTGGCAAGCTAGATTACACTTTAATGTAATTTCCCAAACTGCATAACTAATTCGACGATAAGTCATTAAAATACCCTCAATTAATTTCTTGAAATAAAGGACGAATATATCCCTATCCGTCCTTATAAACCTAAACTGTTATCTAAGCAATATTTGACTGAATAACTCCATAAAGAGGCTGCACAATAGGTGGCTTGTGCGGACAATCATCAATAGGTTCCGAAATAATAACTCCATATAGTGGCCGTGCTACTATATTATGCTTCGCAGTAATTGATGCAGCCCCACCAAAAACAGCTTCTAGTTCTTCTTCATTTAAATCCTTGAGTTCATCGTCGCCAGCAGTTGACTCCAACAATTGAGCCGTATATTCTTCAAACTCATTCTGGGTGAAATCGTAGCCAGCAGCTTTTACTCTTTGGCTACATTCTTCCTTACTCTTAACGCCTTGAATTTGAGCGCGAAAAGCTTCATCATTTGCTAGCTTTGCATAAAAAGCTTGAACATTTTCTATGGACATGATTTCTTCCTAAAATTATTTAATTACAGACCTAGCTTTGGTTAACCAAAAATCGGTGTTGCCACCTTAACTGCTAGCTCAGATGCATTGTAGTTATCTGTAATAACTTGGGGGCAACGCATACAAGCTGCTTTGCCTTCTTGCTGCCACCACCGACAATCTCGGCGTATGGAACAAGGTGGTAATTCTTCTGCTACTGGTGGTAACTTTTCTACAATTCGCATTGCCAGACGGCAATCTTGTCCATCAAAATGCTGACAACCTTTAGTAGCACAAGATGCTGCTGTCCGAAAAATTTCGGCAGGTGTAATTGGACTAGCTTTTGCTATTAGTTCATCCGTAATAGGTTGGGGCTTTTTTAGATAAGTTACACGGGGTTCTGTCACTGTCCCACCGACTACGCCAAAGACAACACTATCCACAGATTCAGGTCTAGCACTAGGACAAAGTGTAATTTTATTAGCAGCAAATTCTTCCATCGATTGAGCCTCCAAGAAGGAAAATTTTTTTAGAAGGCTTCGGGTTCCTGATAGATGATTCCTGTAGTCGTAATAGGAAACGCTATACCACCTGCTACATTTGTGGCTTCTGTATCAGATAAAGCTAACAAGGCATCTTCTGAATCTAGACTTTGGTTCCGTCGTTCCACTGCTTTTTCTACGGCATTATCAATTAGATCGTTAATTTCAAGCTTACTGTTAGACTTTTTTTCCATGTTAATTCTCCTTTTAATCTTGACATTATTAGGCTTAAATACTGAACCAAACTGCCTAATAATCTCCTCATTTTAATTAGAAACGAAAGCTAACAACTCTATTGTTAAGACTCTCGATCAGATATAAATAAAACTTTTATGTCACTAAATAAAAATGTTTTAAATAGCCTATTTTTCGTGAGAAGTATATTACTTAATAAAGTAATGTATAGCAATCCGGTTTTATTTCTGAACTTCTTTGCTTGCTGCGTGAAGTGCAGTGCAAGCGCGATAGGCAGCAAGTAGGGAATCAGCCTTTTCGAGTTGAGGGCGAGTGTTTTCACGCAATCAAATAGGAGTCCTACACTTTTACACACCAATGCAAATTGAATATTTCGGTTAATTATGGGCATTAACTATAATAGTTATGTCCCAAAATTCTTGCCATTATATGATTTATAAAATAAGAATATTTCAAGTAACATTTAGCCTTTATAGCGCTAGATGTTCATACCGCCACTACCCTGGTTCACAACTTCTCGCCTGACAAACAAAGCTCGATAAACAGGTTCACCTTTCTTTTGCGTACCTATTTCCCGTTCTGTGGGGGCTGGGAGCGGGTTTTGGGCTAACCATTCTTCTGTACCAACTTTCTGATAAGCTGGATGAGCAGCAAAGCGATCGCGCATTTCCACCGCAACAAATTCCATATCTGATTGCAAAAATACAACTCCTCCAACTGCAAGATAATTGGCTAATTCTTCTACTAGTTCTGGTTGCACTACACGCCGTTTAGCATGACGGGTTTTAAACCAAGGATCGGGGAATTGAATTGTAACTCGTTGTAAACTTCCTGGAGGCAGAGAAGATAACAGCGATCGCAATGAGTTATTCACATTGCAAAATAAGTAGTGTAGGTTTGTGAAACCTAACTCAGAACGTAACTTATTCGCTTCCACCACTAGCGGTTCCCGAATTTCTAAGCCGAGAAAATTCCAGTTGGGTTCTATTTTGGCCATATTTACCAAAAATAGTCCTTTAGCGCAGCCAATATCTAAATGTAGCGGTTGATTTGGCTTTGCATAAATTTTTTCCCAATCGAGAGGACTTGCTGGTGTTTGATACTTTTTACCAAGTGGATTTACATGCTGCCGGACTCGGACTGCTGCCAAAATTTTCTCTCCTTTACGTCAAAATGCCCTGTTAATTCTGATACCAATCTCTGCAAGTGTTCTTTTAATTACATCTTGGAAGGCTTTATCTAGTTCTGCTGTTTGTTTAAGTAGAAATGATCAACTATGGTTTTTAATTTTTCAGACCTTATTTAATGACAAGTCTAATAAATAACGGTTATAAAAGTAAGAGCTTATAAAGCCAATTTAGATTGTTGCCTTAAATTTACCCCGTCATCTTTTAAATTAAGTAATTTTGTACTAAGCAACCTTTTAGTTCACTGCTCTTGTTAATTAGGTAGAGCTTATAAAATGTAAAATATTATACTCTATTTTTACTAGATATTTGGGTTAGCTTTCCAGGCAAAAAATAGGCAATATATGCTAGAATTGTATCAAATTATGGCAATTATTCAAGAGCAATTTAGAATAATTTTGCGCTTTGTTGAGTAAACAAGCTAAAATCTACGATTTTTGGAGATTTTTAGGTTATGACAACCTCACAGGAGAGGATTATCCCGATAGATTTGCGAACCGAAATGTCGCAATCTTATCTGGAATACGCCATGAGCGTGATAGTGGGTCGGGCGTTGCCAGATGCCAGGGATGGTCTAAAACCTGTGCATCGTCGCATTCTATATGCAATGCACGAGCTAGGTCTGCTGCACGATCGCCCCTTTAAGAAATGCGCCCGTGTGGTGGGGGAAGTGTTGGGTAAATATCACCCCCACGGTGACACAGCAGTATATGATGCTTTGGTGCGGATGGCGCAGGATTTTTCCATGCGATCGCCCCTAGTTAACGGACATGGTAACTTCGGTTCGGTAGACAACGATCCGCCAGCCGCCATGCGGTACACAGAATGCCGTTTACAAGCTTTAACTAGTGCTGGTTTACTCCACGACATCGAGTATGAAACCGTAGATTTCGCCGACAACTTCGACGGTTCCCAGCAAGAACCGACAGTGCTACCGGCGCGGATTCCCCAGTTGTTGCTCAACGGTTCCTCTGGGATTGCCGTGGGTATGGCAACCAACATTCCGCCGCATAATTTGGGCGAATTGATTGATGCTTTAGTGGCTGTAATCCACAATCCAGAAATCACCGATATCGAATTAATGCAGTATGTCCACGGTCCAGACTTTCCGACTGGGGCGCAAATTTTGGGAACATCTGCTATTCGAGAAGCTTACACCACCGGGCGTGGTTCTATCACCATGCGTGGTGTCGCTAACATTGAAACCGTTGAACAACGGGGACGGCCAGATAGAGAAGCAATTATCATCACCGAATTGCCCTATCAAACCAATAAAGCGGGGCTGATTGAAAAAATCGCCGAAATGGTGAACGAGAAGCGTTTAGAAGGCATCGCAGATATCCGGGATGAAAGCGATCGCGACGGGATGCGAGTTGTCATCGAACTCAAGCGTGATGCTTATCCCCGCGTCGTTCTAAACAACCTTTACAAGCAAACACCACTGCAAGCCAACTTCGGTGCGAACATGCTGGCGTTGGTGAATAGCGAACCCCAAGTACTCACCCTCAAGCAGTTTCTAACCGTCTTCTTGGATTTCCGCATCGAATCCATTGCCAGACGCACCCGCTACGAACTGCGGAAAGCCGAGGAACGCGACCATCTCCTGCAAGGATTATTAATTGCCCTGTCCCACTTAGATCCAATTATTGTCTTAATTCGCCATGCTCCTGATGCACCCACAGCCAAAGGCGAATTAATCACAACTTACGGACTTTCGGAAGTGCAAGCAGATGCAATTTTGCAAATGCAATTGCGGCGCTTGACTGCTTTAGAAGCAGACAAAATTCGTTTGGAACACGAGGAATTACAAGCGAAAATCGCCGATTTGCAAGATATTTTGGCACGTCGGGAAAGAGTGCTAGAAATCATAGAAACCGAAGTCGGGCAATTAAAAACTAGCTTTGCCACACCCCGCCGCACGGTAATTTTACCAGGGGAAGGCGAATTAGACGATCGCGACCTCATTGCCAATGAAAAAGCAATAATTCTGGTGACAGAGCAAGGCTACATCAAACGGATGCCAGTTAACACTTTTGAAGCGCAAAGCCGTGCTACTAGAGGCAAAGCCGCAGCCAAGGTGAAAGATGATGATACCATTGAGCATTTTTTGACTTGCTGCGATCACGACAGTATTTTATTCTTTAGTGAGCGTGGTGTTGTTTATTGCCTGAGAGCTTATCAAATTCCAGCGAGTTCGCGTACCAGTCGCGGGACACCAATTGTCCAGATGCTACCAATTCCCAAAGAGGAAAAAATCACCTCGATTGTACCTGTTGACGAATTTAGCAGTGATGAATATCTGGTCATGCTCACCAAGGGCGGTAATATCAAAAAAACCGAATTGGCCGCGTTTAGTCACATTCGCGCCAATGGTTTAATTGCTATTTCCTTAGAAGAAGGCGATCAACTGCGCTGGGTGCGACGCGCTAGAGTAGAGGACAGTGTAATCATTGGTTCTCGTAACGGGATGGCGATTAACTTCCGGTGTAACCACGAACAACTGCGTCCTTTAAGTAGGGCGACTCGTGGGGTGAAAGCCATGAAACTCAAAAATAAAGATGAACTGGTGGGTATGGATATCCTCCCCGCAGCAATTCTTGAAACTTTGGATATTGTTACAGAAGCCGAAACAGAAGATATCGAAACAATCGAAACAGAAGATATCGAAATTACCGAAACTAATGAAGAGTTAGCAGAAGTGCCTAGCAGTGGCATTGTTGGCCCTTGGGTGTTGGTAATTACAATGGGAGGATATGGTAAGCGTGTACCAGTTGCCCAATTCCGCCTGCAAAATCGTGCTGGTCAGGGTTTAATGGCAACCAAGTTCAAAAACCGCAAAACTAAAGACAAATTGGCAACCCTACGCATTGTCAACAATGATGATGATGAAATCATGATGGTGACAAATCGCGGTATTATCATCCGTCAAGCGGTTAATGCGATTTCTATCCAATCGCGATCGGCAACTGGAGTCAGAGTTCAGCGTTTAGACGAAGATGACGCCATTATCGGAGTAGCAGTAGTTCCACCTGATGCTGCCGATGCACAAGAAGCAGAGTAAAAAGCAGGGGGAGCAGGGGAGGCAGGGGGAGAAACTTGTCTCTTTACTCCCTTCCTTAATTGCCTTATGTAGCGGCATTTTAATGGGGCTGACTGTCGCCCCTGTCGGCGCATGGTTTCTGGCTTGGATTGCTCTAGCCCCCTTGTGGGTAATAATTCTCACTTCAGCCAAACGCAAAAACCAATCCCCCCCTGCTCCCTCATCTCCCTCTGCTCCCCCTGCTTTCCTGTGGGGTATCGGTTATCACGGTGTCGCCCTATTTTGGATTACTGGAATTCATCCCATGACTTGGTTGGGCGTTCCGTGGTTGCCAAGTTTGTTAATTACGCTCTTTTGTTGGGGATTTATCAGTGTCTTGGGAGGGGTATTCGTTAGTATTTGGGCGGCTGTGATGGTTCGCCTGAACGGACAAAAACCGTGGCTACGTATACTGATTGGTACAGCCGTCTGGTGCGGATTAGAAAGTCTATGGAGTGCGGGGCCTTTATGGTGGAGTTCTCTTGCTTACACTCAGAGTCCGCGCAATCTCTTAATTTTACATTTGGGGCAACTCTCTGGGCCTAATACGGTGACAGCAGCGATAGTTGCTGTGAATGGCTTGATTGCTGAAGGATGGACGAACCGCCAAGACGCCAAGGACGCCAAGATTTTTTCTGCGTCGCGCCAGTTGCTTCAAGTCGGGGAACCGCAAGGGCGCACTGGCTTCTCTGCGCCTCTGCGGTTCGTTAATAAATATTGGGTTAGTGCCACAGGATTATTAGTTACTTTACACCTCATCGGTTTTATCTTATATAGTCGTCCCATCGCCCAATTACCAGAAGCAGCCTTGAAAGTAGGGATTGTTCAAGGTAATATTCCAAACCGACTTTTACGAAGTTCTGAAGGGTTTCGTCGCGCCCAAGAAAATTACACCAGTGGGTATATAACTTTAGCAAATCAAGGTGTGGATGCAGTTCTTACCCCAGAAGGAGCCTTACCTATTTTCCAGCGTAACCTTATGCAAACTGCCTTAGTCGCAGCTGTGAAGGAGAAAGGTGTAGTTGCTTGGATTGGAGCTTTTGGCGAACGGGGAGACAGTTATACAATTAGCTTGTTTACTTTCAACAGTAAGGGTGAAATTGTCAGCCGCTACGATAAGTCCAAACTAGTACCTTTAGGAGAATATATTCCCTTTGAAGGAATTTTAGGTGGGATAATTCAACGCTTGTCGCCTTTGGAGGCACACCAAGTTCCGGGTTCGACAAATCAAATATTTGATACTCCTTTTGGTCGGGCGATCGCTAGTATATGTTATGAATCTGCTTTTCCTGAACAATTTCGTCATCAAGCTGCTGCGGGTGGGCAATTTATTATCAGTTCTTCTAACGATGCCCATTACACTGCATCGATGCCATTCCAGCACCATGCACAGGATATCATGCGGGCAATTGAAACTGATAGATGGTCAGCACGGGCAACTAATACTGGATATTCAGGCTTTATAGATCCTCATGGCAGAACCTTGTGGCTATCTGGATATAATACTTACGAAACTCATGCTGAAACAATTTATCGGCGACAAACGCAGACTTTATATGTGCGTTGGAATGATTGGTTGACACCGTTGTTATTAATATCATCTGGAGGAGCTTGGCTGTTAATTCAACTTGGCTATACAAAGAAAATAAGTGATTAGTAATTAACTACAACTTATATCATGTCCGCCAAATTACTCATAAGAAAAGAACCCCACCCCGCCAGAGCTGTGCTTTGTCTCCCCTCCCGAAAAGCGGGGAGGGGTTGGGGGTAGGGTTCTTCGGGTTTAATAAGTAATCAAGCGGACATAATATTTAGTATGAATGGCTCCCGTAATAACCAAATCATTTTAGATGCAGGCGATGCCTGCGGCGGGCTGCGCCTACGCTACTGATAAATCCAAAAGATATCAATTTTATTTTTAAGCTCTTACCAATAATGGTAAGAGCTATTTTATAACAGTAACCCGTTACAATGCTTATCTAATTTCAATTAAGCAAATCAATCCAACAGGCTAATTGTTGGCTGTAATGACTGCGCTTGAAAAAATAACATACTTTGCTCACCAAAAGCAGTCCAATTTTGGTTAGATAAACGCTCAGAAGCAACAATAATTTGGTCTGGCTCCTTGAGTGCATCACAAGACCAATAAAGAGTAGGAGCTTGTGTGCCGTAAGCGTAGCGAATTGCTGCAATTGCTTGACCATCGGTGACGATTATATTGGTACTAAAGCTGGTGTCGTATTTTGATGCCAACTCAGTCAATTTTTGAACCGTGGCACGCAAAGCTAAGAACAGAGTGCTGTCTGGAGACGACTGCCACATTTCCACTAGCAAAGCGAAGATGTGTTCAGAGTCAGTCATGCCTTTAATCAGGCGGTACGTGGAATCAGAGAGGCTGTCACGGATTGGTCTGTAGAGAGTCTGTTGAAAGTTTGAGATTTCGCCATTATGCACAAACAACAGTTTCCCACTGCGAAATGGCTGACAGTTGCTAATGTCGAGCGATTCACCTATACCAGCTAATCGCGCATAGCCGACAGTACAAGTAGATTGTACATAGTTGCTCAACTCTTCCAGATTTGGATCGTTCCACATCGGGATTGTATTACGGTAAATAAAGGGTTTACCCACTTCGTCATACCAGCCTAAACCTACCCCGTCTGCACAAACTACTCCTGATTTTAATTCCAAAGGACTGTAACTTTGTTTGTAGAGCTAATGCTCCTGTTTATACAGCAACTCATCTAATAGAATGGAATTACCAAGGTAGCCAATTAATCTACACATAAAAAAACGACGTTGCTGAAAGAGTAACGAACGAAATTCAGTCACAAGCCTCGATAGAAATCGAACCTTTTAACTGTGCAATGACTGCGAACATTTACTAAATTTAACAATTATTTTTTATCTTGTGTACGCTTTAACTATGACTAAAGTCATGGTTTTGTTTGCCAATTTAGAAGGCTTTTTTATAAAAAAATAGATTAAATGAATTTAGATATAACTAAAGGAAGTCAAAAATATTCCTATTTTATGCCTATCATTTATAACAGGATAATTTATCGATACCCCATTAACTCAATGTGAGTTTGATGAACCTCTCCCTGACTTGAACTAAAGTTTAAATTTGTCTCTCTCACCCTTCGGCTACGGTATACACACAAGTCTCTCAATCTGCACCTTTGTTGCATCGACTTGCACCTTTATTGCATCGACTTGCACCTTTATTGCATCGACTTGCACCTTTATTGCATCGACTTGCACCTTTATTGCATCGACTTGCACCTTTATTGCATCGACTTGCACCTTTATTGCATCGACCTGCAAAAACTAACTTACTCTACGTTACGCAGTAACTCTAAAAAACTTGTGTGTACATAGTGGCACCTGTCGGAGAGGGAAGGTTTGCATTACTTACAGGCATTGCCAACAAAAGCTAGCGTAGAATCAATGGGAGTATTACGTAGCCAAGTAACCGCTATATCGAGCGATGTCTAGCGACAAGCCGATGCCGCCTCTACACAACCAAGCGGTTCTTGTACCTCACTTAACCGAGAACTGCTATATCTACCCTACAAACTTAATTATCTCTATCTCTGGTAATTCTTTTAATTCGTTGGACTTATCTAATATTAATCCAGAGATTTTTTAAAGATGAGTTTGTTTGAGGTAAAGCCGTGATTCAGACGAAAGATACATCTAATAATTAACCAAATATCTAGATACCTAGATACTTAGAAAATCTACTGCGGCAATGCTGGAGTTCTTAGGCTTTCTCAATCCTTTAGCTTGTAATGGAAAAGTTATGCAGTGTATAAATTTAGCCGATCAGCATTTTGTTTCATGTTAAAACGTTCTTATTTACTTAAATACTTAAACATATTACTCGCAAGTCCAGTATTAGTTATCACGCTAATGCTCACAGCATTGATGGGTGGTTGTCAAAAAAACGATCCAGCAGCAAACGCTCAAAGCCCACCACCATTGCCGGTGAAACTTCAGAAAATTGGCACAGGCACAATCGAAGAAAGTTCCCAGTTTGTCGGGTCGTTAGAGGCGCAGCAAAAAGTTATACTACAGCCCCAAATTCAAGGACGAATCGAATCGATTCTCGTGTCGAGTGGTCAGCGAGTGCAGCAAGGTACGCTGATCGCATCTTTGAGTTTAGATCAGGCTCAGGCCAATGTCGCTAGTTCGATCGCAGCTGCTAGTTCCGCCCAAGCGGCCTTGGGAACTGCTCAAGCAGAGCAACAACAAGCTATAGCTCAACGTACCAAAGCAGTCGCCAATGTTCAGCTGCAACGGACACAATTCAATCGTAGCCAACAGTTAGTTAGCCAAGGAGCCATAGCTAGACAAGAGTTAGACGTTGCTAGAAATAATTTACAAAGTGCGATCGCAGACCTGCAAGCAGCCGAAAAACAAGTTGCAGCATCGGGAGCAGCCGTCCGGCAAGCACAGGCAAATATCCGCCAAGCTCAAGCAAGCACGGCTGCGGCACAAGTCAATCTTGGTTTCAAGCAAGTGGTAGCGCCCATTACTGGCGTAGTCGGTGAATTTCCGGTCAAGGTTGGAGATTATGTCAACATCGGACAAACAATTACCACACTCACACAAAACGATTCACTGGATCTCAATCTTTCTATACCTTCAAATCGATTGCGCCAATTGCGAACTGGCTTACCTGTTCAGTTAATCGATCCCACTACTCAGCAATTGCTTGGTACAGGTGCAATTAGCTACATTTCTCCAAATGTAAGTTCTAACCAACAGTCAGTGTTGAGCAAAGCCCGTTTTCAGAATTCCCAAGGGCGATTGCGCGATGGACAATACGTTCAAGCTCGCGTGATTTGGAATCAACAACCAGGCATCTTAATTCCCACCGTTGCAATATCTCGCATTGGTGGGCAAAGTTTTGTATTTGTCACCGAAAACAAAACCGTAAATGGACAACAGCAGCAAGTTGTGCATCAGCGTTTAGTGCGCCTGGGAGATATTCAAGGGACTAATTATCAAGTTACCGATGGGCTTAAATCCGGCGAAACGATTGTAACTTCTGGCATTCTCAAACTTAGAGAAGGCGCACCAGTCCAACCAGTATCATAAATCTAGGATAATTTATGATTTTTTCGATCGCGAATACCTTCATTAAACGCCCGGTATTAACTACCGTTTGCACTCTACTCATTCTGATTGTCGGTGGCGTGTGTATTCCATTGCTGCCACTTAATTACTTACCAGATATTGCACCGATTCGCGTTCAAGTTTCAGCTTCCTATACTGGGGCGGATGTGGAAACTGTCGAAACTGCGGTAACAACTACGCTGGAGCGACAAATTAACGGTGTTGAGGGAATGCAGTACATGACCTCGAACAGTTCAGCTGGTAGTAGCCAAATTTCGGTATATTTCGGGTCACAGACGGATAAAAATATTGACCAGGTTAATGTCCAGAATCGTCTTGCCCGTGCTACACCTCGCCTACCGACAACGGTGCAACAATTTGGTGTGACAGCACAAACATCTTCTACAAGTATTTTGTTAGTCTATGCTCTTTACCCCCAAAATAATGAGTATGACGCGCTGTTTATTAGTAACTATATTGACTTGAATTTGCGAGATCAACTGCTGCGAACGCCGGGAGTTGGGGATTTAACAATTTTTGGTGAAAAGCAATATGCAATGCGGTTGTGGCTCGATCCGAATGCGCTGGCAAGTCGAGGCTTAACTGTGACAGATGTCGCTACGGCATTGCGATCGCAAAACATTCTTGCCGGAGCCGGAACGTTAGGTCAATCACCTATCCCTCCAGGACAAAGTTATGAAATTCCGTTGCGAGTCAATGGTCAATTCAAAAATGCGTCAGAGTTTGAAAATCTAGTTATTCAAGCGGGAAGTAATGGTGATTTAATTAAACTCCAAGATGTAGGTCGTGCAGAACTTGGCTCGGAGACTTACAGCAGCAATGCTAGAAATAATGGTAAGCCATCGATCGGGATTGCAATTTATCAGTCACCAGGTAGTAACGCCCTGGATGTCTCAAAAAATGTTCAGGCTCAGATGAATGAGTTGATGAAAGACTTTCCACCGGGCTTACAGGCTAAGATTGTCTACGATACCGTTGGATTTGTGCAAGCATCACTCGAAGAAGTGCTGAAAACACTAGTTGAAGCGATCGCTCTTGTGGTACTAGTGATTTTTCTGTTTCTACAAAACTGGCGAGCTACAATTATTCCCCTAGTTGCTATTCCCGTTTCACTGATTGGGGCGTTAGCATTCGCTTACGTGTTTAAATTCTCGTTGAATAATTTAACGTTATTTGGCTTAATTTTGGCAACAGGATTAGTTGTAGATGATGCCATTATCGTTGTTGAAGCGATCGCCCGCAAAGTTGAACAAGGAGTGCGACCGCTTCAAGCATCGGTCGAGGCAATGGATGAACTTACCGCGGCAGTAGTTTCAACGTCGCTGGTATTGATGGCAGTGTTTATCCCAGTGGCATTTTTCCCCGGTTCTACAGGAAAAATGTATCAGCAGTTCGCGTTGATTATTGCTTTTTCAATCGCCATATCAACGTTTAATGCTCTTTCTTTTAGTCCGAGTATATCGGCAATTTTGCTCCGCCCGCCTCAGCCTGCACGCGGCCCGCTTGGTTGGTTTTTTAGCCGTTTCAATCAAATTTTACAATGGATCATTGACAAGTATTTAGCGAGCGTGAATTTTCTGATTCGCCTTCGTTATGCGGTAATTGCATTATTTGTGGTTGGTTTAGCTGCCACATATTTTATGTTTACCCATGTTCCCACCGGGTTTGTTCCCAGTGAAGACCAGGGAATTGTCTTAGGTATTATTCAAGGGCCAGATGGAGTTGCCCTCAACTATACCGATCAAGTAATTACAAAACTCGAACAAATTCTCGAAAAAGAACCAGAGATTAATAATGTTTTCGCCACTTCGGGATTTGGTTTTGCAGGTAGTGGTTCAAATCGCGGTGTCTTCTTTGCAAAACTCAAGCCGTGGGAGGAGCGCAGTCAACCCGATCAAACGGCCTCTGCTATCTTAGCCCGAATCAATAAAGAATTTGCAACAATTCCAGAAGCTATTATCACCGCAGTCAGTCCCCCGCCGATTCAAGGCTTTAGTACTTTAGGGGGGTTTGAGTTACAGCTAGAAGACCGTACCAATGGGAGATTGACAATAGATGATTTTTATGAAAATGCTCAAGCGGTAATCACCCAAGCCAATCAAAAACCGGCGCTCAAAGGCGGCGTTTTTACCCAGTTTACTGCTAGTACACCACAGTTTCAAATTGATTTTGATCGCACTGGTTTAGAAGCACTTAACATCGATTTTCAACAAGCTGTTACTACACTTGGGGCGGCAATTGGCTCCCAGTATGTTAACGATTTTACCTTGGGACAGCGTAGCTACCGCGTGTATGTTCAGGCAGATGCTAATTATAGGCGATCGCCAGATGATATTCGGCGGCTTTATGTGCGATCGGCAAATAACCAAATGGTGCCATTGAGTGAGGTTGCAAAAATCACACCAACTACAGGCCCATCTGTAATTTCCCATTACAACGGCTTCCGTGCGATCGATATACAAGGTAGAGAAGCGTCAGGCTACAGTAGTGGACAGGCGATTCAGGTAATGCAACAAGCGGTGACTGAAACAGCAACACCGGGAGTTGGCAGTGATTGGATTGGAACCGCTCGCGAAGAATTAAGTGCAGGTAACTTGGGGATTTTGATTTTTGGCTTCGGGATCATTATGGTGTTTCTGACGCTGGCTGCTCAGTATGAAAGTTATATTGATCCAGCGATTATTTTGTTAACTGTACCGTTAGCCTTGTTAGGTGCATTAAGTGCCTTAGCTTTGCGTGGTTTGGTGAATGATGTCTACGCCAACGTGGCGTTAGTGATGCTGATTGGATTAGCGTCGAAAAACGCGATTTTGATCGTCGAGTTTGCCAATCAAGCCCTTGAAGAAGGTGTGACAATTCGACAAGCAGCCATAACCGCAGCGCAAGAAAGGTTTCGACCGATTGTCATGACTTCAAGCGCCTCCTTGCTAGGATTTTTCCCCCTGGTAATCGCCACTGGAGCCGGTTCTGCCTCGCGCTGGTCGTTAGGAACAGCTTTATTTGGCGGGCTACTCGTAGCAACAATTCTAAGTTTGCTGATTGTTCCAGTCCTGTACGTAATCATCAAGACTTTAGAAGAACGCTTCTTGAAGAATAAACCTGCTAATCGTTCCCAACCGCCATCCCCAGATGGAAACAACGATGGAAACCAAGATGGACAATCAAGAGCGATAGCTCATCAACATTCATCTGTAATTGTCAGGCAGAATGCCGATGATAACAGACGTAATGATTCGAGTCATTGAAAAAGGAAATAGGTAGTTAGAAGTTAGGAGTACAGACGCGATTAATCGCGTCTGTACAGAAGTTAGAGAAGTCCAAAAATTAAATTACTCAATTCCTCCATCCAACACAACGATCAGATATCTTCTTCCCCTGCTTCCCGGCTCTGCATTCTATTACAAGTGGTAAAGATTAAGTTGCAACTTTAGGAGACGCTGAGACAATAATAGTATCCCCTAATAATTTAGCAACTTTATAAGCATTGGAGTAAAGCAAATGAATACTAGATTGGTCGCTTTCTCTGGCTTTGTGACAGCAATTGTGGGTGCAGGGATTGGTTTTATTGCTGCTAATTTACTTCCTTGCCCTTACACCAGTCAAATGTACCAAAATTTAGAGCAAAAATACGCGATCGTTGGTGCAGTTGCCGGTTTGCTGATTGGTTCTAGTCAAGAAATGATTCGAGAACTTAAGCAAGAGCAAGATGCAGAAGAAAACTTGCTACGAGATTTGAACAAAATTATTCACTCAAGCACAGATAAGAAAAATTACTGATCTGTTAGTGCAAGACATTATTTTTTCAAAATACTTCCCCATACAATAATATTCTAAGTTGTTACGCAAATAAACATTGCACATTTACTTGTGAGGCTGTCATTTGTCTTTTGTCCTTGGTAAACCCAAATGACTAATGAATAATGACAATCTACACGGAAAATAGCGCAATATATAGGCGCGTTAGCTTAGTTACTTCTGGGAATTTTCTCACCTTGATAGGAGGAAATGTATTCTCCCTGTTATACCTTCTTACCTGCTACTGGTTCAGCTATATTTTCCATATCGACTAGATTCCACTTTAATCCTTTGCTCCTATATACACGCTTCTGCAAATTTGGATAGTCACCGATATCATGGTCTAGCCTTTGACCAACTACTATACATTTGAATATAGAATTGCCCGTGTTTTGCAGCTTGTGCGGCTTACCACCAGCGCGATATCCAATAAAATCTCCTGCTTTAACTAGATAAACGCTTTCTCCAATTGTTGCTTCAGCTTCTCCCTCAAGAACGTATACGCACTCTTCTTCGTGATAGTGCATATGAAGCTCCGTTGATTCGCGTCCAGGCTCAACTTCAATGATGTGGAAACCTATATTTTTTAAACCTGTCAAATCTCCTAAAGACTTATTCAGTCTACGAGCATTGGAGTTGAGAAAATGTGTTTTTTCTAGTCCTTCATAAGACTCAATCTCTTCTTTGGTGACTAAATACTTTTCCATTTCTTGATTCCAAGGTGTTAAGAAAATTTAATGATGAACAAGCGAGGGGCCTAAAGATGAATTTAAATGGAAATTAAAACAGGTTCAAAGGTTTTATCTCAGCAGAAGCGATGCCTACGGCGGTAAACTACGCTTCTGTTTGTGGATGGGATTCTATCATCACTTGGTTATTAAATGCAACTTCATAAAGAATTGGGATAAAAAGTTCCTAGCCCGCTTGTCGTTATAGTTTGTGGCAATTGCTCGATATTGCTTAAGTTTGGTAAAGAAATTTTCACTTCTGTTGTGGTACTTTGTACAAGTATTTGTCATACATCTTTGCGCCTCTGCGTAAGGCAAATTATCCTGCAACTATGCAACATCAAAAAACCTTGTAGGAAACCTTAAAGGATACGTATTTACGTGCCAAAGTGGATAAAGGCTGCGCGGATCGCAATAAACCACACCGCAAGCGTAGCCAATAGGTAGAGATAGAACCGAAGCATGATCAAATTGAATGTGCAATGGACAGCACTATGTAATACGCGAAATACAACAAAGACCCATGCGGCGTTAACATAAACTGCATCTACCTGCTTCGTGATGAACAGATATAGTACAAGCGCATAGAAAAGTACCGGGATCTCGAATAGGTTCTTGAAGTTATCTGATGGATTGGATACATTTGGTGGTGATATCTGGGCTAGTGTGCTGGCTACAGCAAGATCCTCCGAGCGGATTTTTCTACTTTTAATGAAACTGATACGGCGGATGTACATATACACCCAAACTATGAATGTTAAAAACACCGTTGCAAAGAAAGGACTGAAAATTGCCTCTTGTGCCATTTGTACCTCTTAAATTTGCTCATTCTGCCGACAGGTGGACGATAGACTGCTCCATCAGTAGAATGAGCAATTTCTTTTCTTGATTCTCATATCAAAGTATTGTTGAAATTAAAGATAATATAGGCTTAGTATTCCAATGCTTCTAGACCTCGAACGGGTACACTTGAGTTAACTTCACTTATGACAAGTCCCTTGAAGCTTCTTTTTGAAGCCATCAATCAAGCTCGTAGTGAGCATGATCTGCGATCGCAAGTCGTGCCGAAAATTGGTGAGTATTTTGCCGCCAAACGATGGAGAATTTTTTTCTTCGAGCAACTACCCTTAGCCGATAGCAATCAACATAAAATTCTGAAAATCGCACTATCCACTGAACACAATCCTGTAGCGCGTTATCTGGTAGAGCATCATGCGCCTGTCCACGAAGCATTAGTGACATCACCAAAGGCTTGGAAAATCATCTGTCCCCGCCCCGATCATTGGCATGTGATGGCGGGGCCGATCATTAATCGCAATAAATTAGTTGGCGTAGTAGGTTGCACCCGTGAAAAGTCAATGCCTGCCTTTGATACACAAAATTTAAGCGATTTGAGCGCCATTTGCCTGCACTTATCTGTTTGGGCTACAACAGTTGGTTCACAAGCAATTTACGAAGGAAAGTCGCAGCACCAACATTTTAAAACTGATCGCTTAACGCCTCGTGAATTGCAGATTGCAGAATTGGTTGCTTTGGGGCAAACTAACGCAGAAATTGGTCATCAACTTTGGATTACCGAAAATTCTGTCAAACAAGCCTTAAAGCGGATGTTTCGTAAGCTTGAGGTTTCATCTCGTGCAGAGATGGTTGCACAACTTTTAGCTCCAAGGCATCATTCACCGATGGCAAATCCAGAATCATTAGTTCTAGAAACGTCAAAAGTATAAGCCTTTATTAGGTTTATCGTATTTAAAACCAATTTCTTGCATAAAGGTACAGCTCATAGCTACTCTGCACCTTTCATCGACTGATATCTGGCTTCCATTTCCTATTGCTGCATGGCAATTTTCAAATTACCTTTAATTTTATTCTTCATCAACACTCTAAGAAAAATAATCTTCCCAGAGCAGAGGTTTGGGCGTTTCATTATTAAATTTTCCGATACTAGCTTTTAAGAACGAATTAACATTGGGTCATAAATTTGAATTTCTTGAACGCCGCAATTACCTAAAATAGACCTAATATAATCAAGCTCATTGTCTGTGCCACTAACGATGAGGATGTAATTGCCTTGCTCAATTTGCTCGTTGTAAAAGCGTGCCCACTCATCTCCTATTCCTAGCCTCATAGCGTCAAAGCGCTCACTTAAATTAACACCTGTTGATCCTTGAAATTGAGAAAAGTCTTTGCTAATTAAGGAAATCTGGTTTACTGGGAAACCTGCAACACACATATCATTAATTGCAGCTTCAACATTATCTATGTTGTTAAAGTCACTAACAGCATATTTGGTTAAAATCCCACTTTTATTAGAAATGGCAGTAGCAGAAGTCGTGGTGGTCAGATAATTTGTAGTTCCATGTTCACTGTTGAAATGCTCATAAATGCCAAACTCTTCAATACCCCAACGCAGGAGAATTGCTTCTACTTTAGCAATTTCAAAAGATGTACAATCTACGATTATTAAATAGTGTCCAACCTCTACTCTCTGGTTATATGCTTTAGCTTGCTCTTCCGACATTCCCCAACCAACTAATGCACCAGCAAAAGTCCCAGTAGCTGCACCTATGCTTGCCCCTACAAGGGTTGTAACCAAAGCGGTTGCAGCTGCCCCAGCCAGCATTATTGGCCCAACTCCAGGGATTGCTAAAGTACCTAGACCTACTAATAAACCAGTCAACCCACCAACAGCGCCTCCTGAAAGCCCTCCTACCGTTGCGCCTTCGTCGGATTTGTCACCTATTTCATCATCACCAATCTCATGATTGCGATCTCTATTCTGTACAACTACAGATACTTTTTCCATCGCCAAGCCAGAATCTCTCAACTCATGTAGTGCTTGTTCTGCATCTCGACGATGAGTAAATACACCTACAGCACGCTGATATTGATTTAAAACCATTATTACTCCTTGGTAGCCCAGGAAAATTAATTACCTATAAATTTAGTATTTCACTATTTGTAATATTAAATACGAGTTTGTTGAACTGAAAATCATCCATCCTTAGTGATAAAATTCATGATTTTCAGTAACCGAAAAGAATTTTGTAGTTATTTAATCCGAATTAGCGCTCTTTTTCACCAAGCAGTAAGGCTTGTAAAGTGCTATTTTTAGCATCCTCTACTGAATTTTCGGAATCGGCACAGGTACTAATTGTCGTCAAATCTCATCTTAACTCCATGCTTAGGAGCCAGCGTAATACCTCTGCGCTGTAGCTTTTCTGGTTGCTTCTCAACCAACGCTAGTTTATAGCGTGACACAACAGTTGCTAAAACGAGCTTCATTTCAAATGGAGCCAAAGCATCACCCACACAGCGACGAACACCAGCACCAAATGGCATAAATTCATAGGGAGAAAATTGGCGATTCAAAAAGCGTTCAGGGTGAAATTCCTGGTGTTGTGGGTATAAATCTTCTCGTTGGTGTAAAAGATAAATGCAGCCAATTATTACTGTCCCAGGCTCTAAATGATGTCCCAGTAGTTCAGTTGATTCTTGGACTACTCTAGGGAAAGTAAGCATAGCTACAGGAGAAATCGTAAAATTTCATTACAGACGGCAGTCAGATAAGGTAATTGGACAATGCTCATAGGGTTAGGAGAATCACCTAAAAGATTTAGTTCTTGGAGCATTTTTTCACGTACTTCTGGTAAACGATGAATCCAATACAAGCCCCAAGCCATTGCTGATGCTGTAGTTTCATTTCCAGCTAGTAGCAATGTCATCATTTCATCGCGCAACTGTTGATCGCTCATCGATTCACCTTGGTCATCCTTGGCTGACATAAGTAATGAAAGGATATCGATGCGGTTAGAATCGTTTTGCAGCCGACGCTCTGCAATTTCTGCATAGAGTAAATTATCAATTTGCTGCCTCAGACGCAGAAAATTTCCCCAAGGACTCCAAGCACCTAAATCTTTTTGTAGAAATGAGAAAAAGAGGAAGGAAGAGGTCAAGGGAGATTGAAACACATCTGTTATTAATATCAGTAATCGCTTGAGTTTTTGATAGCGTTCACCCTTAGACAAACCGAAAACTGCTTGTAATATAACTTCTAAAGAAATCTGCTGCATAGCAGTTCTAGCTAAGAACAACCGATCTTGTGGTAGCTGATTAAAGATATTTTCTGCTAGGCTACAAATCAAGTTACCGTATGCCTTCATGCGATCGCCGTGGAAAGGGGGTATCAACAATTGCCGCCGTCGTTTGTGACCTTCTGCCTCTAGCATGACAACTGAATAGTTCCCTATGAGAGGTTCTAAAAATTTGTTAGGCTCACCAAGAGCAGTAAACTTTTTTCTGTCATTCGTTAAAATTTCTTGCAGTGCCTTAGGATGCTGTACAAATACTGCTGTATTCCCAAAACCTATGATCTCAGCAGTGAATAAGTCACAATATTTATGGGCGCAGCTTTCCATATATCCTATCGGGTCAACAACCCAATGAAGTTTTTGGAAAAAAGAGGGAGTTTGGAGAGTATTGGGTAGTTGCATATTACTTCAAAAGTCACGCATTATTAATTAGAAATTAAGTGAATAGAACGACTATGAAATCACAAGGAGCTAAATTAAGGGTAGAACTACAAGATCAAGAAATATACCCTTTAACCCACCTAAAAGATTGGTCATGGCCATTCTGGGCTGCTGTACCACTTTACCCCTACGGGAGGCGGCGGACACTTCGCAAAGAAATAATTGAGGATACTATCTGGACATTCGATCAGCTTCACGGCATTCTCTACACCATCGTGCCGATTCGCATGACTGTCGTCAAACTCGCTGCCGGAGGGCTTCTAGTCTACGCACCCGTTGCTCCAACAAGTGAGTGTGTCCGCTTGGTTAATGAATTGGTTACAAAGCATGGTGAAGTTAAGTACATCATATTGCCAACCAGTTCTGGTCTGGAGCATAAAGTTTTCGTTGGCCCTTTTTCTCGGCGTTTTCCTCAAGCACAAGTCTTTGTTGCCCCGCATCAGTGGAGTTTCCCGTTTAACCTGCCGCTTAGTTGGCTAGGCTTTCCCCAAAAACGAACTCAAGAACTCCCAGAGGACTCAAGCCTTGCTCCTTTTGCTCTAGAGTTTGACTATGCAATATTGGACATCAATTTAGGACGAGGATCTTTTGCAGAAGTTGCAGTGTTTCATAAGCGATCGCACACTCTACTTGTAACTGATTCTATACTTTCTGTACCAGAAAACCCGCCGGAAATCGTTCAATTAGATCCTTATCCTTTACTGTTTCATGCAAGGGAAAATGCCTCAGAGATCATCGAGGACAATGAAGACAACCGCCGTAAGGGATGGCAACGCATTTCATTGTTTGCGCTTTACTTGCGTCCTAGTGTGCTGGAAGTTACTTCAATCGGGCAGATGTTTCGTGATGCTCTCAAAGCACCACAGCGAACGCTAAAAACGTACTTTGGTTTATTTCCTTTTCGGTGGCAAGAAACTTGGAAGCAAGCATTCGATGCTTTACGAGGTCAGGGACGACCATTTGTTGCACCGATCTTACAAATCCTTATTTTTCCCCAAGCACCAAGACAAGTCCTCAACTGGGCTGATACAGTTGCAAGTTGGGATTTTCAGCAGATTATTCCCTGTCACTTTGACTCACTAATTTTGGCAAATCCGCGTCAATTTCGGCAAGCATTTGCTTTTCTTGAGAAAAATCCCTCTATAGGTAATGACTTTTCTTCTAGCGAAAGCCAGCCTCTATTGGAGGAAGACTTAAAATTCATTAAGGAATTTGAAGCGGGTCTAGTTAAACGGGGTATCGCAACGCCAGCTAAAGAAAAGGTGTTGAAGCTGCATAGAATAAAGCTTCCAGGATAAAGTTGTAAGAAGAGACAGAAATTACCTGCTCAAAAGTAAGTTGGTCAAATATTTCTTGGATGCGCTCGCGTAAAGCTTGTAAAGAAGAAAAAAGTTGATTTTTGAGTGGTTTTTTGAGCAGCTGCCAAAGCCTTTCAATTGGGTTGAGTTCAGGGGCTGATGGTGGTTGAAACAGAGGAATAATATTCTCCGGCCAACGGAGCTTTGAACTTGTATGAGCCGATGCTTGATCAACCTGTAAAATAGCGTAATCGCTACCTAATTGCACAGATAGCCAATCCAAAAACTGTTGAAAACACTCGCCATCCAGTTTCGGGTACTCATAATGTTGTGATCTCCAGTCAACGGTTCAATGGCACCATAAATCCAAAAGTTTTCCCGTGGCCATTTCACCTGAACAGTAGGTTTAACGCCTGAAGCGGTAATTACCTTTCCTGTGAGAGTTTTGAGTCCCAGCCTTGTTTCATCCTGACACAGATAGCGAACGCACTTGCCGCAAATAAAAATACTTGAAATTCCGATAGTGATTCTGATGGAAAGCAGCCAGAATCGTGATTATCTCGCTCAAACATAGACTTCTTTTCCGGTTACGTCTGATTCCTCCGTTGCTCAACAGCTTTTTGCGCCATTGCACTTCAAATATCTGACAGAAATTGTCTACATGGCAAGAATAAAGCTTCTAAACTAAACATATAAACTAAATATAGAGCAGATTGCTGGATTTGTCCTTATTTTCAGCTTACTACCTGCTCCTTTTCTTATCCCGAACTCAGGTTTGTTTAATGACTCATTACGTTTCCGGAAAACAAAAGCCATCTCAAAGTTATTTGAGATGGCTTTAGTTTAAGAATAGAACCTGGCATCGAGCTATTTTTGCGT
>NZ_JAVRBU020000025.1:0-55181 GCF_034531135.2 Nostoc sp. CmiVER01
ATTTTGCTCAACGAGGGTATCCGCGCTTGGATGGCTCCTCAAGATCAACCCCACGAACAATTTGTATTCCCTGAGGAGGTATTACCACGTGGTAACGCTCTCTAATAGACCAAACATATTAGGCGGCACTGGACGCGACCAAGAATCCACCGGCTTTGCCTGGTGGTCTGGTAACGCGCGTTTAATCAATCTATCTGGCAAACTACTGGGTGCTCACGTTGCCCACGCTGGCTTGATTGTATTCTGGGCTGGAGCGATGACTTTGTTTGAAGTCGCTCACTTTGTTCCCGAAAAGCCCATGTACGAGCAGGGCTTGATTCTGTTACCTCACCTCGCTACCCAAGGTTGGGGCGTTGGTGCTGGTGGTGAAGTTATCGACACCTTCCCCTACTTTGTTGTTGGTGTACTCCACCTAATTTCCTCAGCTGTCCTTGGCTTTGGCGGTATCTATCATGCCGTTCGTGGACCAGAAACCTTAGAAGAATACTCTTCTTTCTTTGGTTACGACTGGAAAGACAAGAACAAGATGACCAACATCATCGGATTCCACCTGATTATTTTGGGATGCGGTGCGCTGCTGTTGGTACTAAAGGCAATGTTCTTTGGTGGTTTGTATGACACCTGGGCACCAGGCGGTGGTGACGTTCGGATTATTACCAATCCGACATTGAACCCAGCAGTTATCTTCGGTTATGTACTCAAGTCTCCCTTCGGTGGCGAAGGCTGGATTGTTAGCGTCAATAACTTAGAAGATGTGGTCGGTGGTCACATCTGGGTTGCCTTTATCTGTATTGCCGGCGGTATTTTCCACATTCTTACCAAGCCTTTTGCTTGGTCACGTCGTGCATCCATCTGGTCTGGTGAGGCTTACCTCTCCTACAGTTTGGGCGCTCTGTCGTTGATGGGCTTCATTGCCTCAATCTTTGTTTGGTTCAACAACACCGTTTATCCAAGCGAATTCTTTGGCCCTACTGGTCCAGAAGCTTCTCAAGCTCAGGCTTTGACCTTCTTGATTCGTGACCAACGCTTGGGTGCTAACGTCGGTTCTGCCCAAGGCCCCACAGGTCTGGGTAAATACTTGATGCGCTCTCCAACTGGCGAAATCATCTTCGGTGGTGAAACCATGCGCTTCTGGGATTTCCGTGGCCCTTGGTTGGAGCCTCTACGTGGCCCCAATGGTCTTGATTTGGAAAAAATCAAGAATGATATTCAGCCTTGGCAAGCTCGTCGTGCTGCTGAATATATGACCCATGCTCCTCTGGGTTCTCTGAACTCTGTGGGTGGTGTGGCTACCGAAATTAACTCTTTCAACTACGTATCTCCTCGCGCTTGGTTGGCGACTTCTCACTTCGTACTAGGATTCTTCTTCCTAGTTGGTCACTTGTGGCACGCTGGTCGCGCACGGGCTGCGGCTGGTGGTTTTGAGAAAGGAATTAACCGTGAGACTGAGCCAGTGATGTTTATGGACGACCTAGATTAGGTTGTAAAGTTTATTTCATCACTGATAACTAAATACTTTAGAGGCTCTTGCATAAAAGCAAGAGCTTTTTTTATAGGAAAATTAGTTATCTCTTGATTAAAGTGAGCGACTTACCAAGGTAATTAATACTATGAGTGATTCCAATTTTATTGATGCTTTGCGATGGACATCTGAAGCTAAAGAAAAGTTACAAAATATTCCCTTTTTTGTCCGTTCTCAAGCTAAAGCGAGAATTGAACAGCTAGCTCGTGAAGCAGGACAAGAGATTGTGACAGCAGATTTGGTAGAACAGGCTAGGCTTGAGTTTGGACAATAAAACATTGTGGAGTTTGCAACAATGACAATCGCCAAAAATCGAGCAGACCGAGTAATGCTTTACGATATTAGCTTGGAACACTTTGAAAATTTTTTAAAAGACTTGAGACATCGGGCAGCAAAGTTAGCTTGCGATCGCACTACTTTGGAAATTATCAGACCTTTAGCTGAACATAAAGATTACATTACAAAGAGATAATTAAAGGTGAGTTGAAAAAAGGTAGTCATCGCCGTCAAAAGGCAGAGCCAAGCGACAATCTAAATTAGCAAACTTACCATACTAATCTAAATTTAGGAAATTTTAATTATGTCTAGACTTACAGTTCCACCTAATTTCACAGGCAGTGCTGGTTCCGACACAATAGTAGGGGAAGATTTAAATAAATTTCCAGCAATTGGGATTGATATTTTAACTGGAGGTTTCATTGATACAGGCTCAGGAAAGGACACCATTAAAGGCAACGGCACTGGCGGTAAAGGCCGTGATGGTGCTATTGATAACAACGGCAGCGAAGGCGGTGCTGGTATCGGCATCAGCAATAATGGCAATCTGAATGTTGGGTCGTGCGACGACGCTATCATCGGCAAGGGTATTGGGGGTAGTGGAGGCAAGGGTGCGGACGAGTTTTCTAGCGGCAATGGAGGAGCTGGGAATGGCACTGATGGCGGCGATGGCGGTGCAGGGACAGGCATCCTCAACATTGGCATCCTTAATACTGGGTTCGGTAATGACACAATTAGCGGCAATGGCACTGGCGGCAACGGCAATTACGGCGGCGGTCAATACTATGGTGGCGGCGATGGTGGATTTGGGACTGGCATCAGTAACAGTGGCAGTATAAATACTGGGGGCGGAAATGACACTATTACTGGCACTGCTACTGGCGGCACTGGTTCTGACGCTCGCTATGGCGGCGATGGTGGATTTGGAACTGGCATCAGTAACACTGGACAACTGGATACCGGAGACGGAAATGACGCGATCGCTGGCATCGGTATAGGGGGCATTCCCGGCACTGGAATTGGACCCGGCGAAGGCGGTGTAGGGATTGGCATCAGCAATAATGGCAGTCTCAATACAGGCTCAGGAAATGACACGATCACTGGCACTGGTACAAGTATTAGCGGCGGCTTTTTCGGCTTTGGCGGTACTGGCGGTACTGGAACTGGCATCAGCAACAGTGGCAAACTGGATACCGGAGACGGAGAAGACAGGATCATAGGCACTGGCACTGGTCCTAGCGGCTTCTCTAACGACAACATTGATGAAATTGGCATCCAGAACATGAAAGATGCCACCATCACCACAGGGCAGGGCAACGACACAATTACTGGTTCTGGCAACAGTTTAGTTTCCAACCTCATCGTCATAGGTATCTCCAACGACGGAGTAATTGATACGGGGAATGGTTGTGATATCCTTACGGGACTTGCTAGCACAACAATTAGTGATACTGACTATAGCAGTGGTAGTGGTACTGCCATAGGCATTTTTGGACAAGGAACGATCCGGACTGGCGATGGCGATGACACTATAACTGGCACTGCTCAGGGCGGTAATGGTAGTAATAGCGTTTATTACGGTGTTAACGGCACTAATGGTAGTAATGGAACAGGTATTAATAACAGTGGCAATCTAAATGCAGGGGATGGCAATGACACTATAACTGGCACTGCTCAGGGCGGTAATGGTGGTAGTAATGGCGTTTACGGTGAGAACGGCGGTAATGGTGGTAATGGAACAGGTATTAGTAACAGTGGCAATCTGAATGCAGGGGATGGGAATGACACTATCATCGGCACTGGTCAGGGGGGCAAAGGTGGTACTGGCAAAATACCAGGCGCAGATGGCACTGCATACGGCATTTTCAACGACGGAGTAATTGATACTGGGAATGGTTGTGACATCCTTACCGGACAGGCTACAGCAACAATTGGTGGTACTGCATACGGCATTTATGGAAAAGGAATGATTAAAACTGGCGATGGCAATGACAAAATTACATCCACCAGTACCATCAATGAAGTTAAACAAAAAGTTACTATTGGTGGCGGTATCAACATTGATCTAGATGCTGGAAATGACTACTTCAAAGGGTTTGGTACTGGGACTGTGGATGGTGGAAAAGGTTTTGATACCTTAGACCTGAGTGCTTTCAATCGCTCTGAACTCACTTTTTCTGGTGTAATTTCGGGCAATACCCTAAACCCAGCTAACATCAGCTTCAATAACAATAGAGATGTTATTACATTGTCCACAACAGGCTTTGAGAATTTTATCTTTGCAGATGGCTCTTTGTCCTACAGCACTTTGGTCTGAAACTAAAATTACAACAATCTTAGAGGATGTTTGAAAAGTTCTCTTGTCGGTATCAAAAGTTTTAGATCCCTCAAAATCTCCCTTAAAAAGGGAGATTTTGATTCCAGTTCCCCCCTTTTTAAGGGGAGCCACTGCCATCTTGGGGGTTTTCCCCATGAGCGACTGGCGTGAGTCAGGGGGAATCTAAAAGTGTCTAAAGTCACAGGTAAATACTTTTCAAACAACCTCTTACGAAGAATAATTACGAATTCCAAATTAATATCAACTTGCTCCCACATTCATTGCTGCTAAAAAAGCCTTCTGGCTCACATCTCTGTAAACTGTATTCAAATACTTCATTACTACATCACTCGAAGTTGAATTTACTGCATTTTCCTCTTCCTTCGCTAGGGGTATTGCTCCTAATACATCTAGTACCATCTCATTTGTGGACGGCGCAATCACTACTAATGATGACTCTAGCGGCTCGTTGTATTGCCAGAAAGAGTCAATTTTTACTGAGTATTTATTATTAGGAATTGACTGTTGAATATCGGGCGTTTCTGTAGTATTAGGTTGAATTTTGGCACTACGTAATTGACGTAAATCGCTGATAATTTGCTCTTTGGTGCGTCCGCGCAATTGAAATAGTACAAAGGGGTCTTCACTAAAGCGATCGCCTAACTGATAGTACAGCGCACCAATGTGTTTACAGGGATTTGCTTTATCAGGACAAGAGCATTTACTCTGGACATCACCAAGGGTAAATGGAAATATCGAAAGACCATTTGCTGTGAACACTTCTTCTATATTTTGTGGCATTTCTCCTGCTAGTAATTTGGCAGCAAAAATTGCCTTTTGGGACATGCTTTCAATTACATAACCCCACTGTTCATCGCTAAAAGGTTCAAGGGAAAGGGAAACTTTATAAGGTTCTACTTCACTACCTTGCACTCTAGCTAATACTTTTGCACCTTTAAATTCAATACTCAAAACATTTCCTTGACGAGCATAATTTCTAGCACGTTCTAAACGCTTTTTAAAGCGATAGGAATCTAGTAAATCTAACCATTGTTGTGACCACCATTCTCGACTTGCTTGTAATGTGTAATTAGTCATAAGTCAATTTAAAAACTTAGTAGTCTGCTATATCAGTGCGAGTTCGTAGTGAGCGCTTTAACGCTCAAATCAAGAACTAAAGTCTTTACTACGAAATTATTCTGCATCATCGTCAATTACTGCACTGCGATCAAGTATTAGTAAGTTGCGAAGTTGGTCTGTATCCAGTTCTGTCAACCATTCTTCACCAGCACCCACAACTTGTTCAGCTAGTTGTTTCTTACTTTCAATCATGTCATGAATTTTTTCTTCTAAAGTGCCTGTGCAGACAAATTTATGTACTTGCACATTCCGGGTTTGACCAATCCGAAATACTCTATCTGTGGCTTGATTTTCTACGGCTGGGTTCCACCATCTATCAAAGTGGAATACATGATTTGCTCGTGTTAAATTCAGTCCTACACCACCCGCTTTTAGAGAAAGAATCATAATCGGTGGGCCTTGAGGATCGTGTTGGAAACGGTCGATCATTTCCTCACGTTGTTTTTTGCTGGTGCTGCCATATAAAAAGAATATTTCTCGCCCAAGGTGTTTTTCTAAATAGGGTTTAAGTAACTTACCCCATTCAGCAAATTGTGTGAAAATTAAAGCTCTGTCGCTTTCTGCTAAAACTTCTTCTAACATTTCTTCTAGCCGCAGAAGTTTGGCTGAATTATGTTGCTCTAATGTCGCTTCTTTTAAGTATTGGGCTGGGTGATTGCAGATTTGTTTGAGTTTGATTAGTAAAGCTAAAATCATTCCCCGGCGTTGCAATCCTTCAGCAGATTCAATCTCGACTAAAGATTGTTCTACAATTTGTTGATAAAGGGCAGCTTGTTCACCAGTTAGACCGCAAAATACGGTCATTTCTTGCTTATCTGGTAAGTCTTGAATGATGTCGCGATCGCTTTTCAATCGCCGCAGTATAAATGGTTGTACTAATGAACGTAACTGAGTCAAAGAAGCGGTATCACCATATTTTTCAATTGGCATGGCAAACCGACGCTGGAAAAATTGCTTATTGCCTAAATATCCTGGATTGAGAAAATCCAAAATAGACCAGAGTTCTTGCAGTCTATTTTCTACTGGTGTCCCCGTCAATGCAATACGAAATGTCGCTTCTAATTCCCGAACTGCTTTTGATTGCTTCGCCTCTGGATTTTTCACATTCTGAGCTTCGTCTAAAACAATTATCTGCCAGGAGACACTTTGCAATGACTTGATATCTCGATGAAGAAGTGAGTAGCTAGTAATAATTAAATCGTGCTTTTTCACTGCTTCTAAAAACGCTTTTCCTTTTGGGCGTTTGTCACCGTGATATTGCAAAATTTTCAGGCTTGGTGCAAATTTATTGACTTCTCTTTCCCAGTTGCCTAAAACCGAAGTTGGACAAACTAGCAGTGTTGGATTTTCTAGTACATCCTGTTCTTTCAAGTGCAGCAAAAAAGCAATGAATTGGACAGTGTTATGGCAAATAATATTGTTAGCAACAAAATTATGATGTTCGCTAACTTCAAAGTCATAAACCCATCCATCATACTCTATCTCTTCTATTGATTCTATCCGGCAATAAAATACTTCTTGATCGAGAAGATATTGCAAAGACTGTCTTGTTAAGCTCAACTGTTCTACATCTAGGTTGCTATATGCTGTCAGGGTTTGAGTTGTCCACTTGGAAGGTTTTAGTAGCTGATATTGTTCTTGGGCTTCTCTACTAATAATGCGGTTCATCCCAGCTATTACTCGCTGTAAACTATCTCTAGAAAATTGCTGTGAACCATTAATGTAAACAGTGTTGTGCATCCCAAAATGACGCAACGTAAGTCCCGTTGCTATGACTGTTTGGGCAACCATATCAGAAGCAGGAATTCCTTCAATATTTGTGTTACTGAACAGTTGACAAATTCGTTCTAACTTGCTCTGTTTTTTTGAGTTATTAAAACCAATTTCTTGCAAAAATCTGCGGGCAGAATTTCCTCCAATTACACCAATATAGTAGGTGCGTAAAGTACGAGTTCCATTAGTGGCACACTTCAGTTTGGGCGATATTCGCAACCAAATGCCGAAACGACGCAGTAGTGCAGAAAGTTGCTGAATTAGTAAAGCTGAAGCAGTAGCAATTTCAATACTCCCCATACTCAAAACAACAGCAGATTCAGCATCAAAATAGTTTTGTAAAAATATCCGCACACTATCCAAGTTTGCCTGCATAATGAAGGGCGGAATAGATTTTTCTGCCGATAGTTTACCCCAAACATAACCTTTAGCTTCTAAGAATCGCCGATAGCCTTGGCTGTTAACTCGAAGAGCAGAAACTCTATTAGGGAAGGTAGAGATATTAGGGCTGTTAATTTTGAGGTTATAGCGCTTTTGAATGCGTTGGCAAGTCTGGAGTAGATCCTCTAATACTTTGGTATCTTTTTGGGATATTGTGACTCTTCCCACATCGGGTAGTTCATGTCCTTCAGCAATCTGCCAAGCAAGAAACTTGACTAAATCAGGGTCTTGTGGTTTTCCATTCCAGAGCGTTTTACCTGGGACACAAATGTAATCACCCACCTGTAAGTTATTTGTCCAACCTTTACTTGTCAGTAGCTTATGACGATGAGTGATAGTGATATTACTACCGTCTTCTAAGGTAATTTTTCGTAATTTCTCGCGGACTTGCTGCCGATACAACCGTCTGACATTAGCCTGGACAATTTTGCCAGTTTTTTCATCTATGGAATTAACTAGTAATTGCTCTGTAGGGTTAGCCCAAAATCCTTCGCCGTCAAACTCTGTTTCTTCAGCGTGAGTTGTCCAGATTGTCTCTGCTGTGCGTAACAGTCCATTTACATTTACTAAGGTATCATTTGCTACGCATTTACCGAGTCCCATGTCGTCTGCTAGACATGCACCCAAACCCCAACGTTCCAAGAAGGACAGCCAAGCAGCACCACGTTCTTGATAAGGCCGCAACTGTCCTTTAAAGGCTGCTGGTGTCGGTAAAGGTGCGATCGCTTGATTATTGTTTAGCGCCCCAATTAACTCTTGCAATGCCCCAGATGCCTCAAAGCTAACTACTGGTAATTTTTCAATTACCTGGGTATCCCCTGTACTGAAACGTAAGGCATCCTCTAAGGAAAGTGCCATTTGGTCTTTGCGAGTGGTAAAAAATGTTTGAGCTGTCTTAATATCTTGGGGGCGCAATTCCACCCACTCGCCATTAATTTCTACTAGCGGACTATTTAAAGCCACAAGTTTATCAAACTCAGTTTTAGAAATAGTTTGTCCACCAATTGCCAATTGCCATTGGAAATTTAGCAAACTTTGCAATCCTAAACGTCCCTGTTTTTTCTTTGGAGTTTCAGCAGTAATTTTCAAACCTAAACGATTCGCCCATCCTTCACGGTTCGCTAAACTGGGAGGCAAAATTACTCCTAAACCACTGTCTTCCAACCTCCAAGCTACAGCTTTGATAAACTCATAAGCTTGCATGGGAGTGATCCGAGAAAACTGGGGATATTCGGTTTCAAAACTGGGTGCGATCGCTGGATATAATCGAGAAGCTACCCCCAAACCTCGCAAAAATGTTTCCTGTGGTTGCTCAATTGTCCGGTTTTCATAAACCAATTGTTCAACTGGATTGTTCCAAATAGTTGCCGCATCCACCAAAAACTCAGGATCATCAGCCGCTTGCAAGAAATATGCTAATGTCCAATCTGTTTGGCCAGACTCTGGAGAACGCAGTTGAAAACAAGTACGAAATAGAGTTTTAAGAGTTAATTGGTATTGTAGCGGCATAGTCCAAGCCTTTAATGCCGCTTCCAGTCGTTCCACTTCAATTGCCTCTGCATTAGCTGTACCAGATGCACTAGTTAAGGCTTGCAACCACTGTCGCACGCCACCTGGTAAAGATGCCATCGCCTTAGCTTCCATTGGAGGCTGAGAACCCGCCATTCCTCGCACTTGGGCATCTATTGTACTGTTAAGAAATCCCAAAAGTAATTCTTGAGCTTCGGCTGGAAAGTCTACATAAATTGGGCATTGGACATAGTTATTTTCCTTGTCCCCTTGTCCCCTTGTCCCCTTGTCTCCCACTCCCTCTTGATAAGTCCGACAAACCAACGGCATATTCGCAGAAAATCTTTCTAGACGGGTTCCATCTACAGCACTGTCTAGAAGTACTTGCCACTTAGCGGCAAATGCACCATTTGATTGTCGGTCAATTGTTGGTAAAAACTTACACCGTGAGATTAAATCTAAACTCCATCGGGCAACTTGCGACCAAAAACGTAAATCTCCTCCTAAAAAAGCATCTTCTCCTTTAGCAGCATTTAAGGGAACAGCCGCGAGAAATTTTACTGCTTCACTGGGGTTGAGACAAAAACCTTCAACTCGCCACGGTTGCAAATATTGCGGAGAGTCTGTGTCTAGTTCCAAACTGGCAGAATGTACAGGGAAAATCGCTGTTGTTTCTTCGTAACTGCCTTCTGGAATATAAGTTGGTAAGGCAATGATTTGCGAATACGTTGGTAAACTGGTCTCAGTGGTAGTGGTGGCTTTTCGTGTTCGTCCAATTGTAGCTATGGCTTTGCTTGCCGCAGGCATTGCAACTTGAGGTTGCTGCATGAAGTTGGTAATCGCCATGTTCTGCGAACGCAACCACTCATTCAACTCAACTGATGTCATCGCCAATGGATTTAGTGGTATCTCTCCAGATCCATTAGGCTCGAAATTCACTCGTGGCGATCGCCACGTTTCTCCCCAAATAAATAAACAACCATTTTGATTTTTTATTAACCAATTACAGTGTAAAATCGCCATTTTCTAACTACTCAAGTTTCCCAAATTTCAAGAATTAAAACCGCAATTATTCTAATTTTTGCATCTTATAAAGAAGATTCTTAACTAAAAATTACATATAATTAATTTATTTAATCTCAAAATTATTAATAATGATTTTTCCCATAGTTAAAGTTTTAAAAAACGGGATAATAGTTGAAATAGATTAGGGAGCATCCTCAAGAGCAGGAGGTTGTAAGAGCATTACTCAATATTGTAATTGTTGAAGGTAAAACTTATCCCCAAAAGGAACTTCTATCTCAGGCAGAATTTTCAGCTTACTGGTTGAATAAGGATGCCTTTGTTGTTAGGACATCTGTTGAGGATGCTACATACAAACCAAAAGAAATATTAGGGGCATTTTATTTAAAACCAAACTTCCCCGGTCGGTGTTGCCATATTTGCAACGCTGGTTTTATTGTACAACCTGAGTTACGCGGTCAGGGGATCGGGCGGTTCATGGGAGAAGCGATGCTCTTAATAGCAGTAAACCTGGGCTATGAAGCAGTAATGTTCAATTTGGTCTTTGAAACTAATATACCTTCAATTACACTTTGGCAGTCGTTAGGATTTGAGATCATTGGGCGCATTCCGCGTGCGGCGAAGCTAGGGGATGAACAAATGGTAGACGCGCTGATGATGTATCGTGCTTTGGGTTGAACTACTTATCTATCTTTGTATGTACTAGAAGTCAGTCATAGTGCATAAATGTTAGGATTGCCACAGAAAGAGAATAGCGAAAGAGAAGGGAAAAAAACTGAATGGCAGAAGTTGATAAGTCAATATCCTTCGATGGAAGGGATATTCGACTGAAAGTAGGCCTACTAGCTCCCCAGGCTGGTGGGTCGGTTTTGATAGAATCAGGGGATACATCCGTTTTAGTAACGGCTACGCGATCGCAAGCCAGAGAAGGCGTTGATTTTCTTCCGCTTACAGTAGATTACGAAGAAAGGCTATATGCTGCTGGTAGGATTCCCGGCGGGATCATGCGGCGCGAAGGTCGTCCACCAGAAAAAACAATTCTCACCAGCCGTCTTATAGACCGTCCCATGCGTCCCCTGTTCCCCTCATGGCTACGGGATGACCTGCAAATTATTGCCTTAACACTGTCGATGGACGAGTTAGTTCCACCCGATGTGTTAGCAGTTACAGGCGCTTCAATCGCTACCCTGATTGCCCAAATTCCTTTTAATGGGCCAATGGCAGCAGTGCGGGTTGGTTTAGTGGGAGATGATTTCATTATTAACCCCACTTATGCAGAAACTGAAGCTGGAGACTTGGATCTGGTAGTAGCAGGTTCACCACATGGCGTAATCATGGTGGAGGCGGGAGCCAATCAGTTGCCAGAGCGAGATATTATCGAGGCGATTGACTTTGGTTATGAAGCAGTGCGGGACTTAATCAAAGCGCAGCAAGATTTAATTGCAGAACTGGGTTTGGTAATAGTGCAAGAAGCACCACCAGAAGTAGACCAGACACTAGAAAATTATATCCGCGATCGCGCTAGCGGTGAGATTAAGAAAATCCTCGCTCAATTTAGTTTCACCAAACCCGAACGCGATGCAGCTTTAGATGTCGTTAAGGATGAAATTGCTGCGACGATTACCGAATTGCCTGAAGAAGACCCAATTCGAGTTGCCGCAACTGCAAATAAGAAGGCACTTGGTAACACTTTTAAAGATATTACCAAACACTTCATGCGGCGACAAATCGTTGAAGATAACATCCGCGTTGATGGTCGTAAACTCGATGAAGTGCGTCGTGTTTCTTGTTTAGTTGATGTGTTACCAAAGCGAGTCCACGGTAGCGGTTTATTTAACCGAGAACTAACTCAGGTATTATCCACTTGTACTTTGGGTACACCTGGGGATGCTCAAAACCTTAACGATGACATGCAGCTAGATCAGCACAAGCGTTATCTGCATCATTACAACTTCCCGCCGTTCTCAGTCGGAGAAACCAAGCCAATGCGGGCCCCAGGAAGGCGTGAAATTGGTCATGGCGCATTAGCAGAACGAGCGCTATTACCTGTAATACCGTCAAAAGAACAATTTCCCTACGTGATTCGCATCGTATCGGAAGTACTTTCCTCTAACGGTTCCACCTCAATGGGTTCAGTGTGCGGTTCGACCCTCGCTCTGATGGATGCTGGTGTACCAATTCTCAAACCCGTCAGTGGTGCAGCAATGGGTCTGATTAAGGATGGGGACGAAGTGCGAGTCCTCACCGATATTCAGGGCATTGAAGACTTTTTGGGCGATATGGACTTTAAAGTTGCCGGGACGGATACCGGGATTACCGCCCTGCAAATGGATATGAAAATCTCCGGTTTGTCGTTGGATGTTATTTCCCAAGCCGTTCATCAAGCTAAAGCAGCCCGGTTGCATATTCTGGAGAAAATGCTCGCCTGCATTGACACGCCACGAACTGAAACCTCACCTTATGCCCCACGTCTGTTAACAATCAAGATTGATTCAGACATGATTGGTCTGGTAATTGGGCCTGGAGGCAAGACCATTAAGGGGATTACAGAAGAAACTGGTGCAAAAATTGACATCGAAGATGATGGCACCGTGACAATTTCTGCCGTAGATGAGAACAAGGCGAAGAGAGCCAGAAACATCATCCAAGGCATGACCCGCAAGTTACACGAAGGCGATGTCTACGCAGGACGCATCACTCGAATTATACCGATAGGTGCATTTGTAGAATTTCTGCCTGGAAAAGAAGGGATGATCCACATCTCACAACTAGCTGACTACCGCGTTGGCAAAGTTGAGGATGAAGTAGCGGTGGGCGATGAAGTGATTATCAAAGTGCGCGAAATTGATAACAAAGGTCGGATTAATCTCACTCGCTTGGGTATCCACCCAGATCAAGCAGCAGCAGCACGGGAAGCTGCGGCGGTGAATCGGTAACTCGATTTGGGATTTTAGATTAGATAAAATCTAAAATCCGCGATGCCTACTGTGAAGGCATCGCCGTATGCTTCTCTAATTAGTTACAATCTTAACTTGATAGCAATAAGACAGTTAATATAAAACTAATGTTTGATTTCTGAAAAAGCTCGGTACAAATTGAAAAGCCTAATTCCCTATTCCCTACTCCCTACTCACCACTCCCCGCCCACGTAGATAATTTCAAAAATCAAATACGATTCCTATAAGTGTTTTAACCTCATCTATACTTTTTCAAAATTAATACATTATTTATATTATTTTGACAAGTCGTAATTAAAGTAATTTTAACTACACCTTTTATCTATTTACAAATTTAGTAAATTGTCTGATTATAACGACACAAGACAAAACGTAAATTAACAAAACTTTTTTGTAACAAGCTATAGTTTATGTAATTTGTCTGATGAATGTTCTGTCAAAAATATCATGGCTTTAGTTCCAACGATAAGTAAACTGACATCAATACAAGTGCCCACACTCAATGATTGCAGTTCACAAAGCCTGCTCAATTACTTTGATAATTCTTGGGAACTTGAAGAAACACTCATGAAAAGTTTGGTCGGGGAAGAAACTTTTTATCTTAACCCCGATCCTTTAAGAAACCGTCTAATTTTTTATCTTGGTCACTCAGCAGTTTTTTTCATCAACAAATTAATTCGCGTTGGTTTAATCAAAGCTGGAATCAATTCACAATACGAAACCCTATTTGAAATTGGAGTTGATCCCCAAACACCGACAGAACTCGACGCAGCTATGCAAGGGGTTAGGTGGCCTGATGTCGAAAAAGTTTGGCAATATCGAGACAAGGCACGAGAAGCAATTACAAAAGTTATTCAAAAGACTCCCCTGGATCTCCCGATTCATCAACAGCATCCTTTCTGGGCTTTGCTGATGGGAATAGAGCATAGTCGGATTCACTTTGAAACCTCTTCAATGCTAGTGCGTCAATTGCCAACTGATCGCTTAAAACGTCCCCAAGGCTGGAATTACGCACCTAGCAAGGGTAACATTCCTAACAATACAATGCGCCGGGTTCCGGGTGGTGTGGTGAAACTAGGAAAACCCAAGGATGATCTTACCTATGGTTGGGATAGCGAATATGGCGATCGCACTGTTGAAGTGAAACCGTTTTTAGCTAGTCAATATCTCATCACTAACGGCGAATATCTGAAATTTGTTCAAGCTGGTGGTTACAATAATCCAGATTACTGGAATGCTGAATCTTGGGATTGGAAGCAACTCTACAACGTCCAACATCCCAAATTCTGGATACCCTTCCAGGATGGTTATCGCTATCGAGCCACATTCGACGAAATAGACTTACCCCTAGATTGGCCTGTAGAAGTCAATTACTACGAAGCGATCGCATTTTGTCGTTTTCAAGGCTCAGATATCCGCTTGATGACTGAAGCCGAATGGAATCAAGCCTTACTCATCTCTGAGGATAACCAGTTATCAAGTAACTATAATCTCAACTTACAATTCATTTCCCCTAGTCCAGTGGGAATGTTCAAACCAGCTAATAGTGCTTCTGGACTTTCCGATCTTAGAGGAAACGTCTGGGAATGGTTAGGGGACACATTCAACGCCCTACCAGGATTTCAACCTCATCCGCTTTATAAAGATCAAGCAGCACCGTTTTTTGATGATAAACATCAAATGATGCTCGGCGGTTCTTGGGCTACTAATGGATCAATGGCATTACCAACTTATCGTAACTGGTTTCGTCCTTACTTTTATCAACACGCTGGTTTTAGAATTGCTCAAGATTTCAAAGGAGATTGTTGAGAATGCGACCAAATCCTATCGTACCAAAACCTGGTCAAGAATCAGTTTGGGATTATCCTCGTCCGGCTCGTTTAGAAGATAGCAACAAATCAATTCGGATAATTTGTAATGGTACTGTTTTAGCAGAAACAACTAAAGCTAAAAGAGTTTTAGAAACTAGCCATCCTCCTGTTTATTATCTTCCTTCTGAAGACATTAAACTAGAATATCTAATTGAAACACCTAAAAAAACTTGGTGTGAATGGAAAGGCAAGTGTCAATATTATGATATCAGCATCGGTAATAAGTATATAAATAACGCTGCTTGGCGATATACTGAACCTACACCTGATTTTGTCACGATTCAAGAATACTATGCTTTTTACCCTAGTTTAATGGATGCTTGTTATGTAAATGATGAGCTAGTTATGTCTCAACCTGGCGATTTTTATGGTGGATGGATTACTGCTGATATTGTCGGGCCATTTAAAGGTAGCCCAGGAACAATGGGGTGGTAATTCATTGAAAGAGGCGTGAAACTCTATCTCAAGAGTGAGGGGAGAGGAATAGCCGCCCCAACCCTTGGGGCATTGGGCATTGGGCATTGGTAACTTTTTGCCCATACCCAAAAACTCCATTCCTTTGTGGGTGGAGTTTTTCATATAGAAACAGAATTGGTATAAGCCAAGTTTCAAACTTAGAAGCAGCAAGAAATTTAAACATAGTCGTTCTTTAGGAAACTCCAAAAAATAAATTATCCAATTTCTGGACTTCACTACGACTTTCCCAGCCCCCTGCCTCTATAGCGATGGTATATTTTTTTATTTGGAAGTCCCTTATCTATGAATACAACAAAGTCAATTCCACCTGCAAAGCTCAATTCTAATCTCACGATTCAGGAAACAGCAAAAGGACGAGGAGTGTTTGCTAAAAAAAAATTTGCTCCAGGGGAAACCGTCGTGGTAAGTATCCAAATTGAAGCAGTTCCCGAACGAACAATTTATTCCGTTCAGGTGGATTTTAATTTGCATGTCAAACTAGATGAGCCTGCTATCCTCACTAACCATTCTTGCGATCCAAATACTGGTGTAAGGAACAATCAGTTTGGGGGATATGACTTCGTTGCTTTGGGCAATATCGAAGCAGGTGAGGAAATTACCTGGGACTACGAAACCACTGAATATGAATCAATTGCTGTCTCCCGGTGCTTGTGCAAATCTTCATCCTGTCGAGGGAAAACATTAGGATTCAAATTTCGGGAACAAATGTTACGCGATCGCTATGGGGATTACATTGCTGATTATTTGAAAACCCAAAGCAAATGATGTTTGATAATGCATCTATACTATACTATGCATTCTAAATAACATCTATAGCTACATGAAAAATAATTCGGCGTAATTTCAAAATCATTCTAGAGACGTTACATTGCAACGTCTCTACATTCAGATCCTTGTTTTGCTTAAGCCTTTTTCAACCAGCTAAACATAGCGCGTAAATCTTTGCCAACTTCTTCAATTTTGTGTTCAGCTTCTTTACGACGCAAGGCGGTAAATCCTGGTTTACCAGATTGGTTTTCTAGAACAAATTCTCGTGCAAATTGTCCAGATTGAATTTCGCTGAGAATCTTTTGCATTTCAGCTTTGGTTTGTTCAGTTACAATCCGCGGCCCACGAGTATAATCACCATATTCAGCAGTGTTAGAAATGCTGTCGCGCATTTTAGCTAAACCGCCTTCTACAACCAAGTCAACAATCAGCTTGACTTCATGCAGACATTCAAAATAAGCCAATTCTGGTTGATAACCAGCTTCTACCAAAGTTTCAAATCCGGCTTTAATTAAAGCACTCAAACCACCGCACAATACCGCTTGTTCGCCAAATAAATCTGTTTCGGTTTCTTCGCGGAAAGTAGTTTCGAGAACACCAGCGCGAGTCCCACCGATACCTTTAGCGTAAGACATGGCGCGATCGCGTGCCTGACCACTAGCATCTTGATAAACTGCAAACAGCGCAGGTACGCCTTCACCACCTTCATAAGTCCGCCGTACTAGATGCCCCGGCCCTTTTGGTGCTACCATCACTACATCTACGTTAGCCGGTGGTACAACTTGCCCAAAGTGAATATTGAATCCGTGAGCAAAAGCTAATACATTCCCTTCTTCGAGATTGGGTTCAATTTCATTTTTGTAAATCGTTTTTTGGACTTCATCAGGTAACAAAATCATGATGAAATCAGCAGCATTAGCAGCATCTGCAACATTTTTCACAGTTAACCCAGCTGCTTCGGCTTTTGCGACTGACTTACTACCCGGATATAGTCCCACAATCACATTCAAACCACTATCTTTGAGATTGAGAGCGTGGGCATGACCTTGAGAACCGTAGCCGATGATAGCAATAGTTTTTCCAGCCAAAAGGTCTAAATTGGCATCTTCGTCATAGTACATCCGGGCCATAGAAGCATCTCCTGTCAGCAAGCATCGTCATTTATTGGCAGGCTTAAGATTGTACCTCAAATTGAGTAACCACAGATGAACTGTTACCCGGATTTCTCAAAATATGCTCAAAACCTTATAAAACCTAAGATGACATTCGGTGCAGCGAGAGTACAGTCCTGGCTACTATATCACCTTGAAACTTAGCTGAGGTAACGGTTCCAGTAGACACCATAACGTTATTACTTCCAATTTGAGTTCAAACTCGATTGATTAATCAAGCATATACAAGCATATATAGCCATCCTATTTGAGTTGTGAAAAATATAGATTAAGAAACGAACCGCCAAGGACGCCAAGGACGCCAAGGAAGGAAAGAAATAAAGAGAGATATAATTTTCACGAATGATTTAGGACTGCTATAACAGTCGAACTGCGGTTTTAATTGAGTTAGTAAATTAAAGTAATCATTCATCAAGTCAGACTACCAATGCTCTCCCAAGATAAACCAAATCCAAAAGATTCACCGCAAAAATCGTGCGAAACACATCGTCAAAACCTTCTGCCTACTGCCCCATTACCGGAATCTATTAGTAAAAATATTGAGACTATCATCGCATTGCACAAACGTTCTGAAAAAGACGTACCGCAACACCAAAGAGTTGTAGAAACGGTAACTGACTTTTTTGGTCGTCCTGCATTCCTGTATAGCATCCTGCTTGGGATTATTCTGTGGGTAACACCCAATGTCTTACCACGACGTTTGGGCATACCAAGATTTGATCCTGTTCCATTTCCTTGGTTACAATTTTCACTGACTGCGGGTTCATTGTTGGTGACAGCAGGTGTGTTGGTTAAACAAGAGCGACAAGAAAAGTTAGCAGAGCAACGGACGCAGCTTATTCTTCAACTTAACCTGCTCTCTGAACAGAAAATCGCTAAACTCATCGCTTTGGTTGAGGAATTACGCCAGGATATTCCCAATGTCAAAAATCGCTCTGATCCGGAGGCTGAAATGATGAAGTCCCCTACCGATCCGCACGCAATTATAGATGTATTAGAAGAGACTTTAGCATCCGAGTTAGCAAGTTTCTCTCAGCAAAAAACATCAATTGAAGAATAATTGGATTTTGGACAAAATTTTATGCCTGTTACATAAATCGCAACAATAGAGGCTTTGAGTTTTACTTCAGTAATACTGGGGTTAACTTCATCCATCTAGGGGTAGATTATGTACGCTTCGACTAAATTACAGCGCCCATCTGTTTTATTTGCGAGTGCGTTATTAGGAGGGTTAATCTTTACTAGTTGCGCTTCTTCCAATCAGTTAGCAAATAAGCAGTTACCTCCAATGGCAGCCGATGGTGCGGCAAATCCAGCATCTGCACCTGCTCGTGAAAGCAGTATTTCCCAAAAGATGGAAGCTGCACCAATAGCCCGTTCTCGTCCCCAACTCATCAAAAAGGCAGCAATCTCTTTGACTGTCAACTCCGTAGAGAAGACTATTGATGCTGTTTCGCAAATTATCAATAAACAACAAGGGGATTTGATTGGGTTGAGACAACAACAACCCAAAACCGACAACCCGCGTTACACAGCAACAATCCAATTGCGGATACCAGAGAACCTGCTGGAACCTACCCTAGAAGAACTAGCTAAATTGGGCACTGTTGAAAGTCGTAATATCACGGCAGAAGATGTGGGCGATCGCCTTGTAGATTTCCAAGCTAGATTAACCAATCTGCAAAAAACTGAAGCCAATTTGCAAAAAATTATGGATCGGGCGGGTTCTATTAGAGATGTGCTTAGTGTTGCCCAAGAATTGAGTAATGTCCGAGAAACTATAGAGCAAATTAATGCCCAACTCAAAAGCCTACAAAATCAAGTTGCTTATTCCACTATTACGCTGAATTTACAAGCAGCAGTTTCTAGCACCAGTTCACAACCTGCCTTCGGTTTGCAAGTTCAGGAGACTTGGAATAAATCTACTCACTCCCTTAGTTCATTTTCCATTGGCTTACTCAAGTTGGGTATTTGGTTAGTTGTTTACAGTCCCTATTTGTTAATTTTTGCTGCCCTTGTCTATGGTTTTAACCGTTGGCGGCGAACTCATTCACCACGTTTGACACAAGCACCAGAATCAACTAGTTCTGAGTAAGTTTGCATAAATTTTACATCTTCCCTTGATAAATTTACACAAGCAAAGAGCAATTCAAATATTCCCAGCTCTTATTATCTGCGCCTCCATATTGAAAAGTTCTGTTTGTCTTGTAGTTTTGACTACTTTAATCTTTTATCAAATGTAAAGAGCAATACAAAATATGTGATGACAATTTTGATACAAATTTGTTAAGAATAGTTACAATAGTCGGCATACACGATAATATTTCTTATGGTAAATTCACTTGACAATAATCCACCTCATAAAGTAGTTATTGTTGGCGGTGGTTTTGGTGGACTTTATGCGGCAAAAACACTCGCTAAAGCAGCCGTAAACGTTACTCTGATTGATAAACGTAACTTTCATCTATTTCAACCCCTTTTATACCAAGTCGCCACAGGTGCGCTATCTCCTGCGGATATTTCCTCACCGTTGCGTTCTGTCCTTAGCAAGAGCAAGAATACGAAAGTGCTGTTGGGAGAGGTGAATAATATTGATCCAGAAGCAAAACAAGTGACTGTGGGCGACGAAGCAATAGCTTACGATACGTTAATTGTCGGCACAGGTGCGAAGCATTCCTATTTTGGCAAAGACAACTGGGAAGAATTTGCTCCTGGCTTGAAAACTGTAGAAGATGCTATAGAAATGCGTCGCCGGATCTTCTCGGCGTTTGAAGCCGCAGAAAAAGAAATCGATCCAGAAAAACGCCGTGCTTGGTTAACCTTTGTAATTGTAGGTGGTGGCCCTACTGGTGTAGAGTTAGCTGGTGCGATCGCAGAATTGGCAAATCAAACTCTCAAAGAAGATTTCCGCAACATTGACACATCAGAAGCCAAGATTTTGCTATTGGAAGGTTTGGATCGGATTCTGCCACCTTTTGCACCAGAGTTATCACAAGAAGCGGAAGCATCCCTGACGCGCTTGGGGGTGGTTGTGCAGACAAAAACACTGGTGACGAATATTGAAAATGATATTGTTACCCTCAAACAAGGCGAAGAAGTTAAAGAAATTGCCTCAAAAACAGTATTATGGGCAGCAGGTGTAAAAGCTTCAGCAATGGGAAAAGTGCTAGCAGAACGCACAGGTGCTGAGTGCGATCGCGCTGGACGGATTATCGTCGAACCTGACTTGAGTATTAAGGGACATCCCAATATTTTTGTAGTTGGCGACTTAGCAAATTTTTCTCATCAAAATGGTAAACCCCTACCTGGTGTTGCACCTGTAGCCAAGCAAGAAGGTGAATATGTAGCGACATTAGTCCAAAAGCGGCTTGCAGGTAAGAGTTTACCGCCCTTTGCTTATACCGATTATGGTAGTTTAGCGATGATTGGGCACAATTCTGCTGTGGTAGATTTGGGCTTTATGAAGCTGAAAGGTTTTGTTGCATGGTTGTTTTGGCTATTGATTCACATCTACTTCTTAATTGAATTTAACAACAAATTAGTAGTAATGATTCAGTGGGCATGGAACTATTTCACCCGTAATCGCGGAGCAAGATTAATTACAGGACAAGAATCGCTCACTGAGATTGTAATTAGCGATCGCAATTACACATCAGCCGAGAATAAACAGCCAGTAAATGTCTAATTGAGCATGGGGCATTGGGCATTGGTTTAAGTTAATTCTTCTGCTCCCCCTGCCTCCCCTGCCTCCCCTACTTCCTCATCTCCCCACTCTCCGCCCTCATAAATTAGCAGTAAGCTATTTTAGGGCGTTTTTTATATTTACATAATGGCAACTATCAACAACAACTACCTGAAACTGAAAGCGGGTTATCTGTTTCCAGAAATAGCTCGGCGGGTGAATGCCTTTGCAGAAGCCAACAGTAATGCTAAGATCATCCGGCTGGGCATTGGTGATGTTACCGAACCTCTGCCGGAGGCTTGCCGCACAGCTATGATTAAAGCTGTGGAAGAAATGGGCGATCGCAATACCTTCAAAGGTTACGGGCCAGAACAAGGCTATGCTTGGTTGCGCGAGAAAATAGCTACTCAAGATTTCCAAGCACGGGGAGCCGATATAGATGCTTCCGAAATCTTTATCTCCGACGGTTCCAAGTGCGACACCGGCAATATTCTGGAAATCTTTGGACATGACAACACAATTGCCGTTACTGACCCCGTTTATCCCGTATATGTAGACACTAACGTTATGGTGGGAAATACGGGAGATGCCAACGATAAAGGCGAGTTTGAAGGTTTAGTTTATCTACCAATCACGGCTGATAACAACTTTACCGCCGAAATTCCCTCAAAAAAAGTCGATTTAATTTATCTCTGCTTTCCCAATAACCCCACTGGCGCAACTGCTACCAAAGAATATCTTAAAGCATGGGTAGAATATGCCAAAGCTAATAACTCGATTATTTTCTTTGATGCAGCCTACGAAGCTTACATTACCGATCCGTCGCTTCCCCACTCAATTTATGAAATTGAAGGTGCAAGAGAAGTTGCGATCGAATTTCGGTCTTTTTCCAAGAATGCAGGTTTTACAGGAACTCGTTGCGCCTTAACCGTAGTACCAAAGACACTCACAGCAAAAGCCGCCGATGGTTCCAATGTCGAACTATGGAAACTCTGGAATCGCCGCCAGTCTACCAAGTTTAATGGTGTTTCTTACATCGTCCAACGGGGAGCAGAAGCTGTTTACTCTGAAGAAGGACAGACACAAATTAAGGGATTGGTGAATTTCTATCTAGAAAACGCCAAAATTATCCGCGAGAAACTCACAGCCGCCGGATTATCAGTCTATGGTGGCGTGAATGCGCCTTACGTTTGGGTGAAAACTCCTAATGGTTTATCCAGTTGGGAATTCTTTGATAAGTTGTTGCAAACTGTCAATGTTGTGGGGACACCTGGTTCTGGCTTTGGTGCTGCGGGTGAAGGTTACTTCCGCATTTCGGCTTTTAACAGCCGGGAGAATGTCGAAGAGGCGATGAAGCGGATTACGGAGAAGTTTAAGGTGTAGAGCGATCGCTTTTAGCCGCTTTTGTTAAACTCAATTCATTAATCTAAAGGTTACGGTGGGCTATTTTATCCACCGCAACCTAATAGATTTTGAATTTTGAATTTTGAATTTTGAATTGGAGCGAAGCGACGTGACTTCTGCTATCCCCGTTTTCAAACCTGTCAGCCAGATGCAATTAGCACCTGGTAGCACAGTGACTATTCCAGATGTTAGCTGGGAAGAATTTGAATCTATTTTACAAGAATTGGGAGAAAAAAGAACTACACGAATTGCCTATAGCCAGGGTGCTTTAGAAATTATGGCTCCTTTACCAGAACATGAAATACCCAAAGATTTAATTTCTGATATTGTCAAAATATTGCTGAAGGCTAAAAATATTAGATATCAACCTTTTGGTTCTACTACCTTTAAACGGCAAGGTATAGCAGGAGTTGAACCTGATGCTTGCTTTTATATTCAGAATTATCAACAGATGATTGGTCATCGCCGCTTACAACCTGATGATCCGCCCCCAGATTTGGCGATTGAAACTGATGTCACATCGAAAACTACTCTTGATGCTTATGAAGCGATTGGAGTCCCAGAATTATGGGTTTACGACAGTGGAAACCTTTCTATTTGTTTGCTCAGAAATGGGAAATACATAAAATCTAATACCAGTCTTAATTTTGAGGACATAGCTATTACTCAGATTATCCCTACTGCCGTAGAACGTAGTTGGCAAGTAGGAAGTTTTCAAGCTTTGGAAGAATTGGAAGCAATGATTTAGTAACTGCTACCGCAGTACTGCTGTGGATACTAATCCCGCATTTCTCACAAGTTTGAAATGCAGAGGGGCAGAGGGGATTGAACAAGGCACATTGAACTCTCCTCTGCTCCCCTGCTCCCCTGCTCCCCTGCTCAAGGTTTTGAGAGATGTGGTGAGAAATCCGGGTAATATCGTACAGTATACCCTTGACTTAACTTACCCACAATTTTGACATCTGCGATCGCCTTCACGTTGTGCTAGAATCGCTTTTTTCTTCTCCATCATTAGGTAAATCAATTTTTGGCTCAACTTTTGCTAGTCCATAATTAGCCAAAGTCACCCCTTCTTCTAAATATACAGCCGAGTATTTACTCAACCCGATACGTTGTGCAGAGTAAATTCCTGAATGACCTGAAAATAAATAGCTCACGATACAGCCAATACCAATAAATAGCCCCGATTCCAGACCAAATAATTCAATTCCCATTAAGGTAGATGCCAATGGTGTATTTGCTGCACCCGCAAATACACCCACAAATCCCATTCCTGCTAAAAGTGGTGCAGGTAATGCTAAAAGTAGCGATAAAGCATTACCTAAAGTCGCACCAATAAAAAACAAAGGTGTCACTTCCCCACCTTTAAAACCTGCTCCTAAAGTTAAAGCAGTTAAACCTAATTTGACTGCAAAATCCCAAGGAGGTAGCTGAATAAAAAAAGAATCAACAATAGTAGGTATACCAAGCCCAATGTATTTAGTCGTACCACTCAACCCAACAATTGCTGCTATCATCGCACCGCCGATAAAAGGACGCAGTGGAGGATAAGATATTTTTGCTTTAAAGAAGTGGCTAATTTGGTGAGTTAATTTAGCAAAGAATCTTGCGACAATTCCAAAAATTGTACCTGCGATAATGGCAGAAATCAATCCCCAAATTGTGAGCGTCGGTATAGAGGAAGCGTGTCGATATGCTGTATGATGTAAACCCAATAGTAAGGTTACTTGATTTCCAACGATCGCAGCAATTAAAGAAGGAAAAAGAGCGTCATAATGAATTTTACCAATCGCTAAAACTTCCAAACCAAATACAGTTCCAGCTAAGGGAGTACCAAAAACTGAAGCAAATCCTCCACTGATACCTGCTGTTAAAAGAATTCGCCGATTAGCCCCTTGAAAATGCAATATTTTAGTTAGCTGGTCTGCCAAAGAAGCACCCATTTGTAATGCTGTACCTTCACGACCGGCTGAACCACCAAATAAATGCGTAAGGTCTGTTCCTAGTAAAACTAGAGGAGCCATACGAAAGGGAATAATCTTTTTAGGTTTATGAATTTCTTCTAGTAAAAGGTTATTTCCAGCTTCTACAGTCCGACCAAATTGATGATAAATCCAACCACTCAAAAAGCCACCCAAGGGAAGCAAGGCGATAATCCAGCGATGTGATTCTCGCCAATCAGTTGCCCATTCTAATGATGCTAAAAGAGCCGCAGAAGCTGTTCCAGCAAAAATGCCAACCACAAAGGAAATGGGCAACCATTTAACTAGGTGTGGTAATGCAATAAATGGTTCAAATTTACGGAGTAAAATCCACAATATACTGGCTAGCATTCCATGACTCCTTGAGGTGCGATTTGTAGACAGATACTTTCTACAGGTGAGTCAGGTATGCATTTAACCAAGTCCTACTCTCCCGCAGTCAGCGAAGAAAGTAGAAGCCATCAGCCTTACAGTGATGAATTTTAGGACTGAAAAGGCGGTTTCGGCGAGCTCCATCGCCATTGATTTGATTTAAATCAAGGATACCATTTTTGCTTTTCAATATTTGTTTCTTTGGGAAACTAACAATAATACAGCTGCTAACGCAAACAAGCTCCCAGCGATAAATGTCGCCTCTGCTCCCAGTATTTGCCATAACCCACCAGCTAGCAAACTGGCAGGTAAAAGCGCTAGTCCTACAGCTAAGTTGAGGAATCCAAAAGCAGTGCCACGCAGATTTGCAGGTATACTATTTGCCACTAACGCTAATAGCAATCCTTGACTCATGCCCAGATGTAAACCATAAAAGGCAAACAATCCCCAAACTTGCCAAGGTACTTGTACAAAGGCGAAGCCCAGATATACTAAAGCGTATAGAACAAATCCGCCTACTAGTAGCCAAAATCTACCCAAGCGATCAGAAAGTATTCCTAATGGGTATGCACTGAATGAGTAAGCCATATTCATCACCACTAATGTCAACGGAATGAGTGAGGCAGAAATCCCTATTTGCTCGGCTCGCAGCAACAAAAAGGCATCGCTAGAGTTTCCTAAATTGAATAGCAGTGCCACTGCTACAAGTACCCAATATTTTTGGCCCAAACTGCGTAAACCTTCCCATTGCAGAGGATTACTTCGGCTTAGTTGAGTTTGCTTTGTCCTTGGTTCTCGCACTCCTACTGTTAATAAAGCCACCGCCAAGCAACCAGGGATGAGTGCTAGCCAAAAAACAAGGCGGAAGTTGTTTTTGGAAACAGCCATTAAGGTAAATGCTGCCAAAGGCCCCAAAAATGCTCCGATAGTATCGAGAGATTGACGCAATCCGTAGGCTGCACCGCGTACCTCTGGGTTAGTGGAATCGGCAACCAAGGCATCACGGGGTGCTACACGAATCCCTTTGCCAATGCGATCGCCAAATCGAGCTATTAACACCCCAGTTGAACTAGTAGCTACAGCGAATAGTGGTTTAACGAAGGTAGATAAGCCGTAACCAAACACTGCTAATCCCTTGCGATGTCCCAGATAATCACTCAACGCTCCCGAAAATATTTTTAAAACTGAAGCTGTTGCTTCTGCAATGCCTTCGATGATGCCCACAGTCAAAACATTCGCCCCTAAAACTGATACCAAAAATAAGGGCAATACAGAATGAATCATCTCAGAGCTAATATCTGTCAGCAAACTGACAAATCCCAATACCCAAACAGTGCGGGGAATTGTCTGGAAAAATTTCTTTTGTAGTTGCATATTTCCTGTTTACCTGACTGGCTTTTACTACATCAACTCTATAATTCTTGAGAATCAATAGGTATATGAAGCAGAAGGTATAGACTCATAACCTTATTTATTGGAAATTCCTAATGGCGTAGGCATCGCACTTGCAATTTCTGTCTGAGTAAACAATTTACTTCTACAGATAGATGTCTTTTTAGTATCTTATAGAAATAACTTTTATTATCAAAAGAGCAAGTATCAAAAAAAACTAAATTTTTATTTATGAAGGCTAAGTGGGAAAACCGTACTTATCTGATAGGTTTTCTGTACCATATATCTAAGTTTAGCTGGATACAATCAAAATGTAGCTTAATTAATGCTGTTTCAGAGAAAAAAATACAGCATTAGCAGGAGAGCGAAAATATGACAAATCAATTGAAAACGGCTGTTTTGCTAGCTGCGTTAAGTGGTCTTTTGATCGCAATTAGTTACTGGATAATTGGCGGTACTAGTGGCTTAATAATAGGGATAGGTTTAGCAGCAGTAACAAACCTGTTTTCCTGGTATCAGTCAGATAAGATTGCCCTGGCAGTATATCAAGCCCAGCCTGTGAGTGAAAGGGAAGCACCAGGACTTTATCGGATGGTGCAAAGATTAAGCGATCGCGCTAACATTCCCATGCCTAAAGTTTACATTGTTCCAAGCCAAGGTGCTAACGCCTTTGCTACAGGACGCGATCCAGAACACGCTGCTGTTGCTGTCACCGAAGGCATTTTGAATATATTGCCAGAGGACGAACTTGAAGGCGTTATCGCCCACGAACTCACCCACATTATTAATCGTGACACCCTCACACAAGCTGTTGCTGCTACCGTTGCTGGTGCGATCTCATTTTTAGCGCAAATGGTTAGTTATAGCTTATGGTTTGGCAGTGGTTCACGAGATGACAACAGAGGTGCAAATCCTTTAGGTGTTTTATTAACAGTAATGCTTGCGCCATTGGCTGCAACGATTATTCAGCTAGCAATTTCGCGTACACGAGAATTTTCTGCTGATGCAGGTTCAGCTAGATTAACTGGTAATCCCCGCGCCTTAGCTAGGGCACTGCAACGTTTAGAAGCCTCGGCAAAGCAGATGCCTTTAAATGCCAATCCAGCTTATGAGCCGTTATTAATTATCAATTCTATCTCTGGACAGTTTATGGGTAACTTGTTCTCTAGTCACCCTGCTACAGAGGAGCGAGTTGCAGCATTACTGAAGCTAGAGCAACAATTGCCAACAACAGTTTATTAATTAGTCATTAGTCATTAGTCATTTATGAATTGACAATGACTTATGACTACCAGTACAGGGTGCAGTTTTCATCCGAGAGTAAGCTTTGCAATTTAAGGATGTTTAAACTATGACTTATAACAACATCGAATCCTTTGGAACGCCAGTAATTGAATCTACTGAATCCATAGTAATTGTAAAAATTAGTCCTGAAACCGACAAATTAGTAGAAACCGAAATGGCTGGCGAAAGTGATGAAGTCAAGCGCGAAACCAAAGCGCTGATTGAGGCACTAGAAAGACGCAGCCAAGCGGAGTCAGCAGGTACTCTTACGCGTGAAACTTATTTGAAAGCTGTGCGACAAGCACGAGAATTGATTGAAGGCAGGAAAGTGAAGGAGCGCGATCGCTTAGAAGACTCTTGGGCGATAATTCAAGACGAAGCCGAGAGAAACTGGCATTTAATGATGAAAGACTTAGTAGACTTCAGCTTTCGCCTGCAAAAGGCAGCTATTGCTGCTTGGGAAACCTTCAATCACCCTTACTCTCGTTAGTTCAACGAACCTCTCCCTGTCTTAAATTAAAGTTTAAGTCTGTTCTTCTCCGAGTTGGCTACGGTGTACACATAGGTTATTGAATTACCCCTCCCTAACCCTCCCCTTGTAAAGGGGAGGGAATTGGATGTTTTAGTTTCCCCCCTTTCCAAGGGGGGATTAAGGGGGGTAATTCGACTTGTGTGTACACCGTAGCACCTTGTAAAGGGAAGGGAATTATATGTTTTAGTTTTCCGTTTCTAATGTTATTTTGGCAATGCCTGCGGTGGGCTACGCCAACGCATTAGTTGCTTCAGGGTTGGCATTAGTTGCTTCAGGGTTCACATTAGTTGCTTCGGGGTTGGCATTAGTTGCTTCAGGGTTGGCATTAGTTGCTTCGGGGTTGGCATTAGTTGCTTCGGGGTTCACATTAGTTGCTTCAGGGTTGGCATTAGTTGCTTCAGGGTTGGCATTAGTTGCTTCGGGGTTGGCATTTGCTGATTGCACTTGAGTCGGAGAGGGACAGGTTTTGCGTAGTAAAATCTTTTAGACACATTATTGTAAACAAGGCTCAAACTCTTTTCCCCCTGCCCCCTGCCCCCTGCTCCCTGCCCCCTGCCCCCTGCCCCCTGCTCCCTGCCTCTTCAGTCACGGATAAGATAAAGAGGTAATGTAGCTCCTCACACAAGTAGCAATGACTTCAACCTTGCGGAAATTACCTCGTCTTAATACCCCAACCGTGCATCAGTTGCCCAATGGTTTGACAATCATAGCGGAGCAGATGCCAGTTGAAGCTGTAAACCTCAACTTATGGATTAAAGTTGGTTCAGCCGTAGAATCTGATAGCATTAACGGCATGGCTCACTTTTTAGAGCACATGATTTTTAAGGGAACAGAACGACTGGCTAGTGGCGAGTTTGAACGTCGGATTGAAGAACGGGGTGCTGTCACCAATGCCGCAACTAGCCAAGATTATACTCATTACTATATAACCACAGCCCCCAAAGATTTTGCCGAGCTTGCTCCACTACAAATAGATGTAGTATCAAATGCGAGTATTCCTGATGATGCTTTTGAACGTGAGCGATTAGTAGTTTTAGAAGAAATTAGGCGTTCAGAAGATAATCCCCAACGGCGGACATTTCGGCGGGTGATGGAGACAGCCTTTAATGAACTACCCTATCGCCGTGCAGTATTAGGGCCAGAATCGGTGATTGCCGAACTTAAGCCCCAGCAGATGCGAGATTTTCATACTAATTGGTATCAACCCCATTCAATTACTGCTGTAGCTGTGGGCAATTTGCCTGTGGAAGAATTAATTGCAATCGTTGCTGAAGGATTTACAAAACTCAGTAAAGACGCGATTAATCGCGTCTCTACCCACTCCCGACTCCCCACTGAGCCACCATTTACAGAAATTGTCCGTCGAGAATTTGTAGATGAAAGTCTCCAGCAAGCAAGGCTAGTGATGGTTTGGCGGGTTCCTGGAATGGTTCACTTAGATCGCACCTATGGACTAGATGTTTTAGCAGGAATTTTGGGACATGGACGGACATCAAGACTGGTGAGGGATTTACGAGAAGAACGGGGATTAGTTTCTTCAATTTCTGTGAGCAACATGAGCAATCAGCTGCAAGGGACATTTTATATTTCAGCTAAATGTGCGGTAGAAAATATAGCAGAAGTAGAAGATGCGATCGCTCAACATATTCGCACAATCCAAACCGAATTAATTACAGAATCAGAAATTGCCCGTGTGCGGCGGCGAGTAGCGAACAGATTTATTTTTAGTAATGAAACACCAAGCGATCGCACTGGGTTGTATGGTTATTATCATTCGTTGGTGGGAGACTTAGAACCCGCCTTTAACTACCCAGATTATATTCAGAGCCAAGATGCAACTGACTTAATGCAAGCAGCAAAAGAGTATCTTTCTCCAGATGCTTATGGTGTAGTTGTCGTCAAGCCGTAAATTAAAAATAGGGAATGGGGAGTAGAGAGTAGGGAATGGGGTATTAGGCATTAATCAATAATTCTTCTTCCCCTGCTCCCCCTGCTCCCCCTGCTCCCTCATCCCCACTCCCCACTCCCCAATTTAATCATGTGGACTCAAATCGATGCTCAAATTAGCCAGGTGACTGGCGAAAAATTTCAGAGTCAGCAACGGCGATCGGTTGGTGGCGGATGCATCAACCAAGGTTATGCTATTTCCAATGGTGAGATAACCTACTTCCTTAAGATTAACCAAGCATCTCAAGCTGCAATGTTTGAGGCTGAGGCAATGGGCTTAAAGGAAATGCTAGCCACAGCTAGTATTCGCGTCCCAAATCCTATTTGTTGGGGTGTAGCTGAGAATTCTAGCTACATTGTGCTGGAATGGTTAGAACTTGGTAGCGGTAACAGCAATTCGTGGGAAGAGATGGGGCGAAAGTTGGCGGCGATGCATAAAGCTAACAGTAGCCAAGGTTTTGGTTGGAAAATTAACAATACTATTGGCTCCACGCCCCAAATCAATACTTGGACAGCAGACTGGACAGAATTTTATATTAAATATCGCCTGGGTTATCAATTTCAGTTGGCAAGGCGAAAGGGAGGAAATTTCCCCTCTTCAGAAAAATTACTAGCAGCAATCCCTGAACTATTGGCGCATCAGGTGCAACCTTCCTTAGTACATGGCGATTTATGGGGTGGAAATGCCGGGTGTACTAACTCAGGAGAACCAGTAATTTTTGATCCTGCAATTTATTTTGGCGATCGCGAAGTTGATATTGCCATGACAGAATTATTTGGTGGATTCCCCGCAGCATTTTACCAAGGTTACAACAAAGTCTTTCCCCTAGATCCAGGCTACGAGCAAAGAAAAACGCTCTATAACCTGTATCACATTTTGAATCACTTCAATTTATTTGGCGGCAGTTATGCTTCCCAAGCCAACCGAATGATTGACCAAATTTTGCGCTAACTACAACTTTGCGTACCTCTGCGCTTCCCTCTGCGCCCCTCTGCGTTTAAATTTCCCCCCTTAATTCCTTACCATTTGACTCACCATCACCCCCAAAGCCACCATCCCCAAAATCGTCATTAATCCCGCCGGCATAAACTTGCGTGTTTTAGCTAGCCGAACTGCAAAAACGACTACCAAAACACCAGTAACTACCACTGCTAAAATCGACCCCCAGCTTTGCCCTTGGAGTTGAAAGAAAGCCGCAAGCACTAGTAATAACCCGCTAATGCTACCACTTAAGAGTGAAACCTTACTTCTAGCCTGAATATAGCCAATAATACCACCAGCGATCGCTAATATGCCGTAGGCAAAAGCAGCAATTATACTTAAATTCATTGTTAAAACCTATGTAGACTTTGACTTTACTGCCAGTGTCAGCAGACAATTTACCATAGTTATTTAGCTATACCACACAGTTAATTGATGGATAATCAAGCGATGCCAATAGCAAGTACTTCCTCATATACAAAGATTCAACATCTCCAGCGCCAAGCAGCCTCACTTTTACTGTACCAGTCTGTTTTGCAAGGCGAAGTGGGGATGGCATTTCTGGAACTGTTGCAAGCTATACGTTACACTGATGCCGATGCACGGGGTTGTCTCCAAGCTTACGGTAGTTACTTCCACGCTTTGGCTGCTAAAAATCAAAATTGGGAAGACTATTTAATTACTCAACTTCTCTTCTCTGAGAATCCTTTTACAAAGCTTGCTCAAGTGCGAGAATTTGAAGATTTACCCCCAGCTTTAGTAGCAGCAGTTCGGCATGATTTACAAATATTGCAAAGTCTCTATGAATGTAGCAGCGCTTCTTTAAGTGAGTGGATACAAGGCGTAGCTCACATGCCGATTTCGCCAGTAGTGTGGTATAAAGAGCAAGAATTGGTAGGAGGAGAGACAAAGTTCCCTACATATCTACAAGAGTTAGATAATTGGGGTGATGCTGTAGAAGAGTTAGCAGCTTATTATCAGCAATGTGGCTCTGGTTTATTTGCAGAATATCGCGCTTTACGTTGGCAAGCTGGGCAGTTTATCGGTATTCGGTATTCCGATCCAATTAAGCTGAGTGCGCTTGTAGGTTATGAGTCTCAAAAAGATGCTTTGCTGAAAAATACAGAGTTTTTATTATCAGGAGAGATGGCACTGCATGTATTACTTTACGGTAGTCGAGGTTCTGGCAAATCTTCTTTAGTGAAATCTTTGTTAAATGAATATAGTAATCGCAACCTCCGCTTATTGGAAGTGGCAAAATCTGATTTAAAAGACTTACCAAAAATTGTGGAACATTTACGGGGAGTGTCACAAAAATTTATCATCTTTGTCGATGATCTTTCCTTTGAAGAAGATGATGATGCCTTTAAAGCGCTCAAGGTAGTTTTAGAAGGTAATTTAACCGCGCGGCCGCAAAATGTAGTTGTGTATGCTACTTCCAATCGCCGCCACCTGATTCGGGAGTTTTTTGTAGATAGACCTACCCCCAAGGATAACGACGAAATCCATGCTTGGGATACGATGCAGGAGAAACTTTCGTTTAGCGATCGCTTTGGTTTAACCTTGACCTTTGAACCAGCCGATCAAAAAACTTATTTAAAAATTGTACACCATCTAGCGGCACAAGCTGAAATTAATATTACCCAAGAAGATTTAGAATTTCAAGCATTACAATGGGCAACTCGCCATAACGGTCGTTCTGGACGCACAGCACGGCAATTTATTGATTTTCTAAAAGCAGATTTAAGACTTTTTGCTACAAATAACAATACATCCAACACCTAGTGTATTTTAATTACGAATTAGTATGAGAGCTACTTTTCCTAATAATTTAACTACGCTAAAAACCAGCAATATGCAATCAGTAATGATCAGCAATCGATTTATACTAGGGATAGTTGCCTTTAGTGTGAGTTTTGGTCTTAGCCTCGTCCCAAACTGGGATTTTAATAAAGCCTTTCTCACAGGTTTAATTACTGCGGTTACTATCTATGCAGCAGCATTATTTGTAGATAAGCGACGCAGAAATTATGAAATGTTTATTTTAGGTTCTATCCACAAACGAATTAAAGAAATGGAGGGTTTAAAGGCTCGTGTTGTCAAAGAAATAAATCAAATTGAAGAACATCATAATTTATTATATGCGGAGTCACAACAACTACAAAATCAAGTAACAGAAAGCCGTAACCAAAGAGATAGTTTACATCGAGAATTAAGAACATTTGCCGGACAGAAAAAGCAGTTAGAAGCTGAAATAAATACCCTGCAAACTGAAATTAATAACTTGCAGAAAAATCTAACAGAACTGAACAATGCTTTTTCTGTTCTTACAGCAGAGAAACGCCGACTAGAGTCGAACTGTAATGTATCTCGTAGTGAAATTACCCATTTGCAAAGTCAAATTTCTGAACTCCAGCAGGAGAAACAAGAAGTTGAAAGCAATTTAACTCTTTTAGGCAGACTCAAACCCCAATTAGAAGAAAAATTATACGAACTGCGAATTGCAATTCAAGAATTAGAAGTTGAGACAACCCAAAAAAATCAATTACTGGTAGCGACAAAAGCCGAAAGAGAAAATATTCAATCTATTCTAGATTCTTCACAAACCCAACTTACAGAATATAAAGCTGAATTACAGCAGTTGCAAGAGCAAGTTTCATTATTGCAAGAAGAACGAGATTCCTTACAAAATCAAGTATGGGAATTACTCCAACAAACAGAAACATTCAATCCAGAACATTTGTCTGATAATTCTAATGAAGATAATAATGAATTGTTTACGTTTTCTGAAATAATGGAAACTACAGCAATCATAAACACTTTGGAAGGTGATACATCAGAAAATTTACCTGAAGAATGGACTAATTTTTTAGAAAATCTTCCAGTATACGAACTACAAGTATTAAAAGCTATAGTTGAACAAGATAATCCTAATACTGCCATTAAAAAAATTGCTGAAGCAAATATTACTATGCCAAATTTATTAATCGATTCTATCAATGAACGAGCAAATGATACTATTGGTGAATTAATAATTGATTCAAATTCAGAAATTCCAGAAGTTTACCCTGAATATATGACGCATATCAAAAAAATGATTGCAATATATGAAGATCGAATAGCTAGACATGCTTCGTCAAATTAAATTATTATTGCCGTCGTCAGATTAGTAGTAAGGTGAATATCTTACCTACTTATGGCGTGCATCTGAGTTTAGAATAAAGTAAAGTGTAATACATGGCAAAGCTCAAAATCTCGAAAAAAATCTCCACTGCTTTAATCAATTCTCTCGGTGCAGGAGTAGTACCAAGAGTAGGAGTTGAATATATAGCAGTAGGGCGAGAAAAAGAACTCAAAAGCCTATTACAAAATCTCGATGATATTGCAGAAGGTGTAGCAGCATTTCGCTTTATAATTGGTAACTATGGTTCTGGTAAAAGTTTTTTATTACAACTAATTCGCAACCGCGCTATGGAGCAAGGTTTTGTAGTAGCTGATGCTGATTTATCCCCAGAACGCCGATTAGCCGGAAGCAGCAATGAAGGTGTAGCTACTTATCGAGAATTAATGAGCCACCTAGCTACAAAAACTCGTCCTGATGGTGGTGCTTTAGTCTCGATTTTAGAAGGATGGATTAATAAAATTCAACAAGAAGTGGTTAAAGAAACTGAAATGCGCCCGAATGACGATGGTTTTGATGACCAAGTTGAATCGAAAATTAGGGAAGTAGTTCAGTATATTGAAGGCTTAGTTCACGGTTTCGATTTTGGTAGCGTGATTATCGCTTATTGGCGTGGCTACCGAATGGATGATGATAATTTAAAAAATGCGGCAATGCGCTGGTTGCGCGGAGAATTTACTACTAAAGTTGAGGCGAAAGCAGCTTTAGGGGTGCGCGTTATTATTGATGATGATAGTTGGTATGACTATATAAAATTGTTTGCGAAATTTGTCGCTGAAATTGGCTATAAAGGATTGTTAATTTTAGTTGATGAAGCTGTACATTTATATCAAATATCTACTACAGTCACGCGGGAAAAGAATTATAATCGACTCCTGGCAATGTTTAACGACACCATGCAATGCAAAGCAGAACATCTTGGTATTGTTGTGGGTGGAACAACTAAATTTTTAGAAGACCCCAAACGGGGACTTTTTGCAGACCAAGCTTGGCAAAGACGCACAAAAGAAAGCCGTTTTGCTGCACAAGCTAATGTTCAAGAACATTTAGGGCCAGTGATTCGGTTAAATCCGTTGAGTGAAGCAGAAATATTGACACTTTTGCAACGTTTAGCTGAGATTCATGCACTCAATTTTGGCTATGAACAGACTTTGACAAATCGTGAATTAAAGGAGTTTGTGCAAGAAATTATTAATCGCTTGGGTGCAGAAGCATTACTGACACCAGGGGAAATTGTGCGAGATTTTATGAGTGTGCTGAATATTCTTCACCAAAATCCAAGAATTGTGTTTGATGAATTAATTCATGGCTCTAAATTTAAACCTACTGCGATGGGTAAAGATGCAGATGTGGATGAGGATGGCGCAGCAGAATTTAGTTTGTGATTTACTCTTTAGTAATTGGTAAACCTAGCCAATCGCTAAGTTCATAAGCTAGCCAGTCAAGTTCTGGAGGAGTGACAGGAAAAAAATAAAATTCACCAGTTAAAATGTCATACTTTTTGGTTCCTGCCCAGATTGTCAAAGAAGGTTGATTATATGTATCCTTACTCCGTTCTAGACGTACAATATTTTGTCTGGAACTTGGAGATGGGTGAAGACGTTTAATTCCAAATAATTCATAAATTAGGAAAATTTTTTCCCTATTAATATAAAGCGTCTTTTTACCCAATACACCTATGAATAGAGAAATAAATAACATAATTATAAATGATGAAAATATTAGAATAAATCCTAATGAAAAAACATTTACATTTCCAAAAAAAATTGATAAATTAGGGATAAATAACATAATTGGTATAGATAATATTAAATTAATTAAAGTTCTTCTTTTAAATAAACCAGCCGGGGGAATGATAATTTCTAAACAGTTAGTATTTTTATTTAATAAAACTTTACTGCCAGAAGGTTTTCTAGGGAGTAAATTACTTTGTATATTTTGAAGTTGAACTGTATTTCCTAGTTTGTTTAAGGCTTGCAAAGCGTCTTCAGCAGAAGTCAAACGTTGACTCGCAATAGGTTCTGTCATTCTTCTCAACCAACTGCTGAAAGTAGGATTAATATTGGGTACTGGTTCAAATTCAAGCCGCAAGTCGGTTTGTGGTAAATCGGCTGGATGCTGACCTGTCACCAAGTAAATTAAAGTTGCTCCTAAACTGTAAAGGTCAGAACCAGGAATAGCTCTACCATTAAATTGTTCTGGTGGTACATAGCCGTAGGTTCCCATTACTATAATTGTGCTGCTTCTTCTGGCGATGGTTTGCACTGAACCAAAATCTACTAAGTAGACTTCACCGACACTATTACCAGAGCGATTTGTCAACAGAATATTGCTTGGCTTGATGTCACGATGAATCACGGGCGGCTGACGGCTATGCAGATATTTGAGAATTTCTAGAATAGCTTTTGCTAGTTCCTTAACTTCTTCTTCACTGAAACTACGCCCAGCTTTTAGTTGTGTTTCTAGAGATTGGGCTGGGATATAACTTTGTACGAGTGCAAATCCTTTGCTGCTGGGTGAATCTAGCTCAAAGTAGTCAAGGTAACGGGGAATCGCTGGGTGGGAGAGTGCTTTGAGTGTTTCAGCTTCCCGCTCAAACAATTTGAGATCGTTCCATTCAAATTCATTACCAAAGGACAGTATTTTGACTACTACTAATTCTTGAGTTTGTAAGTCACGAGCTAGCAGCGATCGCCGTCCGGCTTTTTTGCCTAGTTCCTGTTGCACTTGATACCGTTCCAACAGGATTTCTTGGTGAGAATCTGGCGATTCTTGACTTGTCATTTGCTCGTGACTCCAAAGCTCAAGATAATCCGCAACCCAGGATTAATATATTTTTGCTAAAGTGGGATACTCCCCAATCATACTTTGTATGGTAGTTCTGCACGCACTTTCAGATTTTATCGACTGCGATTTTGCCATAAGTGGCTCATCTCCTAGTTATTGGTACGAGGGGCATTGTCTCCAAAGTGGCGTTCGCATAAAATTACCCCGCACCTCAATATCTGAAGCGATCGCTCACGGACTTATGCAACAACTTGCCAACAATGACTGTTATTCTCATGAAGGCAAGATGTATGGAATACTATTAGTTGAACTGCCTAATGGCGAACAAAGGGTACTCAAAGCCTTCTCCGGTCTTTTGAATGGTTGCGGTGTAGTTGAAGGCTGGGTTCCACCAATTCCAGGACGAGACGAAGTTGCTTTAGAGGAAGCCCGCACTTTGGCACAGTTGGATGCGATTAACCAGGAACTCTTTACCTTAAAGCAACTAACCGAACGCCAGCAGTATGAAACTCTGTCTGATGAATTTGAGCAACAATTGCAAGCAATGAGCGATCGCCATCGCCATTGCAAACATCAACGACAACAGAAACGTCAACAAATCTGCAATACACTTACAGAAAAAGCACTCACTATTGTCCTTGAACAACTCGACGAAGAGAGTCGTCAGCAGGGAATTGAGCGACGACAACTTAAACGCCAGCAAAATGAATTATTACAGCCCCTCCAGCAGTTAATTGCAGCAACGGATACGCGAATTAGCGAACTGAAACAACAGCGTAAAGCACTATCCCGTCAACTCCAAGCTCAGATGCAGGCTACATACAGCCTGACTAACTTTTCTGGGCGATCGCTATCATTACAGCAATTGATGCCAGGAGGTTCACCCACTGGCACAGGAGACTGTTGTGCCCCGAAGCTGCTCCATTATGCGGCAACACATAATCTCAAACCCCTGGCAATGGCAGAATTTTGGTGGGGTGCGTCTTCCGTAAATCAAGATAGAATCCAGGGAAAATTTTATGGAGCATGTGCCGAGCGATGCCAGCCATTGATGGGGTTTTTGCTCTCAGGCTTGAAACCTAAACCCCCAGCCCTCTACCCTACTGAGAGAGTAAGAAGCTCCTCCCCTGATGAGGGAGAGGTCACTTTACCCATTATTTATGAAGACGAATGGCTGATTGCTGTAAACAAACCTGCTGGATTACTTTCGGTACCTGGGCGTTATCGCGATCGCCAAGATAGTGTCTTGAGTCGCTTACGTCATCTGTTACCGGATGGGATGGCGCTTGCATCTGTGCATCGCCTAGATCAAGAAACATCGGGGATTTTGTTGTTAGCACGCGATCACCAAACCTATCGGCAAATTAGCCAGCAGTTTCAGCAACGCCAGGTTCACAAGGTTTATGAAGCGATACTTTCCGGTGTTGTGACAGTTGAACAAGGTAAAATTGACCTGCCACTGTGGGGAGATCCTGAAAATCGTCCTTATCAAAAAGTCGATTGGCAGCAAGGTAAACCCAGCTTGACACACTTCCAGGTAATTGCCAGAGAACAAGATTACACCCGTGTAGAATTTACGCCACTCACAGGGCGCACTCATCAATTGAGGGTTCATGCGGCTGATGCGCGAGGACTTGGGGTAACTATTTTAGGCGATCGCCTTTATGGATGCTTTGCAGTCACCAGTCGCTTACATCTGCACGCTAGAGAACTTCGCTTCCAGCATCCGCAATTAGAAAAACCTCTACATTTACAAGCAATTACACCCTTTTGACGCTCAACGAAGAGTACTTGGGAACAACGATAGGACTTACGCAAAAATTGCTAAAAAGCTTAATTTCTCGAACCGCCAAGACGCCAAGAGCGCCGAGAATTCGTAGAGTGTGCGTAAGTCCTAAACGAGAATTAGAGATAAGGGCAAAGACTTGTTGCAAGTATTCATACCATTTCACGAAACAATTGATACAAACTTTTTTGCCCCCCTGCTCCCCCTGCTTCCCCTGCTCTCCCTGCCCCCTGCCCCCTCTCTAAACTCTATAAAGGTGGAGCTGGAAGTGGCTTTGCTGCAACTGCAAAAGGTGAGCGTCCACCCTGTCCCACTTCAAACTGATTCATCATATCGTGGTCTTCGTGAACCGCATTGTGGCAGTGTGACATATATTTACCTGTATTAGGGCCAAACTTACCAATTACTCGTATAGTTTCGTTTTCCCCAACATAAAAGACATCTTTCAACCCACGCTCGTAAGGAAAAGGTGGTCTCCCATTACGGTCAAGCATTAGGCAATCAATTAGGTGAAGGTGGATAGGATGAAACGCACGACCTGATGGGTTAGACAATTTCCAGATTTCAACATCGCCTAATCTAGGATTAGCATCAATTCGGGTGTTATTCCAGGTTTTGCCATTGATCACCCACAGATTATTAGAACGTTCATACTTAAACTCTCTAGTTCGTACTGCTGAAGATTCTGGGATAGGTTGGATTGTACGTAACCTGGAGGGAATAGAGCTATTATCTGGTTCACGCCGCACAACATCAAAGCGCATAATTTGATTCGTACCGTCGTAATTCGTGTTGTTAGGAAGTCCAAGATTTCGCAGCACTACCTGAGAGCCGACTGGGTATTTAGAAAAGTCAATAATAAATTCGTAACGTTCTGCTGGCGCCAACCGGAAATTTTTGGCTTTAACTGGTGCGCTCATTAATCCGGCATCAGTGCCAATCATTATAAAATCATCGCCGTTGCTCAGGGCAAGATTGTAAGAGCGCGAAATCGAACCATTCAATATCCGGAAACGGTACTTACAAGTATCTACCTCCATCCGCGGCCAAGGCGCACCATTGACCAAAATAACATCACCATATTGACTAATTTCACCTTGGGTATTGAAGACTAACTTGCCAGTATTAGTAAACTGCTTGTCTTGGATAAACAGTGGTACGTCGTATTTACCTTTGGGTAAGGGTAGTCCAAGCTCAAAGTCATCTTGAACAATGTACATGCCTGCCAAACCCATATAAATATTACGTGCAGTATTATGAATGGCGTGGTCGTGATACCATAACATAGCCGCATGTTTGTTCGGATAGACGTAATCTTTGTAGAAACCCGGTCGTGTCAAATCTTCAGCATAGCCATCGTACTGCGGTAACGACCCCATGCCATGCAAGTGAACTGATGTTGGTGTATCGACACTATTATTGATAAAGCGAATTATTGATTGTCGCCCTTGACGTTGCTTAATTGTGGGGCCAGGAGCAATACCGTTATACGCCCATATCTGCGTTGTTAGCCCAGGCAAAATATTAACCAGAGCTTTTTTCATCGTGATCTGGTAGTAATCTGTGGTTGCATTGCTCCGCACTGGTTTAAGCACTGGCGGTATGGGAAGTTTTACACTAAAACGAGTAGGCTGAGGACTACCAGCAGTTGCTGCTTGTCCACGAGATAGCAAGCCTATAGGAATCAGCAAAGAACCACCTGTAAGCGCTCCTAGCTTCAGGGCTTCTCGTCTAGTTATTTTTATCACTTTTATTTCTTTATTGGTGTATTGCGAAATTGGCCTGAATGGTTCTAGCAATCAGTAGATTTGAAAAAGTTTGAAATACTAAGATTTACGTACTGTACAAACACATCATCTTGTGTATTAAGATAAATAGGTCGTTTCAGCTTTTTAAAAATCATTTTTTATCATCTGCATAGCATTCTTTATATGAATGTACATTTTTGTCTGTTTGTTAAATTTACAAATATATCCACATAAAGTCAACCAGTTAATAATTCAGTTAAATCCCAAAAACCTTGAATTTGCTTGATTTTTGCTTCATAATTTGCATTTTTACTTCTTTTTAAGTTTCGGAAAGCCAATATCATTTTTACTGAGTTTTTAAGTAAATAATACGGGTTTTGTACACTATTTTTAAAACTTTAAGTAAGCTATATAGAGCAAAAGTATCTACAGTATTGAACTATTAGATGTCTTTATTTAATACAGTTAATTGCTAATTATAAGCATTGCATTTGATGTTTTTCTTTCACTTATATATAACAATTACGTCATCTATTGCTGAATGGGATGGCGCTTGCATCTGTGCATCGCTTAGATCAAAAAACATCTGGGATTTTGTTGTTGGCACGCGATCGCCAAACCCATCAGCAAATTAGCCAGGTAAAATCATCTCTTTTACCTTAAAGTCTTGTGTAGCAATGATTACTGTTTTATTCTTTGGTGAGAGTGATTAAAAAACGTTAACTTCTTTACCATGCATCATTCCCAAAAAGTCCATCCCCTTTTGGGTAGAATTTTTAATTTTAAAATCGTCGTAAATTATATATGTAATTACCCTTAAGGTTTAGCAAAAGCAAGATCTGAGCATTGGTACCAATAGCTTATTCTTTTTCATCCTCAATAGTATAGACAGGCTAAAAATTCAAATATGGAATTTGTGATTTTCAGCATGTCTTACTCAACCTTGAATAAGGCTGAAAAACCTAATGCGAAGGCTTAAACTTCTGAATGTTTTGTTGATAGTGGGTTTATCACTTAGCATTTCAGTGTTCATTTCTTTTGTTTTCCCACACCAAGTTTTTGGTCAGTTTCGTACTAATATTCCCAATAATGCCACGTTACTTGGACAGCGAAAAGTCGAAGTTAGTTCAGGCTTCGTGGTTGCGCCTCCGAATCAACCCCTTCGTCCAGCAGAACGTCTCCGTCGTGATACCTATGGCGATGTGGGACTTGCTCCTCTGAGAACAACGGCTCAGTTAGCTCGATTGCTCTATCCTTCTGTTCCGCAATCAGCTCGCCAGAAACTGGTGGAAGGGGCGTGGTTTTTTACTGCCCCAGAAACGGTTAGAGAAGGCGCAGGGTCAATGGCTAACCAAACCCGATGCGCGGGCTGTCACCTGAATAACTTGGAGTCGGTTCCAGGTCTGGGGCTGCTCACGGGTATCTCTAACGTGAGTCGAGCTGGACGGTCAACCCCCACCAACTTCAGTTATACGTCGGGTGACACTAACAAAGGTGGTAGACCAGCTGGTGTTCGCTTAGATCCAGTTGATCCAGACGGTTATGCTAACTTGAATATCGTTAATAAGGCCGACCCAGCCTTAGATGCGATCAATAATACCGGGCGAACCGCAGCCTTTACAATTTTCGGAGACTTTTCACCATCGGCTGAAGCTGTCGATCCGACGAAATCTTACGATCCTTTGGATGGTACTAAAAATCCCATCACAGGTAATGCACAGAATTTTGGTGGTTTTGTGCAGCATGTACGCCCTCCGATCGCTGAACTTAAAGCTTTCGATAGCAGTATAGATTGCAAACCAGATGCAATCCCAAGCATCGCCCAAGACCGAAACCTCGGCAGGATTGATCCAACTACGGGGCTGAGTTCAAGTGGATTTCGCCGTGGTGTTGGTGAACGCGCTGGCCCCCCCTATATCGGTCGTGGGCTGATGGAGGCTATTCCAAACCAGGACATTACCAACGCTCCTGATCCCTCTGACACTATAGGCGGCAAATCGTCTTTGAAAACTGGTGTATTCCAGTGCAAGGGTGATTGTGTCACAGGTAAGGTGAATGTGATTCCTCCCAATGCGCCACCTGACCAACCCAACGCCCTAATCTCTGGGGTAGGACGTTTTGGCTTACGTGCCAATGGCGCAGAGATACTACAGTTTATCATTGGGGGCTTGCAAGGTGAGCTTGGCATTACTAGCTTGGCTAACAATAATGAGATCAAAATTGCTGATCCCAAAATTGCTCCTTACAATAAGAACTGCAAAAATCTAGTAACCGACCCTGAGTTTCCCCTCAGCACCCCATTCAGTGAGCGCAATTTCTTGCGCCTGACGGCTCCCCCAGAATTTGGCCCCAATCTCTTGGCCGTGCTAAATTCCAAAAATCCCTCTCAAACTCGTTCTGGCTACAGTCGTGCAGCCAGCGTTCAACGAGGAGCGCAGCTTTTTGGTATTGATCTCACTGCCTTTGCCAACCGGATGATCCCCGGTCGTATGCCTCGCGGAGGCGATGGTCGTAATCCCAATGCCATTAACCAGAGCGATCGCATGGTGAGTTGTGTGAGCTGCCATACTCCGGTTCAAAGAACTGGTCGGTCGCCTGCTGCTGGCGATCCATCCTTGGGTACTGATGCAGCATCTGTTGTCAACATTCTCAGTTACCGTTGGGCACCAATTTTCTCGGATCTGATTCTGCATAAAGGCCCCATCATTGATGCTGAACGGTTTGCACCAACCCCGCGCGATCCAATTCTTGTGAGCCGATCCACGGTTGTCAATAGTAACCGATTGAACTTCAAGACCTACGATCTGCCCCGTAATCTCACTGATGATATTTTCTCAAACCAGAAAGCAACTGCCAAGGGTGAAGAGTTCCGTACACCGCCTCTGATGGGAATTGGTAAGGTTGGCCCTCCATTTTTGCATGATGGTAGCGTTTACTTAAGTACCCTCACCCGTGACACAACACCTGCGGGTACTGTGTTTACCAATAGCGAAGTGACCAATGCACCGTTGGTTGTTCGTTCGGTAGACGATGCGCTTCGTGCAGCGATTGAGCTACATGACTTACCTGCACCCGATAACTATAAGACCTCTAAGCTGCCAGGTGGAGGATGTCCTGTTCCTCCGGGTGGCAAAGTCATCAATAAAATCGGCAATGTTGTCAACTATGGCTCATCGCCTAAAGATGTCATTTGTCCACCTTATACCAGTGCTATTTCAAATACTCATCGAAGTGAAGCACGTGAAGTTATCGGTCGTTTCCGTTCTCTGACACCTTCTGATCAACAAGCGATAATTGATTTTTTGAAAGAACTATAGTGGCTTTCTAGTATCTCTAATATCGATTGTTTGGAAATTTTACTACGGGGACGTTCTTAAGAACGTCCCTTCTTTTGATGCAGCTAATCTTGCGATCGCCGCGACCATATCATATTCCCGTTACTCCCATCCAGAACTATGACAATCGACTTGCTTTTTTAATTTGTATGTGATAATTTCTGGTTGTAGCTAATTTAACGGTTATCCGACCGATTTACCGTACTAAGAGAAACCAACATCCCAGCTAATAGACTGACAAATAAAAATACTCCACTACTTCTTGTAGAGTGAGCGTCTTACCTACCCCACAAGATTGAATAATTTATTTGTTGGAAATCCCTTAGAGCAAGATTGGATGATTGATTTTTTGATAATCCCTTAATAACTTTATTCGTAAGGAATATAATGCATGACTAAAGTATTCATTCTTAATGCCAACCAACAACCGTTATATCCAGTACGCATCAGCCGTGCTAGGCTGTTATTGTCACAAGGTAAAGCTACCGTATTTCAGCGATATCCCTTTACTATAATTCTGAAGGAATCCCTTTCTCATCTAAAACTTGAGCAACTTGGCTTCAAAATTCATCCTGGTATTAAAACTACTAGTACGCCACGACGGAAATAGAGCAACCATTTAAAATCCCTAAAAAGCTGATCCGTAATATTTTTGACTTTTGAATGCGTGACTTCCGCCTTGCGGTACTAGTACTATTGTCAGCAAATATAAAAAAATTGGTATTAATCTTAGTCGCCTCCCAAACGGAGGAATATAGATGACAAACCACACTATCTTAGAACCATTGCCAGAAGACCAGTGGTTTATTGAGAGCCAGGAACTACGATCTTTTGTAGCAACAGTGCGTGAAATTAGCGCTATTACTGTTGACGATCGCACCCAAACTCTCGCTAAACTAGAACCCTATTTTCAAGAACTGCTTGCCCAACAAGAATGGCTCCCCCAAAAATTTGCCCAGGCCAATCCCGAAAGCAGAATGGGCGGTGGCATTGGTCAGTGGCTACTTTATCGCGCTAAAGACCGTTCCCTGTCAATCTTTAGTTTGGTAATTCCCCCAGGTTCAACGACTCCTGTCCACGACCATTTAGCCTGGGGATTAATTGGTTTATACAAAGGCAATCAAGAAGAAATAGTCTATCGCCGTGTAGATAACGGCAATACTGAAGGACACGCACAATTACAAATAACTGAAGTGCGCTCGCTTCAACCAGGGGATATCTATCGTCTATTACCCCCAGATGGTGATATCCACGCCGTCAAAACTACATCCCAGAGCGCATCTGTATCTATCCATATTCTGGGTAATGATACTGGTTGCATCTTGCGTCACCAGTTCATTCCAGAATCTCATAGCGTCAAATCCTTTCGCTCTGGATATTCCAACGCTCCCTGCAAAGAGGAAGAAGAAAAAGAACATGCCCAAGTACGCTAGACCACAACCCCCCGTATTCGAGCGAGTTGAAGACGAACGCCTGCACCGCAAACAACGCCTAGCTGCTGCCTTTCGCCTGTTTGGTAAATTTGGTTTCAGCGAGGGAATCGCAGGCCATATTACGGCTCGCGATCCAGAATTTACAGACCATTTTTGGGTGAATCCATTAGGAACATACTTTGGTCACATCCGAGTTTCTGACCTGCTGTTAGTTAACAGAGAAGGTGAAGTAGTTAAAGGTGATGCTGAAGTGAATCGAGCTGCTTTCGCCATCCATTCTCAGATTCATGAAGCTCGACCTGATGTAATTGCGGCGGCTCATGCCCATTCACTTTATGGTAAAGCTTGGTCTAGTCTAGGCCGGCTTCTTGACCCCTTGACTCAAGATTCCTGTGCTTTTTATGAAGACCATGCGCTATTTGATGACTTCACAGGTGTGGTTTTAGAAACTTCTGAAGGTCAGCGATTGGCGCAAGCCTTGGGGTCAAACAAAGCTATAATTCTGCGTAACCACAGCATTTTAACTGTGGGACATACGGTAGATGAAGCTGCCTATTGGTACATTAACTTAGAGCGATCGTGCCAAGCCCAACTACTGGCAGAAGCTGCGGGTAGACCCACTACTATCAAACACGAAACAGCCCGTTTAACACAAACTCAAGTGGGGTCACATACAAGTGGGTGGTTCGGCTTCCAGCCCCTTTACGACAGAATTGTGCGCGAAGAACCTGATTTGCTAAATTAGTTTTGTGTTTTTATGACACTGGCATAACAAGCAAGACCAGCCCCAACCCTTAGGGACGCTGTTCGCATTCGGGGAAGTCAAAAGTCACGCATTCAAAAGCCAAAACTATTTGGCGTAGATTGCGGAGAATCTAAAACCTTTTGCTACCTATAATAAAACTTTTAAAACATCCTCTAAAAGGAAAATAATTGGAGCAAGCCTTTTCAAGGAGAGTCAACTACTATCTCAATTAATCAGATAACAAGGGGATTTTGCCCCTTGTTAAAGGTAGGTAATTTCCGTCAAATTTTACTAGCTTCCAGTCGCTAGTTCAATTTATCTGCAATAAATTTTCGCCACGTTGATAAATTTTCCGCGCATAATCAGTCCAAGCACCTTGTCCCCAATAACGAAAACAACTGGTTTGCAACAAAAGGTTATGTAAAAGAACGTTACGGTAATGAGATTGCCTGGTAACAGGTTCTGCTGAGTTAAGTTGTTGTAATGGAGCAAACTTTTGATGGAATAAACTGCTTAGTTGATACATGGGAGACAACACATTTTCATATCCTTTCACCCAACTAATATGATTTGTCCACGAGGCTCCATCCAAATGAAAATTAGAGTTGCTTTTCTTTAATTCTTGAATAGCATTCTCTACAGCTTCAGGTTGAATATTATCTGATGAAACTCGCTCCCAAATCTGATGTTGTCCCACTGGCTGACAAGTTGGATAGTCTTCAGGCTGGCATCCAGCAGCTTCGATGAGTTCTAAATATTCTGTACCACACATCCCGACTACACCTGATTTCCCGCCGCCGTTATTGACCATATCCCACCAAGCTTGTTTAAAGGCGCTAGGAAATTCATTCATCATCACACCACCGTTTTCACCATCTCCAATTTGGCTAACTATTGGTGGTACAAAAACACTCCCAATCTGTTGTTTTGATAATGTTTTCGCTTCATAATAAGGCTGCATTTGTGCGACTAATTTAGTATCTGAACCTTGGGTTTTAATTAAGGCTGTAATGCTAATTGTTTCGCCTTGAGAATTGCGGGCAACCAAACGATGTGGTAAATGTTTGTGGGTAAGAGATTGACCGCTAATTGTTTCTACAGAATGTTCTTGAACAAGCAACCAGCGATATCCACATTCTTTCAGCGCTTTCACAAATTCAAAGAGAGCATCAGGATGATTTGGTAGGTGCATTTCTGGGGGTGAAAACCCTTTAACTCGTGCTAATGCTTCCCAGCCAAAAATTGCCGCAAAGTGATGTTGCCATGCGATGATATGCAATTTAATATCTGCTATGGGTGTGGAAGGAATAACTGCATGACCCCACATTGTACCCAGCCATTCTACATAAGGTTGGTAGGTGCGATCGCAAGTGATGTGTTTAAGATTATCGAGAACATCATCGCGTCCCATTTGCCGCAGTCCCCACAGCAGATTACCTGAATAATCCAACATCACACGGGGATTGCAACCCTGACTGACGAGTTCAGGGATTAAGTCTCCCATGCGCCTGTAACAATGGGCAAAAGGATCTGCATTGTGGTTATCCCCTTCATGAGGATGTTCAAACATATATTGCAGATTGCTGATGAGTGTACCACCATTTCCTGCCGGTATAGTTGGCTGGTGCATGTGTAAGGCGATCGCAAACACAGCATTTACATCTTCTAAGCGAATATTTGTTGTTGGTAAAAATACTGGCTGATTATGATTAACTACAGAGAGTACCTCTGTTTCCCAACCAGATATATTCGGCAAGCCATCAATGATTTCGGGCAAAGGAGCCAAGGTTGTGGGTAAGGAAAGCATTTCTGATTGCTCCGAAACAAGGTATGTCTAATTATGCGATCGCACAGGAATTTCTGATCTGCAACTTTATGTATTGATGCAAACTGCGATCGTCTTGTAGTCCCGCACTATAATTCAACAGTTCCGATCTCACACTTGTATAAAAAGCATTAAAAATATACAGTAATTATATTTAATTTTGTTGCTATAAGCGTACATCTGTACCCCCCATAGCCGATTTATGATGTTGCAAAGATTTTTGAAAATGGTATGATACAACTCAAAATTAATAAATTCAGATTTAATCTGGGTTTATAAATTTGAATCTGTTTTTCTCTTTTAAAGAATTGGTGTAAGTCTTAACCAATTAAAAATTTCTCAAACTTCTTTAATTAGTCAATCTTACACCAAATAGACTTGTACGGGAATTCATAACTCAGTCTGTACAATAATTTGTAAGCTTGGCTATATGTATTTATTAAATAAAATACTAAAGATTTAGCACGATTTAGTATGTTGTAAAATCGCCATAAGTCATACACAGTAATAATTAGTATTGATAAAGATAAAATTTTATATTCTATCTTTTGTTATGCAAACTTAATTTTAGGATAGGTCTAATGAAACTAAAACAATTCGGAATTACATTTTTGAGTGTTTGTATCGCTGCTTTTTCGGGAATGAAAGCAGCAGAGGCAGCATCATTTTCGGTAGTTGCCGATGGTCTTAATAATCCACGAGGTCTAACTTTTGGTACTGACGGGAATCTCTATGTCACCGAAGCAGGAACAGGTGGCAGTGGAGCTTGTGTTCCTTCACCGAGCGTTGCAAACCAATCTTTATGTTATGGCACAACTGGTGCAGTCACCAAAATTGGAAATGGTACGCAACAACGTATACTTACAGGACTTCCTTCTTTAGCATTACCTGATGGTACTGATACTTCTGGGCCTCAAGATATCAAATTTGATGCTACTGGCAAGCCTTATATTGCAATTGGGTATGGTTCAAATCCCACATTTCGCGACACATTAGGTAACACTGACTTAGGAAAAATCATCACTGCTAATTTCAATACAAATTCCTGGACTAGTGTTGCTGATTTAGCTAATTATGAACTTGTAAATAATCCCGATGGAGGCGATGTAATTAGCAATCCTTTCTCTATTCTTTTAGACGGAAATAAGATTGTTGCAGTTGATGCTGGTGCTAATGAGGTACTCAGTGTAGGTACTAATGGAAGTAATTTAAACGCGATCGCCACAATTCCCCGGCAGACATTAACTAATCCAATTTTTCCCACTGGCGCATCATCATCGCCATTTGAAATCCAAGCAGTACCTACAAATATCGCCAAAGGCCCAGATGGCGCTTATTATATTAGCCAATTGACTGGTTTTCCTTTTCCAGAAGGTGAAGCAAAAATTTATCGAATTGGTGCTGATGCTCAACCAACAGTTTATACCGATGGCTTTACCCAACTTACTGACTTAGATTTTGATACCGAGGGTAATTTATATGCTTTGCAGTACGCTAATCAGTCACTCTGGAAAGGTAATCTAGATGGTTCTGTAATTAAAATAGCGAGCGACGGGACTCGCACAACTATTCTGAGTGGCAATGGATTAGAGTCTCCTACTGCTTTGACTATTGGTGCTGATGGTGCTATCTACGTGACAAACCGAGGCGATCGCCCAGGACTTGGACAAGTTATCAAAATTGAGAATTCCAAGTCTGTTCCTGAATCTACTTCTACTTTCAGCTTATTAGCATTTTTTGGCACTGTGAGCCTTACTTTGTTGCACAAGGGTAAAGCCAAACGACTGAAGATTTTGAACAAGTTTATTTAGGAGTGTTGAGTCAGCGATCGCCCTCGGCGTCTCCCCTTGTCTACGAGACGCTACGCGAAGGGATAAGTTTTTCAATCAGCCGTTGTCTGCTTGGTGCTGGCGGAGTTGCTATTCGTAAAATTAGCTCTAGCAACCAAGGGGCGAGGCGTTGACACCATACAGCTAAATGACTTTGCCATCCGACTAAAATTTCTGATGAATTATTTTGCATTCCGGTGACAAGTGCTTTAGCCACTTGCTGGGGAGTCATGGGGATCACCCAGCGAAATAATTTTAAGTCGCGTACCATATCTGTGTCTGTGAGGGAAGGTAGTAATGCAATGACTCGGATATTGTAATCAGCTAGTTCCTGGCGCAAGGCTTGGGTAAATCCTAAGATGGCAAACTTGGTAGCAGAATAAGTTGCCATCGTCGGTGCAGCCACCTTCCCCATTAGACTTGATACATTGACGATTGTTCCTTGCCTTTGGCTGGCCATGCGTCTAGCTATCAGACTAGTGAGGTTGTACATTCCTAACAAGTTCACAGAGAGTTCTTCTTGAACTTGAGGCATTTTAGATTGCAAAAACGAGCTTTGATATGCGACTCCCGCACAATTAACCAGCAGGTGAATCTGTCCGTAATTGCGCCACAGTTGAGCAACAGCAATATTTACTTCAATTGTTTGAGTTAAATCTAAAGGCACGATCGCAGCTTCTGTTCCCATTGCCTCGATTTCGTTAGCTACCTCAACTAACTTTTGGCGATCGCGTGCTACCAATATCAGCCGCTTGATGCCAATTTGCGCTAATTCGAGTGCGATCGCTCGTCCAATCCCACGCGAAGCCCCTGTAATTAGAGCAACTTTACCTTGAATCTCCATTGGTTTTATCCTCCAAAATCTAAGTCTTACCAAACCCTTCGTTATTACCGAAACACACAATTAAGAGCTACTCGCTTATCGGCACAAGGTAAGACAAATAATCTATTGCAATTCAAATCAAACTGAAACTAAGCCTTTAGCAACGAGATATTTCTTGGTTAATCTGCAATCCCTCATAATTGTCTATACGAGGCAGAAATTTATCGTTTTTAACCTGTCAAAGCCTAACAGACTTGGCTGAATGTATATAGCTCATAATTTTACTTCTCCTAGATCAGAGCGCTCATCAGCATCGTTGTCATACACACGTTAGCAATTTAATCAAGCTATTGCAATATTCTTTAATCAGAATTTCTTAATACTTCTTAACGACAGGTATATATATAAAAAATATTTTATTAAATAAGTTTTTATAAATATCTCAGTAGAAATATCTAACTTTCCTGACAATTAAACCCTGTTTTGGAAAATTGTAGTATCTCAGTCATGGCTAAGAAACAAAAAATACATATAGTTTTTGGTTATTCTTGCAAAAACCTAGTTTTTCAGCTATTCTGCCTAGTCAAAGCAGTATATTTACGTATTTTATTAAAACCAAGGTTTCCAATTTTATCATTTTAAATAATAGAACATAGATAGTTAAATTATTGTTTTTAATGCAAATTAGAACAGCAGATTTATTGGCAAAAACTTTAGTAAAAATGATAACTTGTTTGGTTTTAGCTTTGAGTTCATTAAAGGAATGCTTGAGACTTGCCTAGTGTGTGACAATTCATGCCATCTGGAAAAGCGCACGAAAAACCTAATCCCCTTACCGATCCTGTAAGATACAAGATTGGGTTAAGCAAAACGCAATCCAGCAAAGCACTCGAAATGTTGGATTATACCATTTCACTTTACTAATGATATAAATACGCTGGTAAGGGCATGGCAATGCTCATTGATTTGAAATTAAGCTAAAAATCACTTATCTGTTGGCTTCCATACCCGCCCAGAAATGAATTTCAGTGGCTCATAGCTAAAGTCTACTTCAGTAGACTAAAAATTTTTCAGATTATTTAGTCATATTAAAGATGACTTTAGCTATTAGCAAGGAACTTCAGTTCCTTGTGGGACGTGAGTTTTAGCTTAAGTTGACATATCTCTATTAATAAATCTTGCACTACGTTTCTATCCCGCCTCGGAATGAATTCCAAGGCGGGATGGCGGTAAGTGTGAGTGGATTTTTAAGCACTGAAGTGCTTACTACAAACTCATCAAATTTAATAAGACAGGCCACTAATTAAAACTGTGAGTAATTAAGGGGTTAAAAAGTCTAAATGGTTTCCTGGTTGGGCACGTAAATCTTCTACTGTCCCCTGAATTTGTAACTTGCCTTGATTAAGCAAAACAATCCAATCAGCACGGGTAATTACTCTAGGACGGTGGCTAATCAAGATCGTGGTTTTACCTTGGCGGTGCAACAACAGTTGATCTAAAACTTGAGCTTCACTAACTGGATCGAGTCCAGCAGTTGATTCGTCTAAAATCAAGATTGGTGGATCGTTAACAATAGCTCTTGCTAAAGCCAGTCTTTGGCGTTGTCCACCAGAAATATTTGACCCAAATTCACCTAATACAGTTTGATATTTTTCAGGTAGTCTACTAATAAAATCATCTGCCTCAGCAATTTGGCAAGCTTTGACAATTTGATCAAAAGTGAGGTGAGGAGAACCTAAGCGGAAGTTTTCAATAATTGTGCGACTCCAAAAATGAGCGTCTTGAGGAACTAGAGCAACTTGTTGGCGCAAACAATCAAGAGCTAGGTCTTGCATGTTATACATTCCAAAGCGAATATTGCCAGAATTAGGTGTATATAATCCGGCAATCAGTTTAGCAAGAGAACTTTTTCCACAGCCGGATGTACCAATTAGGGCAACAACTTTACCGCCAGGAATTGTGATGGAAAAATCTTCCAGTAGCTCTAGCCTGCCAGCGTAGTGAAAGTTTAGGTTTTTGCAAATAATATCAGCATCATTGGGAATTTTAGCAAAGGGTTTGGTACTATCGCTCGGAGTTTCAGGTGTGGAATCGATAACTTCTGTTAAACGTTCCGTGGCAGTTTTAGCACGCATGAATTCATCTATAAATCCAATCACAGTACTGATTAATGCCAAAAAATTCCCATTCATCCCGTTAAAAGCCAGCAGTTGACCGATGCTGAGTTCTTTACTAATAACTAGGACGCTGCCGAAACCAATCAAAGTAACGCTGCCAATAGCATAAACTAAGCTAGAAAAGGTACTGTTAATAATTCCAATCTGAACTGTGCGAAATGTTATGTTTGAGAGCCGACCAAATCTGTTCTGAAATTCTTCCCAAAATTGAGGAGCAGCAGTAGTAGTTTTGAGTGTCAGCGCTCCTTTAAAGCTTTCAACAAGAACACCTTGGTTTTCCGCGTCTAAAACCAACATACTTCTGATTTTTTGTTGAAGTATAGGCAGGAAAACTACCGTAGATGAACTCATGACAATAGCAACAACGACGGCAACAAAGGTGAGTTTCCAGCTATAAAACACCATGAAACCCAAAGAAATCAGTCCGATAAACAATTGGCTAGGCAGACTGATAACTGCTTGAGCAACTAGCTGATTAATTTGTTGAATATCTTGCAATCTGCTAACAATCTCGCCACTGCGACGTGATTCATAGTAAGCCAGAGGCAGCCGCAAGATTGCCCTAGCAAATTCTAGAACTAGCCCTAACTCAAGCTTTTGAGCAAAATTGGCAATTAGGTTAGATTGAACTAATTGCAGACTACTTCCTACCAAATTCATTACCACAACTGCAATAATTACACCAATAAGAAGCTGAGTATCACCTCGAACTAGTACATCATCCGTTAGAATTTGAAGCAAGAAAGGAGACGTTAACGAAAGCAGACCGATAACTATAGCACACAAAAAAGCCTCGAATATTATGCCACCATAAGGCAATGCCCGCCGCCCAAAGCGCCAAAGACCATTGACTTTATCATCGGGTTGAGCATAAAAACGAACTGAATCTGGCTCTAGTAAAAGCATGACTTGATCTGACCAAGCCTCAATTAATTCATTTCTAGAGACATAACGGATGTTAAAGGCTGGGTCAGCAATTACATATTTTTTACCTTTCTGACCATACAAAACAACCCAGTGGTAGCCTTTCCAGTGAATGATTGCTGGAAGTGGTGCTTGGTTCATTCGGTCTAATATTTCTTTTGATGCCCTGACCGAACGTGCATTGAAACCAAGTGCCTCGGCTCCTCGCCTTAATCCCAACAATGTTGTTCCAAGTTGCCCCGTGCCCACTGCTTCCCGGATGCGATTTAGTGTAAAGTTACGTCGATAATGTTTGGCAACGGAAGCAAGACAAGCAGCTCCACAATCTTCTTCACTATGTTGTGCAACAACTTGGTATTTCATTTTAGACTCCAGTACCCAATAGCATCGTAAAAAAACTTAAAAAAATAGCAGGGTTTCGTCCCTGCGTGGTTAATAATTTGACCAACAGTTTAATTTTACTAAGTAACTGAGCAAAAAAATCAAACTATGTTATGTAATGTAAAATTTATTAGATTCGCTAGTAGTAAGCGGTTGGAGCCGCTTACTACAAAACTTTAATTATTCACGCCCACTTACTTCTCACTACCAATCAAATTTTAGTAGGGAAGATAGAGAAGGTAAGGAGGGTAGCTTTATTTCAATCTTCTTTAATAGTCCTGACACTGAAGTTTTTCCTTTAGGAGTGTTCGTTTTCACGACTTTTATAATTTGTTTCTTTTTTCCTTTTTTGTCAATTGTAGTATAGGAATAAGAAACAATGTTGCTTTCACCACCAGACAAGCTTACTTCTTGAGCTTCAGTCAGGGAGGTAAACATTGGGAAGATTTGAGTGCTTTTCATGATTCTAATTAACCTCAAATGTTAATTACAAGTTTTCAAATTGATGGGAAGGTGCATTAACTGAAAGATAAGCAGAGGTAGCACATACCAAATCGCTATATCTTTTCCGCTATTTTTTGCAAAATAGTAAATTTTGATCTATATTCCTCTTTAATCGCTCTCGAATTAGAATAATTAGGGCTAAATGCCGAAAGTCAGATATATCTAGGGATTAAATGCTCGTATATTGATATAAATCCCGAAACTAAGGCAAATAAACATAACCCTAAATTATGAAAGGTCTTGAGATTTTACTCTGCCGAGAGTGATTAAACTATAGATATGAGCGATTTCTCAGATAGCAGGGCTTAGTTCTCTACTTTACTGTTCAACGTGAGCAGTATCTTCAGCGACGAAAGCATTAAGTGAGTCTATCAACAGTTGCTTAATAGCAACCGTTGATAGACTTTATTAACTTTGTTCAACAAAAGTATGCGGTAGGAATAAACGTAATGCTAGGATAACTGCGATAAGCAACAAGGCTAATGTCTTGCTAGAAAATAAACTTCCCTGTTAGAGCAGGTTAGTTTATCTAAGACATTTTACCTCCGTAAAGACGCGGTTGATCGTGTCTTTACGTTTATTCTTTACCTTCTACTAAACCTTATTATTTATGCACCACTAGCAACGTTAACAGCGGTTTGGCTGACAGTAGAGCCAGCTTTAATACCATCAGCAACGTTGACAGCGGTTTGGTCTATCTTAGAGCCACTAAGAATACCCGCAGCAATGTTAATAGCTATTTGGTTGATAACGGTGGGCTTAGGAGCGGGAGCGGGAGGTGTGGCGGGCTTGTGCTTCTTATGACCACCAGACAAAGTAGCTTCTTCAGTAACAGTTAATGTGGTGAATAATGTGCTTTCCATAATCTTAGTTCTCGCTT
>NZ_JAVRBU020000025.1:55281-91593 GCF_034531135.2 Nostoc sp. CmiVER01
AAAGTAGCTTCTTCAGTAACGGTCAATGTGGTGAATAATGTGCTTTCCATAATCTTAGTTCTCGCTTGATTGTTGAGGTTAAAATTGTGCAACTTCAAAGGAATCAGATCTAGTTCATCAACAACTGCCTAATAGCAACCATTGATAGACTTTATTAACTTTGTTCAACAAAAGTATGCGGTAGGAATAAACGTAATGCTAGGACAACTGCGATAAGCAACAAGGCTAATGTCTTGTTAGAAAATAAACTTCCCTGTTAGAGCAGGTTAGTTTGTTTAAGACGTTTTACCTCCGTAAAGACGCGGTTGATCGTGTCTTTACGTTTATTCTTTACCTTCTACTAAAATTATTTATGAACCAGTAACAACGTTAACAGCGGTTTGGCTGACAGTAGCACCAGCTTTAATACCATCAGCAACGTTGACAGCAGTTTGGTCTATCTTAGAGCCACTAAGAATACCAGCAGCAACGTTAAGGGCTACTTGGGTGATAACGGTGGGCTTAGGAGCGGGAGCGGGGGGTTTGGCGGGGGGTTTGGCGGGCTTCCACCAACCACCAGACAAAGTAGCTTCTTCGGTAACGGTCAATGTGGTGAATAATGTGCTTTCCATAATCTTAGTTCTCGCTTGATTGTTGAGTTTAAAATCGCGTCGCTTCAAAGGAATCAGATATAGTTCATCAGCAACTGCCTAATAGCAACCGTTGATAGACTTTATTAACTTTGTTCAACAAAAGTATGCGGTAGGAATAAACGTAATGCTAGGATAACTGCGATAAGCAACAAGGCTAATGTCTTGTTAGAAAATAAACTTCCCTGTTAGAGCAGGTTAGTTTGTCTAAGACATTTTACCTCCGTAAAGACGCGGTTGATCGTGTCTTTACGTTTATTCTTTACCTTCTACTAAAATTATTTATGAACCAGTAACAACGTTAACAGCGGTTTGGCTGACAGTAGAGCCAGCTTTAATACCTTCAGCAACGTTGACAGCGGTTTGGTCTATCTTAGAGCCACTAAGAATACCCTCAGCAACGTTAACGGCTGTTTGGGTGATAACAGTGGGCTTAGGAGCGGGAGCGGGGGGTTTGGCGGGGGGTTTGGCGGGCTTCCACTTTACTTGCCAACCACCAGACAAAGTAGCTTCTTCGGTAACGGTCAATGTGGTGAATAATGTGCTTTCCATAATCTTAGTTCTTGCTTGATTGTTGAGGTTAAAATCGCGTCCCTTCAAAGTAATAAATATAAACATTAAAAAAGTATATTTAATTACTTTTTTGTCCCGCTAAAAGTATTATACGACTCTTGCTCAATAGGTCAAGCAATTATTTTTTTAAGAAATATGTATTACACCTCTTCAAAAAATGTACTACATAGTTCTTCTTTATACAAATTTAGTTAGAAAATTTCAATTATTAAAAAATAGCAGATAGCACCAATATTCATACTCATATAAATATGGCGAACTAAAAGATGTATTTTTTCCGAAAATACATAACTGAAACATATCTAGTATTAATACTGAGAAAACAACGTAAATATCAGCAATTAAAGATAAGCTCACTAAAATCAATATATTTTTTATACAGCAACTATCTGCGTATTTTAAAAACCTCATAATTGGGTTTCTGCATTCCTAACTAAGTATTTTTACATAAGCATGCTTTACGTAGACTTTTTATATACAAAGCTGAAGCGAATTTATATAAATTATTTTAATATAGAATAGCGTAAATTCACTTAATCTTTTATAAATAAGAAATTGGTTGTGAAAAAGTTGTAGTCATTATACTATTTTTTTGTCAATAAATAAAGAAAATATAAAATTTTCGATAAATATTATAAAGATTTGATGTTCCTATTAAGATGCGTAATTGTTATTTAGAGTTAGCTGTATAGAAACCTTGTATTTACATACTAACTATATACAGGTAAAGGACTTATCAGTAATAACATCAAAAGCTGTCGCTTTCGCCCTGAAAGGCAAAAGCGCCGAAATTATGAGATTTTTCCCAAAAATATTCTTGCAACAGAAGAGAGCTTTTATTTTTTGATATCTACCTAAATCTTGATCATCACGCTAACGCTAGGTAGATTTTTTTGCTAGATTATTTACGTAACCAAAATGTTTTTTAACATTCATGCTTATTGACCCCCAACCAGACTTTCTCCGCCTAGTCCAAAACGACGAATATCTTCCCTCAGTCAGTATATGGACGAGGTTGGGAGGAATATTTTTAATTGGAAGTGTTGGCGCTGCCTTCAGCCTTGCCAGTGTATTTCAATACAACGTCATAGTAAAAGCTGATGCCACCGTCCGCCCGACTGGAGAAATCCGTTTAGTGCAAGCAGCATCTGAGGGAACGGTGACAAGTATCAAAGTCAAAGAAAATCAGGTTGTGAAAAAGGGAGATACGATCGCTCTCATCGACAACTCGCAATTGCAAACTAAAAAAAGCCAGCTACTCGGAACTATCGAACAGAATCAGTTACAACGAGCGCAAATTGATGCACAACTAAAAGCGTTAGAAAATCAAATGGTTGCTGAGTCTAATGCAATGAAGCAGGCAATCGCATCTGCCAAAGCAGACTTGAGTCGAAACAAAAGAGATTATCAAGATCGGCAAATCACTAGTCTGGCGCAAGTACAAGAAATAGAAGCTGGTGTTGAATTAGCTAAAGAGGAACTAAAACGGTATCAGCAGTTGGGAAATACGGGGGCGATCGCTGCTCTTCAAATTAAAGAAAAAGAACAAGCTTTTAAAGCTGCTACTGCTAGACTCGATAACGCTAAAGCTGCACTTAATCCTAGTGATGCTAATGTAGCGATCGCACAAGAACGTATTTCCCAAGAGTTGACGAAAGGTGAATCTACTATTGCTCAATTGAATAAAGAGAAAGAAGAACTCATCAGGCGTCAAGTTGAAATCCAAAATCAAATTAGCAGCGCTCAACAAGAACTTAAACAAGTTTTTATGGAACTGCAAAAAACTGTAATTCGTAGCTCTGAGAGCGGGACAATTCTCCAACTAGTATTAAGAAATACTGGACAAGTTGTTCGTGTTGGAGATGCGATCGCTCAAATTGCTCCCAGTGCTGCCCCTGTTGTAATCAAAGCTCGTGTTCCCTCCTCAGATATTAGTAAAGTACAGGTGTGTAAAGTAGCACAAGTTGCAAAATGTTTAGAGGGGCAAGTACAAATGCGGGTTTCTGCTTATCCGTATCCAGATTATGGCATCCTCAAAGGTGCTGTCAGAGGCATTAGTGCCGATGCCATTACATCTCAGGGTAACGGTAACATTCCGACTGCGCCTTACTATGAGGTGACAATTGAGCCAGAGAAACTTTATTTAAAAAGGAGCGATAAATCTTATCCTATTAAAGCAGGGATGGAAGTTACAGCTGAAATCATTTCCAAAAAAGAAACCCTACTGACATTTATTTTGAGAAAAGCAAGACTGCTAACGGATGTGTAAATTCCTTCCTGTATTCCACGCCATTTAGAAGCACTATAATAATTCAGAATTCACACATTATTCGCCCAGCGTCTCCTAGAGAAGAAAGTTACATAAGGGAATTTAAACCCCGACTGTAGCTTTCTTCCGGCAGCATAACTGAGCAAAGTTGGAGCCATCGAAACTCCGAGTTAATAATTGTTTAATATTATATTCTTCAGCGAAATTGACTAGCATATCTACCAAAGCTGTAAAAAGTTCAAAAGTTTTATCAACTAAGGCAGTAGTCAGAAGGCAGTTTTCCTTCTGCCTTCCTCGATAAATGGGATTCACTTGAAAACTTCGCCGATATAGTTCATAAATTAGTTTTCTAGAAATAAATTTTAACGAGTCGGTGAAATTTAAAAATAAGTTAAAAGCCAAGTATTCTAAATCTTTTAAAAACCAAATCCAATTTTTCTCTTCACGCTTTTGATTGTTAAAAAGATATTGAATTGGATTAACTGATGCTTTTTCTAAGCAAACAAATTTCTTTAAATATCCGTATCCTATGACAAAAAGCGCAAAATAAAGAGCAAAAGATAATCTTTGTATAAAAGCAATGCTTTTATTGACTAAAAACTCAAAAAAGGGTAATTGAGTAAATTTGGCTGATTCTTTTAATGCAAACACTTTTTTCATGATCAAAACATTGTGCCTGATTAAGTGCATACTAAGTGTTCTCTTGACCTATCAGTTCCCGCTTATGGTTTTATGCAGAGTCAGCCAATTCTTTACAAAACTTTATAAATTTCGGTGCAGTCAGCCTTTTATGCCTATGCGAAGAGGCGATCATCTCTTACCCCTAAATTTATTTATGGGCTTGGTAAATTCTTGACTTTTGAGTTCCCCGTTGGCGTAGCGTCCCCAAGGGTTGGGGCTGACTCATTCCAAATTTGATTGAATTGATCTGCTGACAACGACTGTAAGAGACTGAGATTAAGCGGCTCTTTACTGATAAATCTGGCATAGGAAGGCTGCAAATAAGAACGGTATTCAGGGCGGTTGAGGAGATGGGTTTCCAAAAAAGCTACGCTGAGGGCGTTGAGATAAGAATAAACAGGGGCACGATCAGGGCCAAGCAAGGCAGGTGGCACAGGTAAGACATTATTTCCAGAAGTAGGTTCTGCGATCGCTGAAAAGTGGGTAGCATTTTCGATCAAAGCTAGGTACTTATTAGAGTCAGAAAGCCAGGTAAAGGGGCGAATCTGCTCAGAGACAGGTGGGGCAAAAATATCTTGACTACCTGCTACCAACATTACTGGAATTTTAATTTGACTTATTCCACCCTCACCCAAAACTAAGCTGTCAATTGGATTAATCGCCATGATGACCTTGATGCGATCGTCTTTGAGTTCGTAATTTCTTCGGGGTAATTTATTTGCTTCACACTGCAAGAAGAGCGACAAATTAAAGGATGAATAATTAGGATTACAGTTTTGCCTCAGTTGCTCAAAGTTAATATTTGCTCCTGCTAGGGCCAAAACGGTATAACCACCAAAGGACTGACCAATCGCCCCAACTTGCTGAAAATTAAGTTTTCCTTGGAGGGTAGGATCAGATTTGTTCAGACGTTCGAGTTCGTTGAGGAGATATTTGATATCCAAAGGTCGATTAATAAATTCTGCTGGGTCTGGAGGCCCGGCCAAACCCGCAAAATATTGTTGAAAGCGTTCGGCATTACTACCAGGGTGTTCCAATACAGCAACGGCAAAACCATAGGATGCTAGATGTTCAGCCAGGTAGACAAAGGTAGAGCGGTCTGAGGCGATGCCATGAGAAATTACAATTAGGGGAAAGGGAGGCGAAGCCAGTTCTTTAGTGCTTTGTGCGGCTTCCGGCAGATAGATATCCACCGGTAGACGGCGTGAGCGAGAAAAGTCATTTAGGTCAAAGGTCTTTTTCTGCCAGCGAAATTTTCCTGGCGATCGCAAATCTGGCTGTTTTGAGAAGTCAATTTTTGAATTCGCTGCTTGAGCGATCGCTTCTTTTTGAAGAGAAGCAACAACTTCATCTCTTTTTTTGAGCAATTGTGACAAGTCATTAACTACCTCTAACCCTCCAGTGAAATTCACCCGCACAGTATTGCTAGGAAATTTCCGCAGCAAATTCACAACTGTTAAACCTTCGCGATCGGCAGCAGCCAAAATCAAAGAGGCACGTATGGCATAGAAGCCATTCTGTCGAGACTCAGTGAGGAGTAATTCTCCCAACTGTTGGACTACTTCTTCGCCTATAGGTGAGTAGGTAACTTGAGATACAAGTGTAGGAGTGACATTGAACTTTTGCTGAAGTAGATCCCGCAGTTGAGCGAGTTGTTGGGGCGTAGCACGGCTAGCATAAAATGAAAAATCTTGATCGATTTTGCCTTTTTTAGCAAAAGTTTCCAGCGAGTTCACAGACAAAGAGAATTCCCCGAAGGGAGGGTAATAAAAGCTAATACGTTCAGCTCCCAATCCGGGAGTTGCAGTCAAAAACGTAGATAGAAAACCTAAACCCAGGTATTTCAGAAATTTTTTCATTAGAAAAACCCACTGTCTAACCCTGCCATACAAGTTTAAGCAGGGAGGAAAGCGGGGCGGGATCTATAACCGCTTTCCTGTTTACTTGGTTTAGGTATATCAAACAGGTTACAAGCACAATAAGCAAGTACTTACAGCCATAGTTTTCCATATACGCTTTAAATCCCCCGCTTTCAAAGCTAGGTATTTACCAATGACCAATGACAAACACATGAGTAACAAATTTTTCAGCCAAACAGCATTAGTAAGGCGATAATAGATATAGAGATCAAAATATTTTATATGTCCTTCTCGTCGTGTCCCTGTTGTGTTGTCGTCCTTAATCAACAACAAGAGCAAAATATCTCTCACCAAAACCAGTGCCAGGATGTGCCAGTTAACCCAAGCAAGAGCATGGGTAAAAGTTGCACTGTAGTTGAAAATGGTCGGGTTGTCGTTAAACCCTTACAAGCTCCAGTCAATCAAACTGTGGAGTAACTTTCAGGCATTTCAACTGTTTTCATCTAAAGGTAAAACATCGTGGAAGCGGTTGTAATCAATGTAGCGATGTCCATCGGGTGTGTGATGGAAGATATCGACAAATTGATTATTCCACAAAATCTCATTAGCACCATAAGTATGACGGGCATGGACAACCTGTGCAACCGTTTCATCAATGCCACTCAAAGAAATGATCAGTATAGTATTTGTCTGGTTTAAGGATTCTGGTGTCATACCATATAAAGGACTAAACTCATCAATTACATGCATCACTGACCAGCTTAACGTAAAGCTAGGTGTTTGGTTCCTCAACAGTTTGAGGTCGTAAAACCGACGCATGAACTGCCCTTCTGAGGTTATCTCGTCGCGCATTAAGTAGACTCGCATCTGCGCCTCCAGAATCATATTGCGACGTTGATTAGCGCTGCGAAATATGAGAGTCGGCATTGCATTATGAGGTGTAATTACAGCAACACGACTAAAAAGCACACGGGCTGTAGGTCGGGAGAATCGAGCAAAAGCTAGTCCCGTCATCACAGCAATTCCCACCAAACCGATCATTGCTTCAATGGTGACAATAATGTTGGCGTAAGTTGTTTTAGGGTACATTGCCCCATAGCCGATGGACGCTAGGGTTTGCACGCTAAAGAAAAAGACATCTAAAAAAGAGCCAGGTCGGGCGTTGGCAATACAATCTCCTCCCATCAAGTAAGCTAGGGCAAATAGAGCATTAGTAGTTATATAGAAAGTACAGATTAGGATCAGAAAACCAGTCCAGGGAATCGTTAGCAGCAGATGGTAGGGATCGCGCCAGTAAGAATGCCATGCACCCATACCCATAATCTCAAATTTTCCATCTCGAACTTTAATCCGAATAGGTGGGATCAGACGCTGTTTTTTCTTCCGTGAAAGTCTCTTTAGTCGAAATTTCATTGCAAGTAGCCAAAAAAACGGCAACTGCTTAGTATTTTGACATTCCACTTACCCGCAAGGGAACGAAAATTTCAACTTTATTTTCTTAAATCAGCAAAAAAAATAGGGTGTGCAATGCCCACCCTAACAATCAGCGAGAAACTAACTCATTTTTCAGGATTTGGTTGCTGACCTTTAGAACAGCGATCAAACCACTCCTGATATTTTTTCTGGTGTGACTCATCTTCAACAGCAATGGTCACTCGCACTTGGTTGCAACCGTGATTTTGCTCTAGTGCGATCGCATTCAGCAATAAACTAGCAGTCTTAGGTGAGCTAAATTCACCGCTTACCATTAAACCTGTGCCAAAATGCTGAACTTCAAGTCTTTCTACTTCCGTTAAGTCAATGCCAGAAATTTCCTCTTGTCCTAAATCAATTTCTGCAAGTTGTTTGTGTTCTGGGCTAATTTGTTCTACAATCAACTTTTCACGCCGGACAGGAACTTGTATCATCCGGGTTTCAATTTCTTTGCGAACAATCACCTCACCAATTTTACGCTTACTGCTTTCAACAACTAATCGTTCTTCTAGTAAACGAATAATCTGTTCTTCCGTAGCCTCATCCAAATCTACCGACTCAACTGGGCTATTTGTAGTTTGATTCACTAATTGTTCAGTTGAGTTTTCTGATAGTGTGCTATCGCCTGGTCTTTCTGTTTCTAAATATTCAGGCATATATTCGATTTCTGATTTATTTAAGTCTATGAAAACAGATTTAGTTGGCTTGTCTATTTTTTTGATTCTCTGGCTCTGCAACCGAAATAAAGAAGGATGTTTATCAGCTAACTGCTGATCATATTCTAGAGTTTCTAGATTCACCTGGTTAGATATAACTAGGTTTAATCGACGATTAGCATCCACAATTAAATCATGAACTACTCCTACTAGTTCACCTTGCCGATCGAATACAGCAAAATTACTCACCTTCTTTCTTAAATCTGCCAAAGAGGTGCTAGTTTGAGAGTCAGAGTTTGCCTGTCCAATGTTTTTTGTCATCGGTTGGCTATTCATAGTACAAAATTTATTAGATGTTTTCTAATTAGCTAAATTAAATGTATCAATCATCTAAATACCATTTAGAAAATGATTGCGAACAATGTATTTATCTAACCTAATATTCAGATAAATCTTCACAATCCAAAATCTAAAGTTGTATTAGTTATTGGAAGTATTGGAAGCACAGGTAAAGCTAATTTTACAGCCTCACCTGTACTGTATCGAATTAATTATTAGTCATTAGTTAGTAACTAATGACTTTGTTATTTAGCGTTCTTCAACAGGAAGATTACCAGAATTGATATCTAACTCTTCACGACGCACGGTTTCTTGAGTTTCAACTGTGTCTTGATCAACCACTTTTCTAACTCTGACTTCTTCACGCAAAAATGCTTCTTTGCGAATTTCAGGAGTTTCTTCATGGATCTCTACGCGAGCAACTTCGCCTTCACGGAAGTCTGCTTCGCGCCCAGAAACGGCAGTACCTGCATCTGCTGGAGTTACACGTTCAATCACAACTCGCTCTCTTTCTATTGGCACTGCAATCCGTGCAGTATCAGTCTCAACGCGCTTGCCAATAGTCACTTCTCCAGTTTTTTCACGGCGTTTGTTGGCAATCAGCCGTTCTTCATACAATCTCAGAGTTTGATGATCTTGCTCATTTAACCCGTATAAAGAAGGCTCATGTTCGTAATTGTAGTTATCACGATTGTAAGTTGGGGTAGTCGGCTGCTGATAGGTTGTATCGACTGGTGCTGTCGCTTCCAATGGTAATAATGGATCTACTGGTAATAATGGATCTACTGGAGGTTGAACGTAGTCTGCGGGTTGGCGATATACCCCACGCACCCGTTCTTCATAATCATAATCAAGCGCCTCGCGCTCATTGAATTCAGGTAAATCTTCGGCTTGTTCTCTAGTTAAACCAATTGTATAGACACGATCAACATTATAGTCGATACGGGCACGACCAATTGGTAGTAACACTTTTTTACCAAAAATCCAGAAGCCTAAATCAACGACAAAATAGCGGAAATGACCTTCTTCATCCACTAAAACATCGCTGACAGTACCAACTTTTTCGTCAGTTCCTTGTGTATAAACGCCGAGTCCATTAATGTCGCGACCTTCAAATGTATCGCGATAGTTAGGCTCAAAGTCTTGTAGTTTGTAAAGTACCATTATATTTTCCTCAAAAATTTTCTTTTCCATCTCCTATTAACTAAGTTAGCCATTTAATAATTTGTTTACCTCTTTCTACCGAGTGAATTATTTTAAAAGTTAAATTATCAAAAGTGATAGATATTTTATGATAGTAGAGCAAATAAATTTTACGTTTCTATATCCTTGCTTAAAATGCAAATTTTTAAAGCGTTAAATTCCCGACTTCCTAGAGAAATCGGGAATCTTAGTTGTTTAATAAAACAACACATGCAGAGATAAAAATTAACTTTGCTGAATGATTATTTCAGATAAATCTACCAAACAAATTTATTGACCAGCTACTTAAATAGCCTCATGTGTAGTTGTACCATGTTCCTGAATCTGTAAATTCCCCTCTGTATCAACATCTAACTCTTCTCTACGAATGGTTTCGTGTGCTTCTACAGTGTCCCGTTCTACTACTTTCTTAACTCTGACTTCTTCACGCACAAAGGCTTCTTTACGTATCTCAGGCGTTTCTTCGTATACTTCTATGCGTGCTACTTCCCCTTCTTGGAACTTAAGTTCATTGGGATCTACAACCTTTCCTGCTTCTGTTGGCACAACTCGCTCAATCAGAACTCGTTCTTTTTGGATAGGTACTGTAACGCTTGCAGTGTCTGTTTCAATATGCTTACCAACTGTTACTTCTCCAGTTTTGATGCGCTGTTTACTGGCAATTAATCGTTCTTCATAGAGTTTAAAAGTTTGATTATCCTGATTTTTCAACCCGTATAAAGCTGGTTCTGTTTCGTAATTATATGTATTGCGATCATAAGTTACACCGCTATTTGGAGAACGAAATATACTACGGACATTTTCTTCGTAATCACGATCAACAACCATGTCTTCTCTATACTCGACTAAACCTTCTACTTGATGTCTGCTTAATCCATCAACATAGACGCGTTTTGCAGGATAGTCTATCCGCGAAAGACCAATTGGTAGTAATATTTTCTTACCCAAAAAATTTGAGCTTGTATCAATAACTAAATACCGGAAATGGCCATGATCATCAACTAAAACATCCGCTACTGAGCCAACTCTGTCTCCTCCTTCAGTGTAAAGATCCAAAGCTCTAATGTCGTCTCCGCCAAAAGTTTCTCGATAGTTGGGGTCAAAATGTTCAAGTTTGTGAAGAGGCATATGCTGTTTCCAGTTTATTCATAAGGTTCTTTTTAGACTGTAAAAAATATTTTGCTCAGTTTCCTCCTGCTGGCGACTGAATTGCAAGTGAGATATTTTATAGTTTAAAGTTCATATTTTATAATCTAAATACTCAAATTAAACACTCAAGGTAATCAATAGGAGTACAACTAAAGTAATAAAAAGCTAAAGTGATAAAAATCTTTATATTATGCTGGTATAAAAATGTTTTTTTAGAGATAATCCAACACGATTAAGGTTAACGTTTTAATCTTTTTAAGATCCCCCCTACCTCCCTTTTTAAGACTTATATCAACATCAAATAAATTTTCTGCTTCGTTGCTAGACTACCTAGAAATAAATTCCAACGCTAAAACTCTTTATCAAAGTTAGCTTTTTAACTTAGACGCATTCTGCAAAGCATCTGTCTTCGACATGCTGCTTGCGGTCGTAGAGAAGCGGCTTGCAGCAGGCTACCGCAGAGGTATAGAGAAGCCAGTGCGCCCTTGCGGTTCCCCTACTTGTACCCCTACAGGGAAGCAAGCTACGCTCTTAGCGTTCCCGCAGGGTAGCAATTGGCGCGGAACATAGAGAAGAAAAAAAATGCTCAACCCAAGAACCGCAGAACTTAAGTTTTGGGTGGGATGTTGGCCAGTGAGACAGCTTGATTCTTATAAAAATGTGGGCAATGACAAGCCTTAACTAATAGATATTGCATCATATCTTTGTTTACACAACCTGAAAACTAAAGCTAAGACTTGCCCAATTATTCACATCTAAGATATATGAGTCGGCTGCTGTGCTGTTCATCTCTGCTTTAAGGGCGCTGGCGTTATGCAAGTCTTGTAGCAAGGCATGTGCAACGTCTAAGGGATTCAACAATGAACTAATCGGTTGTTGTTCGGCTGTGGAATATTTAACAGTACTCAAGGTGGCGAGAGTTTCGCTAAAGGGGGCAGTACTAAAAATCAGTTGTTGTTCGCAAAAGCAAGCTGGCCCTGAAATCAGCCATTCAGAAGCACTATTAGCTTGGGGTAGGGTAAAGGTTTCACCTGGGGCGATGACGATTTGTTTGAGGAGAGGCTTGGTGTCCGCAGTATTTGGTTCTTGAGGGGTTTCCCAAGAATAGAAGGCAACTCCTGTATGATTATTGTTTAATCCCAGCAAGATTAAATATACAGAGCGATCGCTTTGGTTTTCCACTCGATATTGCATTCGGCTACCCATAGGTACAATCGCAGCCGGGAGAGATGCGACGCCAGTCGCTACAACGGGGGGAACCCCCGCAACGCGCTGGCTCATTAATCGCGTCTGTGCTGATTTTTTTATCGAAGTTTCAGGTTTGAAAGTTCGTGTTGTTTCACGTTGCATCAACACCTGTGACGATATACCGCTAATTATTTCTAAGGTCGCCTTGAGAGGCAAGCGGGAAGAACCTTGATTTTCTGTGAGTCGCCATAATTTAGCTGCAAACAGGGTTGATAATTTGGGTGCTAACCTTTGGGCTGTTAATTTTACTGCTTCTCCTACTTCCCCGGCGGTATTGGGAATTAGTTCACCACCAAGAGAAAATAGACCATAACGACTAGGAATTTCTTGTAGCTTGGCAAATACATAATCAGCTGGTTTTTCTCCTACTATTACGGTGGATACATGGGAAAATCCAGCAAAGGCACTTGTGGCGTCTACCCGCTCAATTCTTTCCAATTGAGTATCCAAAGCTATTGTTAAATGAATATTTCGCGGTAAAACCCGAACTGCTTCTTGGACAAATTGCCCGACTTGCAAGGGATTTGCACCTTCAATTTTGGAAATTTGCGCTTTTGCTGTTAACCCATTGCGCGATCGCAATACTAATTGCTCTGTTGTTGCTAAGGTGAATCGAGAATTAACTCCGTAGTATAGCAGCACTTGTGGTGGTAATCCTGCCAACCATAGATAAACTGTTTTACCGTCTTCTTCAATAGCACTCACCACGCCTTCTGCACCAATAATATTGTCTGGCACTAAAGACGTAATATCTGGATTTTTCTGATTACTTAATAACCCTAGTTGCTGTTTACTACCCAATTTATATAGAGAATTTTCCACATCCCAGAGGGCGACCTGAATTTTAGTAGGTGGGGTGAATTCCCACAAATACTGTGTCAAGGCGTAGGTAAATAACCCAGCACTAAAACCAGAAAAGAGTTCTTCCCTTGCTGGCTGGTTTGCTTCTGAGGTAGCTGCTAAAACAATCGGAGTGCTAGATAATTTCTGAGTTTTAAGTTGTTTGAGAAAGTCGAGTTCTTCTGCTGATAGCTTTGCTACTGACTCTTGAAGGGCACGAATTTTTAATCCTAAGACTGGGCTAGGAACATAATAGCTAGTATCCAATACTGCTGTTACTCGGTCTGTGGGGAGCGATCGCAATAATAGCAGTAGAGTTTCTTCTAATATATAATTGACTATTTTATCATTTTGTGCATAATCACCTAAATTAACTGGCACCAGAGCATTTTGCATTGTATCTGATGATGTTTCCAATTTGACACGGCTGCCATAGCCGCTAAAGTGGAAGATGACAAGATCATTGGGTTTAGCTTGCTTACCCAGGTGATCCAAAAAAGCCGCCTCAATGAATTCCCTGCTAGCTTGTTCCTCAGTTAAGGTTAAAATATCTGACCCTTGGAAACCAAAGCGGTGAATCAAAAGCTCTCTTTGTAAATCCACATCCGTCAGACAACCACTAAGGGCAGGAATTTGCGGGTATTGGTTAATACCAATTAATAATGCCAACTTACGCGGATTAGGTTGTGCCAAAGCCTGATAATAGCGATTTCCCAAAGACAACCACTCAGCTTCAGTTATCCCCAATACCGCGAGTATTGAGCCAATTCTATGTAAAAACGTGCGCCGTTCCATAATTAGCTATCAACCCTCAGCCATCAGTTAGCAGCTTACAGGGCTGAACTCTGTATTGTAAAGTTACAAAAATGTGGGGATGAGGGAAGCGGGGGAGAAATCAATTCAAAATTCAAACAAAATTAAAGAACTTGTGCCTCCTGCCTTCTGCCTTCTGCCTCCTGCCTCCTCTTTCCCAATGCCCTAAGCCGGTACTTCTATCCGCATTGCCCGCGCCAACTCTGCCGCCACCTCTGGACGAGAAAATTCTGGTGGAGGTAATTCACCACGCCGCAGCATTTCTCGGACTTTTGTTCCCGATAAATGGATGCGTTCTTCTGGCCTGCTGGGACTAGTTTTAGATGTTGCCATCTGCTTAGTACGAGTGCAGTAGAAAGCATGTTCAAATTTCATTGGCACAATGCCTAATTCACCTGGGACAAATTCATCAAAGATGTATTGAGCATCGTAAGTGCCATAATAGTCACCAACGCCAGCATGATCTCGCCCGACGATAAAGTGAGTACAGCCATAGTTTTTGCGGACTAAAGCATGGAATATAGCTTCACGAGGCCCAGCATAGCGCATTGCGGCGGGATTAATTGCCAAAGTTACCCGGTCTAAGGGGTAGTAGTGTTCCAGCAAAATTTCATAGCAACGCATCCGCACATCAGCAGCGATATCATCTTCTTTTGTTGCCCCGACTAATGGGTGCAAAAATAGACCATCAACGATTTCTAAAGCACACTTTTGAATATATTCATGGGCGCGGTGGATAGGGTTGCGAGTTTGAAAGCCAACAATGGTTTTCCAACCCTTGTCTCTAAATAGTTGCCGTGAGGCAGCTGGATCAATTTGGTAACTGGGAAACTGAGGATGAGGTTCGCGTTGCAACAACCAAATATCACCCGCCAGATGTACATTACCTTGGTTATAGAGTACCTGCACACCTGGATGTTTAACATCATCAGTGCGGTAGACATTTATGGCTTCGCGGGTTTTATCGTAGTTATATTTTTGCGTAAGTTGCAAAACCCCAATATACTCGCCTCTGGAGTTATCCAGACGGATTAAACCGCCTTCTTGCAACGGGGAAGCTACTTCTTCGCTTACCGATAGTGTAATCGGGATTGACCATACAAGACCGTTAGCTAGTCGCATTTCTGTAACAGTGCGATCATAGTCTTCTTGGTTCATAAAACCCGTGAGTGGACTAAAAGCACCGATCGCAATCATTTCTAGATCGGAAACGGCGCGATCGTCAAGTTGCACTCGCGGCAAAAAGTCAGCTTTTGAGAGAAACTCTGCTCTTTGTTCTGGTGTGGCGATACGGTTAACTAACTGTCCACCGTGCGGGGCTATGGCATCTGGATTGTGACTCAACGTAATCCCCTCTTTGTATTAACTGTTATTGTTTCAGATTATGTACTAACTTATCAAATGCTGGTACGTAGAGAAAAAGAGTTTAGGCAATGGAAGAAAATTTTGCAACTAGCCTCTAAGCGAGCTGATTAGGTTACGCTAAAGCTAATCCAGTCTCAAGTTTCAGAATAGTTCCTTTATTTGAAATTGCTTATGACTGCTGTATCCCCCGTTGTTAAACCTGTTAGCCAAATGCGGCTAGCGCCTGGTAGTACAGTGAATATCGAGGATATGAGTTGGGAGGAATTTGAGTCTATTTTGCAAGAACTGGGGGAAAAGCGATCGCTACGAGTTGCTTACAGCAAGTCTACGTTAGAAATTATGGTTCCTCTACCCGAACACGAAAAATCAAAGGACTTAATTTCGGATATTGTAAAAATCTTGCTGAAGATTGCAGGGAAAAGTTATGAACCCTTCGGTTCAACCACCTTTAAGCGGGAAAATACGGCGGGGGTAGAACCAGATGCTTGCTTCTACATCCAGAATTACCAAAGAATGATCGGTCGTCGCAAACTGGAACCAAACGATCCGCCTCCTGATTTGGCAATTGAAACAGATGTGACATCAAAAACAACTCTTGATGCTTACGAAGCGATCGCAGTTCCAGAACTATGGATTTACGATAGTAAAAAGCTAAAGATTTATTTACTTGAGGATGGACATTACATCGAATCTGATAACAGTCCTAACTTTCCAAATATCCCTCTAACTCAAATTATTGCCGCTACAGTTGAACGAGCTTGGCAAGTAGGAACCGTACAAGCTTTGAAAGAATTTGAAGCAGCATTAGATAAAAGTACTTTTTGATAGAGAGTGCGTAAATGTTTTAGTTACTTTGAAACTGCAAATACTCCAATAGTAGTAACCGCAAGTAATCTAACGTTCTAATATAACTCTTTATCTGTTCATAATTACCATTACTGCCAAAATAAAAACTTGCAATCTGAGGTACATTTAAAACTTGCATAGCTTGTAATTGCTCAATTGTCTGGGTTTTATTGACAATTTGACCTGTACTTTGAATTTGACTAGCATAACCTCTGAGATTTACTGTTAAAAGTTCAAGTTCTTCTAAAAGTGAAAACTCTTCATCTTCTGGTGGAAACTGAATAGAAATTTCTTGTCGTTCGCCGCGTGTATTTTGATAAGTATTAGTCAACTGTGCTAATAATTGAATAATATTTTTCTTAATTAATTCTTGCTGATTTAAAATTGCTTTAGTCATCATTGACTCCATAAGTAACTATCTTTTCAGTACCATATTGGTCAGGTCTAACAATCAGATATTCATTGCCTTTACGGTATAGAGCTGAACTATTTCTACGATATCCAGTTTTCGGAACTCTAATCGCTCCTTTTTTATTAAAGTTATGAGCTTTGCGTAGATACTTTAATGGATCAATTCCTTTTCTATTAGCATGGTCTAAGATACTTTGGGCAACACTGGTATAGGTAGCAGCATTCCACTCACTTATGTATTGTTGAATCTCTGTCGTCTCTGTAGAAGTATAGCCTTCTAATAGCTGTATCAAAAACTGGTCAGAGATAGGTTCTTCCGGCATATATTTCATTTAAAAATAAAAATACCCTTCCTTACAAGCGAGGAAGGGTAGTTTTGCTTTATGCCAAAACAGGGTAAGAGTTTTTATTAACTAAACTGTTCAATAATTCCGCCACCTAACACTTTCTCCCCGTCGTACCACACCGCCGCTTGTCCGGGGGTGATACTGAATTGGGGTTCATCAAACACCAAACGCACACGGGAGTTTTCTAACGGAATCACCGTCACTGGTGTTGGCGTTGAACGATAGCGAATTTGCACTTGGGCATAAATTGGAGTCGATGGTTCAGCAATGGAAACCCAGTTTACCCGTCCGACAGTGCATTCTGGCTGAGTTACCTTAGTGCGATCGCCTACTACTACTTTATTATTTTTCGCATCTAATTCAATCACATACAACGGTTCAGCAGCAGCAATTCCCAAGCCTTTGCGCTGGCCAATAGTGTAGTGATGGACACCATCATGCTGTCCCAAAACTTTGCCTGTGGTATCGACAATATCGCCTGTTTTGGGAGCTAAATATTTATCCAAAAACGCCCGCATGGAACCGTTACTTTCCACTAAGCATAAGTCTTGACTTTCTGGCTTGTCAGCAGTTTTCAGTCCGTATTCAGCTGCAATCCGGCGGGTGTCAGTTTTTTCTAGTTCACCCAGAGGAAATATAGTTGCTGCAAGTAAATCTTGAGACAAATCATAGAGAAAGTATGACTGGTCTTTGTTACGGTCAACAGCCCTTAATAATTGGTAACGTCTAGTTGCTTCGTCATAGCTAATTCGGGCATAATGACCAGTGGCGATGCGATCGCATCCCAATTCTTCACGAGCATACTGCACCATTGGCCCAAACTTCACCGTTTTATTGCACTGCGAGCAAGGCAATGGCGTGATTCCAGCACTGTAACCAGTTACCAGGTAATCGACAATATGCGTCTGAAAGACATCTCGAATATCTACAACCTGATGGGGAACGCCCAGTTGTTCACAAAGATCAGCCGCGTCGATCATACCTTCAGAGCAACATTGACCTTTGCCTTTCATTAGCCAAAGAGTCAAACCAATCACTTCATAGCCCTGATGGTGCAGGATAGCTGCGGCGGTGGAACTGTCAACGCCACCAGAAAGACCAACGACGACTTTTTTCATACATTGCACGACACGATAGCTGCGTGGTTGTCCAATTGTAGCACACACTCTTTCAAAGCCTTGCTAGCAAAGGACTTCAGTTTTAAGCTAGCTAAAGGAGCGACGCCGATAGCGACGCGCAAAGCGAGTCCGCAAGCGTCATAGCTCACCGTAGACATCGCTGTTCATTCTTTTATTACCCTTATCTAAGATTAATTACAGAAGTATTTTTTGCCACGCAGATGAGCTAATTTTACGTTAATGCTATATAGTTGCTACAACGTGAACTAATTAGTTCCTGATAAAAATTATTTAAAAATATTTTGACTACTTTCTAAAGTACTATGTCGAGAGGATTATCAAGTCAATCTATCCCATTTCAGATGCTGCGCCGAAGTTATAAAGGTTGGAAGCCCACTATAAAAGTTCTCCCTTTGTTAGTGGGAGGATGGTTACTGCTGATTCCCAACAACAAAGTGCTACTAGCGCAAGGAGTCGGTGAAATTTTACCGCCACCGACAATTCCCTTTGGTCAACAGCCATCACCGCAGTTACAACCGGCGGAACCTTTACAATCCAATCAATTGGAGCAGGATTTTCAGCCCTCCCAACCATTACAAAACAATCAGTTTGCGCCGAATCAGCCCTCTCAACCTGCACAGTTTAGTCAATATAACCAGAACTTTGAGCGCTACTTAGTTTACGTTGATGCTAATGATTTTCAGACACTACAAGCAATTCGTCAGATTGAACCCAGTGCTTACATTCGCCAATACCAAGGCCGGAGTGTAATTCAATCAGGTGTTTTTAACAGAGTATCTAATGCCCAACAACGGGTAAATGAGTTACAGTCACGAGGCATATATAACGCCCGGATTATCAGCTTCGGTAACGGACAGGAAATAGATGCAGGCGGTGGAACCTTTGGAGGCGATCGCAATAATATAAATCCTCCCAAGCAAGTCTCTAGATATTATGTCGTTATTCCCACCACTCAAGAACAGTTACCTGCGATCGCAGAACAAATTAGGCAGAATCTAGCCCGATTTAGCCAAGATTTAGGACGATCTGGCGGAGTCCTTGAAAGGACGCAACCACGAGGGCCACACATAGCAGTCGGGCCTTTTTCCGATCGATTCCAAGCTGGAGAATGGAATAAATATCTGCGAAATTTAGGATACAAAAATGCCAGAGTTTACTATGGAAAATGAATAAGAGAGACGCGATTAATCGCGTCTCTCTGTACAGGAGTTTAGATTAGTACACTACTTGCTGTCTTAAGCTGTAGTCTATAAAGCAATACGCTTGGGTTAAGTCAGAAAAATAAATTTGCGTAGGTTGGGTTGAGGAACGAAATCCAACATTTTCGGGTATTTTTTGGGTTTCACTAAAGTTCAACCCAAGCGTGTTAGTCTATAAAGAAAGAAAATCCCCATAATTCATAACTCCTCACTCCCCACTCCCTACTCCCTAGATTCTTAACGCAAAGATTCAAGAATTATTGCTGTTGTAATTAAACACAACAGGATAATTCCCAGTGGAAGCAAAAACTGTTGTAAAAGGTATAGCAGTATGGGTATGATTTGTAAGATACCTAAACCACTGGATAGAACATAGGCGATCGCAATGCCAACTAGCACCAGTAAGAAATATTTCAAGGATTTAGAAGCAAAGCGAAATAGTAGCGTGTCTTGATTTGAGTCCATAATTTTACTCACGAAAGTATCTAATTTTTTAGCAGTGAATATTTTTTTGATTTCCCATTTTCCATTTTAAAAAAAGGCTATGGGAAATCGCGCCCAACCTGAAGATTAGTTTTACCCGTCGATATTCACCTGTTCAGATGAATTATTCAAAGACTGTTGTTGCCTTTGTGGATTGTTTTGCTTTTCATAATTCGCTAATAGTTGGAAGGAAATAAACAAGCCTAACAACAGCAGCAAAAACGAGCCAAAACCAGAGGAATACTTATTTATTTCTCGCTCAATACCACATTTGAGACAAACATATCTATTGGGATTTCGTGTATCTTGGGCAAAAGGGCACTGATTTTGATTGCAATCATGATGACAATCTCTGTCTAACATCATTGAACCTCCTGTAGGGTAATGGCTTACATACTGAGTTGTAAATATGCTCTACAGAATCTAGTTAGTTAATACCCACTGCCTGTTTAGTAGACACCACTTTCATGAGTGATTAATATCGGACAGTAACAAGTAATATGTGTGATTTACTAAGCTTGCAGTAGTAGCGCTCTCTAAATCTCTCCTCAACCAACTTTTTTTGACGCTTAACTTAACTTCGCCTGTATTACTTACAAGAGTAATACAGTCCAAAATGCTTTGCAGTCGGATAAAGTAAGTTCCCTACCGAGTAGGAAAAAGTATTTTGTAGTATGATAGGTAGGAATAAGTAGTAAAAATATCGTTATAATAAATTCTAAATGATACATCAAGTTAGCAAATGGGTGTAGAAGAAGCCTTAGAGTTTGTAGATGACTTGGTTTTTCTCAAGACGGGAGAACACCTAGATAAAACTCAAAGGATTATCTTGAGTCATTTGTGGGAGGATGAAAAGCGGACTTACCAGGATATTGCCAACAGTGTTCGTTATACAGAAGCGCATTTAAAAGCAGTTGGTGCCGAACTTTGGCATTTTCTATCAAAAGTGTTAGGAGAGAAAGTCTCAAAATCAACCTTCCAAGGAGTGGTTCAGAGGTTTAGAACAACTCAACAGGCGCAAAAAATCCTTGATATTCCAAATCTAGGGGGCAATGGCACTAAACCCCAAGATTTAGATGCTAACTTCGTGGGGCGCGATCGCCAAATAGCCGAACTCCACACCTTAGTCAGTCGGGGACAAAAAGTCATCCTCATCCAAGGTGAAGGTGGTGTTGGCAAAACCAGATTAGCACGCAAATATTTTAAAAGTCAAAAATTTAATTTTGTCCTAGAACTGTGGATGGCCACAGAAATCCAAAACCTTACTCCTGTAGAGAGTGTGGTTGAAGAATGGCTACGGCGGTACTTTAACGAAGAACCGGGAGGAGACTTTGGTATCAGCTTAGAACGACTACGGCGCAAACTCCGAGAACAAACATCTAAAATTGGGGTATTTATCGATAATCTAGAAACTGCTCTCGATCAAAATGGTAAGTTCCTAGAATATCGTCGCCCTTATGTTGAGCTATTAAGAGTACTAGCAGATTCAGATGTGCATTCAGTTACTTTAGTAACAAGTCGTGAGCGTTTGCGCGAGTCTAGTGTAGAGGTTTATCTCTATCCACTCGAAGGTTTAGATGATGAAGCATGGCGGGAGTTTTTCAGCAGTTGCCACATTAATTGTGATTGTACTATTCTCAGTGAAATGTGCAGAGCTTATGGAGGTAACGCCAAAGCCATGCAAATTCTCCGAGGAGCAATATTGACAGATTTTTCTGGTGATATACACGCTTATTGGCAGGAAAACTGTACAGATTTATTAATAGAAAGAGAGTTAAAAGATTTAGTCGCTAGTCAATTTACGCGTCTCCAAGAAAATGACTTAGAAGCCTATCGTCTCCTGTGCCGTTTAGGATGCTATCGTTATCAAGATATTCCTTCATTACCTATTGAAGGAGTTTTATGTTTGCTTTGGGATGTCCCAGAAAAAAAACGTAGAGGTGTAATTAAAGCTCTGCAAGACTTGTCTTTAATAGAAACCAAAAAGGGACAATATTGGTTGCATCCGGTAATTCAGTATGAAGCAATCAGTAGATTAAGATTAGTTAGTGAAGAATGGGAATTAGTAAACCGAAAAGCCGCAGAATATTGGACACAACGAGTTACAGCCATTAAAGATATTACAGATGCATTAACCGCTTTAGAAGCTTATTATCACTATGTAGAAATTAGTGATTTTGAGCAAGCTGGTGATGTAATTTTACAAGGGCGAGGTAAACAGTGGAGTATAGGTTTGCCTTTGGGTTGCTCCTTTTACCAACTAGGACTGCTCCAGAAAAACTTCTCTGTAATTAAACGGATAATAGATGATATAAAATCCCAAGAAAGGCTAATTAGACTTTATAATATACTTGGCTATACATATCGAATTATCGGTTGCATTCGAGAAGCTATAGAATGCTATGAAAAATCAGAAGAAGTATTAGGTAAATTAGATGTCAAGCAAACAAAAATATCTATTGTATTCAATACTGGGCTTTGTAAACTTGAATTATGGGAAATAGAAGCAGCCGAAGATTGTTTCAATTCTGTTTGTAGCCTTGCTGAACAGAATAGCAATCTTGATGATTATATGACTTATGCTCAATGCTGTCTAGCTTTGATAAAATCACGCTCTGGTAGCAGAGAAGATGCCTTTGGTCTTGCTGAAGTTGCCTCTTCTGCCATGTCATTATCAACTAGAGTGACCCTATGGGGAATCGGGCATAGTTTAGTAACTCTCTGCTTAACTTATCAAAACTTAGGTAATCTACAAAAATCCTTTGAATTGTGCCAACGAGCTATATTTCATTCTGAACAAAATAACTTTACTCAAATTAAGGCAAAAGCTATAAGTTGTCTGGCTGAACTTTTTCGGGAACAAGGAGAATTTACCAGAGCAATTTTTCATCATTTAGAAGCGATAGCAATTCTTGATAGAATTGGTGCTAAATCAGACTTAGCTGAAGCTTATTATCAGTTGGCATTGACTCATCAGAAGATGGGTGAAATGATTCCAAGTAGAGAAAAATTTGTGCAAGCGATCGCACTTTTTAACGAAATGCAAGCACCCAAACAAATTGAGAAGGTACAAACAGCAATGGAGTGTTTTGAAAAATAAGCGATGATATTAGATTTTACCTTCATCTATGTTCTCGAATTACCTGGCTAAACTCATTAATTGCTCCTAGAGAGGTCTATAAGTATTACGGTATAGTAATTCTAGGCAAAATAAAGCGATCGCTCCTGGAGAGGTTTTATGTCCCTAACCCTTGAAGACTTGGAACAAATGCAGCAACAGCATCCCGACTATCGCATGGAACTAGTCAAGGGTAATATTATTGTTATGAGTCCATCAGGATACGAATCAGATGAGGTCGCAGCTGAAATGGTAGCCCAGTTACGTAACTGGGTTAGACCCCGCAAACTGGGACGAACAGCAGCTTCTAGCGCCGGTTTTAGATTGCCAAATTCAGATTTACGCGCACCGGATGCCTCATTTGTTTTAGCCGAACGCTTGCGTCGCAGTCCGAAGTCTTTTGCTCAATTGGCTCCCGATTTGACTGTAGAGGTGAAGTCCCCTAGTGATAATTTAGAGGATCTCAGAGCCAAGATTCAAGAATTTCTGAGCTTGGGAACTAAGGTAGGAATTCTGCTCAATCCAGATGAGCGGATTGTTGAACTTTACAACTTTGGACAAGAAGCAATAATACTTCGTAATGGCGATATTTTAACAGTTCCTGAACTGCTCCCAGGATGGGAAGTACCAATTGCAGATTTGTGGCCTCCAGAGTTTGACTAGGATAGTATGAAAAACACGGAGAAAGGAAACCCATATTCAAAAACAGGGGTCTAAATTCCCATTACAAAACTTAATTACGTTAGCGTAGCGGTAGCGTACTCTTACAGAGAAGCAAGCTACGCGCAGCGTCTCGTAGAGAGGAACGAGCGTCCGTAGGAGCGTCATGATGAATTATTTAACCTTCAGGAGTTTAAAAACTACCGAATAGGGACGTGTTTTGGAATTAAATAGCTTTTGATCGTCTTCTACGAGATGATATCGCTCTGGTGTAATTCTTGGTTCTTCAAATTCCTCTACAGAAAAACCTGCTGCCTTGAAAGCTTTCCAGTAATCGGAAAGAGGACGGTGAAACCAGATAAATGGTGTTGTAAAATGGTTCCAAGGTTGTTCGTTGCGTTGTGTCCTTTCAAAGTAAGAAGAAGCCCAACCATAAAAAACCGTCCCATCCTCATTTACAGTTGTCGGGCTACCTTGGGGAAAGCAAGGATGTGAGAACACAAGGATTGCAACACCACTAGGCTTAAGAACACGATTGAATGCTTTGATTGCTCCTTCGAGATCGAGCAAATCCATGAGAACATAATTCGAGACGATCATATCAAATTGCTCATCTGGAAGCGACTTTAGTTCAGTGCATGAATCCAAATAAAAATCTATATCTAGATTATTTTGGCTAGCTCTGAATTGGGCAATTTCTATCATCTGAGGTGAAAAATCTATACCAGTTACACTGGCCCCCTTAAGACAAAGCTGGCGTGCTAAATATCCTGTACCACAACCAGCATCGAGGACAGACAATCCTGCAACATTACCAGCGAAACTCCATAGTACTGGATCTGAGTTCAGAATTCGATTGTCGTCGCCATCTTCACCAACTTGAATATCCCAGTCTCTAGCTCTATTGTCCCAAAGTTCAAGTATTTCTTTATCGTCCAAGTTTGCCATTATTTCTTCAGTCATATCTTCATTCCTGAAAAGAATAACTTAATTATTTTTACATAGAAATATGCTAAAAGTTTGCTGTATTTAATACATAATTTAATTGTGAGAGTAAACTCCAAGAGCAAAATTTTACAATATAGCGATGCCTGCGGCGGTAAACTACGCTAATCCGAGAAAAAGGATAAAACTATCAAAATTTGGCAACTGCGATAGTGATTTAGTCCCCGATCAGCCGAGGAACGGTAGAATATACCTAATTTTCGTAGCTTCAAAAGCCAAACTATGACGATGCATTCCACACTCCAACGTGCATTTACTAACCGCCGCGTCCTGAAAGTGATTAGCGGCTTGAATAACTTCGACGCCGCTAGCGTCGCTGCTACTGTTAAAGCTGCTGAATTTGGCGGTGCTACTTTTGTCGATATTGCCGCCGATCCAGCTTTGGTAGAGCTAGCTAAAAGTTTGACAAATTTACCAATTTGTGTTTCAGCAGTAGAACCAGAAAAATTTGTGCAAGCTGTTGCAGCTGGTGCTGATTTAATTGAAATCGGGAATTTCGATTCCTTCTATTCTCAAGGACGCCGCTTTGAGGCTCCAGAAGTGTTAGCTTTGACTCAGCAAACCCGCGCTCTCCTCCCGGAAATTACCCTATCTGTCACTGTTCCCCACATCCTGGAACTAGATCAACAGGTACAGTTAGCAGAAGAACTGGTGAAAGCTGGAGCAGATATTATCCAAACTGAAGGCGGTACTAGCAGTAACCCAGTTCACCCTGGAACTTTAGGATTAATTGAAAAAGCTGCTCCCACCTTGGCAGCAGCTTTTGAGATTTCCCGTGTGGTGTCAGTACCAGTATTGTGTGCTTCAGGCATTTCTAACGTTACTGCACCATTAGCGATCGCAGCTGGTGCTGCTGGTGTTGGTGTTGGTTCTGCCATCAACCAACTCAATAGCGAAGTAGCAATGATTGCGGCTGTACGTGGCTTAGTAGAAGCCTTAGCGACTGCTAGCAACCGGGCGATCGCTTAGTTTTTAATCGGGAGTGGGGAGTGGGGAGTGGTGAATATAAAAATTCCCTCTTCCCTATTCAGTACAGACGCGATTAATCGCGTCTCTACCTACTCCCCTCACCCCAAACAATCCTTCAACGCATAAATCACCTGATCTTGCTGTTGTTGTGTCAGTTCTGGGTACATAGGCAAGGATATAACTTCATGGCAAGCTTGCTCTGCTATCGGTAAGTCACCAATTTGATAGCCCAGGCTTTGATAAACTGGTTGTAAATGTAAAGGGTGAGGGTAGTAAATCATGGAACTCACGCCCTGTTCTTGCAATTGACTACGCACCCAATCTCGATATTTGGCGCTAGAACCATTTCGCTCTTCGCCTGAGATGCGAATAGTATATTGATTCCATACTCCAACACCCTCAGGTAATTCTTGCGGTGGGACAATTCCCGGAACTTGACTAAGGAACTGATAGTAATAGTTGGCGATATCTCGTCGGCGATTATTCCAAATATCTAAATAACGTAGCTTAATTTGCAAAATAGCTGCTTGGAGAGCATCCAAGCGACTATTTACACCGATTTCCTCATGTAAATATCTAATTCTACTGCCATGATCTCGTAGTATTCGCAGTTTAGTGGCGATCGCAGGGTCATTAGTCGTTATTGCCCCGCCATCACCGCAACCACCAAGATTTTTGGTAGGGTAGAAACTAAAGCAACCAATATGTCCAATGCTTCCGACTTTTTGATTAGCCCACCTTGCACCTGTAGACTGAGCGCAATCTTCAATGATTGCCAAATTGTAAGACTGAGCGATCGCCATCAATGATGTCATATCCACAGGTTGTCCAAATAGGTGCACCGGGATAATCGCTTTAGTTTTGGGTGTAATCGCCGCCGTTACTTGCTCGACATCCAAATTCAAGGTAGTAGCGTCAATATCAACGAAAACAGGCTTTGCACCCACGGCGCTAATTACTTCAGATGTAGCAATAAAAGTGAAAGGCGTTGTAATCACTTCATCGCCTGTACCAATGTCCAAGACTCGTAACGCTAAGTAGAGCGCATCAGTACCAGAATTACAAGCTACACATTGAGTAACAGTATTATAAGCAGCAAACTGTTGCTCAAAGCCTTCGACTAAGGGGCCACCGATATAGCGACCAGAAGCGAGAACTTCTAAGACAGCTGCACTTACTTCTGCTTCGATGGTGGTGTATTGCTGCTTGATATCAAAGGCAGGGATAGGATTTACACTTTGGATCATGAGTTCTTATTTTATTGGGAGATACAAAGGATGCACTTCGAGAGTCAATTTTTGCTAATTGAATTGTTAATCAAAAAGGAGCTACTAAAAGACTATCGTCCAAGATACGCATCTATTAGGGTTTTTACTTAAATTAAGGCGCCAGAAACTACCGCACATTTAATTTACAGATAATAAGCATACTAGTACGCCACGGCGGAAATAGAGCAACCATTTAAAATTCCTAAAAAGCTGATTCCATAATACTTTTGACTTTTGACTTTTGACTTTTGACTTCCGCCTTGCGGTACTAGGTGTTTGCCATGTTAAGGTTGTACCATTTTTAAATTTTGAATTGATAAAGGTGATATATATCAACCAAGATCCAACACATCGGATCAAAGTTCCAGATGTGTGGGCTGCTTTGAAAAGGAAATACCAGGAGATGGAGATAGAAAACTTATGCAGGAGTTGATCAAGCTGGATTTTGTGGATTTAGCTATTGCTGTGGGATTGATGGCGATCGCTATTGGTTTATCTGCCTGGGAAAAATTAGGACTAGAGTTAAACTTAGCCCTTGCTACTGGGAGAACCATCTTACAACTACTTGTATTGGGATACATTTTAGATTTCATCTTGGCTTTGGACAATGCTTGGGCAGTTTTGGCGATATTAACAATAATGCTGACAATTACGGCGATTGTCGCACGAAATCGGATCAGCCAAAAAATTCCTTATGTATTGCCTTTGGTGTGGGGTGCAATTTTAATTAGTACCGCCCTGACAGTGCTTTACACCAACTTCTTGATCATTCAACCACAAAGATGGTACGAACCACAGTATGTAATTCCCCTAGCAGGGATAGTCTTAGGTAATGCTACTAATGCAGCTGCGATCGCAGGCGAACGTCTTGTCAGTACCATTAATTCCAGCCATCTCGAAATCGAAACTCATTTGAGCTTAGGTGCAACGCCCCAGCAAGCAGTTAGCCAGTATCGCAAAGATGCCATCAGAGCCGGATTGATTCCAACTCTCAATCAAATGCTCCTCATCGGTATGGTGGCAATACCAGGAATTACCACCGGACAGCTATTAGCTGGTGTAAAACCACTGGATGCTGTATCATACGAAATTTTAATTATATTTATGGTTGCTTTCGCTAATTTGTTGACAACACTTTTAGTCACAAAAGGATTGTGTCGTCAATTTTTCAATTCTGCCGCGCAGTTAGTCAGGTAATGACTTTTTTAATAAAAGGTAAATTAAAATGGCATTTAGTAATTACAAAAGTATCAGCGCAGTAATTAAAAAATTTCAAATCAAATATGTACAGTCTAATTTTATATTAGAAGTGGATTTTCCAGTTAAACAGTCTTTTAAAGAAGAATTAGATTTGCTATTTACAGATGGAGTTATTGATAATTCTGAAGATGCTATTTGTGAAAATCTCATCTATCCAGTATTGAAAGAAGTATGGAAAAATTACCGAAGTAAATTAACACTTTGGAGTCATGAAACATTAGCTTACGATGAAGATTTATCAGGCGTTCCAGATTATACGGTTACACAGCGAAATCCTCTAGGTACGATTGTTTTTGATAAACCTTATTTTTTGACAGTTGAAGCTAAACAAGACAAATTTGAAGAAGGCTGGGGTCAGTGTTTAGCTGAAATGATCGCAGTGCAGCGAATTAATGATGATTTTGTCAGTGATATTTTTGGGATTGTTTCTAACGGTAAAATATGGCAATTCGGAAAATTGATTGCTGATGTATTTACTCGGAATAGAAATTTGTATGTAATTCAAGATTTAGATAAATTATTTGCGGCAGTTAATTATATTTTTCAAGAATGTGAATTAAAAATACAAAAACAATAGTATTGTGTATTTTACCGATGAAATTAAAGGATATTCACGAAGTCGTCAACTATATAATAAACCTCTCTCAAAAGCAGAGAGAGATTTTAAAATTTATACACAAAATTTTTAGATTAACTCCTCACTCCTAACTTTTCTACCCACCTAAAGTCCGCGTATAAATTACCTGACCTTGGGAATCATAGAGGAAAAGAGACAAGCTGGCATTATCACTAATTACAGCTAAAGCCTCTCGTAATATTTGCAAGTGATTGGTAACGTCAACAGCAGTATCCGAATTTTTAGAATAAGGAGTAGCTAGGTTATTTTGCCTTATTTGATCATACTCAGGAGTTAGCCGGACAATAATTCCTGCATTGTCTATGCTAAAGGTGCAAATCCGAATTCCATTAATACAAGTTTTATCCAAGTCAGTGCGAGTTTGTTGCAAACTACTAATAACTTGTACTTTTTCTTGTGCTTGTTTGAGAGCTATTGAGTAGGGTTCAATGAGAGACTGAGCCTGAGTGTAGTACAAGCTATCTTGGGAAATCTTTTTAGCAGTTTGCAAAGCTTGATCCCAGTATGTCGTTGCTGCAAGCCATTGGTTTTGTTGCTCATATACTTTGGCTTGCTTGGCAGTGCTAACGGCTTGTTGGTAGGCTTTCACAGCTAATCGTTCTTTAGTAGCGCGATCGCGTGCCGCTACTAACTTAGGTTTATAATCTACCAACAGCTTTTCGGCTTCTTGGTATCCAAGGCTAGTTATGGGAATGCTATTCAAAGCATTAATAGCCACCAGCCAAGTAGACTGAACCTTTTGCCAGTCATTCAAAGATTTAGCAGTAGCTTGCCGATTCTCGGCTGCACTAGCTACAGCTTTTGCTGCCGTTAGTTTTTTTAGCCATTTTTCCTCCGTAACTATCTGCTGATTTACAGCGTGCAAACGGACACGATAATTAAGTAATTTTCCTTGCACCAGTCCATAGAGTTCATTACTGGAACTTATAGTTTCTAGTGGGGCTATAGCCTGTCGCCATAAGTGTTGCCTAGCTTGTAATTCCTCTAGGCTAGATGCAGGAGTTTGAACCTTTTGTGTCGCCAAAGATCCCATCTGCAAAGCCTTGACCACCTGGCTGATTTTTTCTGACCGTCCAGACAAACTTGCTCTTAGTTCTTCTGATACCTGGTAACGAGGCGACCAACTAGGAATTGCATTCAAGGCTGCACTAGCTGCCGTAAGTTGTTGTTGTATAGCTACTAATTCTTTTTCGGACTTGGCGCGGCGCAAAAGTTGCGGGGATTCTGTTTTTAATTGTTCGGCGTTTTGTATTTCTTTACACTCAGACATCAAACAAGGGCGAGTCAACAAGTAAGCACCGCCGCCTAAAACTATAACTCCCACCAAAGCTGCACCCAGTAAAATGGATTTGATTTGAGATGCTGGCTTTGAAGTCTGCAAATTCGGCGCATCTGCCAACGGGTCAAACAGTTCCTCCTCAATCTTATCGATTGATGGAGAATAGGTAATAGCTGATGAAGAAAGGGTAGAAAAGTATTGCCCCCCTGCCCCCCCTGCTCCCTCTGCCTCCCCTGCCTCCCCTGCTCCCTCTGCCTCCTCTGCCTCCCCTGCCTCATCTCCCCCTCCCCCCATCTCTCTCAGAGGCAAGAAACATTTTGCATAAGGGAGTTGTTCACCAAAAACTCTGAGGAAACATTGCACTCGCCGTTCTCTGTGGGGTGCTAGAGACTGAAGTACTTCCTCAATTACTGCAAAGATTGTTTGAGTATCAACTATTACATCTGATTCGTGTTGGGTTAAAATCATTAACCCGTCTTTATTGACGGCACACTTAACCTTGAAGACTTCAGCCGTTGAGACTTCTGCAAGTAATTGTTCCTGCAAAGTTTTGGCTAAAAGCTGTAAATCTTCCTGCTGGACTGCTACTTTCATAGAGCTTTCCCGCTTAATTTCTATATTGTTTTGATTATCTTTAAGAGAATGAAATGAACTTTTTAGGTTTGTTGAATGCAAATGCACAGTTTAACCAACCACAGCCTGAAAATCTGAACGACCAACGTTCTAACACACATTCAGACTTTTCACCAAAAATCAAAAAAGTAATTATTGTTCGCGTTGTTACATTTTTACAATGCCAGATGCAAAATCAAATTATCTGTCTTTAGATGTAAATTACAAATAAAAAATGGGAATAATAGAATTTTTGAGTATTTTAACTGCATTATTTCGGGACAATAAAATACACAGGAGCTAATGTTCTGCAAAATCGGAGTTGTAGAGCAGTTGTCACAAATTTATCCAAAGGTTAAGGAAACTATGCTAAGTCAGAGGGTTTTGACAGAAATGGTAGTTATCTTCTATGCTAGGAAACTTACTGAAGAGATAAATTACATGTTGTGACTCTAGCACCAACAGGTTGGCTATCAAAATTAATCTGCCTAATTGGCTGAAATCGATAAAATTGACTGGTGAAAAATAAATTTTTATAGCTGCTAAAAGCTTAATTTTAAAATAAAAGTGCTGCAAAATATTAAAACAGCATTAAGCAAAGGCTGGGAAAGTGTAAATACAAGGTGTATCAATGGATTTATTAGAGTATCAAGTTAAAGAGTGGTTTGGCAAGATAGGCATTCCTGTATTGCCTTCCCAACGAATTGACCATCCCACAGATTTGAAACGTTTAAAAATTCGCTTTCCAATTGTACTGAAATCTCAAGTACATGGAGCGGAACGGGCAAAAGCAGGTGGAGTCAGATTTGCGGAGACTACAATTGATGCGATCGCAGCTGCCCAAAATATCTTTAGTTTACCAATATGGGGCGAGTTGCCAGAAGTTGTGCTGGCAGAATCCCAATACGATGCCAACCAGGAATTTTATCTGGCGGTGGTTTTAGATACTGCTGTTTGCCGACCAGTTCTTTTAGGTTGCAAGGAAGCAGACATTGATTGGGAATCGGCTGGGGAAAGAATGCACTATGTTGTCGTGGAACAAGAATTCTCGCCATTTTATGCGCGACGACTGGCTTTGAAAATGGGTTTGCAGGGGACGCTGATGCAGTCGGTAAGCTGCGTTGTCCAGAAGATGTACCACTTATTTGTGCAAAAAGACCTAGATTTAGTCGAAATCAATCCCTTGGCAGTCAGTGCTACTGGTCAAGTTATGGCTCTTAATGGTAAAGTCAGGGTCAACGAACGGTCAATCAAGCGTCATCCTGACCTCACCGAGATGGCGGCAAAAATCATCAGTCGTCATACCAGTACTGAAATCAATGGTATATTGGGCGACTGGGATGGAGTGAAAATGCACGGTAAAATTGGTATTTTAGGTAATGGTACTGGTTCAGTAATGGCAACTTTGGATTTAGTAGCTAATGCTGGTGGCAATCCAGGTGTTTGTTTGAATCTACGTCATGCTTACGTTACAGACACTAAACCAACTACTTTCCGCGATCGCTTAGAAACAGGTCTAAAAATCCTAGAGGCTGATAACAGCATTCAAGTAATATTAATTAACTTTCTGGGTAGCATTCCTCAAACAGAAGAAGTAATTGAAGTTATAGCCAGAGTTGTGGAGCAAGACAACAGCGAACTTAACTCACAGGTTGTGCATTCTAATGGTAGTAAAAGTCGGCAAGAGCAGAATTTTTCACCTTTAGTTGTCCGTCTTGCTGGTTCAGAATTTGATGATGCGAGAAAGTATTTAGCAACACTAAAAACCCCCAGCAATGCGCTCCTTGTAGTAGAAAATTTAGATGAGGCAGTAGCGGCAGCAGTTCGTCTGGCTAAACCAACGGCTAATAAGAGGTAATGAGTGTTACATTCTTCAAATTCAAAATTCAAAAAAATTGATTTAATCCGACACTATAAATATGTCTTTTTTATGCCCAGTGCCATAGACGACTGGGTTGCTAAACTTACGGTAATTTTTTATGAACCTAACGCCAGACAGTAAAGTATTAATTCAAGGCTTTTGTGAATTTATATCAGGCACTCATGTTGCTCAAATGAAAGCTTATGGTACGAACTTAGTAGCCGGTGTCAATCCTGGATGTGGCGGACAGGAACTGCATGGATTGCCAGTTTTTGACTTAGTAGAGGAAGTAATAGAACAATTTGGGGTAATTGACACAACAATTATCTGTGTAGATCCTTACGACGTACTAGATGCGGCATTAGAAGCGATCGCATCTCATATTCGCCAGATCATTATTATCACTGCTGGTGTGCCACCTTTGGATATGGTGCAACTACTCCGCAAAGCCGAAGCCTGTGAAACTTTGGTAATCGGGCCAAATAGTCCGGGGATCATTGTGCCGGGGAAAATTCTTTTAGGTACTCAACCAAGCGAATTTTATACTCCTGGCAGAGTGGGGATTGTTAGTCGTAGTAGCACCCTTACCTACGAAATCGCCTACGAATTAACAAAAGCAGGTTTGGGGCAGTCGATTAGTGTCAGTATTGGTAGTGATGCGATCGTTGGTTCCTCCTTTCTCCAATGGTTGCAAATTCTTGATGAGGATGAAACTACAGAGGCGATCGTTTTAGTTGGTCAACCTGGCGGTGGTAGTGAAGAAGCAGCAGCCCGGTACATTACCGAGGCAATTGATAAACCAGTAATTGCCTACATTGCAGGTAGACTTGCACCACCAGGAAAAACTTGGCGTCAAACAGGGACTTTAGCAACAGTTATCGGACGCGATCCTAACTTTGGCACGGCTCAAAGTAAATTAGCTGCTTTAAAAGAAGCGGAAGTTCCAGTAGCTGAACGTCCTTCTCAGATTCCAGAATTATTGAGAAAGGAGATTAGTTAACATCAAATATTTAGATCGCGCAGAGCCAGACGAATTTGCTCCAAACGCCTGCGATTAACACCAAGATCCGACTCTCCCACACGAGCTGCCGATCGCACATGAATTACTGATTCATTGGGAGGGAAATAAAACTCTACATCATCAATAAATTTAAAGATACGGCTTTTAGAAATAGCGTGGATGTAATTATCTGTTTGTTCTATAACTTCTGTGCGGGGAACGACGGTGAGAGTTTTTAGTAAAGTTTTTCGTGCTGCATCACGATCTATATGATAGGCAATTGGGTCAATGGCATGTTTAGGATCGCCATCTTGACTCACAACACAGTTGTCTGAAGCCGGACATGAACTAAGATGACCATTATTAACTCCCAAAGCCGAAGAGGTAGCCCAAGCTGCGGTAGGAAGTATTAAAGTATTAATTAAAGTTAGCAATATTACAAAAGCGATACTCCGCACGAGTCGCTGTGTGAAGGCTATTAGCAGACAAAACATTATAAATTTATTCCTCAAGGTTTGAATAGCAGACAATCTCTAAATATTGAATCGTGTTTTAGTAGAGTATCACCCCTTGGTTATAGGCATTTACAAAACTCGTGTAGTCATACTCAACTTGAGTTGCATAGTCCACCGCAAAGTTAACAATTTCGTCTTTAAATACAGCCTTGTTACCGCTAACAATATCAGTCACTTCTTTGTCAACGCTGACAGGAATAATCGCAGCATCATAGTCTTTATCAGAGATTGCATGGTTCTTGGCAACGACCTTACCCGCATACCCCATCGCATCCATGAATTTTGATTTAGTGGTTAGCAATGTATAGTCAAAGTCCACTTGGTAGGGTGATTTTTCATGTACCATAAACGGGATACCATTGACCGTAGTGTAGCCAACCAGAGGGTCAGTATTGGAAAGCATTGCTTTAGTGGCGATTGCCACCCTCGCCCCTTCTTGATTGCTGTAAACTGAAGTTGGCAGCAGACCTGGAACTGCGATCGCAACTGCACTACTACCTTCCTGCTTCATCTCCAAAATGCGATCGTCGTCGGTTCCTGTTGGCCCCTCAATCAGTAAGTAATATCGGTACTTACCAAGACTACCAGTACCTGAACCTAATTTTAGTCGAATGTCTTTGAGAGCATAATAACTATTGCTATAGCGTTTACTGCTAGGAATTGAGGCAATATAATTGCTTATAGCCCCAGCAATGTCGGAATAGGTGCTGCTGGATACAGGCTGAAGTTCTGAGGTAGTTTGAAATACTCGATTGTTAGTGTTATTTAACTGCGTGTACTTATTTAGCAAGCTAGAACGACTGTTATCTGATGCCTTTTGAATTAAATCTTTGACCACACCGTTTGTATTGCCAGATTCCAAACGGTATGAAAGTTCGTCGTTGGTTCCCTTAAAGTCGCTCATCTTGTTCAGGTAAGTATCCAAGAAATTCCGAACAATATCTTGAGCATCACTTGAGTTAAGACCGTTCTCTTTAGCTGTCAACAAGATAGAGACTGCCATTCGTCGCAAATCCCAAACGTAGGGGCCAAGATAGCCTTCATCAAAATCGGTGGTGTCAAAAACGTTGTTGTCGTTGCTATCTCTCATCCCTCCAAGATTTTGCAGATGCATATCTCCCTCTAACCAGATAGCTGAGGTTGAAGAATTCACAAATCCTGAACTTGGCAAGGTCTGCATATCACGATAAAAAATGTGATCTGTTCCCCGATAAAAGGCGAAAGGGCTAGCCTTCATCTTTTGCATTTTTGTTGCCAGTTCTTGAGGCAATTGAGAAGCAAAGGGATGATTATATTGATAAATTTCATTCTCTACCCAAGTTGAACGGGGAGTGGCGGCTTGAGTTGGAGATGCAAACCCTAAAATTAAAATTAAGACAAATACGATTGCAGATATAGATATGTATTTTGGCATGACCATCTCTTAAATGTAAAAAATTGACTTTTGTTAGACTCTTGTGTAGAGACAATCATCCAACCACAATTCTTTTAGCACCTAGAGCCATAGTTTAGAAAGTGAGCTAAAGCACAATGCAACAAGTATTCATAGTAAAGAATTCAAAAAGGTAAAATTATAAAGAACCGTCAGAATGTAATCATGTCAGCTATCCAAACAACTGTGGTTCTTGCGATGACGGCCGATGGAAAAATTAGTGCCGTAGATCCTAAAGCGCCTCGTGATGCCGATCCAGTTGATCAAGCACACCTAGAGTATCAAGCCTCCCTTGCCGATTTAGTCTTGGTAGGAGCAGGGACGATTCGGGCTGAGGGAGGAACCTATACAATTCGTAATCCCGAACTTTTGGCAGCACGTAAGGTTCGAGGTCAGTCTCCCCAGCCTATTACCTGCGTTGTCTCAGGTTCCCTTGACCTATCGCTGGACTTACCTTTTTTAAGTCAGGACATTGAGCGATGGATATTTACAACACGCACTGGTTTGAAGCGTAATTCTGATGCAACGAGCTTGCAAAAGCTAGCTGAATTAATCGATTTGGGAGAAACAGACTTAGACTGGGATCGAGCCTACAACTTAATGGCAGAGCGGGGTATTCACAAAGTCATTGTTTTAGGAGGCGGCGCTTTAACAGCTGCTTTACTAAAGGCAGGGCGAATTAATGATTGGTGGTTGACAATTTGGCCCATCATTTATGGAGGAAAGCACGCCTCTACCCCAGTGGAGGGAGAGGGTTTTCTTCTCCAAGCTGCTCCTCATCTCCAACTCGTTGAAACTCGTCAGGTTGGAAGTCAGTTGTTTTTAAACTACCGCATTCTCAGTTGAGTATGCGCTGCCAGAATTAAGGGACTTCTAACTAAAAAAATATTCTATCGTGGTGTAGGCAAGGGGAGAAAGAAAAATATGATCTGAGTAAATTGGATAATTTATTTTCTGGAAGTTCCTAAACGCTATTATCGTTAATACTAAAAAGCGCCCTCCTTATTAGGAGAGCGCTTTTTAATTTAGCTAGAGCTTAGAATTAACCGTTGATAGCAGGAGCGCTCAAAGCGACAGGAGCAACATCACCAGCAGCTAAATCTAAGGGGAAGTTGTGAGCGTTACGCTCGTGCATTACTTCCATACCCAGGTTAGCCCGGTTGATTACATCAGC
>NZ_JAVRBU020000026.1:0-70978 GCF_034531135.2 Nostoc sp. CmiVER01
CAAAAGCGGTTGGTAAGGGAACAGGATTAAGATTAGCGATCGCTCATCAGATTGTAGTCGAAAAACATGGTGGAGCGATCGCTGTCAATTCAACTTTAGGTGATGGTACTGAATTTATAATTACGCTCCCAGTGAAAGGGGATGAAGGGGCACAGGGGATAATTCCTAACTCTTAACTCAGTACTCCCAATGCCCAATCCCTTTATGCTAGATTTGAAGCGGGATAGTTACAAAGTTACAAAGCTATGGTTTAGGTTCTAATGCCTAACTGGTGCGCCATCCTTTAGTATAAGCGTATACCGCCGAGTGCTTAAAACTGTACCATCGTTTGATTAGCTCAGTTGGCAGAGCGATCGACTCTTAATCGGTGCGTCACAGGTTCGAGTCCTGTATCAAACACCAAAGGAAGTTAGCTCACTGGTAGAGCAATCGACTCATAATCGATGTGTTGTAGGTTCGATTCCTATACTTTCACCCAACCCTGTCCGGATCAAAAGACAATACCCTTCCAAGGTATCCAATATGGTACGGGAGAAATCCCAAAACGGTTCAAGTCCGTCATTTTCCAAACTCTGCGGTGTAAGTGTTCTGCTATTGGTCATTACTCATAAGGGTAGATGTTCTGTAGCCACAGTCAAGGAGTAAGCGCAATGCATTTTTCCCTAACTTGAGTATCTCCCTTCGTTTTCTACATCTAGTTTTCTTTTAAGATTCTAGATTGGTCAATTGAACGGTATATTTGAGCGCGGTTCTTTTTTCTAGATTGCCATTGAGCAGTTTGGGAAAAAGAATAGCAATCTTAATCCAGTTTTGGAGAAGCTTTTGCCCACACCTAAACTGTAAACACTTGCACTTGCAGAGTTAAAAAATATTTTGTAGTATTATAGTAATACAAGTAGCTAAAATTAATCCTTTAGGCTTTGTCCGCAAGGTTACAAACTCCAATAACTGTAGTATTCAAGCTGTAAGACAGCGATTTGCATTGCAGGGGGTATTTGAGTTCAAGCAAGGTTATAAATGTGTTGATCAAATCTTCTTAGCTGGTTGCGATCGCGTAAATTATTTATGCAAATTACTATGTGGCAAACGTTTTATATCAAACCTAACGAAATCGGCATCTTATATCACCGCAGCGACTTTAAGAAAATTTTGCAACCCGGTACACACACGTATTTTGGTCGGCATTGGCAAGTAAAAATTTATGACCTCAATCAGCCACTAGCTCAGATTGAAAACCTAGAACTGTTGTTGCGAAATCATGAAGCCGAACTGCAACAACATTTATTGATTATCAGAACTGCATTTAATCAAGCTGCGTTAGTCCGCTACGGTCAGAATTGGGTAAGCGTTGCACCAAATAAATTGATTGCTTTTTGGCGTGGTTTTATTGAGGTAGAGTCTCATCTATTCAACTTAGAAGAAAGCTTAGAATTGCCTAGTTCATTTGTGCAACAATTGCGCTCACTTACCTTGAATGGACTGAAGAAGTTCCAAATATCAGAGTATGAGATTGGTTTACTATATCTGCAAAATAATTTTGTGCGACCTCTAGAATCAGGAGAGTATGCTTTTTGGTCGGTAGATAGAGATGTTACAGTCAGGACTCTCAGCCGAATTATCCCTAACCCAGATTTTCCCCTCGAAGATGTACTCATTGAAAAACATCCCGACTTTGTTGCTGCCTACTGTGAAACAGTACAATTACTGCCTTCGCAAGTTGCAATTGTGCGATATCGAGGGAAAATGATTTCTATTTTGCCACCCACCAGCCGCAAGTTATTTTGGCAGGGTGTTACAGTGGAAATTCTCGACATCAGCGCGGATGCTCAGTTACAGCCTAGCTTAGTGGCTGAGTTGGTTGAGGGTTCAACAGAAGTAAAATTGCTCAGTCGCAACTGTTTGCATATTTGCCAAGTTCCTGCCCATCACGTTGGATTAGTATATATTAATCAAGAGTTTCAAGGACAGCGATCGCCAGGGGTACATGCTTGGTGGTTATTTGGCCGTTCCTTTCAAACCGAAACCATCGACCTCCGACTACAAAATATGGAAGTATCCGGTCAAGACATCCTCTCTAAAGATAAAGTACCTCTGCGGTTGAACTTGACAGCTGGCTTCCGCATACTCGACCCATTAAGGGCAAAAAACGGATTGTCAGATATTTCTGGTTATTTGTACAAAGAATTACAGTTTGCTTTGCGGGGTGCGGTCGGCGAACGCAACTTAGATGCTTTATTAGAAGATAAAGGTGCAATTGATAGAAGTATATCTGAATACATTCGCCAGAAAGCCGCCGACTATGGAATTGAAGTAGATTCCGTAGGTGTCAAAGATATTATTTTACCTGGTGAAATTAAGACTATCTTAAGCAAGGTAGTCGAGGCAGAAAAAGCCGCTCAAGCAAACGTAGTTAGACGTAGAGAAGAAACTGCTGCTACTCGTAGTATGTTAAATACTGCCAAAGTGATGGAGGATAACCCCGTTGCATTGCGTTTGAAGGAACTCGAAGTATTAGAGCGGATTGCAGAGAAGATTGATCGCATTCAAGTTAACGGCAGCTTGGATAGTATTTTGACAGACTTGATTCGGATGAATCCGCAATGATTTAGTGATTAAAGGCGATCGCACCATCTAGTAAATCAGTTTTATTAACACGCAATCATCGCGATTTGGGCAAAGTACCCGGATTCTTAATTGAGGATTGGACGGTTTAATGCGATTACATCGCCTGATCGCGCGATCGCCACCGATTCATGGCGGGTACGTGATCGCAAGTTGGTTATCGAAGAATGCGTAAGTGCATCTCAGTACACAATCCCTCAAAAGGAAAGCCTTAGTACAATTCTAGACAATGCAAACTTGGATTATTGAGTAACTTTTGAATTACCTCTACACCAGAACGAAGTAGAGATTCAACTTGTTTTGTTGGTGCATTTCCGCAGCGTAGCCATACAACTTTAGGCGGAGAACCGTACAAACGGCTTCTTTCAGCAAAGTCTACATCTTGAGTTACGATGCAAAAGTCATTGATTTTAGCAAATTCCCATATTTCAGTATCAGTCTTCACTTCCAGCCCATGAAACTGAACGTGACTGGAATCAGGGAAAGCATCTGCTAATTGAGTTACCAGCTTGCGACTCAAATTTTGATCAAAAAGCAGCTTCAAATACCACCTACCGTTTGTGTAGGGTCTGGTAGAGAGGCAACTAAACGATGTTCGCGGTCAGCAGCAAACTCTAGACTTGCCCTAATATCTTCTTCTGTTAATTCAGGGAAATCGTCTAATATCTCTCCATGAGACATACCAGCTGCCAACCAACCGAGAACATCGTACACGGTAATTCGCATCCGTCTAATACAAGGTTTACCACCTCGCTTGTCCGGTTCAATTGTAATAATATCGTGATAGCTCATGGTGATTATAAACTGCATAGCATATTTCTAAGTCTAGAACAGCTTTACATGGTGCTGCAACGAGGCGATTTCCACGACGGGCTATTCTGTGTCGCACTTATTTCGTAAAGTAGTTTTATCAACGCGCAATCATCGGCATTTGTCAAAGTACTTGGATTGTTAATTGTTTAATGCGTAGGCGCAGCTCGTCGTAGACATCGCTTAGTTTCTTGCCGAGTGAGGGCGATGTCTACGACGGGTTATTTATTGTGCATCTTACACAAAATCTCTAAATATGCAGTAGCGTGGTGTAGAGTTGGGACGATCACTATCTAATTGAACAGCGTACTTAAGCTTTGAAGCGTAATCTATAATAGGGGTTCAAGGTTACTAGCAACAGGTAATTAGACACGTTAGCCAGAAAGAGTCCGATGCTATCCGATGGAAAGTTTTCTCATATTCATCTGATTTAGAATAATATGCGGAAAGTTTCAGTGTAATAATTAGCCAAAAAGAATCCAATGCTGTCCGAGAGCAACAGAGTTCACCAAATAGATAAAAAGTTTGATGACAACATTTCTAATGATAAGTTTATGAACCACTTATTCGTTCGTCTCGTGGCGAAAGATAAGCAGTTCACCAAGGTTGATTTCAAGTACTCAATTTTTGACACCTGTTATCTTCGAGGTTGCAAGTTTGATTCATGTGACTTTACTGGGTGTCGTTTCGTTGGAACTAATTTGCACGGGGCAAAATTTTCTGGTTGTAAGTTTGAGTACTCCACCTTTGAGAGAACTATAGTTGATAACTACATACTAGATACAGAATGTCCAGGCAATGAAAACCTCAAAATGAAATTTGCCCGGACGCTACGCATGAATTACCAGCAACTTGGAGATGCCGAATCTGTTAATAAGGCAATACGTATAGAGCTACAAGCTACTGAACTTCACTTGCATAAGGCATGGAATTCAAAGGAGTCGTATTACAGGAAGAAATATACAGGGTTGAAGCGGCTTGAAACACTTATAGAATGGACTAACTTCAAATTTTTTGACCTAGTATGGGGCAATGGTGAAAGCCCTTGGAAGCTGCTAAGAGCAACTATTATTATACTTTTGATCATGTCTATAATTGATGTTTGGAAATTCAAAAATAATCAAAGTAGTTACAGTTATATACAGGCATTTTTTGAAGCACCTCAGATATTTTTAGGGACACTTTCTCCATCCGCTTATCCGAGTTCATATTTTACACTAATCTTGTTCATTAGGTTAGTTGCATTTGGTTTGTTTATGTCAATTCTCATCAAACGTTTGAATAGACGTTAATTATGCATATTTACGCATTCGGCTCTATCTGTCGCGGAGATATATCGCTAGGGTCAGACGTTGATCTTCTTGCAATTGTAGAAGGTTATAACTATAGTATAGATCCAGATACCTTCTCGATCTATTCCTACAAAAGAATCCAAGAAATTTGGCATGAAGGCAATCCTTTTGCGTGGCACTTGTCGCTTGAATCACGATTGCTTTTTTCCTCAGATCAGCTTGATTATCTGAAAGCATTGGAAAGCCCTGAACCTTACAAAAATTGTGTTCAAGACTGTGAAAAGTTCTTTGCGCTGTTTTGCGAAGCGTATGACTCACTAATTGCTAATAACACCAGTAAAGTGTTTGATTTGTCTACTGTGTTTTTAAGCATCAGAAATATCGCAACTTGCTTCTCTCTTGGCACTAACGATAAGGAGCGTTCAGACTTCTCTAGGAATTCTGCACTTTGCTTAGGATGTAATAGTATTCCAATTGCACTAGATTCATATCAAATTTTAGAAAGATCCCGCCTATTATGTACAAGAGGTCACGGCAAAAATATAACAGATGATGAAATAGATACCGCGATCCAAACACTTAATGAAGTGTATGAGTGGATGAATAACTTAGTGAAAAAGGCTAAAGAATATGAACGAGTTTAATAACCGTATTGCGGCTCAGAGGCAAGTCCTTCAGTTGGTAAACCGCAAAAAATGGCAAAAGGAAGAGCTATTAGGGCTTTCCTCCAAGGCAATCGAAAGGTGGATTTCTGTTAACCGTATCGATCCTGAATCTCGGTTAGTGGAGCTTGTTAAGACCGCTTCTGCAAAGCTCTTCTTTCTTGCCAACAAAAGCCAAGAGCAAATTTCCGAGAACTACAAGATGATATCCGAAGAAATCGCGGTTATCTCTCAAACAATAGAGCAGGAAATTGGCTAACAAATCGTTGCAGCGATGGAATCGATGATGACTCGCTGCTTCATTCAGTTCCTAAACCTTCAAGATATTGTTTGTTCGTCGCCAAATCACCGGGGCTACCATCAACACAACCAGCAAATTTTTGAACTGCTGCCGAAAATGAAATAGGCTAAATATCTTGCTTGGACGTAAATTTTATCTGCTACTGCTCAATTTAGTCGCTACACTATATTTAATCTAAAAAATCGTCATTTAAAATAGTCTTTCATTTTACAGTTTTCCTTTGAGCAAAATGCAAGCAAAATCTAAAAACCAGACTTTATAAGAGTTATACTATCTAAAGCATGAAAATAGATTGTTCCTAAATAACCCTGGAAGTTGCATTTAGGCTAAAAATAGGCTCTTTTTTCTACCGCCGCTAAAAAACCTTGCATTATATGATGTTGAGGAGCGATCGCTAGGTTCGGAGTAATCCCAAGAGTGCATTTGACGGAAAGGAAGACCCATCTTTTGGAAGACGTACTTCTCTTTCACACCAGAAGCTACCAAATCAGGCTTCAGCGCTTTGATAAATTCCTCGAATTCGTAAGCGGTAACGTCGTCATAAACGATGGTGCCGTTTTCGATGTAGTGAGTGGTACGTTTGTAGTCATCGTTATGAGCGAACTCATAACCTGTACCAATCATCTTCATGCCCAAGTCTTGGAAGGCTGGGACAACGTGGCGAGGACGTAGACCACCAACCATGATGGCAACGGTCTTACCATCCAAACGGGGGCGGTACTTAGCAACTACCGCATCCATTGTGGGCTGATACTTGGCGATAACTTTCTCAGCGTTTGCTTGGATTGTTTCGTCAAATTTGGAAGCAATTTCCCGTAAAGATTCAGCAATCTTGGTGGGGCCGAAGAAGTTGTATTCCAACCAGGGTATACCATAAGCTTCTTCCATGTGACGGCTGATGTAGTTCATCGACCGGTAACAGTGGATGAGGTTCATCTTCACATTGGGGGTCATCAACATTTCGTTGATGGTGCCATCACCTGACCACTGAGCGACTACGCGCAAGCCGATTTCTTCTAACAGGATGCGGCTAGCCCAAGCATCTCCACCGATGTTGTAGTCACCAATGATGGCTACATCATAAGGAGTACCTTCAAACTGAAGTGTACCGTCTTTTTTCGCTTTGTCTGCTCTGGTGAATACCCAGTCACGAACCATGTCGTTAGCAATGTGGTGTCCCAAAGATTGGGAAACACCCCGGAAGCCTTCACAACGCACAGGTACAACTGGCTTGCCGATTTCTTTCGATGTCTTCCGAGCAACTGCTTCGATGTCATCCCCAATTAGACCGATGGGACATTCAGATTGAATGGAAACACCACGGTTAAGGGGGAAAAGTACATCTAGTTCTTCGATTAGCTTGACAAGTTTCTTGTCACCACCGAAAACGATATCTCTTTCTTGGAAGTCAGAAGTGAAGTGCATGGTACCAAAGGTATCAATACCTGTGGTGCCGATGTAGTAGTTACGACGACCAGACCAAGACCAGTAACCGCAACCTACAGGCCCGTGGCTGATGTGGATCATGTCCTTAATAGGGCCCCAAACCACACCTTTAGAACCAGCGTAAGCACAACCACGAGCGGTCATTACCCCAGGAAGGGATTTGATGTTAGACTTAACGCCGCAATCGGACTTACCTTCTTCGTATACACTTAAATGCTTTTCCCGTTTTTTCTTAGCTTTATCGGGGTAAGCGTCTAGAACTTCTTTAATTAGTTCTTTTCTTTCTTCGATGATGTTTTGATTTTCTGGAGGTGTCATATTTAGCCTCTGTGACTCGTAAGGATCGGGGCATAGGGGGACTAGGAGTCCCCTCTAAGGTTAAGGGGGAGATTAGAGGGAAAGGTAAAAGGTCAAAGGTCAAATGTGAGATTCTTCCTTTTTCCTTTTTCCTTGTGCTAAAGCCTTATTTATTAGCAGCGACTTATGATACAGGAGCTTCAGCAGCAGTCTTACCAACCAACTTGGCAGCATTTTCGTCGCTTTCGAGAATACCGAATTCAATCAACAATTCTTCTAGTTCTTCCATTTCGATGGGTGTAGGAATAGCCAGATTCTTGTTGTCGATAATTTTTTGAGCCAAAATCCGATATTCGTTAGCTTGGTTGCTTTCAGGTGCGTACTCGTTAACAGTCATCCGGCGTAATTCTGCGTGTTGAACAATGTTGTCGCGGGGTACGTAGTGAATCATTTGGGTGTTCAACCGTTTTGCCAAGGTTTCGATTAATTCGATTTCTCGGTCTGTGTTACGGCTGTTACAAATCAAACCACCCAAGCGCACGCCACCAGTGTGAGCATACTTGAGTACACCACGAGCAATGTTGTTAGCAGCGTACATCGCCATCATTTCACCTGATGTAACGATGTAGATTTCTTGTGCCTTACCTTCGCGGATAGGCATAGCGAAACCACCACATACAACGTCACCTAATACGTCGTAAGATACGAAGTCTAGGTCTTGGTAAGCACCATTTTCTTCTAAGAAGTTGATGGCGGTGATGATACCACGACCAGCGCAACCTACACCGGGTTCTGGACCACCAGATTCTACGCAACGAACGTTACGGAAACCGGTCAGCATTACTTCTTCGATTTCGATATCTTCTACTGCACCACGTTCTGCGGCGAGGTGAAGAACGGTTGTTTGAGCTTTGCTGTGCAGCATCAAACGGGTGGAGTCAGCTTTAGGGTCGCAACCGACGATGAGGATGCGTTGACCCATTTCTGCCATAGCTGCTAAGGTGTTTTGGGAAGTGGTAGATTTACCGATACCGCCCTTTCCGTAGAAAGCTATCTGTCTTATATTTTCTTCTGTCATTGTTCGTGTTTCCCTGCAATTGGTTGGTTGGTGGGTCTGTGCGTTTGTCAGTTGCGTTCACGCCAGTTGAGCGACAGTAGTGAGCGCGTGTAGAGCATCGTTGGTACCATTGGCATAAATGCCTGCTGGGGGCGATCGCTCCACAGCCAAAATTATTGACAGTAAGTACATGGATCTTCCTTCGTTAAAATTTTTTTATTTTGATTTTTCGTCCTTTGTTCTTTGTCAAAACAAATGACAAAGAACAAAGAAAATTACGCAATTTACAAATACGTCATAATGTGTTTCAGCTTGCAAGATTCAATAGGACTTGATGTTGTTATTTGTCAACAATCAATGCATAGTCCTATTACTTGTTCAAAATAGCGCCCTTCATATTTGTGACGCGATCTAGTGCAGCTTTGGTGTCTTCTGCTGACACTCCACGCACAGCCATTGCTTCACCGAGATGCTTGGCGATCGCATCGAAGTGTGGTTGCTGTAGATTCAATCCTGCGTGGGTTTTGTCCATTGGACGACCGCCGTATTGCTTTGGCCCTTCAAATATTTGAGCTAAGAAAGCAACTAGATGATTACGTTGCTTCGCCATATCTGTACCAGCAAAAATGGGATTGAGGAGGCTGTCTGTGGCAATGCGTTTGTGGAGTTCATCTACTACTTGTTCAATAGCTGGTTGTCCACCAATGTTGTCGTACAATGTGCTCATATCCTGTTCCTTTGAAGCGAGTTGGATGATGAAATTTGCAAGTAGGCGCTTAATGTATGAAGCCTATATGCTGTTAGCCGTGATAGCTAATTTAGCTATTGGTTGTCGGTAGGATTGAAGCATTGATGTGGAGACAATTATATGGTTCAAATCCTACTTTCTGTTCCTGGCTGAATGCATATTAGAGCGTATTTGTAGATTACGTTAAGTCCTACAGCAATTCCTAAACTGCTTCGACTACAAGGCTCTTGCTGACACGATCTTGTAATCTGGCTTCGATCGCAATTTTGAGAGTTGCTGTACTACTAGAACAGGAACCGCAAGCACCTTGCAGTACAACTTTAACGCGATCGCCTTCTACATCATAGAGTTCTACATCTCCCCCGTCTGCAATCAGTACGGGTCTGACTTCTTCATCAAGAACCTTTTGAATTAGAGCAATCTTTTGCACGTTTGTTAGCGATCGTTGCTTTGAATTAACAATTTCTGTGGCAACTTGTACGCCGTAATTGTTGAGAGCAGGTGAGGCGTATTCCTGTTGAACTGATCTAATAATATCATCGATATTAGCCAGACAGGAACCGCATCCGCCACCAGCTTTTACATAATTTGTTACTTGTTCGGCATCCGTGAGATGATTTTCTAGAATCACGCGGCGAATTTTGGACTCGCTGATACCAAAGCAACTGCAAATTAATGCACCTTCATCGTCATCATCATGAGTAGCTAGAGGAATGCCACGATAATTATAGATAGCGGCTTCTAGGGCTTCTTGTCCCATGACAGAGCAATGCATCTTTGCTTCTGGTAAACCACCCAGGTAATCTGCAATGTCTTTATTGGACACTTTCAGAGCTTCATCTAAGGTTAAACCTTTGACCATTTCGGTTAATGCACTAGAAGATGCGATCGCACTAGTACAACCAAAGGTTTGAAAGCGAGCATCTAGAATCTTATCAGATTCTACTTCCACTTTCAGGTGCAATCTCAGAGCATCACCGCAAGCAATGCTGCCGATTTCACCCGTTGCAACCTTAATTCCAGGTTCGCTCGTTTCTTCAATTTCTCCCTGATTTTTGGGATCGTAAAACAGTTCTAATACTTTATCGGTGTAGTCCCACATATTTAGTGCTGAGTAATGAGTGCTGAGTGCTGAGTGGGGGAGTGGGGAGTGGGGAGTAGGGATTAGTAAATTCTTTATTCCCTATTCCCTATTCCCTAATTAACGATGCGCTAGTGCTTGTTCTTGTCCTTGCAACCAACCTGCATCATCATTTTTGAAAGGAGAGAGGGCGCGTAAACGTTCTACAATACTGGGCATTACTTCAATTACTCGATCGATTTCGGCTTCTGTGGTGTAGCGACAAAGACTGAAGCGAATTGAACCGTGCAAAGTTGTATAGGGTAAGCCCATTGCCCGCAGGACGTGGGAAGGTTCTAGAGAACCGGAGGTGCAAGCAGAACCGGATGATGCACAGATACCGTATTTGTTCAATAACAGTAAAATTGCTTCACCTTCGATGTACTTGAAGCCGATATTTGTGGTGTTTGGCAATCTCTGCGTAACGTCGCCATTAACTACACAATCGGGAATTTTAGCTAGTAAAGTTTGTTCGAGGCGATCGCGCAGCTTTATTTCTCTTGCGATCGCTTCTTCTAAGTGTAACAGTTCTAGTTGGGCAGCTTTGCCCAAGGCAATAATTCCTGGAACATTCTCTGTTCCCGCCCTACGTCCGCGTTCTTGGTGTCCCCCAATCATGAAGGGACGGAATCTAACTCCACGCCGGATATATAAAGCACCAATTCCTTTGGGCCCGTGCAACTTGTGACCAGACAGGGTTAACATATCCACCGTGCTAGTCTTCATATTCAACGGGATTTTTCCCACTGCTTGCACCGCATCTACATGGAAGATAGCACCATATTCTTTGACGCGCAACCCAATTTGCTCAATCGGGAAAACCGTGCCGGTTTCGTTATTAGCATACATAATTGTCACCAGGGCGGTGTTACCCGTCAAGGAAGCTTCTAGTTCATCTAGATCCAGCTGCCCTTGATGATTTACTGATAGATAGGTAACACTATAACCTTGGGTTTCTAATTGTTTGCAGACATTGAGTACTGCTGGATGTTCAACTTGAGTAGTGACAATATGTCGCTTTTCTGGTTGCGCTAACAGTGCGGCTCGAATCGCCGCGTTATCTCCCTCAGTACCGCAACTTGTGTAGACAATTTCAGACTCATCGGCTCCCAGGATGGCTGCAAGTTGTTCTCTTGCTGTTCTCACTGCTTTACCGACTTGCCCACCAAAAGTATGCATACTGGAAGGGTTGCCGTAATAATCCGTCAGGTAAGGTAGCATTACCTCTATTACTTCTGGGTCTACCTTAGTGGTGGCATTATTATCGAGATAGATGCAGTTATTTTGCATTGTTGTCTTCAATTAAGAATTAGGAATTATTTAATTAAGCTTCAGAACCCACTGATTGGGATTGACGCTTTTGCAACTGCTCAGAGTATTTCTGGGAATAACAATTAAACCAACGTTCCCAGTAATCTTGTTTATTTGTTAATTTAGCGACTACGCGGTTGTAATTGGCAAACCAGCCTTCCCAGTAATCGCTAGGCTGCTTAATGCAACCGTTGCAGGTGGGACAACCAGCTTTACACTGAGGTACGGTATGAATGCTACCAACGCAGTTTGTACAAAGTTCAGGGTCAATCCAGTGCTGTCCATCAACCACTTTTACTGCATTTGTAGGACATGCCGTTAGACAGAGATTGCAGGAAATACACTGGCTAGTAAGAATTTTGTAAGCCATGATTTATTCTCCTTTTGGGCGTGGGGAGTGGTGAGTGGTGGTGAGTGGGGAGTGGTGAATATTGAAATTCCCCACTCCCTACTCCCTATTCCCTAATCCCTAATTCCCTAATTCCTTAACGTATTGCTCGTAAAACTCTAAAGCAACCTTTTCAATCACGTCGTAAGCTTCAACAGTCTTTATTCCAGCTTCTTGCAATTTTTCTTGAGGACAGTTACCAATCTTCGAGACTAGAACTGCTTTGCAATCTGCGATCGCTTTCATAATATGCTCAAAGGAAGCTTCTTCACCGTATCCACCTTGGCAGTATTGGTCAATTTTGCGATGGCTGACAAAGCGAACTTCGTTTCCACCCACTTCGTAAATTTGGAATTCTTTCGCATGACCGAAGTGTTGATTAACCAATCCGCCACCTTTGGTTGCTACTGCAACGAGGATTTTCGGACTGTTGGCAACTTTCTTACCTGCTAACGCCTTATCTTTGGCTACTTTAAGTTCTTCTTTAAACTTCTCAATCCCTTCGTGAACGGTAGCGCGTTGCTCCATGTCATATTCTGGAGTCATTTCCAAGAATTTCTCTTTGGAAAATTCCTGGCTGCGGTCTTCTCCCAATAATCCTACTGCATCGGCGCGGCACTGGCGACAGTGACGCATCATTTTCATGTTACCGGAGCAGTTGTCTTGAACTTCTTTGAGTTCTTTGGGTGTAGGGCCGCGTTGACCGGTTAAACCGAAGTGTGTACCATGTTCTGGTGCAGAAATCAATGGCATGATGTTGTGCAAGAATGCACCTTTCTCACGAATGACCCGATTCACTTCGACTAAGTGATGGTCATTAATTCCGGGAATCATCACTGAGTTGACTTTGCACAAGATATCAGCATCTTTGAGGGCTTGCAATCCTTCCATCTGTCTTTCATGGAGGATTTTCGCACCTTCAAGACCTCTGTAACGCTTGCGTCTGTAGTGAACCCAAGGATAAATCTTAGCACCGATCTCTGGATCTACCATGTTAATGGTGATCGTAACGTGATCTATATTTAATTGTTTAATGCGATCGATGTAATCAGGCAGCATTAAACCATTGGTTGATAAGCACAGCTTAATGTCTGGTGCTTGTTCTGCAATCAACTCAAATGTGCGGAAAGTCTTTTCTGGGTTCGCCAGAGGGTCGCCAGGGCCGGCAATTCCCACAACTGTCATTTGGGGAATCTTGCCACCAATGACTAAAGCTTTGTGTGCTGCTTGTTCTGGTGTTAGTAATTCGCTAACTACTCCAGGACGGCTTTCGTTAGCGCAATCATATTTGCGGTTGCAATAGTTGCATTGAATGTTGCAAGCGGGAGCAACTGCAACGTGCATCCGGGCATAGTGGTGATGAGCGTCTTCGCTGTAGCAGGGATGTTTAGCAATGCGTTCTTGGAGCTTTTCGTCCCTTTCCACGGTGGTGCTGGTGGTGCTGTCGCAGCCGCAACCACCGGATTTTGCTTGGGTTGTCGATTCCGTAGCGTTGGAGTTGAGGAGTCGTGTAGACGGTGATGTCATTGAGTTTCGCAAAAGGTCGGTGGACTTGGCTGCCACTGTGGGAGATGGTGTTGCCACTCTTTATGCCCAGGAATTGAAGTCGCGTCTTTCACACTGCCTGCAAACCCTTGGGTTCGGGTGACTTGTTTTTAAGTAAGGCAGGCAATAGATATCTGATGTTCGGCTGGTGTGTGTCAACGTTCGGTTCTTGGGTAGAATTTGTGCTTACAGCCGCGACTTCTTTTCACTTCAGGCATGGTGCTATGTCATCCCTCCACTCACTTTTCGCTTTGTTTTGTTTCAGAGCGTTAGGTGATTGGCGATATAAGATTTATAGCAGCCGTCTCCTAGCCAAACGGTGCGTCTCTCTAGGATAGAATTTATTGGATTTATTACGTTTGTACTCAAATACTAAAAACCTTAATTCTTCAAGCATTACAAGAATTAAAAAAGTTTTTTTCAGGTAGGGGTTCTAGTATTTTTTGGTTGGGGTTCTAGTGTTTATAGATAGGGGTTCAGGATTTATTTGTACTCAGCCACAACCCAATACCAGCAAAGAATTTAATCTAATTGCAACTGGATTTTGGTTATTTAAATGTGTACTCACATTGCCCTCAATTTGCGTCAAAAGTAAGAAATGCCAAGGGGTTGAGGGTGAAAAACTGAAGCAATTTATCTTGTTTTACTCCATAAACGCATGAAATTGAATTCTGTATCTAACATATCATTTTTTTGAGGGTAAAAATGCACTTCATATTCTTTTAATTTTTCTTTGACAATGATGTTCAATTATGCCTTTAAGCCTTGCCTGGTAAGCTATATAAGCTAGTGGAAATAGATGTATTGCTGCACATAATTTTCAAAAAATTTAACTTTCTAGTTCTTTTTTTTCATTTCCACAATGAGGAGATGGGTAAGAAACTCTCAGATTTTGTGTTTAAGAGAAACAACAAACTATAATCTAACATGATTGAGCGATCGCAATGAATTTTCTGAATTGCTCATTACAAACCTTAGCAAAAAACCTAATCCCCTAACCCCCTTCCCGTGTCGGAAAGGGGGAAAATTTAAAGTTTATTTCTTGGATTTGGAGAGAGGTTTTACCGATAACCTGAATTGTCAGAGTGTCATTTAGCTACAATCAAACCAAGCGTGAAAAAATCTTAGTTATGATAGCCATCCCCCAACAGCCGCCAAAAATGACCGTTGAGGAATATCTCGAATGGGAACCTCAGCAAGACCTTCGCTATGAATATGCCAATGGCGAAGTATTTGCCATGACAGGCGGTACAATTCCTCATAACGACATTGCACTTAACTTGTACACTGCCTTACGCCCTCATTTACATTCCAGAGGTTATCGAGTGAATGTATTAGACGTGAAAATGCAACTCACTCCCCAGAGTCGCTACTATTATCCTGATGTTATTGTCAGTTGCGACCCTGAAGACCTCAATGCCCGTAAATTTATTCAACATCCCAAGCTAATTGCCGAGGTTCTTTCGCCAGGTACAAGCGCTAAAGATCGGGGTGAAAAATTTACTTATTACTTGAGAATCCCTAGTTTGCAAGAATATATCTTGATTGACTCGGAACAAATCTCCGTTGAGCGTTACTGTCGGGGTGAGGGTAGGATGTGGCTTTACTACCCATACACGGATGGAGATATCGTCACCTTATCGAGTATTGAATTTGAATGTCCAATTGAACTGCTGTACGAAGGTGTTGTATTTACCACTGAAGAATAAAGAGAATGTTCCGTGTTAACTTTTAAGCAACTGCATAACCAGTGTAAGGTCTTAACTCCGGTGGACGAAAGCCAAGGACGATATGTTCTTTAGGAATTCCAGCCCGTTCTAAATCGGCGGCAATGCCTTCTTCAGTGCCATCCCGTTGAATCCAAATTTTGCCATCAATTAGGTCAATATGAACCAGACAGCCATGAATGCGGCGATCGCCATCCCAACCTAGATCCATCCACAAATAGCGATCGCGGCTTCGATCAAACACCACTTCTGATTGAATGTTGGCATAAGAATAGGGTAGTGAGGCATATTCAGTGAGGATAGTTTCAATCACCTGGCGATAGTGGTCTAACTTGGTATAATCCATTGTTTAATAACCTCCTGTTTTGGATCAAAAGTAATCAGCTTTAAACGATGATTTCTCAGTAACAGTTTGCCAATAGGTTCTTCAAATAAATCATCAAAAATACTGTTAGGGACTGCAAGATATAGTATTCGTTCCGGCTCCAATTCAATCAAGATATCCTGATATAAAATATACTGACCTAACGCTTTTTCTAGATCATCAACATCCGATCTCCCGGTAAAACTTTTAATCTCAACTGCAATTTTGGATTCTGCTTTTTCAGCCGCCAACAACTGTTTAGCACCTAAATCAACATACAAATCTTTTTTACCAAACTTTAGAGTTAATGGGTCATGAGTAATTGTCCATTTGTCTTTAATCAAAGCATTTTTAACATTGTTGTGATAAAGGTCTCTAGCTGGCATACAGGTGTAGTTTTAGACTGATATTTCTATTTTAGGGAATCTCTGATTGTGCACCATCTTCGTTAAATACCATACGTAAGCGTAGCCCGTCGTAGACATCGTTACACTAGATTTATTAGGAAAAACAGGCTGTGTGATTCAGCAAAACAGAGTAGCAACCAGGAGGAATGCGATGAAAGCAGTGGTTATCCGTCGGTATGGCGGCGTTGAAGTGTTGCAGTATGAAGATGTGGAACAGCCGAAAATTGAGCCAACGCAGTTACTTGTAAAAGTTCGTGCTAGTAGCGTTAATCCCATTGATTGGAAAATTCGTCAGGGAATGTTGAGTCTGATTACTGGCATTAAATTTCCGAAGATTCTGGGGTTTGATGTGGCGGGAGAAGTTGTAGAGATTGGCTCTGGTGTCACGCGCTTTAAACCAGGAGATGCTATTTATGGCAGTACTAGCTTCCCTGGAGGAGGTTACGCAGAGTTTGCAGCCATCCCAGAAAACTTGGCGGTGCTTAAACCAACCAATTTAAACTATGAAGAAGCTGCTGCTGTGCCTTTAGCAGCACTCACGGCTCTACAAGCACTGCGAGATCAAGGAAATATTCAAACAGGACAAAATGTCTTAATTAATGGTGCTGCGGGTGGTGTAGGGATTTTTGCAGTGCAAATTGCTAAGGCTTTAGGCGCACAGGTGACGGGAGTTAGCAGTACCAAAAATTTGGATTTGGTGAAATCTTTGGGAGCAGACCGCGTAATTGATTATACGCAACAAGATTTTGCCGAAGATACAGCGCAGTATGACATTATCTTTGATGCAGTGGGTAAGCGATCGCTCTCACAAACCAAAAGAGTCCTTAAATCCAACGGAATTTATATCACCACATTACCCAGCCCCGAAGTCTTGTTAGAGAGTGTCTTAACAGCATTCCTCCCCGGTCAAAAAGCGAAATTTTTCTTTGAGAAACCTAACACTAAAGACTTGCTTTTTCTCAAAGAATTGATTGAAGCAGGTAAGATTCGTGTGGTGATTGATCGCACATATCCCTTGCAAGAACTAGCGGCGGCTCATAGTTATAGTGAAACTGGGCGTGCAGTGGGAAAAATTGCGATCGCGCAGTCCGTTTAGACATCGCGGTTTCTATTTGATTGCAGGACAATCAGCCAAAAGCAGCATAGGTGACTCAATTTTTGATTTTGGATAATAAAATTGTTCTCGCGTTTAAATTCGTTTGCTCTGGGACTTTTTTAAATTTTGGATTTTAGTCTATCAATCTAAAATCCAAAATTTAAAATCTAAAATTCGATGATTGGGGCTACTTAACTTCTATAAAAGATATTGAGTCATTTAAGTCAGCTCCAAGAGATTTATAATCCCCAGCACTAAACTCACGACATAAACCACCAGTTTCATTTTGGCAGACACGTACCACTTTACCAGACGGTACACTTAATGAGCTAATAGCGTCATTCCCTACAACATTTAAGTCCCCTTGGATCGCTTTGTATACTCCTGGACTTGTAGGAAATGACTGGGAAACTCCAGTCAAATTCAAATCTCTGTAGACCTTAACCTCTCCTCGCGGCATGTAGGAGAGCTTGTAGATAGTACCACTGTAGTCATCCGAAATTAACAAATTACCTTGCAGATCGACTGCCATATCCACCGGTCGACCCCAGACTTCTTCCGTTCTTGGAATTAGCCAACCGTTGACTAAATCTATCTCTTCCCCTAGAGTTTTTGTCGTACTGTTCCAGGGAAAGTAAGCTATTTTATAGCCCGTTTTCTTTTGCCGATTCCATGAACCATGCAGTCCCGCCACTACCCCACTTGAGTATAGGCTGGGAAAGTTGGTATTTTGTAAGAATGTTAGTCCCAAGGGAGCGGAATGGGCTTGAATACCCTTGCTAATTCTGTCCATTGCATTGCAATTAACACTCCCATTAGCATTGAACTGATAGTCGCGGTCAAACGGCATATTGTTGAGGCCGGTTGCCGTGTCAGGATTGGGGTTGCAGAATGGCCAACCGTAATTACCGCCATCTCGGACTTTCGTGAACTCCTCTGGTGGATGGTTGTCTACGTAAGAGCGGATAACCTTACCGTAATTGCCGGTACTATCGTTGAAGGGATAGCGGATCTCATCTCGATTATTAACGACTACCCAAAGGTCATTTGTGCCAGGTAAAAATGCTAATCCTTCGGCATTACGTAAACCTTGGGCAAAAAGCCGTTGATTGGTTCCATTAGCGTTGTATTGGTAAATCGCACCACGCTTTGGGGTACTAACAGTATCTTCCTTGCAAGCATTGCACGTAGAGGCGATCGACACATAAAGTTTGTGATTAGCATCAAGTGCAATATTTTTTAGCTCGTGACCATAAGAGCCTCTGAGTTCTGAGGTGCTGCTGTCTGGTAAGCCAGTTATAACGATTTGGCGATTTTTGGCGATTCTATCTCCAGAGTTGTAGATGAAGCGGTTAATTTGATGAGTCTCAGAGATATAAACGTAGGTGATGTTATCAATCTTATGAAACACAATGTCGTGTGGCCTGCGTAGACCCGTCACGAAGTCAGAAATAATTGGGTCTTTGCTGCCATTTTCTCGGACAATTAACACTTTACCCGTACTCGGCTGTGATACTAGAAGATCCCCATTAGGAGCAACTGCCATAAAGCGAGCTGCCTTGATTCGAGCATAAACAGAGACAGAGAAATTGGGCGGTACTTTCAAGTAACGATTAGTATTAAAGGGTGCAAAGGTCATTGTACTAGGCACTTTCACCTTAGTATCAACAGACGCAGGAGGCGGATTGCTTAACGCTGCGGTGGTAAGAACCTCTAAGGACATCAGACTCAGTAGCGATGTAGCTAGTATGCCTCCAAATATCTGTGTTAGTTTTAAAGCAAATGCAACCATCTTGAACTTCCCTCTAGCTTTGTAGTAATTTCTATTACACGTAAACTCTTGGCTAGCCGATTTTACCCGGAGTTTGCACAAAGTTAACTCAGAGGTACTGGTTTTTGAAAATACTTAAAATATCTTTATGTACTCTTATTTTTTTTTAACTTATCAAAAAATGGGTGAACCGAAAGTTACCAAGAAAAGCAGAGCGATCGCTCTTTTAAACCAAAAAATTTCTCACACTTAACAAAATTGTCATCACGCTATCTTCGCCTAAAACTATTATACAAAGAGTTTTAACAGCATTACTTCCAGGTCACAAAGCCAAGTTTGTGTTTGAAAAAACCAAGTCTTCAGCGTTAGTTTTTTCAAAAGTTTTAGTCCACTGTGGAGTTGAGCTATTAGCCAAAGAACTTGTTCTCTGATGAGATGTGGGGTTAAATGCGATCGCGCAATCTATTTCTGCAATAACCCTGAAATCTGTAAACATTATTCAAACTAGTGGATATACTCGTAATCAAACTCTCAACAGAAACGAGTATTATGCTGGACTGGTTAGCTTATTGGGGTGTAACTCAGGCCGCCGGGTTTAAAAATAAACCCATTCTGGAAGATTTAGCCAAAGATGCTGCTAAAGATTGGGCTAAAGATTTCTTAAAAGGTATCCCTGGCAAGATTTTCCAGAAACTTAAGAAAGAAGACATAGAAATTGCTGCTGGTAAAGCGTTAAAAGAATTTGTGCAACTCATGCAGCAGCAGTTAAAGGTTCGTTGCAAACTTGCTGAAACTGAGATTAAAGAGTACACCAAAGATATCAAGAAGTTTATCAGCGATAAATCGGTTGCAGAAACTCTTGGTAAAGGTTTTGATATTAATTGTGAATCTTTAGACGCTAAAACCTTAGAAGATAGTTGGAACAGGCTGCAATTAAAACCTCTGCCATCTAAGTTTAACTGGCAATCACTTATAGAACAGTATTTTACAGAAGTCCAAGAACTTCTTTTAGATTCAAAAGAATTACACCATCTTCTAGAACTACAAAAGCTATCTGATATTGAAATCAATACAAAAGAAATTGCTGGTGTTATTGTAGATTTTAATTTAAGCAAATATCAAGAAGGAATCCGCGAACGCTATGGCAATCTCAAGTTAGATAGCTTAGATACTAGCGGCTATGCCTATAACGAACTGAAATTATGGCGGATTTTTACTGCTCAAAATGTCCGGGAAACTCATCAAGTTTTACCACAAGTTCACGAACTGTCTAAAGAACATCTTAGACGACTGCGAGAAAGTGAACAAGTAGAAGCTGTTGAATTAGAAGAGTTAGAACGCCACAAACGGGTTTATTTTGAACAGCCGATACGTTGTGTTTTAGATGTTGTCAATAAAAAGCAAGATTATAAAAGTATTGTGATTTTGGGCGATCCTGGTTCAGGTAAATCTACATTGTTGCAATTTCTGGCTTTGAATTGGGCTGAGTCTCCACTGGATAATGTTATATCTTTACCAATTCCCTTGCTTATTGAATTACGCACTTATATGCGGCGACGGGAAGATAAAGAGTGCAATAATTTTCTCGAATTCTTCCATCAATGTAGTGGTGCTGTTCATCATCTTAATCAGCTTGAACTAGATAAAAAATTAAAAGCTGGTAACGCCTTAGTAATGTTTGATGGTTTGGATGAGGTATTTGACCCTGGTAAGCGAGAGGATGTAATTACTGATATTCATCGCTTTACTAATGACTATCCTGATGTGCAGGTAATTGTCACTTCCCGGATTATTGGCTATAAACCGCAACGATTGCTTAATGCTGAGTTTCGCCACTTTATATTACAAGATTTAGACTTAGAACAAATTCAGGATTTTATCTACCGTTGGCATGAGTTAACTTTTACCGATGCTGTAGATAAAGTCAGAAAACGGGAACGGCTAAAAAGAGGAATTGCAGCTTCCAAATCTATTGCAGAATTGGCGGGAAATCCTCTGCTGTTGACGATGATGGCAATTCTTAATCGGAATCAAGAGCTACCAAGAGATAGAGCTACACTTTACGATCAAGCTTCGCGGGTGTTGCTGCATCAATGGGATGTGGAACGTGCTTTGACAGAAGATAAGAGGTTAGATCCTAAAACGATTGATTATAAAGATAAGCAAGCGATGCTGCGTCAGGTTGCTTATCTGATGCAAACTGGTGACAAAGGTTTGGCAGGTAATTTGATTAATGAAAATGATTTAGTCAAAGTTATGACTGATTATCTCAAAACCATAGAATTTGATAAACCCAGAGAAGCTGCGCGGGTGATGATTAATCAACTGCGGACTCGCAACTTTATGTTATGTTTCCTGGGCGCGGATTATTATGCTTTTGTACATCGGACATTTTTAGAATATTTCTGTGCTTGGGAGTTTGTCTGGCAGTTTAAAGAAACGCAAACGCTGAGTATTGAGGAACTGAAGAATGAGGTTTTTGGCAAACACTGGCAAGATGAAAGTTGGTATGAAGTCTTGCTGCTAATTGCGGGAATGATTGAGCCTAAATTTGTTGGGGAAATTCTTGATTATTTAATGGCGCAAGATGGCGAAGAGGAAAAGTTTGTCAATCTTTTTTTAGCGGCTAAGTGTCTTGTAGAAGTGAGAAATCGCTCGGCGATCGCGTCAACGGCTAATAAATTACTTGACAAGCTAAAAGACTTAACTAAATATGAACTCTGGTACTATTATGACAATAGCTACTATATATATGACAATAGCTATTATCCCTATTATGATGAAGGAATTGAGCTAGTTCAAGAAATTCACACTCAAGCAGTAACAGCAATTGCAACGATCTGGCAAGAATCTACCGACACCAAAACCTGGCTCAAAGAACGCGCTACCCAAGATGAGCACGAAGATGTGCGAAGTGCAGCAGTCGAAGAATTAGCGAAAAACTTCAAAGATGACCCTGACACCAAAACTTTCCTCAAAGAACATGCTATCCAGGATGAGCACTGGGTTGTGCGAAGTGCAGCAGTCGAAGAATTAGCGAAAAACTTCAAAGATGACCTTGACACCAAAACTTGGCTCAAAGAACTCGCTATCCAGGATGATCACCTATTTGTGCGACGTGGGGCAGTCAAAGGATTAGCGAAAAACTTCAAAGATGACCCCGACGCCAAAACCTGGCTCAAAGAATGCGCTACCCAGGATGAGCACTGGGTTATGCGAAATACAGCAGTCCGAGAATTAGCGAATCACTTCAAAGATGACCCTGACACCAAAACTTGGCTCAAAGAACGCGCTATCCAGGATGATAATAACAATGTGCGAAATACAGCAGTCCAAGGATTAGCGAAGAACTTCAAAGATGACCCCGACACCAAAACCTGGCTCAAAGAAAGTGCTACCCAGGATGCTCATGGGTATGTGCGAGGGGCAGCAGTCGAAGAATTAGCGAATCGCTTCAAAGATGACCCCGACACCAAATCCATCCTCAAAGAACGCGCTACCCAGGATGAGCACTGGGTTGTGCGAGGTACAGCACTCAGAGGATTAGCGAATAACTTCAAAGATAACCCCGACACCAAATCCATCCTCAAAGAACACGCTATCCAGGATGAGCATGAAAATGTGCGAGGTGTAGCAGTCAGAGGATTAGCGAATCACTTCAAAGATGACTCCGACACCAAATCCATCCTCAAAGAACGCGCTACCCAGGATGAGCATGAAAATGTGCGAGGTGCAGTAGTTGAAGGATTAGCGAATAACTTCAAAGATGACCCCGACACCAAATCCATCCTTAAAGAACGCGTTACTCAGGATGATCACGAATATGTACGAGGTACAGCAGTCAGAGGATTAGCGAATAACTTCAAAGATGACCCCGACACCAAATCCATCCTTAAAGAACGCGCTACCCAGGATGAGCATGAAAATGTGCGAGGTGCAGCAGTCCAAAAATTAGCTAAATACTTTAAATATGAGCCTGAATTGTTTGACATCTACTACAACTGCGCTGTTGATGATTCCTTTGAGCGCAAGAAAGGGGATGAACCTAATCCTCGGCGCATTGCACTGGAGACAATTATCAAGCAATTTTCTCAGCATCCCCAGACTTTACCACTGTTGCGCGATCGCGCCAAGAATGACCCAGATGAGCAAGTGCGGGAATTTGCTCAGAAGAAGTTAAAGCAGTGGGAAGGGTAAATGTAAGCTGATTTACTATTCACAGTAAAAGTTTATTGCTGCTGGAACCACTCCCCAAAGTGTTATGGATTTCAAACTCTCGGATGCAGCCAAAGACCGTTTAGAGGATCTCGTTTACCGCGCAAAAACTGAAGGTCTTACAGGAAGTGACCAGCGAGAGTTAGATCATTTCCTCACGCTAGAGCATATTATGAGGTTGGCAAAAGCAAGAGCTACTCAGTATATTAACCCTAAATAAGTATTCAAAATGTCTCGTCCATATATTAATGCAGAACTGCGACGTTTAGTTAGCGATCGCGCCGCCCATATATGCGAGTATTGTTTATATCCAGAAGTAGACGGCTTAGGTTTTCAAGTTGACCATGTAATAAGTGTCAAACACAGTGGCTCAACAAAGTCTGAAATAGCTGATTAGCTGATTAACCAGGGTTTTACCCTCAATTGCTAATCGCTCTCCTGGATTTGGCGGCACTGTCATCGCTGCCAAGTATTAAATAACTCCGTTAATAGTTGAAAGTTAACTGTTGTCATCACACGCCGAAACGTCGAGTAGCAGGGAAACTTAGTAGTATCTTTGAGATTTAACAGTTCTATTAATCTTTGTCGATACGTAAGTGTAAAGTCTTCCAGTGGTCAATAGCCCCAATATCCGGTCATCGCTCCCAGCAGTGTCAGCAACAGCACCAACCATAATTCATGCCTCCCCCCTCGGATATGGCGATAATCACCGAATTTGTTGTAACTGCTCAATCAGATTCATCTTGTTTTCAACCGTGAATGCTTAAATACCCTTATCAGTATTTTGATTTTTCTACGGTTATATGAAACCACCCTGCATCGCAGCTTTTTAAGGGGAGGAACCAAAATTAAAGTTCCCTTTTTTACGGGGGATTTAGGAGGATCTAAAACTATTTGATACAGAGAATAGGACTTTTCAAACATCCTCTAAAGGCTATGTTGATTTTTTTTAGCTTAATTAATACAGAAGTTAATTAGAGGTTTTAACTGAATTTGAAAGCATAATGCAAAACCGTTACTGTTGTTACATGCTAATCAACATTAATGTTTTTAAATAATTATCAGCGTCTATCTGCGGTTCATGGATATCCCAATCATAATTAATCCCATATCACAATTACCGCTAGAAGTAACAGAAAACCCTCAAGATTTACCTCTATCACCTCAAGGTGCAGAGGTAATTTTAGGTAACATTATTGAACCAGAAGAATTAGTTATACCTGTAGCACCCAATGCCACAACAATGTTTGGGCCTCGTGGTGCTTGCTTGTTATCAGAAACTGGCCCATTATGGGTATCAGATACAGGACATCATCGATTATTAGGATGGCAAAATTTACCCACAAGAGATAGTCAATCGGCTGATTGGGTAATTGGACAGCCTGACTTTTATCATGAAGGACAAAATGCTAAAACTACAGCAGGAAGAGCAACTTTAAGTGTACCAACAGGGATTTGTGCTTGCGGCAAAGGGTTAGCTGTAGCAGATGCTTGGAATCATCGGATTTTGATTTGGAAGAACTTACCAGAAGATAACAATGTTCCAGCAGATTTGGTGTTAGGACAAGTTAATTTTACTGATAATGAACCAAATCAAGGAAATCAAACAGCATCTGCTAATACAATGCACTGGCCCTATGGTGTTTTCTATTATCAAGGACGCCTATTTATTGCTGATACTGGTAATCGAAGAGTATTAATTTGGCATCAATTACCAACAGAAAATGGCCAACCTGCTGATGTAGTTTTGGGACAACCAGATATGATATCTCGCAATGAAAACGGTGGTGCTTCTCCAACCGCAGCGAGTATGCGTTGGTGTCACGACATCACCTTTTGGGAAGAAAATTTGGTTGTCAGCGATGCAGGTAATCATCGAGTAATGATTTGGCAAGGAATACCCACAGAAAATAATGCTCCTTGTGCAGTAGTTTTAGGACAAAAAAATTTTGATTTTGTAGAAATGAATCAAGGAGTTTATTTGCCAAGTGCTAGTAGTTTAAGTATGCCTTATGGTGTGGGTGTGGCTGGTGATTGGTTAGTAGTTGCAGATACCGCTAATTCTCGTTTGTTAGGATGGAGGAAGCCAGAATCAATTTTATCACTGCAAGGTGCGGCGGCAGATGCCCTTGCAGGACAAATAAATTTTCAAAGTAAAGGTGAAAATCGTAATTTTGGGCTGCCAAAACGAGATAGCTTAAATTGGTGTTACGGGATAAAAATTTGTGGCAAAACAGCAATCATAGCTGATTCTGGAAATAACCGAATTTTGCTTTGGCAGTTTAATAATTCGTAATGGGCTACGCCCCGCTACGCTAAAGTAATTCGTAATTTTGGAAAGTCAGATTTATATGGCGACTGAAGAAATTAGAGTTCGCGGTACTGTTCAAGGAGTAGGATTTCGCCCTACTGTATATCGTCTGGCTAAAGCCTGTGGTTTGCTTGGAGATGTTTGTAATGATGGGCAAGGTGTATTAATTAGGGTATCTGGTAGTGAGGAAGCATTAACAGAATTTGTTGCCAGATTGCAAACAGAATGTCCACCATTAGCAAAAATTAATCAGCTAACTAGAATTCCTTATGAAGGTAAATTTAACTTTAACAATTTTGTGATTTCTACTAGTGTCAGTAATGCCATTAAAACAGAAATTACCCCTGACGCAGCTACTTGTCCGCAATGTCAACAAGAAATATTTGACCCTTTTAGCCGCTTTTATCGCTATCCCTTTACTAACTGTACTCATTGCGGCCCCCGCCTGAGTATTATTCGTGCGATTCCTTATGACAGAAGCAATACCAGTATGTCTGCGTTTGCTATATGTCCAGAATGTGCAAAGGAATACCACGATGTCGAAAATCGGCGTTTTCACGCCCAACCTGTAGCTTGTTATGCTTGCGGCCCTTCAGCTTGGTTAGAACGCGCTGATAGTAAATCGGTTACTGCTTCCATGTTCTCCATGCTAGATGATGTTGATGCCGTTTGTACCTTGTTGCAAAAGGGTGAAATTATCGCAATTAAGGGCTTAGGTGGTATTCATCTGGCTTGCGATGCAACTCAGGAAACCGTTGTACAAAAACTGCGTCAGCGCAAAAAGCGCTATCATAAACCCTTTGCTTTAATGGCGCGAGATATTGAGATAATTGAACAATATTGTAGTGTCAACGCCAAAGAAAAAGAATTATTGACAAGTTCTGTTGCACCAATTGTTTTACTACAAGCAACAGGTAAAAAAGTAGCACCATCGATAGCATCGGGGCAAAATACCCTTGGTTTCATGCTACCTTATACGCCCTTACATCATTTAATTTTGCGGCGGATGAATCGCCCAATTGTTTTAACAAGTGGCAATCTTGCTGATGAGCCACAATGTATTGATAATGACGAAGTAAGAGAAAAATTACGGGCAATCGCTGATTATTTTCTCTTTCACAATCGAGAGATTATTAATGGGGTAGATGATTCTGTTGTGAGAGTTATCGGCGATAAAGTCCAAACAATTCGCCGTGCTAGAGGATATGCATCAGCACCAATTAGTTTACCATTAGGATTTCATAATATACCGCAAATTTTAGCAATGGGTAGTGAGTTAAAAAATACCTTTTGCCTGTTGCGTGAAGGAGAAGCGATTCTATCTCAACATTTAGGAGATTTAGAAAATGCTGCGGCTTTTAATGCTTATCAAGAGACTTTGAATTTATACTTAAATTTATTTGAACATAAACCAGAAGTAATTGCCGTTGATAAACACCCTGAATATCTTTCCAGCAAACTTGGTAAAAAACTCACAGATACAAATCAAATTCCAATTCATCAAATCCAACATCATCACGCGCATATCGCCGCTTGTATGGCAGAAAATGGGATTCCTTTAGATTCGCCTCCGGTATTAGGCATTGCTTTAGATGGTTTAGGTTACGGTGATGATAATACACTTTGGGGTGGAGAATTTCTTTTAGCAGATTATCGGAAATTTCAGCGACTAGCAACATTTAAACCAGTAGCAATGATTGGTGGTGAACAAGCAATTTATCAGCCTTGGCGTAGTACTTATGCCCACTTAGTAGCTACTAACCTTTGGGATGATTACCAACAACAATATGCTGATTTAGAAATCGTAAAATTTCTGAAAAATAAGCCACTAAAGCTACTTAATCAACTTATAGATAAAAAAATTAACTCTCCTTCAGCTTCTTCAGTGGGGCGGCTGTTCGACGCAGTAGCGGCAGCTATCGGTATTTATAGAGATGAATGTAGCTATGAAGGACAAGCTGCGATCGCAATGGAAGCTATAGTAGATGTTAGCAGCTTAAATAATGATAAAGAAACGCTAATCTATCCTTTTAACTTTAGCTTTTCAGATAGTATTTACTGTATAGACCCGCGTCCAATGTGGCAAGCATTGCTCCATGACTTACAGCAGCAGATTTCACAACAAGTTATGGCTGCCAAATTTCACAAAGGTTTAGCGAATGCAATTGTGGAAATGGTTAAGCATCTTTCTCAAGAAAATCTGATTTCTCAGGTAGCCCTAACAGGAGGAGTATTCCAAAATTGTATATTGTTACAGCAAGTTACCAAACAATTAGAAAAATTGGGAATAAAAGTACTCACTCATAGCTTAGTTCCAGCTAACGACGGTAGCTTATCTTTAGGACAAGCAGTTATTACAGCCGCACAATTAATACACAAGTATTGATATTTGAAAACTCAGAAATAATTTTCTCTGTGTTCTTTGCGCCTCTACGGTTAGTTTATATTCAAAAAAAAATGTGCTTAGGAATACCCGGACAAATTATAGAAATTACCAACGTTAACCATAAACTAGCCTTAGTTAATATTGGTAGTGTAAAGCGCGAAGTAAATATTGCCTGCATCGTTGATGAACAACATCCACCCGAAGCTTGTATTGGTGATTGGGTATTAGTCCATGTTGGCTTTGCCATGAATCGAATTAATGAACAAGAAGCAGCAGAAACATTACAACTATTCCAAGAATTAGCAGCAGCACAAGCAGGGATTAGTACTTATACCAATTCTGTATGAAAATGTGCCTATAGTGTAAAAAATAAAGAACGAACCGCCAAGAGCGCCAAGTACGCCAAGAAATAAGAAATTAAGAGATTTAGCGCAGCTTCATAAAGAAATGGTATTAAATAATAGACTTTTCTTGTCTCACGTAAAGAAAGGTTTTAAAACTCACCTCTTTCTTCCTTGGCGTTCTTGGCGTCTTGGCGGTTCGTAAAAAACTCCCTACCACAAAAGCGAAATTAACTATTCCCCAATCCCTATGAAATATGTTGACGAATTCCGCGAACCTCAAAAAGCAGAAGCCTTACGCCGCGAAATCACCAAATTAAGCCAGCAGCTAGAAAAACCCATCAAAATCATGGAAGTATGCGGCGGACATACCCACTCCATATTTAAATACGGTATCGAAGAAATATTACCCCAAACCATCGAACTAATTCATGGGCCTGGTTGTCCAGTATGCGTTATGCCAAAAGGGAGATTAGATGATGCGATCGCAATCTCTCAAAATCATAACGTCATTTTTGCCACCTTTGGCGACGCAATGCGAGTTCCCGGTTCCAAAACCACTTTACTGCAAGCTAGGGCGCAAGGTGCAGACATCCGTATGGTTTACTCTCCCTTAGATAGCCTGCAAATTGCCAGAGATAACCCCGACAAAGAAGTAGTTTTCTTTGCATTAGGCTTTGAAACCACAGCCCCCAGCACCGCCTTCACTATTCTGCAAGCAGCAGCCGAAGAAATTCATAACTTTAGTATGTTTTCTAATCACGTTCTTGTGATTCCTGCCCTCAAAGCACTGCTAGATAATCCAGACTTACAACTAGATGGATTTGTTGGCCCTGGCCATGTCAGCATGGTAATTGGCACTGACCCATATCAGTTTATTTCCCAACAATATAATAAGCCAATAGTCGTCTCAGGATTTGAACCCTTAGATATTCTCCAATCAATTTGGATGCTATTGCAACAGCTAGTAGAAAATCGTTGTGAAGTTGAAAACCAATATAACCGAATTGTCCAAAAAAGCGGAAACACAGTAGCCCTGCAAGCCATAAATAAAGTTTTCGCCATCCGAGATAGTTTTGATTGGCGCGGCTTAGGTGACATTCCCTATTCAGGATTAAAAATTCAACCTGAATATGCCCTATTTGATGCTGAACTTAAATTTACCATTCCTAACCTCAAAGTAGCCGACCATAAAGCTTGTAAATGTGGAGAAATTCTCAAAGGAGTCTTAAAGCCTTGGGAATGCAAAGTATTCGGTACAGCTTGCACACCAGAAACACCAATCGGTACTTGCATGGTATCTTCCGAAGGCGCTTGTGCAGCCTATTACAAATATGGACGACTCTCCACCATTGCCAAAAAAACAATCAACCAAAAACCAAAAATAACTCAAGTACCTCTCCCCGCCTGCGGCTTCTCCTCAGACTAAATACTCCGCATACTTCTGGGCTTCCCTCTGCGTTAAAAAAAAATTTTAATATGAATATTTCCTCCACAAACCCAATCCAAAAAATAGAACCAATCCGCCGTCGCCAACCTAAAGTGCAAGACACTCATATAACTCTCGCACATGGTAGCGGTGGTAAAGCCATGCGTGATTTAATAGACGAAATATTTGTCAGCAATTTTGAGAACCCCATTCTCTCACAACTAGAAGACCAAGCCAGCTTCAACCTAACCCCTCTCCTTCAACAAGGAGACAGACTCGCATTTACAACAGATTCATACGTTGTAGACCCGTTATTTTTCCCCGGAAGTGATATAGGAGAATTAGCTATAAACGGCACAGTTAATGATTTAGCTGTCAGTGGTGCTAAACCTTTATATCTAACTTGTAGCGTAATTTTAGAAGAAGGATTACCTGTAGAAACTTTACGCCGTGTCGCAGCCAGTATGAAAGCAGCCGCAGAAAAAGCGGGTATTCAAATTGTTACTGGTGACACAAAAGTTGTACATCGTGGTGCTGCCGACAAACTCTTTATTAATACTGCTGGTATTGGTATTATCCCGCGAGGAATTAATATTTCTGCCTACAATATTAAACCCGGAGATGCAATAATAATTAATGGTGAAATAGGCAATCATGGGACAGCGATTTTAATTGCCCGTGGAGAATTAGCTTTAAATACTAATATTGAAAGTGATTGTCAGCCGTTACATAGTTTAGTAGAAAATATTCTCCATGTATATCCCCAAGTTCATGCTATGCGAGATGCTACACGCGGTGGTTTAGCGACAGTATTAAATGAATTTGCTCTCAGTTCAAATGTGGGAATTCGTCTATACGAAGAATCTATTCCAGTGCGAGAAGAAGTCAACGGAGTTTGTGAAATTCTCGGTTTAGACCCGTTGTATTTAGCTAATGAAGGTAAGTTAGTTGTAGTGGTTCCAAAAAAGAATGCTGAAAACGTTTTATCAGCTATGAAATTACACCCATCAGGCAAAGATGCTTCTATTATTGGCGAAGTTATTTCTTCACCCACGGGTATCGTATTGTTAAAAACAGTTTTTGGTACTGAAAGGATTGTTGATATGTTGGTAGGCGACCAATTGCCACGAATTTGTTAATATTTAATAGATTTTATTGTATGCACGAACTTGGAATTACCAAAAATATTGTGGCAATTGTAGCTGAACACGCCAAAGGCGCAAAAGTGCAGCGAGTTTTATTAGAAATTGGTAAACTTTCAGCTATTATGCCCGACGCTATCCGATTTTGTTTTGATATTTGCACCCAAGGCACAGTTTTAGAAGAGGCGACGTTAGAAATTGTGGAAATTTCTGGCTTAGGGCGATGTCGCCAATGTGGTGCAGAAGTTTATTTAGATAAACCTTTTGGTATCTGTAACTGTGGTAGCGGGCAATTAGATTTAATTACTGGTGAAGAATTGAAAATTAAAGAAATAGAAATAGAGGAATTATGTGTGTAACCTGCGGCTGTTCTGATGATGGCGAAGTCAAAATTACAAATTTAGAAACAGATAAAGCTGAACATAATCATACTCACACTTTACCAGATGGAACTGTCATCACTCATTCCCACAGCCATGACACGCATATAGAAGTGTCTCAAATTCATGCCAAAATACACAATACAACGATATCTTTAGAACAAGATATATTAGCAAAGAATAACCTGCTAGCCGCCCAAAATCGGGGATGGTTTAAAGGTCGAAATATTCTCGCCTTAAATTTAATGAGTTCTCCCGGTGCTGGTAAAACAACTCTTTTAACGAGAACTATCAATGATTTGAAACATCAATTATCTATTAGTGTCATTGAAGGCGACCAAGAAACTGCTAACGATGCCAAAAAAATTAAAGAAACTGGTTCTAAAGTCATCCAAATCAACACTGGAACAGGCTGTCATTTAGATGCCTCAATAATAGACAGAGGTTTACAACAACTGAATCCGCCATTGAATTCTGTTGTGATGATTGAAAATGTCGGAAATTTAGTTTGTCCAGCTTTATTTGATTTAGGAGAACAGGCAAAAGTCGTGATTCTCTCAGTCACAGAGGGAGAAGATAAGCCGATAAAATACCCGCATATGTTCCGTGCTAGTGATGTAATGATTATCACTAAAATTGATTTACTACCTTATGTAGATTTTGATGTGCAAAAGTGCATAGAGTATGCTGTGCAGGTGAATCCCCAAATTCAAATTTTTCAGGTTTCCGCAACTACTGGTACTGGGTTAGATAGTTGGTATAAATGGGTAACTGAAAAGGTGGTAGGATAATTGATGAAGCGGATGCCTACGGCTGGCTACGCCTACGCAGCATACCCTACCATACATTCATGAGTGACTTGACAATAGAAAAATTACGCCCGGAAGTTAAAAATAATTTCCGGGTGTAGGTTTGTTGGCTTTAAATTATAAACTTATCAGACTAATTTCTCTAAAATTCTAGATAAGCTGGATATCCAAACTAACCGCGAAATTAGCAGGCTTATTCTCAAGAGTCGCAAATTGAGTTCCCTGGAATAACAATGCACCAGTCGCGTCATTATAGCTGAAAGCACTAACGTCAGTAACACCAAATCCAATTTTAGAAATTTGAATCTTGTCACCTTCCACCCGACTGAAGTCCTTGATAACGTCAACTCCTTCAAGTTTAGAATTGAAGACAAATTGATCGGCCCCAGCACCACCAGCAAGAATATCATTGCCAACTCCGCCAACCAGAAGATCGTTGCCAGCACCACCACGCAGAACATCGGCGTATTGTGAACCAGTAAGTTCAAATCGTTCAATATTGCTGTAGCTGAGTAAAGTAGCGGTATTTAGACGGCTGAAGATGGCATTCTGTCCATTAAATCCGACATCAACACCAGCCCCATTGCTCAACTGGCTGTAATCTGCAACTAAAGTATCAGTGCCAGCGCCGCCATCGACAATACCATCTGTGTCAGATATTCTGTCGTTGCCATCGCCACCGTTGAGCGTATCATAACCTCCACCACCAAAAATCAGGTCATCACCAGCGCCACCATTGAGAATATCATTGCCAGCACCACCACGCAGGACATCGGTGTATTGTGTACCTGTAATTTCAAATCGCTCAATATTGCTGTAGTTGAGTACAGGATTTCCAGTCAAGCGGCTGAAGATGGCATTCTGTCCATTAAATCCGACATCAACACCAGCTCCATTATTCAACTGGCTGTAATCTGCAACTAAAGTATCAGTGCCAGCACCACCATCAACAATACCATCTGTATCAGTTATGATGTCATTGCCATCTCCACCATATAGGCTATCTAAGCCAGCGCCGCCATATAGGTTATCGTTGCCAGTTCCACCATCTAGGATGTCGTTGCCAGTTCCACCAAGTAGGTTGTCATTACCTTCATCGCCATAAATTTTGTCGTTCTGAGATTTACCTGCTAGGTAATCATCACCTCCTTTTCCAGAGAGCAACCAAGGTTGTCCATCATCGTCAGCTATAAATGTATTGTTAGTATTATCACCAGTGTATGTTCCCATTTGAATTTCTCCTTAATTCTTGAAAATAATGTTTTTGATGAGGCGATAGACCTCGTTTTAAGTGGGAAATGTCCTGTTTTTGGGTGGTTTTCCCTTTCGTTTTTCAGGACTCCTCTACTTTAGGTTTGTAGCCCGATCGCGTCGATGAGGATAAGTTATGGAAAGTTAAGGAGATAATTAAGTCGAATTCGTCTAAAAAATTAAGGTTGAAGCAGAGGACAAGTACGGTATTTGGAAAACTTCTTACCGTATATATTTTTACGGTGTACTTATAAACAATACGGTTCAGTTAAAAGTTATCGGTGTAGATGATTGGTCTTTGAAGACGCGATGAATCGCGTCTCTACAAATGGTCTATTTGTTGCATTGTTTTTTGCAATTGGTATAACTATTTTGACCTGCACATCGATTGCATCGAACTGCACGTTGATTGCATCGAACTGTACATTGATTGCATCGACCTGCACATTGATTGCATCGAACTGCACATCGATTGCATCGACTTGCACATCGATTGCATCGACCTGTACATCGATTGCATCGACCTGCACATCGATTGCATCGGCTATTGTTTGCGTAATTTATGCCTCAAATCTCGAAAGCACCTAAAGCTTTGAGGACATCTTTTTGAGCTGTGGTGATTCCTGTTACGCCTGTAATGTTGGTTCCTTGATAAGGTCTGTCAGGATTGAGTGTTTTTAAAGATTCACCCGTTTGGGCATCCCAAATCTGAATAGTTCCGTTTTGGCTGCCGCTAGCGATCGCATAATGTTCTGTATATTTACCAAATGCGATATGCGATCGCATTGCATGAGGCATGACAGGCAGCACTTTCAGGCAAACCCCTGTATGCCTATCCCAAATTCTCACTGTTTGATCTAAGCTGCTACTTGCCAAAATATCACCTTCTGGACTAAAGGCAACTGACCAAACACTATTACTATGTCCTTGAAAAATATTGAGGCATTCACCTGTATCAACTGACCACAGGCGCACTGTTTCATCTTCACTAGCACTACTGAGGATTTGCCCATCTGGACTAAAAGCGATCGCTTGGACTCTACTAGTGTGTCCTTCTAGAATTTGGAGACATTCACCAGTGGAAATCGACCACAGACGAATGGTTTGGTCTTCACTACTGCTAGCGACTATTTCACCATTGGGGCTAAAGGTAACACACCAAATCCAACTGGAGTGACCTTGCAATATGTTGAGGCATTTTCCTGTACTGACAGACCATAAGCGAATGGTTTGGTCGTCACTGCCGCTTGCTAAGATTTGTCTATCTGGACTAAAGGCAACTGATTGTACCCAATTTACATGACCTTTCAAAATTTGTAGACATTGCCCAGTGCTAACTGACCAAATCCGAACGGTGCGATCGGCGCTGCTACTGGCTAGCAAATCTCTATCTGGGTGAAACGCTACGGAAGTTACCCAGCCACTATGTCCGGTGAATTTTTTTAGACAAATCCCGGTATTGACATCCCATAATCTTACAGTTTGGTCTGTGCTGCCACTAGCAATTTGACCATCACCATTAAAAGCAACTGAAAATACAGAGTTACTATATCCTTTTAAGGTTTTAAAGCATCTACCTGTACTAACATCCCATAGTTTTACAGTTTGGTCTGTGCTACCACTGGCAATAGTTTGACCATCTGCATTAAAAGCAACTGAAAATACAGAGTTGTTGTGTCCTGGTAAAATATTCAGGCATTGCCCTGTATTATCCCAAATTCTCACAGTTTGATCGTCGCTGGCGCTGACCAGCATTTGGGCATCGGGACTAAAGACTACTGATCGGACGCGATCGCTATGTTCTTGTAATATATTGAAGCAGTTTCCAGTACTAACTTCCCAGAATCGAATTGTGAAATCGGCACTGCCACTGGCTAGGGTTTGACTATCTGGACTAAAGGAAAGTGACCAAATGCGATCGCTATGTCCTTCTAAAATGCGATCGCATTCTCCACTAATTTTCCAAAGTCGAATTGTGAAATCGGCACTGCCACTAGCGAGGGTTTGACCATCTGGACTCCATGATACTGAAAGAATTCGATCCCTATGACCCGACAAAATTTTGTAACATTCCCCAGTGTTGACATTCCATAATCTTATTGTTGGTTCATCGCCTCCACTAGCAAGGATTTGACCATCGGCACTAAAGGCAGCTGACCAAATTGAACTTGTGTGTCCTAACAACGTTCTTAGACATTTACCAGTATTGACATCCCACAGCCGAATTGTTTTGTCGCTACTGCAACTTGCTAATAATTGCCCATCTGGACTAAAAGCAAGCGACCAAACCCAACCTAAATGTCCAGCAAAATTGACAAGAAGTTTCCCTGTTGCAACTTCCCAAAGACGAAGTTCACCTTCTGCATCCCCCGTAGCTAATAATGTTCCATCTGGGCTAAAAGCAATACCAGCAAACACCATACCAAAGGTTTCAGCAAAAACACACTGACTCAAATCAGAAGATTCAAAATTAACATTATGCAAATTCACATCCTGTAAATAGGCTTGCCAAATCGTTAAATTTGAAAAATCGTAGTTAGTTAAAGTTGATTGCAGTTGACAAAGCAAATTTAAAATATTACCGCCTGCATATCCAGTTTTGAGTGACGATGTACCTCGTAGTTTGGTTAAACATTCACTAAGCAGGTTCTCAATTGCGAGTTTTTCGCTGACTTCTATTAATAAGCGATCTAGTAATAAGCGTTCAAGAATAGGCTTCAGGATGAAACGAACTTGTGTTTCTCGCACATAGTCTTGTGCAGTAGCTTTTAGTAACGCATGAGTTTTGAAAAGCAAATTTTTTTGATTGGCATTCGCTTCTAAACCTGTTAATATTTCTTGACAAACTTGAGCAACTAATTTCTCGGTGACATATTCCATTACCATCGGCTGAAGTGAAAATGCCCGATGTTTTGCAATCAGTGTCAGCTTGTTTTTCTCAATTAGAGAGCGCTGCTCTAACGATTCTAGAACTTCAATGAAGTTCTGCGGCGATATAGGTGGAAAAATATCCGATCGCAGTTCTGCAAATGAAGCAGAATCACGATAGATAGCAAGCCAATAAATAACTGTTTTCTCAGATTCAGAAAGCCGTTCAAATTGTTGAGAAATTAGATTGCGAATATTACCAAAAACTAATGTTTCCTGTTTAAGGAAATCAGAAATACTGCCATCAAACAAGTTTTGAATCGTCGTTGCAATAATTTTCAACGATAAAGGATTTCCTGCATAACCTTCAACTAGCCGATTCCATTCTTCTGTTGAGCCTTGGAAATTACCCTTTAACTGCAAAAGTTCTTGTGCTTCTGTTTTCTGCAATCCACCCAATTGAAAAGCTCGAACGGGTAAGCTTGCTCCTTCTAAAAGGCGAACTTCTGAAGGCTGATCTCTACTTGTTAGAATTAAACAGCTCTGATGGCGAATTTCTCCAATTTGTCTAAATATTTCGCCATAAGCTTCATAGCCTTCGATATAAGATGATTTAGATTTATCGTTGTGCTGTAAGATGGTTTCAACATTATCAAAAATTACTAAACAACGCTGCGATCGCAAATAATTCAGCAGACGCGAAATTTTGCCTTCAACGGTTTCTGGATAATCAATTTCTTGCTGATTAGATAAGAATTTTAATAACTCTGTTAATATCTCTTGTACTGGTGGCGCATTTCGCAGACTTCGCCAAATCACCCATTTAAACTCGCTCTGTAATTGTTGTGCCAGCTTTATAGAGAGGGAAGTTTTTCCCATTCCACCCATTCCTAACAAAGCTATAAGCCGACACTGATCAACCAAAATCCACTGCTGCAACTGAGCTAATTCTGTTTGCCTTCCGTAGAAAAAATCAACATCGATTGCATCTCCCCAATCTTGATGGGAAGTATTTGCTTCTGCAACTAGCAGAGTATCAGCAAATTTTGTTTGCATTTTTTCTTCAATATTATCAAAGATATTTTCTTGAACTTGATTTGATTGGGTAGTTGTATTCTCTATTTTAAATCTACGCTCAATTGCTGTTCTAAAACTTGTTTTATTAACTTTTTCTGCTAAAACTTCTGAAAGGAGTTTCCATAGTTTCGGGCCAACATCATGTTTTAAGTAAGTTGGAGAATAACCATAAATATCGGCAATGCGATCGTAACTTTGGCGTTCCAAAGACCAAGACTCACGCAACATAGCTTGTTGGAGATCGCTCAAATGAATTCTTGACTTGGCAAAAACGAGAGCGTCTGTAAATGCGAGTGCTTGCTCAATATCCATTGCTGCGATCGACAAAAGTTAAATATACTTTAAATTCTATAAGTAGAATGGCATAATTCATTTATCAGAGAATAACAAAAATAATACGCAATATTTTACAAATTCTTTACACAAGGTTTATGGTTCAGCCATTAATTAGTCGAATTTGGGAATCATTTTTACGCTTACTGTTGCAGAGGATTACTCTTGTACTCACAATTATGTTGTGTGGAGCGATCGCGATCGCAATTTCTAATATGTCTGCGCTTTCGTCGAGCTTAATTGAATCCCAAGCAGTTCAAAATGCTGCCTTGAATATCCAATCATTAACTCAAGCATTTGACCTCTACAGCGCCGCAGCCGCAGAGCGAGCTAAAGCCGTACCTGGAATTACCGTCACCCACGCTTACCTCAATACCAAAGGCGCAATCCCCCTACCCTCAACTTTTGCGATTGAACTTGGCGAGCAAATTAGTGAAAAAAATGCCGAAATGTCTGTACGGCTGTACAGTAACTATCCATATCCTTGGCGCAAAACCAAAGGTGGAGCAAGAGACGCATTTGAGCGGGACGCACTCAACTTCTTGAGAGAAAATCCTCGTCAAAAATTCTATCGTCTTGAGAAGCAAAATGGATATACCACCTTGCGTTATGCACAAGCCAGCCTGATGAAACCAAGTTGTGTAACTTGCCATAACACAGATCCCACCAGTCCAAAGAAAAACTGGGAAGTAGGAGATGTTGCTGGAGCGTGGCAAATTTCTCAATCTCTCGATAATTTAATCACCAAAACCAACCAAAGTCTCCAAGGAACCTTCGCCATGTTAGGCGGCATGTCAGTCTTAGGACTCTCAGGATTGACACTTGTTGTTGGGAAACTCCGAGAAAATGGCAGAAATTTAGAACATCGAATCAAAGAACGAACCACAGATTTAGCAGAAGCCAATACTGAATTAGAAAAAAGAAACCAATTAATTCGCCAAGTTTTCGGACGATATTTAAGTGATATGGTTGTCGCTAACTTGTTAGAAAGCCCTGAAAGATTACAACTCGGTGGTGAACGACGCAAAATCACTATCCTCACCTCTGATTTACGAGGCTTCACTGCACTCTCAGAACGCTTTCCGCCAGAAGAAGTAATTCACATCCTTAACCTCTATTTAGAATACATGGCGGATGTGATTAATCATTACCAAGGTACTATTGATGAGTTTATGGGGGATGGTATTCTGGTATTATTTGGTGCCCCGATCGCTAAAGAAGATGATGCCCTCAGAGCCGTTACCTGCGCCTGTGCCATGCAATTAGCAATGGGTGGCGTTAATGAAAAGATGAAAACCCTCGGCTGGCCACCATTAGAAATGGGGATTGGTATTAACACAGGTGAAGTTATAGTCGGCAATATTGGTTCCGAGAAGCGGACTAAATATGGAATTGTCGGTAGTCAAGTAAATCTCACTTATCGCATTGAGTCATATACTAGTGGCGGTCAAATTCTTATTTCAGAGCAGACTTTCAATGAAGTAGAGTCAAGCGTCAAAATTATTGGACAAAAGCAAGTTCAGCCGAAAGGTATAAGCCAACCAATTACCATTTACGAAGTATATGGTGTGGGTGGACGATACAATCTTTATTTACCCAAAGAAGAAGAAATATTTTTCCCTGTTCCTCAAGAAATTCCGTTTATATACACTATTTTGCATAACAAGCAAATGGATAATCCGGTTTTTTCAGGACGTTTAATTAAACTATCAGCAAAAGGAGCCGAATTACAAGCAGATATTCCTAATGAAATACCTCATAAGTTAACTAATATTAAAATTAATCTTTTCATATCTCAAAACTCAACACAAGTGAGTGAAGATATATATGCCAAAGTCTTAGAAAAACTAGCAAACACAAGAAGCTTTTATATTCATTTTACGGCTGTTCCTCCAGCACTCGTAGCTCAGTTTGATAACCTCTATAAAATGATTTCTCAAAAACCTAATTAAGCAGAAGACAAAGTACACCGTAGCATAACTTTGCCTCCCTTTAACAAAGATACAGGTTGCATTATCTTAAAAACTCTGCGTCCCTCTGCGCTTTCCTTTGCGTACCTCTGCGTTTAAACTAAAACCTGTCAAATTAAGTCACTAAGTTACGAAATTCCTCTGGGGGTTCATCAAAACTGGAAGTATTTTTTATCATAGAGCGATCGCTACATCTCTGTAATCTTGCTATCACGTTGAAAAATTTGGAGTAAGAAGCTGAAAAAATGCAAATATGAGAGAATTCTCTCGAATTGTATAATGAACTACGATGCAGTTAAACATTTACCAAGCTTTTCTGCTTATTAGTGTTAGCACTTCTACTCTTTTAACTACTCCCGGATATGCTGCCAATCCTGAACACGTTAAGCAGCTGCTGAATACCAACAAGTGTTTCAACTGCGACTTATCAGGAGCTAACCTTCAGGGAGCTACTTTGATGCAAGCCAATTTGTACCAAGCCAACCTTCAGGGAGCTAACCTTCAGGGAGCTACTTTGATGCAAGCCAATTTGTACCAAGCAAAGCTGTCAAAAGCCAACCTGTCAAAAGCTAACCTTCAGGGAGCTGTTTTTTTGCAAGCGAACCTTCAAGGAGCGAACCTATCAGAAGCGAAGCTTCAGGGAGCTGTTTTTTTGCAAGCTACTTTGTACCAAGCAAACCTTCAGGGAGCTATTTTGTTACTAGCGAACCTTCAAGGAGCGAACCTATCAAAAGCGAACCTTCAGGGATCTTACTTGTCGCAAGCTAACTTGTTGCAAGCAAACCTTCAAGGAGCTAACTTGTCGCAAGCTAACTTGTCGCAAGCCAACCTGGTAAAAGCGAACCTGTCAAAAGCGAACCTTCAGAGAGCTATTTTGGTACTAGCCAACCTTCTAAGAGCCAACCTTCAAGGAGCCAATCTTCAAGGAGCCAATCTTCAAGGAGCGGTGATGTCTGATGGGAAAATTCATCCTTGATTTTTGTGGTGGTTTTAGCCTTAACTGAACCCTATTGACTTATAGGGTTAGAACTGGCGGTGCGACTGGGGGTGGGTATTCGTTGCAAAGAGTGCGATGACCGCGCTACGCCAGTTTTAGTTTTTGGCCTTAACCCAAGCGTATTGTGGTATAAATCGCTAAGTGAAAAAATCACAAGTTTTTTTACCAGTAAATCAATCACAAACTCGCTGTAGTTCCTCAACTGTATTTAGCGTTTTGATAGCCTGTTGAATCACTTTTAATCGCTGTAAATCTGTGATTTGGTAAATGATTGGCATTAAATCTAAGCCAGGAGTCCCAAATTTTATCTCCAGTGCCAATTCAATACCTGAATATAATTCCTCTCGTCGTCCGCGTGCTTCCCCGCGTGCTTCCCCGCGTGCTTCTCCGCGTGCTTCCCCGCGTGCTTCTCCTTCACGTAAAATTTCTTGATACCAAGGCGACTCACGCAACACAGCCATATCCCACCTCATGATTTCTTGGACTAGGGCACTCTCTATTACAAACGTAGCAAAAAAAGCCAAAACTGTTTCAAGTTGATTTAATTGTTCATCCTGACGCAGAATTTGCAAAGCTTCTCGAATTACAACCTCGTTTTCACCCCCTTTGAGGATGGGTACAAATGGAATTAAGGATGGTAATGGTGTATTAAAGACAGTATTTACATCAACTTCCCATAGGTTAATCACTCGATAATCTTGAGTTGCTCTTAAACCTGCAACATTTGATGTATATGTTGTAGGTATTTCTATATTAGTTCCTTTAAGAATGTTAATTAATACTGGATAGGTAGGTAAATTATATTTTTCTTCAGCTAGAGCTGCATAAGCACGCATCCGTCGTGGCATTTCCGGTTTATACCGCAGTTGTAATTCATTGACAACTAGAAATTTTCCATACTGCGGATTCTCGACACGGATAAGTACATCACTTTGTCTACTAACCCACTGAAATTCTGAGTTGAGAATTTCACCTACAATAACATCGGGAATTTGTGTTACCCATTTTACCCAGTTATCGGGTGCAAGACTGATTAGGCGTTTAGTGCTGATATCAGCAGGTTTGGACATAAGCAAGTAGATAGGTTTAGATAATCGCTACTACACTTTTAATTAGACTAACACTGAGTGTAGACATAGCGATCGCCTAAATATTTACGTCTCAAAATACAAAAACAAACTAAAATTTCAGTATTTATTTCTACTTCAATAACTAACTGCGTCCAATTTTAAAAATAAATTATATCTCTCATAAAATACAACACCCTGCACTTTTAAAGTACAGGGTGGAAGACAGCGATAAGGATGATTACCAGTTTCTATTTACTTCAAAGCCAATCTCGATAAGCTGATATTTCATTTACGCTGATTTCAAATGGCATCCCCTTGCCAAATGGCGGATAAACGCGGATTTTACCGTTGCTAGCAAACCGCTCTAATCTATTACCTAACTGGGCAATATTGCTGACTATATGCCAGTAAGATACTAAATCAGGACAGTCAACAATTAATGTTAGAATGCTAGCATTTGTTGTGACATACCACTGGCAATTAGATAACAAGACTCGCGTAATGCGATCGCAGGCTTGATAAAAGCATCTACCTGTAGACTGTTCTAGCTCCATTTGCAGCATTCCATCCTCTTTTGTTACCTCAGATGGAGGTAAATCATCGGGAGGAAGCTGGTATAGTTTAGAAGACATAATTTCGCACCTCTTGGTTGTAGCGCGTCAAACTCTCCAAGTTTTTTTGCATATCCGAAGACGAGGGTTTGAGTGCTAACGTACCTAAATTTAATTCGTCTTGAAATTTCTTGATTTTGTCTCGACAAGTCTCCACATCACCGATAATTGAGTTCTCAATCAAATAATCTTCATCGAAACAAATATTTGTGCGGTCGAATGGTTTTTGGTTGGGATTTGGATTATTCTGCAATAATTCAGCCGAATTAGCTTTCATTTTTTGGCTAAATTTGCGAACGAAAGGTAACGCTTCACTCACCGCCTCGTCAAATGTTTTGCCAACAAAAAAGAAGCGTGCCAGCACAAAATTTTCCGCACCACTAGAATTTAAGGCTCGATATTTAGCAACAGTATCCTTCAATCTCTGTAGGGAGAATGGCGGCCCACCCATCAAGCTGAAAGAATGTTTAGCAGCAAACTCGATACCATCATCGCCACCAGTGGCAACATACACTGGTATTTGACTCTGCAATGGTTTTGGGTAAATTGTTAAGCGATCGCATTGATAATACTTGCCATTAAATGATACATCAGTTTCATATAATAGCTTTTGAATCAGTGCGATCGCCTCTAGCATCCTGGGACGGGATTCACTTGGGAGTGTCGCAAAATGCTTGTTTTGTTGGGGAAAGGGGCCGCCTTTGGCAACTCCAAATAATAATCGTCCATTGCACAGGTGATCCAGAGTGGCGATATCTTCCGCTACCCGAATCGGGTTATGGAATGGCAGTAATACCGCCGCAGTGCCTAATTGGATAGTTGAAGTCAGCCCCGCCAAGTGTGCCATTAACAGCAACATAGAGGGGCTGAGATTGGATTCACTAAAATGATGTTCACTCACCCAGGCTTCTTCAAAACCTAAACTTTCTGCCTGTTTTATCAGCGTGACTTGCTCAAAGATGGCACGACGAGCATCTTGGTGATGATTATCGTAATTGCAGAAAATTCCAGTTTTCATTACTTGCGTTAATACTTTGTGCTGGCTATTCTTGTGGTCGATAGGTTCGTAGTAAGCACTAAGCGTGCTTAAATTTTTGAGGAATAAAGTTTTCACCACAAACACCTTTACTCCTCTCAATTAATGCGCTCAAAGACTAATTTGCAACCCACTGCAACTCCAACCATAGACGTGGGTTATTGTGTTTGATATTCGACATCGGGTCGCGCAATAATCGTTTGGCATTCATGCAGACTACCTGTACTAGACCCATGTTGTCTGCTACTTCTCTGAGTATTTCTTTATGAGCTTGCACACAGGAAATCATTTCGTCAGAGCAATAAATTCCTATATATTGCAGGCGTCTCGCAGGTCGTCCCCAAAAACAGGTAATGACTTTCACATAACACCCATCTAGTAATTCTCCAACTTTTGGGTAGTATTCGTTGAGGACTCTTGTGAATTCTTTGGCTAAGATATCTTCAGCAATCATTGGAACTGATATTTCTGTAGCGTCCATCACGCTATTTAATATAACATAATTTTATCAATTAAACATTACAAAATAGCCTAATAGGCTTAAATAAAATATTAAATACTACAAAAAAAAGAGGCATACATTGTTTAGTATTACCTCAGATTCGCGTAAAGCATCTTTATATTTAAATATGAAAGTATTGGTTGGAATACCCCTAGTCTAGGCGAATATAATTCGCAGCTATACGACATACATTTGGCTTTGTATAAAATTGTAGGTTGGGTTAAGTAAAGCACAACCCAACATTTCCGGGGCTTTGTTGGGTTTCGTTCCTCAACCCAACCTACTAGCTACTAGCGCTTAACCCAGTCGCTTGTTTTCTTAGTCAGCATAGGCGAACTTGGTTTGCAAGACTAAGCACGATTTATAATCTAGAAGGATATTTGCAAAAGGAAGATGCACCTAAATACTCTAATATCGAAAATTATGAATTCAAATAAAATGCATTTAAATAGCATATTTTAATATTGAATTCTAAATTTTGTCTTTTTAATTATTATCGAGCATTACGTTCACAAACTAATACCTCTGCTATTATATCCGGCACATTTACAAAGTCTGTAAATCCTTCATAATCACGGATTGGTGATATAAATGTATAGTTTGGATCGCACACTCCATTGTCATATACTTGAATAAACCATCGATCGGGAAATCCTTCTACACCTAATTCTACAGTGTACCAACTCTCGCCAATCAAACGAGAGTTAAAGATTGTAAACCATTCCCGATTCTCTTCTGAAATATTCCAATCTGCCATGAGCAGTTCTAAAGCTATCTGCCCTGCATCCGTTGAAGTCAACAGCATTTTTACTCCTTATTTGCAGCTTCAGTGTTTGCAACTTCAGGATTGGAAACTTCCGGGTATAAACCCAGTTCTTTAGCTAGCTCACGCGCTACAAAAAATAAAAACTTAGCACCATCTTGATTGCCTTCATGAGCAAACATAGTTGCTACTTGTAGCATTGTCTCTACAAAACCAGAATCAATTAATTCTGGCTTACTTTCCAAAACTTCTGGTTCTTGACCATTAGGACATTTAAGTAGCTCATCAATCAGATTGAAATACAGTTGTTGGCGTTGTTCTGACATAGTAAGCTTCTTAATTTTAGTGAGTTAATTGTGAATTAGTTACTGTTCGATACTGTGCTGCCATAGTCTTTCCAACATTTCAACTTGTTCTTTTAAAACAGCAGCACGATGAACAAGATATCTGTCGTAAAAAAGAATCCCTAACCCAATACAAATAGGGGTTAGCAAGAAGAACCATTGTAGGATCGTGGCAAATTTATATTGTTCAGCAACAGTCAGCATTTGATGAATCACATTACGGTCAGAGGATTGGATGCTAGTCTGAGGGGAATGTGTACCCTCTGTCCGGGGAGCCAAGATAGGAGCATTTCTACTAGTCTTGTTAACTTCGCAGGCTAAATTCTGGGATTTTACTAACTCCAAATGTCGCTCCCAAACTATGCCAAATACTACTACTCCTGGAGAAAGCACTACTAAGGTAACTACGCAAACTGTGAGAAGATTTAAAAGTTTTGCTTTCATCTCGGCTCTCCCTTGCTAGGTAGTATGCACTCAGCAAGAAAATATCTTTTGCTGTTTATTTTAAGTAGCTATACATTTCTACTTTTCAAACAGTTTTGATATTAAAATATGTGTAAATGGTAGTTTTACAATTGTTAGTTGCCAGTCATTTTTACAATTATCACTGACTACGGACTACTGAAAAGTTACCAAGCTTTTCACAAAACGTAGGATTAATCAGTCAGAAATAACGCGCTTAGATTTAGAGAACCTGATTTCATCCTCCTCTCAAAAGAGAGATTAAGAAGTCCCCCCTAGTTCACTAAGCTTTCGCCCAGGAATGTTGGGGGGTAGAGGGGAATCTCTGCGTAAATCCTATACGATTTATATCAGCCGCTCTCCACAAAACAGTTTACCCTAGCCCCGTTAAGATTATTAAATTCATTAGAATAGTACTCAAAGTCTGTAATCCCTGCCTGATAAGTATTGCAAAAATTAATTGGGGTATGGGTGCTAGTGTTTTTAGGATGGGGTTCTAGTGTTTACGAGGTGGGGCGCTGGTAGTTCTGTACTCAACCTCAAAGCAGTGTAGGCAAGGATTAAGGACTGTTTATAATGCATTTTTTAGAAGACAAAAACTGCACTCAAAAGAAAATATCAATGTCTTTTGATAAAGATAGACTAATAAATTAGAATAAACAATTAAATGTTATGCAAGTAAATTATATTTCCATAACATATAGAAGAGATTGAAAATAATGGTAAAAATTATGCATATATACAGAATTTATGCCCAATAAGCAATAGTCAGCAATTCCAAATGGTAAAATATAAGTATGGCAAGCTAGCCCTCTGCTGAAGTGAGAATCAAGGGGAACATCTGAAAAAGGTTCTTCCTAAACTTTCATATTTTGTAATTTAGTTAGAATACATAGTATATGCACTCATTGACACTAAACTGCAAATTAAATACACAAAAGCTTATTGTTATAAGTAAATACTCTGTACTAAGATTTAGGATTTTAGGAGCTAAATAATGCGGATTGCTCAAGACATAACAGAACTAATTGGACGAACTCCTTTAGTTCAACTGAACAAGATTCCTCAAGCTGAGGGAGTAGTAGCAAGGATAGTTGTCAAATTAGAAGGGATGAACCCAGCAGCTTCGGTGAAAGACCGCATTGGGTTAAGTATGATACTCTCAGCAGAAGCAGCTGGTTCAATTGAGCCTGGAAAGACTATTTTGGTTGAGCCTACTTCTGGTAATACAGGAATTGCTCTAGCGATGGTAGCAGCAGCGCGTGGCTATCGTTTGATTTTAACAATGCCAGAGACGATGAGCCAAGAACGACGGGCTATGCTCAGGGCTTATGGTGCTTCTTTGGAATTGACACCAGGCGTTGAGGGAATGCGGGGAGCTATTCGCAAAGCTGAAGAAATTGTGGCTAATACTCCTGATGCTTTTATGCTGCAACAGTTTCGCAACCCTGCCAATCCTAAAGTTCACCAGGAAACCACCGCAGAAGAAATTTGGACAGATACAGACGGGGAAGTTGATATTGTCATTGCTGGGGTAGGTACTGGTGGGACAATTACTGGGGTTGCAGAAGTACTTAAACAGCGTAAGAAGACTTTTAAAGCGATCGCAGTTGAACCCAGCAATAGCCCAGTTCTCTCCGGTGGTGAAGCCGGGCCACACAAAATTCAAGGTATTGGTGCCGGATTTGTCCCCGATGTTCTCCGCCTAGAATTAGTTGATGAAGTAATTAGAGTCAGCGATGAACAAGCGATCGCTTATGGGCGACGTTTGGCAAAAGAAGAAGGCTTATTGTCTGGGATATCCTCTGGTGCAGCTTTGTGTGCTGCAATTCAAGTAGGTAAACGTCCAGAAAATGCCGGACGTTTAATCGTGATGATTCAGCCTTCCTTTGGTGAACGTTACCTCAGCACACCCATGTTTCAAGATTTGTCCTTAGAAACTGCTGGTGTGCGTTAAGGAGACAAGAGGGACAACGCATTAATGAACCTCCTGTCCCTCTCATTTAGCTCTAGCGTTTCATTCGGTGCTTGTCCTTAAAATTGCATGGGCGCTCGTGTCGCCCACCCCATAAGAAATGTACAATTTCAGATTATGCAAACTAGATGTGGTTTAGCTTATTACCCTGCAAAACTCAGCCTACTGGCATGGCGGTAAAATCGTTAGCGGACACGATTTTAATAAACTAGAACTTACGCCTTGACAAAATTTTTATTGTGTGATTTTCACCATAGTAGACACAGATACCTCAACTTTGTCGGGGTTTTGAACTAGCGAGGACATCAGCCCTCGTTCTACTTCTTATATAGGTGTAAGTGAAATCAATTTATTCACTAGCGGAAGATGAAACGTGGATTGTAGATAGCTGAAGCTTTTTGCAGCCGCAGTGCAATTGACCCGCAAATACAGACAATAGATCTGTCCGCGTTCATTATGCATAATCCGATCTTTTTGTACAGTGCATAAGTTCTATAAACTAGCCCTTTCAAGGTGGTGAAATTTGAAACGAAGATTGGTTATTTCGACCTTCAAAAATCCCCAAATCTGAGTGGAGGATTCAAGGTGCTAGCACTGGAACAATGTATCTTCGTTTGTCACCTTGAAAGGGCTAGTTCTATAAACGTAAAGAAAAATCTAAGAGGATGTTTGAAAAGTATTTTTGGTAACATCAAAGCCTCGAAAACCTAACCCCCTAGCCCCCTGACTCTAATCCCCACTCCGTGGGGATACTGAGTTTCCTACAAGGCAATGGGGGTTTCAAAGCCTCTCTCCTTGTAGGCTATCCCTTACCCGGATCTTTCTTAACATTTGACAGAGTATTCATTCACATTTTTATAACCCTTATTCGTTCGTCGTTAATTCTTAATAAAAACCTAGTTTTAGCGAGAATATTAAGAGCCAACTTGTCAAGTATGCCTGACACCTCAATGTTCAAGATGCTTGCAAAACAAGGGTTATAAAATTGTAATGAAAGATGTGACTAATAGATAGCCTTGTAGGAGAGAGGAATGGAAGCGAGGTTTTTAGTATAGATTTTGACTTTTCAAACATCCTCTAACGGCGCAGTAGGTAAACGCCCAACTTCCTTACATCGGCAGCGTAACACAAAGTGCAAAAGCTGCTCAAATCTGGTAGATATAGTCAGTATTAACTTTCGCTATCCTAAGCCATACTATCTAAACCGATGATAGTAGGTCATTGGTTTACATTGTACGTACCTGTTAACAGATAAAATAATACGCGTATTGAAAAAAATCATCTATTTAAGTTAACAAATTAAAATATTAACTATAAAGTTAATTTTCTAAGTAGATTTACTTGTAAATATTGGAAAAGTAAGGATCAACTTTATTTAATTGATACTCTCCTAAAGCAGGCAGTCTCCATCATAATTGATGCGTATGATAGTAGTTTTTTAGGCGATCGCACACCTTTAGAGTATGCAATCGCCTAAATCATTCCGACTACGCCGCGACTAACTCCCGTTCCGATACTAGTTCATACTCCAGCAGCCTCCGCCATTCCTCAGCAGAACAATCCCGCACTATTAGTTAGGGGCTGGGGGTGGGGTGTGAGGGACTTTTGCAAGAAATCTAATGTTTACAGTTGCCTTGTTTTTGGTGTTGTTGAGAACCGCGATCATGATTATGGTCTTTACCGTGGGAACAGTTTTGCAAATCTTGCTTCATAAGCTTGTCGCTGATTTCTTGCAAGGATTCATCCACAGCTTGTAAGCCAATCCAAGCATCAATTTTTTGTACATCAAACCCTACCTCGCGTTGTTCGCCTATTTCTAACAAAGGACGGCGAATCAACAACGGTTCTTTCAGCATCAGCGCCAAAGCAGTTTGTTCATCCACTTTTTCAGGAACCACCTCACCAGATTTTACCTTTGGGGCGGAAAGATTAAACCATTCGGCTATGGGGCGATCGCCGAAAAATGAACGCAACCGCTCAACTGTCCAAGGTTCAGTTAACAGGTTGTATGGTATCACCTCATGACCAGCAGCTGTTAGCAAAACTTTTTGCTTAGTACCACCTTTACAGCCTGGTTTGCTATAGAAAATTACTCTTGCCATTCAACTACCTCGCTGTAAAATTATTCGTTTTTAAGGGCGCACATTTGTGCGCTCCTACCGTGTGATGCTAAAAGTTTTTAGCACTACACTTAACCGGGTCAAACTCAAATCTCTCACTCGGATCAGTTTCGCCGTAAATGTTAAAAGTCACAGTTGGTTCATCACCCATTGCTTCTACACTGTGAATTGCATCAGGAGTAAAGCTAATAATATCCCCTGGAAATAGAGTTATCTCTCCCGTCTGTTCAATTTTGTCCTGAGATTCTGGGCTAGGAGTGTGTCGCCAAAAAGTATTTTTTTCCTGACCTTTTAACACCGCCACAACTCCCCACGTCCCATGATTATGAATGGTTGATCGGGTTCCCGGTGCAAATGTTACTGTCTGCACCGTTAACGGAAAACCCAATTCATCGTATAGGAGTAAAACAGAGGTTCCCGTTTTAGGCGAAGGTTCTAAATATTGACTTCGCACCCAGTAGGAATTTACTATCAAGCGCCTTACAAGCATTCGGATTTCTGGCAGACGACTGGTTTGATCGTTCACACTATTGAGAACATCTTCGATTTCAGTTAAAAACCGATAAACACGATAGTTTTCTCTCAATAAATCCCATGCTCTTACAGCTTTACAGGCTTGATAATGACCGTCCCCCGTTAGCAGCCAATCCTTACCTTTCATAAGTTTTAAGTTGATAGCTGAGAAGATTGGATGATGATGATCGGAGAGACATTAGGAATATTAGTACCTCCAGGAAGTTGAGTAGGTATGGTGATAGGAGGAATGATAGAATTGCTATCAGTAGCTGCTCCTAATAGGGAGTAAGAGGAATATGATGTGGTAGATAACCAATTGTTCATGATTGTTCACTAAAAGGGAATTGGGAATGGGGAATGGGGTATGGGGTATGGGGTATTCTCGTTATCTCCCCACTCTATATAGACGCGATGAATCGCGTCTCTACAATGCACATTGTCTTGTCGAGATGTGCATTGATTGATTAATCATCTTCTTCTGCTGGACGTGTCAAAATATCCAGGAGAATTCCGGCTCCAAAATCATGCTTTTCGTCTATCTCTTTGACTTTGGTGCTGATTTCTTTCGCTTCCTCGATTGCTCCTAACTTTGCTAGTACTAATCCAGAAGCAGCATAAGCATTTAAGTACAATCGAATTTGTGGGTCTTCTTTGCGATTGACTAATATCGGCTTAAGTTGCTCCCAGTCATCAGGCAAGTTTTCTATTTCTTTAATTTTATCTAATAATTTAGTTGTTGTTTGTAATGCAAGAGAATAATTATTCTTATAATAAAAAAATCTATATGCTGCTACCAAGACATCTGTATTATCACCAGTTTTGGCTAAAGCTTGTTGAATATATTTTTCTGATTCTGATGTGTTTTCCCAAGTTTGTGCAGCTAAAATTAATAAATTTTTGATGTCCTCTGGAACCTGGAACCATGAGAATTTATTTGTATTAGCTTGCATATTGGTAACTGGGGAGTAGGGAGTAGAGAATGGGGAGTGGGGGAGATGAGGGTGTGCTACATACCCTATTTAAAACAAAGTGAGAACGTAGACTAAGGTAAAGAGAAGAATAGCAATAGGGAGTAGGGAGTAGAAATATTCACCACTCCCTACTCCCCACTCCCCTTTAAAACAAAGTAAGAACGTACACCAAGGTGAATAAAACAATCCAAATAATGTCTACGAAGTGCCAGTAAATTTCTGTCATTTCGATGAAAGTATGATTGGTTGCAGAATATTCACCGGGAAGACGTGATCGCCACAATGCACGTAATATCAATAACAGTCCCACAAAAACGTGCAAACCGTGGAATCCAGTCATGATATAAAAGCAATTGGCAAAAACGTTGGTAGTCAGTCCGTATCCTAAAGTTGAATACTCATAAACCTGACCACCTAAGAAAATTGCCCCCATGATTGCGGTAATTGCGTACCACAGTTGCATTCCCTTAACGTTATTCTTTTTAATCGCCGTATCACCGAAGTGAATGACGAAACTACTAGACACCAGAATAATGGTGTTAATCGTTGGTACGAGTAGTTCTACTTCGCTTCCTTCTGGAGGCCAAACTGCTGTAGTACCCCGGAAAAACAAATAAGTGGCAAAAAATCCCCCAAACATTAGGGATTCAGAAGCGAGGAACGTCAACAATCCCCAGACTCTTAAATCTGGATGTTCTTCGTGTCCTGCACTGTGATCTTCGCTTGTGGTTGTAGCTATAGTCATAGATTTTTTGACAATACAATCTACTCTGTCTGTTGTGGAAGCTTGAATAAAGAATGAAGTCTGAACCAGCTAATACCAATTCGCAATTCGCAATGGGCTACGCCCCACTCCGCTAATAACGCAATTAAGAAACTTAGATGCAGCAAGACTTTCCTGATTTACATCTGTTGCTTCATTTTGGAGAATTGGTATAAATTTCTATTCTTTATCCAAAATCCTTGTTTAGCCAAACTCTTGAATTGTTCAAGAATTTTCAAAATTCCGAGTTTCGTTTTCTGAATTCGGGTATCCGTTTATTGAATTCGGGTATCCGTTTATTGAATTCGGGTATCCGTTCATTGAATTCGGGCGTCCGTTCATTGAATTCGGGCATCCGTTTATTGAATTCGGGCATCCGTTTATTGAATTTGGGTGTCCGTTTATTGAATTCGGGCGTTCGTGTTCCAAGCTTGAAGTTTCGTATTCCAAGCTTGGAGTTTTGAGTTCTCAAATCTAATGACTAGAAGTTTTAGTGACTTTGAGTGCGATCGCATTACTCACTTTATCTACCTAAGCATTAGCTTCCGGCGTTGCAGATGGCTGTATTTCAAGCCTGTTATCATGACCGTAGTCATAAGGGCCATGAGTTACAACCGGCAACACTTCCCAGTTTTCAATTGCAGGTGGTGAGCTAGTTGTCCATTCTAAGGTCAAAGCTTGCCAAGGATTATCACCAGCCAAAGGCCCTTTCAGCCAACTGTAGATCATGTTGATGGTGAAAGGAATTACCGATATCGCCAAAACAAATGAACCAAAGGTACAAATTTGATTGAGGTCGATAAATTGGGGGTCATACATTGCCACTCGTCGCGGCATTCCTTTTAAACCCAACTCGTGCATGGGTAAAAAGGTCAGATTAGTACCGATGAAGGTAAGGGCAAAGTGAATGCGTGCCAAGCTTTCATTCAGCATTCGTCCGGTCATTTTGGGGAACCAGTGATAAATACCGGCGTAGATGCCAAACACGGAACCGCCAAACAGAACGTAATGGAAATGTCCTACTACATAATATGTGTCGTGGACGTGAACATCAAAGGGGGCTGTTCCCATCGTCACACCACTTAAGCCACCCATAACAAACATGGACAACAAGCCAATGGCGAAAAGCATCGCACCTGTGAAGCGGATTTTACCACCCCAGAGGGTAGCAACCCAGGCAAAAATCTTCACGCCAGTGGGAACTGCAACTATGAGGGTAGAGATAGTGAAGAACATCCGCATCCAGCCGGGTGTACCACTGGTGAACATGTGGTGTACCCAGACGAATAAACCGACAACGCAGATGGCTACACTAGAATAAGCGATCGCTTTATAACCAAAAATTGGCTTACGCGAGTGAACTGGAATTACCTCCGACATGATGCCGAAGATGGGCAGAATCATTAAATATACTGCCGGGTGAGAATAAAACCAGAACAAGTGTTGATAAATTACAACGTTACCGCCTGCATCTGGTTTAAAGAAGGAAGTGCCAAAGTTGAGGTCAAACAACAGCAGAACTAAACCGGCTGCTAATACAGGTGTGGAGAGAAGTGCTAGCAGGGAGGTTGCCAAGATTGCCCAGCAAAATAGAGGCACTTGATCCCATTTCATGCTAGGAACCTTCATCATCAAAATGGTGATCACAAAGTTCAGTGAACCCAAAATTGAAGAAGTTCCCACCAAGACGATCGCCAGTATCCACATACTTTGAGCAATTGGCGCTGTCACCAAACTCAAAGGTGGGTAAGCTGTCCAACCAGATTGTGAACCGCCAAAAATGAAACTACCTAATATGAGTAATCCGGCTGGTGGGTTCAACCAAAAGGCGATCGCGTTCAGCTTCGGAAACGCCATATCCCTAGCACCAACCATCAACGGCACTAAATAGTTACCAAATCCGCCAATGGCGCTAGGAACAATCCACAGGAAGATCATAATCGTCCCGTGATTGGTCATGAAAGCGTTGTACAAATTGGGGTCGAGTACGTCTGCATCGGGTGTTGCTAATTCGACACGGAGAGCAACAGCCATCAGTCCGCCGATGAGATAGAACACAAACGCCGTCACTAGATATTGGATACCAATAACCTTGTGGTCAACATTAAATGTAAAATAGTCCTGCCATTTCCACGCCTTCGGATGGGAGGTATGGCCAGCCACCATTTCCGGTTTTTTTTCTTCTGGTGGAGTATTCCGTGGAAATTCTACCTGCGTCATATATTTTTGTCCTTTGTCTTTTGTCATTTGTCATTTGTCTTTTGTCTTTTTGTCCTTTGTCATTTGTCTGTTGTCATTTGTCAGTTACCAATAACTAATGACTAATGACCAATGACCAATGACCAATGACTAATGACTCATGACTAATGACTCTAGAGTTGCTGCACTAATTCCCATATCATGGGTGTGGGGTGCGAGAAACTCCGATGTTGATAAGTCGGCTGGATTAACCCTTTGGGTTCGCGAGTTCCCCATCGCCGGAAACCGCCAAGACGGGGACTCGCTCACTGCAACGACTTGATTTAAATTTTGCTGTTGAGCAATTTGGTTTTCTGTCCGCCAGCTATCATATTCTTCTGGTGTGTGGACAATTACTTGTGTCCGCATTGAACCGTGATAACCACCGCACAACTCAGCACAAACTACGGGATATGTACCTGGTTTGGTGGCGACAAATCGTAGTTCGGTAGGGATACCAGGAAGTGCATCTTGTTTCAAGCGGAAGTTTGGCACCCAAAATGAATGAATTACATCTTGTGCTGAAAGGTTGAGTTGCACATCAGCACCGACGGGTATGTGCAATTCCCCAGAGGTAATGCCACTATCAGGGTAATTAAATAACCAGGCATACTGTATGCCTTTGACATCAACAACTAAATCGGCTGGTTTGTTTAGAGTTTGAGGAGACGCGCCAATACCAATTGTTGGGGCGATTGCTGGAGCAGTTGTTGCTTCAGTATCGCTTAATGTGGCTGCCAAAGCACTCCCCGGCAGATGAGCAACATGAGCTGCTGAATGAGGATGACCCGCAGGCTCAAAGCCGCCCATTCGGTTAAAAACATCTACACTGTAAATGCCCAAGCCGAGAACAATCACTGTTGGGATTGCTGTCCAAAAGATTTCTAAGGGAACGTTGCCTTCTACTCGCACACCATCGCTATCATCACCGCGACGGCGACGAAACTGAATCAGAAAAAGTACAATTGTTCCTTCTACCACTAAGAAGAGTGCGATCGCAATGGTAAACATGACGTTGAAAAAACCGTCTACCAAAGGTGCTTGTAACGATGCTTGCACCGGCATCAGAGTGTGATTCTGACCAATCCAAATACTGGTTGCTGTAACTACTATCCCAGCAACCAGAGTCCATAGTGAAACAGGAACTTGTTGCATACATGCTACCTGTGTAAACAGTCTTTAAAGATGTGATTTTCTGGTATTAGGTATTAGGCGCTGGGCATTATTATCTATTCCCCATTCCCCATTCCCTATTCCCTTTTCCCTTTTCACTTATTAACTTTCTAACGTGCAGCCATAAAAAATGGGGGAAACTTCCAGATTTTTTCCATATCTTTCCCCCAGAAACTTACAAATTATATTTCAACTCCTATGAAAAAGGTAGCCCCCTGCTCCCAGAAAAGCTAGTTGTTCCAAGAGGGCACTGTTAGACCTAATATTGATTAGGCTATATTAGCAGCAAGTTTAATTTTGTTAATAACTGACATTTTGTGATTTACGCATTTGTTTACTGTGAACTTTCTATTAGTTACAGTAAATATTTAATATTCCCCTCAAGTTACCTTGCCTAGCACATTTGCGCTTTATACAAACAGTGCCTCCTTGAATGAACAACAATTTTGACTAACTTCAAAAACCTTAGTTGTTTAATGCAACATGGGTGTAGCAATTTTTGGGGCAAATCCGTGAACACGCTTCACAACCAATACAGTTTTCTGGAGAAGTAACTGCCATTACTTTCCGTTCAATTTCATCATCATCTTCATCATCTACAAATTCGCCTTCTTCATTGAGCGCCTTCAAACCCAAAACATTGTAACCGCATACTTTAACGCATCTGCCACAACCGATACATTTGTCCTTATCAATTTCTTGAGCAAATTTTGGTGTCCAAGCCTTACCGCCAAATGTCAAACCTGTTAGCTGTGCCATGAATAATCCTTCGGCAATTTTGCCTTTCAATCTGTTTGTGCATTAATCATCATATTATCCTAATCTTTTATTCGTTTATATTCAAAAATTACTTTTTAGTCATCAAATTCCGATGAATTTGAACACAAAATTACATTGTTTTTAATTTCAAATTATAGATAAGGATTATTGATAATAATTGTCTAGTTGTAGGGAGCTAAAGTATCTAATTACTACTGTGTATGGATAATTATTATTTCCACAAGATACAAATATCTCTATAAAAGTGATGATATTCTTTTTCAATTATTTTTTGATTATTCAGATAAATATATCTAAACAGTAGTAATTGATACAAAAGTAAATGTTCATAAGTTACATTTTTATATATGCAATATGTATTTTAAAAGCCAACAATTTTGATTTTATTTTAATTAATCTATTTAGATAAATGATGACAAAAGAGATTATTCTTTTACATCAAGAAAGTAAAGTTAATTATGAAGGAACTGTAAACTTGGTAGCAGAATATTATCATGCATTAAATATTAAAATCATTAATAAATCAGATGAAATGTGATTACAAAAAGCTTAAATGTTTTCTAAAAGCACTTTATGGATAAAGGAAAAATGTTCATTGAGGTAGATTTTCAACAAATGTTAAGATTTTCTTTAAGCTCGATACGAACAAATTAATCATTATTTTTATGAAATGTATAGTTAATAAATAAGTTTTATCCGGCTCGGTTTTAAAGCCTTAAATAGCTTCCAATTGGATGCAAACTCAAAATATGGATGTGGGGAGTGAGTATGGTGAGAAAAAATTATTCTCGCCATAAAGATATGTGGTAGCGAGTCATGAATAAACAGGACTCATCCAGGGGAGACCTCAATACCGTTCGGTTAAGAAATTTACTCGTTTGGGCAGGCAGTGGGAGCAGGGGGAGTAGAACAGCAGGGGGGGAAAGAATAGCTTTTCATAAACTCTTTGCCTCCCCTGCTTCCCCTGCTTATCCGAACCGTATTGGGGGAGACGGAGACCTGAGCCAGACATCTCAACGATTAGAGTGGGAAAAGAGCCAAATGCCTTATACAATTCCTAACAACAGTTGCGTTGGATGTGACAACTGCCGCCCCCAATGTCCTACGGGTGCAATCAGAATAGAGGACAATGAATACTGGATTGATCCTGGTCTTTGTAATAATTGTGAGGGCTATTATTCAGAACCGCAATGTGTAATAGCTTGTCCAACAAATTCTCCGATTCCTTGGCAGTCAAAAAAGGGGAGATGCAAAATAGAACCGAGAGATGCTAGCAGTTTAGACTTGTTTTCTAACGGCAAGAATAATCCATTTGCTTCAGCGATCGCTATTTGGGAAGCTTGTAATGTACTAGCACAACGTACATCGCTACATTGGGAAACCGATGAAGAAGGCTATATAAGTTACAGCCGACAAATCAATCAAGGGCGAGGTGCGATCGCTTTTCACATCCAAGATCCATTTAAAGTTAACGACAAGGCCACAGATTTAGCAGCAGTTGAGGGGATTGACATTAGGGCCGCTTGCATACATCTAATTTTTGCCGCTTATGCTACAGCCTTAGATCAACCTTGGGAGCAAGAATTTGCGATCGATGAGCGACAAATTGAGAAATATTTGGGGATGGAGAAACGCAAAGATTTAAGTAAAGCAGCCAAACTAGCTTTAATGAAAAATCTTGTCCAGCAAGCTTGTTCCCTAGTTATCTCCATCGACTGGCCTCAACAAGGTCGAATTAACGAATTCTCTATTACAGGTAGCCGCTTATGGCACTTAGTAGATATTCAGCACCACTTTCAAGAAGACAATCTTGGATGCAAATATCTTATTGGGTTAACTTTTAAAGTAAAAGCAGGCTTATGGGCACAATATTTCTTAAACAAACAAGCATGTAAAGAGCGAACCGCATTCTATCAATACGGCAGTCTCCCCAAAACGCTGCTAACCACAGTCATGAGCATTTGGCAGCAACATGAAGGCGCAGTCCGATTAATGCTGTGGTTGCTGTTTAAAACCAAAATGGGTAAAGAACAACGCATTACTATTCCTACCTTGCTGCGTATTGCTTACGGAGAAGAAAAAGTTGCCCTTGCATCCAGACAACGGGAAGAACGCAAACGTCTACTGCGAACTTTTGAAAGCGATTTAGAAATTCTCAATCACTATGGAATGAAACCACTTTTCGATCCAGTTACTTACCCACCAGAAATTCAACCTTTATGGGCGAAGTTAGTTGATCTTCCAGAAGATCCAGATGAAGCATTAGAATTTTGGACTAATGACGGTGGTGCTGAAACTCGCCTCACAGACACAGGCCCCCGTGGGAAATGGAATCTCTTAATGAATGCGCGGATTTTGGCTTTTGAACTCCCACCAGAATGGGAACAGCAAATCTCAGAATCGGAAAAAAAGAAAGCAAGAACTGCTAAAGCCAAAAGGAAGCCTAAAGCTACAAACGATTTGCTAGGTGAACAGATTTTGCAGGCGCGAAAAAATTTGAATCTCTCCCAAAGAGAATTGGCAAAGCTTACAGGTAAAAGCCAAAGCTGGATTCGAGATATCGAAAATGGCCGTTTAAAAGCCAAATTAGAAGACCAAATACTTTTACGAAGAGTCTTAAATATGGGTCAATCTTGATTTGGAATTTCAACGCAGAGGAACGCAGAGGGAAACGCAAAGGTACGCAGAGATTTTGTTACGAATTTGTGCAGCGTTATACTAAATACAGTAAGACTCCGCGTACCTCTGCGCTTCTCTTTGCGTCCCTTTGCGTTTAAAACCTCTCCTCTTTTAAGTACTATAACTCATCACCTTACTAGAAGTAACCCAAAGACTACCGACAGCATATTTAGTAACTACCAACTCTCGTGTAGCATTGCATGAACTCTTCAGTTGTTGAGTCTTGGTTTCATCTCTCACAAGTTTAGCCTGATAAGTGTAGAGAGAACCAGAAGGTTGTTCAAAACTTAGCTCACCCAGAATAGTATTATTATCTAAACTTTGCTCTAAAATTTTGCCTGCAACTTTGTAATTAAACCAATCCCATCCATTACAAAGCATTAGTTCTCTTTCCAAAACCTGAAGTGCAGCAGGCAGAATTCCCCAGCCTCGATAAACTTTATTTAAGCATTGAATATCGCCAGTACGAGTCAAAATCGATCTAAATGAATCTATATCTATACGACCGTAATATCTTCCTTCTGGCAAGTCTATAATTGTTGGTGCAAACCGATGTCCGCCAAAGTGCGATGATTTCCAAATTCGCACATTATCCAAGCACAAATCAGCGTTCCTTGATGTTACATTGAAGTAAAAGGGAGCGCCATATCTGGCACAACATTTATCATGGCTACCGTGGGTACAAACTAAAATATCTTTAGTTGTACTCGTTTCTACCTCAGAATTAGAACTGATACCCCATAACCATTTTTGGACAACTGCTGCTACTTGCTCAATATTTGGTAGCTTAAACTCTTTTTTTTGATATCCATTACTTAGCCCTTCTTTTTTTTGATAAATCAACAGGGTAGTGTGGTTTACTTTGTGTGATTGATCATTGGCAATTAAGAGGAATCTAATCGGTAGTTTTGCACGCTTCACTTCCTCTACCAAAACCCTCAAATTTTGAGGTACCCATTTGGAATTAAAAGCTTCTGACATCCAAGGTAAAGGACACTCAACTAAAACATAAGTTTGAGAATTGGTGGCGCTACCAATAACATCTTCTCCTACTTGCTGTGAATCGTCAGAACAAAAAAAAGTATTCATCTCGCTGTACTCATTAGCGTATTTTATGGACGAAAGGTATTACAAAATACAATTGTGTTCCTAGTTACAATATCCTTGGCTAAAAGAGATAATAAAAAAGAACAATATTTATTTCCTAGTTAAAACTAGGTATCCACTTTATAACATCATTACTGATCGAGGTCTTTCCGGTTAATAAAGTCTCCACAATAGACATAAACAGCATAAAAATAGATTTTTCCGTATGCGCGGCGTTAGTTTTGTATCTATTTTTATTGTTATTTGGTATCTTATAAATTTTCACTTGCTGAAGCTCGGCTTTTCTGAAGTTGGTTTCTTTCGCAAAATCAAATATGTCTCAATCTTTTGCGTAGATGCATTCGCGCAGCGTCTCGTAGAGAAGCAGCTTGTCGTCAGACATCTCTTGGAGAGTAACAGGCAATCAACTTGCTTACAATATAGATGTAGCTGATATTACAATCAAAAATATTGCTAGCAGCAACATAGTTATTTAAAGTTTTGCTGAATTTTTTTATATAGCTAGTTACAGTTGTTGTTTTTACATATAAAGATATAATTTTATGTTGTTTTTGTTTAATCATATTCCTAAAAGTAGATGCGAGAACACCTGAAAAACAGGTAACAATTTGGTAACCCAATACTGTTTTAAAACTTTTTATCTGCTTTTAATGTATTTATACATTATATTGCAAATAATTCTCAATTAGCTTAGAAAAAATAAAGACAATTATATTAGGGGTAAATGCTTTGTGCCCCGTACTTCATGAACGATAAGTTAATGAGCAAAACTAGTGACTAATTATTAGCAGCGTCACTAACATCAACATTAACGAACCTGGTATATTTACCTTTTATCTAATCTAACTTCCTGAAGCTTATGTCAGGGTTTGATTATATGCCTCTACTTTGACTGTAACTGAACTCAATAATAAATGCAAGTATTTGAGAATCCTTCTAATTCTCTTATCGTTTATTGCCTCTAGAAGGTTGCTTAAATCAAGATCAATGCTTATTTAATAGTGGAGATAGCTGACTTGAACAAGTATTGATTCTTTCAATACAATAGATAAAGTTTTGCATGCAAGTGTGACAAATTGTTGACAGTAAGGGTAGAGTTATGTGCCCCTATTAATTCTAAGATTTTAAGTATGGCGATCGCATATTTCTTTTTTCATGGAGAATTGAATCATTTTTTACCACGGCATCATAAGCAGGTGAAAATTTCCCACTTTTTTGAGGAGAGAGCCTCAATTAAGGACATGATTGAATCGTTGGGTGTCCCTCATCCAGAAGTTGCTTTTATCAATGTTAATGGTGAATATGTAAATTTTTCTTACATAGCTTCGGATGGAGATACTATTAATGTTTATCCAATTTCTGCTAGGGGTACTATTATAGCAAACGTTTCTGTTATTCCAGAACCGCTCAGTATTATCCGCTTTGTTTTAGATATTCATTTGGGGAAGCTGGCGACATCTCTACGACTTTTAGGTTTTGATACTTTATACCGTAATGACTACGAGGATGAGAAATTAGCCGAGATATCCTATAGCCAAGTACGGATTCTCTTGACTCGTGATAAGGGTTTATTAATGCGTAGTTTGGTAAAGCATGGGTATTACGTTAGAAATACCAACCCTCAAGAACAAATCTTGGAAGTACTACAACGCTACGATTTGTTCAAATTAATCTCACCATTTAAACGGTGTTTGCGTTGCAATGGATTATTAGAACCTGTAGATAAGCAATCCATCGTTGACAAGCTACCAGAAACAGTGCGATGCCTACGGCGGCAAGCTACGCAGGTTGATGTGTTCCAGCGTTGCCAAGGCTGCGATCGCATTTATTGGAAAGGTTCGCATTATGAACGATTGCAACAGTTTATTGACAAAGTACTCAACTCACAAAACAGTGAGTAACTTAGTAATGGCAATATTTAGCTACCTAAAATATTGGCACTAATTATTTGACTACCCCCAATTCTAGGATCTTCATCTTCGTTATTTAAATCATTAGGAGTGGGGTTTTGCTTACTCTCTCCGGTTACTTCTTCAGGTTCAATAGGATCTGTCTCTTGAGCTTTATCGATATCAAGAGAGACAGGAGTTTCTTTAGCTTGAGAGAAATCGATAAGTGGATTGGGTTCGGAAGTCATGAGTTGCTAAATTATACACTTTTCTTTAGTGTTGAATTTATTTTGCTTGCAAACATCTTTCTTGAGAAATAAACCACCTATTATATAAAGATAAAAAACTATGGCATTAATTTTAGCTCTCGATTTTGGCGGAACTAAATTGGCGGCAGCAACGGTAAATGTCGGTTCTAGAAAGTGGTTGCGTTATGAACGCCGTCTCTCGCCAGCGAATGCAAATGCTAGTACTGACTTGGAAATTATGCGATCGCTAATATACTCTCTGTTAGAAGACACAAAACCTGCTGCGATCGGTGTCAGCTTTGGCGGCCCTGTAGATACTTCCACGGGGATGGTGCGACTATCTCATCATGTGGCTGGATGGGAGAATATTCCGCTTAAAGGATTGTTGGAGGAGGAGTTTGGCATTCCTGTTGGTGTGGATAATGATGCTAATGTTGCTGCTTTGGGTGAACATCGTTTTGGTGCTGGACAGGGGTACGATAGCTTGTTTTATATAACTGTCAGCACTGGTGTGGGTGGTGGTTGGATACTCAACGGGCAGCCTTGGCGCGGTACTGGTGGGATGGCTGGGGAAATTGGACATATTGTTGTAGATCCTGCTGGGCCAGTTTGTTTGTGTGGGAAGCGGGGATGTGTGGAACGTTTGGCTTCGGGGCCTTATATGGCGCAAAATGTTAGGGAAATATTGCAGAAGGAATCGTCAAGTCGCCAAGTACGCCAAGGAGGAGAAGTGTTGAGGGGTTTGGTGGGGGATGATTTAACGTTGTTGACAGGGCAGTTGGTAAGTGAGGCGGCGGCGGCTGGGGATAATTTGGCGAAAGAAGTTTTGCATAAGGCAGCTTGGGCGCTGGGTGTGGGTATTGGCAATGTGGCGAACTTGATGAATCCGCAGCGCTTTGTGTTGGGAGGCGGTGTGATGAAGGCAGGGGAGAATTTTTGGCAGGTGGTGCGTCAAGTGGCGCGGGAGACGGCTTTACCAGAGGTTAATTTTGAAATTGTGTCGGCGATTTTGGGGGATGATGCGCCGTTGTGGGGCGGTGTAGCGATCGCTTTGCTCGCAAATCCCCAATTTGCAAATGAGTGATACCATTTCACTAAAATCCTGATACAAAATCTTTCCCCTCTGCTCCCCTGCTCCTCTGCTCCCCTGCTTGCCTAAATATATCAACCTTAAAGTAGAAACGGTATGAGGCGTGGAGCGTATACATGCAAACAGAATTAGTTATTTTTGATTGTGATGGAGTATTAGTAGACAGTGAGGAATTAGGCAATCGCGTTCTTGTGGAATTTGTCGCTGAGTTTGGACTTGCAATGAAACTTGAAGAAGCTATTTTGTTATTTAAGGGTTGCAAAATGGCTGATTGTGTCGCTGTTATTGAGCAAAAACTTGGAAAAAAGATGCCACAAGATTTTGTAACTCAGCTTCGTATCCGTACTGCTGAGGCATTTGAACGTGAACTACGTCCTGTAGAAGGAATAGAAGCAGCTTTAGACAAGATTAATCTACCTATTTGCGTTGCTTCCAGTGGCCCACCAGAAAAAATTAAGTTAGCTTTGCGTGTAACTAACCTACTGCCTCGATTTGAAGGACGTATTTTTAGCTCATATAAAATTCAAAGCTGGAAGCCAGCACCTGACTTATTCTTATATGCGGCTAAAAATATGGGAGTTCAACCTGCATCCTGTACAGTTGTAGAAGATAGCGTTTTGGGTGTACGTGCAGGTGTTGCCGCTAGAATGAAGGTTTTAGGCTACACCGAGCAAAGAGAGGCTACTCTACTTGAGGCATCTGGAGCGCGTGTTTTTTACTCCATGCACCAACTACCTTCTTTGTTGTCACACCATTAGACTTATTGCATGAATCAGAGTATGTATAATTCAGATTCAGAATATTTCATAATTTACAGGCTTTCCACTGTCAATTTCCCCATGTAAATTATTGCGTGTTACTCGTGACAGTAGTTCATCAAGGTCATGTACTTTTTCAGTTAAATAAGGTACATTGCTCGTAATGCTTTGCAATGCTAAGGATTCTATAGATTGACCTGTTAACTTAGCAAGATGATGCAATTGCTCAAACAGAGATTATGGAATTTCTAACGTTAGTTTTTGGTTAGTCATTTTTCACCAGATTTGATTTTTGTTTTCTTTAATTATCAGTCTTACAGTCAAAATTAACATTTTTAACGATATTCAAATATTTTCTTTTATTTAAACCTACTATTACTGTTGAATACCCTGGCGAAACTCTCTAAGGGCTTCTAAGGGAGATGATAACAAAATGCAACGATTGAGCAGGGATAAATCTAATTCTGGTAATAGCTGACTTGTAACAACTTTCTCATATTCTTGTTCTCGTAAGCAGTAAACTTCAATTGTGCCATCTTCCCAAAACCAAACTTCCGGGACTCCCATTAATTTGTACTTCTGTAACTTTATGGGACTACCGCTAGTAATCACTACTTCAATACACAAGTCTGGTACAGATTTGTCCGTTCCAAAGCAATAAGATAAATCTCCTTGATATTCTACTATCTCAGGAATAACCTGGCTAAAACTCCCACTGGGGAAAAATTCAATGCCCTGTTCCAAGAAATACTGCCCCAAGAGTAAACCAGTTAAACACTTAATTGCCTCATGAGGCTTGCCAATACTCACAATTTCTAAGATTCCCTCACAATAAAACAACCGCACTCCCGCTACATTTTCAAAGCTGGCTTGAATCGCTTTGAATTGTTCCCAACTTAAACCACGTCTGAAGAAGCGTTGTTCTTCTGGTAAGTTAACAGCATTTTTTAACGTTTGAGTCATAATATTTTTCACTCTCGCAGTTAATACTTACGAAATTTATCTTATTTCTATCCTAAATCAAAACCAAATTATCCCGATGAATCACAGTTTCCACACCCGCATAGCCTAAAATTGCGGAAATTTCCCGCGAATGACAGCCACGAATCTTTTGCAATTCATCGCTGTTGTAATTTACAAGTCCTCTAGCAATTTCGTTACCGTTGTTATCACACAATTGCACTGCATCCTGTGTGCGAAACTCTCCTTCTACTACTTTAATTCCAGCTGCTAATAACGATTTTCCCCCTAGAGAAATTGCCGCGATCGCACCTTCATCTAAATACAATTTACCCGTAGGTAAAAGTCCGTAAGCTATCCAACGTTTACGCGCCGAAGTTGGTTCAGGTTGCGGTTCAAAATGCGTCCCAATCAGTTCACCTTGGATAATTTTTTCGATATTCTGGGGAAATCGCCCTTGGGTAATTACGGTACGAACTCCAGCAGCGATCGCAATTCTCGCAGCCGAAATTTTTGTCGCCATACCGCCAGTACCCCACTGAGAACCTTGGGAACCTGTTTGTATTTGTAATTGAGCTAATTCTTTAATGCTACTCACTAAAGCGATCGGCCGCGCATCTGGTACGGAACGCGGATCGGCTGAGTACAGCCTATCGACATCGGTAAGTAAAAATAGCCAATCTGCTTCTACTAGACTAGCGACTAATGCCGAAAGGGTGTCATTATCACCAAATTTTAGTTCGTCTATGGCTACGGTATCATTTTCATTGACTATTGGGATAACTCCCAACCCTAATAGTTCCTGAAAAGTATTGTAGGCGTTGAGATAGCGGCTGCGCTGTACTAAGTCGCTGCGAGTTAATAATACTTGAGCGATCGCTTGTTGCAGAGTAGTAAATAAATCATCGTATATCCGAATTAATCTGCCTTGCCCAACTGCTGCTACAGCCTGTTTTAGTGCGATCGCTTTGGGACGTTCAGTTAAGCCCAACCGCGCACAACCCACTCCTACAGCCCCAGAAGAAACCAAAATTACCCGGTGTCCTTGGCGTTTTAAATAACAGAGTGTTTCTGCCAAGGTAGCGATGGTAGAAAGTGCTAATTGTCCCGTTTCTGGTTGGGTTAGGCTCGAAGTACCGATTTTGACAACAATTGTTAATAACATCTTTGAATTTTAGATTTTAGACTTCGGCTACGCTCAGTCGAACGATTTTAGATTTTAAATTACAGATTAGACATCTTGCATAAGTTTTTTTTAGACGCCTACCCGAAAGCACACGTAATCCATGTGAACAGATTAAAGCCTATGGAAACACCTTTTTAGGCTTTAAATCCATCCACAAAGAAGTCTATTTTAGATTCAATCCAAAATTCACAATCTAAAATCCAAAATTGTAAAGCGCCAATCCTTCTATAGTGAAGGCTGACGCTTTACGGGTTTATATTTATTTTGTATACTGTAGGGTCTTTTTTGGCTGACCCCATGTTATTAATAGTTATAATCCCCGATTTTTGGATTCCAATAAGATTCTTTAACCATTTCTTTAGATTTACTTTCCTGACGATTTGTCAACTTTTGTGAATCTTGCTTCTCTTGGGGGTAATAGAGGCTCCAAGTATTTCAGATATCCAAACTTCAAAGTTGCGAACAGGATGAGAACGCAGGGCTGTGTCTGCATGGACAATCGGTTCAACTAGAATGGTAAACATCCCCAGGCGATTACCTGCTATGACATCGGTAAATAAGCGATCGCCTACCATCCCCACTTGATGCACTGGTAGATCCATTCCCCTCAGTGCTGCTCTAATTTTGCGTCGGGAGGGCTTGGCTGCACCTAAGTAGTAAGGTAGGTTGAGCGATCGTGCAATTCCACCAATTCGCGCTTCACTCAGATTGTTACTCACTAAACACAATGCAGTACAGGAGCGAATTTGCTCTACCCAATCTTGTAGTTCTGGGGAAGCCAGCCCTACTCTAAAGGGTACTAAGGTTTCATCTACATCCAATACCAGCCCCTTCAGTCCGTATTTTTGGATAATATCTGGTGTTAGGTTCAACACTGAACCTTCTAAAATCAAATCAGGCTGTAAAAGATTGTTCCAGGCCATAGTCAACAGTCAAATTTAAATAGCTTCAGACAAATGAGCATAACCCAATATAGTTTAGTTAGTCGAACTCGATTTTGGGATATCTCCCTGAACACTTTGAGATAAAATCCCTAAAATCTTATCTATCTCTTTGATGTAATAATTATTCAAATCAATAAATATATCGTTCTCTTCTAACTTTAAAAACTTCCAAATATCCCCCGTTGTTACCGCGCCATAAATTTTTTTAATTTCATTTCCTTCTTGTTGATTAAACAATTGTGCTGCCAACATTGTCGCTGCACATTGACCTAATCCACTTTTAATATTTTCATTTTTCGCTTCAATAATAACCACCACAGGCACATTAATTGTTAGTTGTTCTTTAGCACGGCTGATGATAAAATCACAATAGCCATTTAGACCTTTTTCGGCATCTACATTAAAATCTGTTCCTGAAAATAAACTAATTGGATAATTAGCCCTGCGTCTTACTTCCAACAAAATCGGAGTGATAATCATTTCTGAACGAGCTTTTTCAGTATTAATTGCTAAAGCCAGTTCTGCCGTTTCTTCCAAAGAATTTATGAGTTTCTCGCTTGGCTGTAAAGGTTCTATGTCGGCACATAAATCAGTTTCTTCATCAATGTGGATGCTGAATGACTTTTTAAATTTACTTAATGTAAAGTCGCTATAAGCCATTTTCAGCACCTCATCCCAATTTTGGATTTTGCGGAAAGTTGTAAGAAGGGTTTCCTCCTGTGGCAAACTTTTAAAGATGATAATGGAATTAAAATCCCTAGCAAAATGCTTTTTTCAGAATCTTAAACAATACTAACTGTCCCAATTTAATGTCAATAATTCATTGCTTCCACATTAAATGGGACATGGTAAAAGGTTTAGCTAGATTTTGATTACAATGAAAACTTTCAATTAAAAAATTCAAAATGAAAACGTTACATTTTGAATTTTTAATCTTATTCTACTTCATTAAAAAGATGTTCTTCTAACAGAGGTTGCACTTTGCGAAACTCTTCTGGAGAAAGTAATTCAGGTTCACCTGTTTTTGTTATCCGTGCAAAAAATAACAGGGGATCGAGAGGTGTATAAATTGCATACTCCTGATCTTCATCATAGAAGCTAGCGAGTAGCTGTAATTGCTCCGGATCTAAATCCGCCTCTTCATCCTCGATTTCTAAAGTGAAAAGTTCTGATTCTTCAACGGGTGGTAAATCACCTGCAACAGTCAGAGCGTAAGCTGTATTCTTTAATATCAGGTTCTGCTCAGATAACACAGCTTGGGCAGTGGCAAAAATTTGCTCAATAATCGTGTCATCTTCTACCAGAACCGCTTCTTCTTCCTCACCGTCACCTTCCCAAGAAAAAATTTCTACAGGTGAGTCTACAGGAAGAAGTAAAACGTATTCTTGTTCATCGACTTCGAGGGAATGCTCAATGTAACATTCGAGCGATCGCCCTTTATCATCGGTTAAAGTGATGGAACCCGCATGAGCGTTATCATTTTCTTCAGGAAAAGGAGAGGAAAACATAGCCGAAATGTAGAAAGAAATTTAATAAATACCAGCAAGTTTTAAAATCGCTTACCTATTTAATGACATATTATGTCAACTAAATAGCTTTATACGTAGATAACAACTGCTGGCTAATCGTTTTCAGAATATCATGTTAAAAGGTATCAATATTCAATAGCCGCAACTGAACTGTGGGAATTAGCACGCTTAACATCGAGCCATTGTTGTAAAATCAAAGCGGCTGCCTTACGGTCAATCAAACCTTTATGGCGTGACGGGGAGCGGTTCTCAGCTATCAACAGTTGTTCTGCTTGAAATGAAGTTAATCGTTCATCCACATATTCCACAGGCAGCTTTAGTGCTTTAGCAAGTCTTGTAGTAAATTTCTGAACTTGACGCGCTTGAAATCCTAGTGAGCCATCCATTGAATAAGGTAAGCCCATCACCAGGATTTGCACCTCGCGTTCATTAACTATTTGCCGGATTTGCTCGACATCCTGCTCAAAAGATGTGCGCTCAATTGTGGTAATCCCTGTTGCAATTAAACCCGTGCGATCGCACCCTGCCACACCAATGCGCTTGCGACCAAAATCTAGTCCCAACGCTGAAATAAAAGGTTTTAGTTGCTCTTGGGATATCACAATTAATTCTCCTGCTGTGCATCTGCTGATTCAGAAATCGGTGATGCTTCCATGCTAGGATTTTTTACCGAAAAGTTAATCGGTTCTGACTTGCTTGGCAGTGGTTTATCTGATGATGGCAGCTGTCCTGGTTGTATCCATGACATCCCACCTGGTATAGGTTTACGTGCTGGTTGTAAACCTTGCAGCATGTCAGTCCACTGGATTCCTTCTAAGGAAACGAATTTAGACTCCCGTAGCTTGTGCCATACAGAGCGAGACATAACTAATGTATGTTCTATGCGTTTTGCCCCAATTCGCTCCAAATATTCTTCTCGCTCTGCCTGATAGTCTGAAGAAGCGAGTTGTAACCCTTGTTGAGGAAAATCTTGGGCAATACGAGCTAGCTGAGATAATAATTCTGGATACAGCCAAGTATAAGCAGGATGAACCGTCAGCGTTGCAACGTGGGGAACTTCACCCTTACGGTCAAGTTGCACCTGAAAATAGCCGATCGCAGCTTTGCGTTGCGGTTCAAATACGTAACCACTCACTACTTCTGTTTTGCTTACCCATTGCATTACTGCATCAGTTAAAGCACCAAACAAACTGGTTTTAAAGTCGCGGGTATTACGGTCAAAAACCTGACGAACCAAAGGTGGCATAGATGCCGTATCTAGTTGATATAGCAACTGGGCATCAGCATTACTTACTGGCAGAAGGTTTGGTAAGTCTGGCTCTGCTTGTGCTAATTCAGCCAGTAATTCTGGCCCAATTTCCCAGTACGTCATTTCTGCCAGACGCTGGAATCCATTTTGCCGATATAGCGCCAGCGCCTCTATGTCATTAATATTAACTTCCAGTAACCAAGTCCGAGCTTCCAGAATCGATTCAAAGCAATGACGCAAAAGTTGTGAACCAGTTCCTTGTTTATCGATACCACGCTCTAACAGCACTTGATCGATGCGCCAAGTGCTGCGTGTCCGGTTAAAGGGTGACACTTGAATCATCCCTAGAAGCATCCGTCCTTGCTCTGCTATGTAGGCACAGAGACGATACTGTAGCGGGTTAGGAAACCAACTCAAAAATTTGAGTAATCCATACCAGCGACGCAGCATGAGCATCTGGCTGATGGCAAAACCTGCTCCCTTAGGAGTGAGGGCTGAGAATGACTCTTGAGTTATGCGCTCGATTCCGTCCAGATCCCGGAATTGGACTGGTCGGATAACAACGCTGAGGTTTCTGGGAAGTAATGAAGTCATTTTTATTCGAGCCGCTATTTAGCCTTAACTAACTGCTCTTCAAAGGAACTGCTGCAATAGCAATAAAATAATATTAACTGCTTTTTGCCCCTTACTATTGCGCCAAAAGGGTGATTTTAGTAACTTAATACTTAAAAAAGCAGAAAAAGCAGACCTTGTGAGAACACCATTGGCATTAACCCAACAACATCTGCCTTATATTTTATTGGAATTTTGATTAAAATTTGTATATTTTTATAGCCCTTGTCGAGAAACTAGCTTTTCAAAGTGGGCTTGGGTTTGATGGAGTAATTGCTGGCGACTATCTACCAGTGTTTGCTTCAGGGTTGGAACAAGATTACGAGCTTGCAGAGTCATGTGAAGTTGCAGGTTGGCGACATATTCACTGAAATCTTGATTCATTTCATCTGCGCTTGCATTCGTTAATAAATTTGATTCCATTGCCACTGTGTTCTCCTGTATTAATCCTATGCTGTCTCTCTTCATGACCAAAAACTATCACGTTGTTTGCACTAACTTCTTAATTTGCAATGAAGTTTAACGCTTCTTACAGATAGTGATCGCAGTAGGTTTGGGTTCAAGGTGGAAGATTTGCTCTCAAAAGGCAATCGCCAGAAAAGCAAACGTTTTGTCAATAAGCAATACTACTTAAAATCTCGCTATAATCAGGCTATACTATGAAATTGGAGTTGAAAACACAATTTTTGAGCAGGCGATACCTACGGCGGGCTATGCCTACGCGTAATTTTGATAGGCATCTTTTATTTTTACTCCATTGGTTCAGTACAAGAGTTAACTTCATACCTCTGCTTGTTTCAGATTGTCAGCATAATTTCTAATTGACAAAAGTAAAATCATCTTAATCTTTCACTGATGGGACGCTATTGATCCATGTAAGTGAATTCTGACAATAGTAACGCGGATTTTTACCTATGTAAGCGATCGCTT
>NZ_JAVRBU020000027.1:0-68938 GCF_034531135.2 Nostoc sp. CmiVER01
GAAAGCACCGTTCGACTTGCATGTGTTAAGCATACCGCCAGCGTTCATCCTGAGCCAGGATCAAACTCTCCGTTTTGTTGTGTTTCGAGTTTGTGGCTCCGAAAAAAATATTTCCCGGAATCCTAGTTCTTAATTTTGACTATCCTTTTGAGAAATCCCAAAAGTAAAATCTTTTGACGAGGATTGGTTTTTTCTTAAGCTTTCAAAGTATTATTTTTTTCAGGTTCAGCGGTGGTTGGCTGTCTTTCGCTTTTCCACTTAACTAGAATAACTAGTCATCCCCTAGTTTGTCAAGGGGTAAATTTATTTTTTTTCTAAAAGGGCAAATCGTTTGACTGGACTTGCTTTCAGGTTAATGAGTTAAGCAACAGAAGCAAGTAGCTAAACCTGACTGTGTGAATAATGGATGTTGCTTGTCTCTAAATAGGATCTGATGCAGGTTGAGTGATTATAGTAATGATTATAAAAAACGGCAGGAGGTAGTCTTGCTGGAGCGATTTGTCCTAAATCCAAATACTCAAACTAACGATATATATGTAAGAGCATAGTTGTTGCAGAGCTTGCGGTTTAAGACTTCCATTCTATAGGTGACGTTTATTGTATGGGACATTTACGCGATCACCACCGTTACGTTCACGGAGTGTTTGGAAGAGAAGATAGGCGTTACAGTGAGTCTAGCGCTGTATGTAGAGGGACTTAAAAATTTATAATGAGTTTTTGAGAAAAAGCTAAAAACTAGACTAGGCAAAAAATACAGATGATCCGACCTCGTAAGGTCTTTGCTCAACATTGGCTCAAAAGTGAAAAGGCGCTCGACGCAATTATTAAAGCAGCAGACTGTACAAAAAGCGATCACGCCCTGGAAATTGGTCCGGGAACCGGGATTCTGACTCGTCGTTTATTACCTTTAGTGCAATCTCTAGTTGCAGTTGAAATAGACCGCAACTTATGCCAACTGTTGTCAAAGCAGCTTGGTAAGACTGAAAATTTTTTACTGCTGCAAGGCGATTTTCTTACTCTAGATTTACCATCTTATCTGGCAGCCTTTCCTAATTTCCACAAGCCGAATAAGATAGTAGCCAATATTCCTTACAACATTACAGGGCCAATCATTGAGAAACTACTGGGTACGATCGCTAACCCCAATCCCGAACCATTTGATTCAATAGTGTTGCTGGTACAAAAAGAAGTAGCAGAAAGATTATATGCTAAACCAGGCTCAAAAACCTTTGGGGCGTTGAGTGTGCGGGTACAGTATTTGGCGGAGTGTGAGTTAATCTGCACAGTACCAGCGGCCGCATTCCATCCACCGCCAAAAGTCGATTCAGCAGTGGTGCGGTTGCATCCCCGGAAAATAGAAATACCAGCGCTTAATCCCCGACAATTAGAGAATTTCTTAAGGTTGGGGTTTAGTTCCAAGCGCAAAATGTTACGAAATAATTTGCAATCAGTTATAGAACGTGATCGCTTGAGCCACTTACTGGAACAATTAAAAATAAATCCCCAAGCTAGAGCCGAAGACCTCGGTGTTCAGCAATGGGTAATTCTAGCAAACGAATTGGGAGTGGGAAGTAGGGAGTAGGAATAAGGCAAATTTTTTCCCATTCTCGATTTCCCATTCCCTATTCTCCATTCCTCATTCCTAGAAAATGCATTCCTACAGCCTAATTGCCCCTGCCAAAATCAACTTGTATCTGGAAATCATTGGCGATCGCCCCGATGGCTATCATGAGTTAGTCATGATACTTCAAAGTATTGGACTTGTAGACCAAGTTGATGTGCGTTCCATCAGCACTGATAGCATCCGTGTCCACTGCAACCACCCACAAGTACCGACAGATAAAAGTAATCTGGCTTACCGTGCAGCAGAATTAATGGTGATGCAATTTCCCGAAGCCTTCGCTCAATATGGGGGTGTGGAGATTAGCATAAACAAGCAAATTCCTGTAGCGGCTGGGTTGGCTGGAGGTTCGACAAATGCAGCAGCTGTGTTGCTAGGGATAGATTTATTATGGAAATTGGGATTAACTCAGCCAGAATTAGAGGAGTTGGGAGGTACACTTGGTTCAGATGTACCGTTTTGTGTAGCGGGTGGAACTGCGATCGCGACAGGTAGGGGTGATCAACTTTCTCCCCTGCCGAGTTTAGATAATATATACATAATATTGGGGAAATACCGCAGTCTGGAAGTTTCCACGCCTTGGGCATACAAAACCTATCGAGAGCAGTTTGGTGATTCTTATATTAGAGATAGCGAAAACTTGGCAGCGCGTGCTAATGCAGTTCATTCAGGAGCAATGGTAAAAGCTGTCGTGGATAAAGATTCGGGAGAAATTGCCCAAAAACTGCACAATGATTTGGAGCGCGTGGTATTGCCAGCCTATCCCCAAGTATTACGACTGCGAGAAATTTTTGCAAATCAAGAAGGCGTTTTAGGAACGATGATGTCTGGCTCTGGGCCAACAGTATTTGCTCTTTTTGAGTCTCAACAGCAGGCAGAACTAGTTTTGCTGCAAATGAGAGAAGCAATTATTGATGAGGACTTAGAATTGTTTGTAACTCGAACAATCACACATGGAATTAAAGTGATATCGTCTGTTTAAATAATTTTTTTGTTAATAAAACATAAGGGATAGACATGAATTATTCCTAATGAGCCAATCCAAAATATAAAATCCAAAATCCTATGAGTGATCAAAATTTAACACCACAAACAGATACTAAAATACAGGCAACAGCAAGTCCTTTACGCTGTTTAACTGGGGCTATGATTTCTGGAGGAATGGGATATGCAATGTATTCGCTGATGATTGCGATCGCTACAAATTTTGCTACTAAACCTCTTCATTCAATTAATCCATTGGTAATTAAGATTTCTTCTGCTGTTAGGACTCTGGTTGTTGGTGTAGTTGCTTTAGGAAGCGGAATATTTGGTATAGTAGCAATTGGTTTGTTGGCTTTGGGAGTGCAATTATTAGTGCAGGAGTTGAGCAAGCAGAAAAGTAGTGAAAACTAGTAATTTGCTTTTAATCAAGGTTCAGCATATTTTTGTTGCCTGCACCTCTGTTTTTTCTGTGGTTAAGCTTTTTGGAATTGGCGTAGACGCATTAGCGAAGCGGTAGCGACGTTCGCGTAGCGTCTCGTAGAGAAGGAGCGTCAGCCGCTGGTTGCCAGAGATCGCTCATTGAACAGCTGATGTTGTAATTTTGGTGTATGGTATAGCCCTTAACTTGAACAGTTTTCGGGTTGACACTTTATAAACTGGCTCAATATTCATAAATTTATGTGGAATTGATACCAGCTACACTGAAGTTGATAGCAGCAACATCATTATATAAGCAAAATTATGAGTATAACCAAGAGATATTTTTTACCCTTTATTTTTGTGACAATTGTTGTCAGCCTCAGCAGTTGTAGTTCTAACCCTACCGCTCGTAATATTAACAGTCGAACGCCATCCTTTACCACAACTCCCACGAATAAAGCATCATCTCAGACTCCCAGCCAAATTCCTAGCGTAGCTCAATTAAGAGAAAAATCTTCTAATCAAGAATTTCCTAAGGAAAATACGCCTTCCTCATCAACTTCTAAAGCTGCCACTAGCAAAACTACCAACGTCACGATGTATACAAGTGATACCCAATGTCAAGAACTCATTCCACAAAAGGTTTCAGTACCAGATGAGGAACCAGTAACAAACGTAGTAAGTAAAATTTTAGAAAAACGAGATACAAGCGACTTTAGCTTGTCTGGGTATCGTGTCAACATCAAAAATGGCATTGCTACAGTTGATTTGCGAATATCCCCTGATTCAAAGCGACAAATAGCTTCTCTTTCTAGTTGTGAACAGTTTGCTTTATTTGGCAGCCTCCGCAAAACCCTAACAAGTAATGCTCAATGGAATATTAAAGAGGTTCGCTTCACCTCGCTCGGTGAGGACATTGTTCTTTAGTTAAATATAGTAGTCAGTCTTGTCATTAGCTAGCTAAAAGATTTCCAATATGAATAGCCGCAAGACTTATGTATCAGCACTTGCGAAAACAGTGAATGTTTTAGTCAGTTTCAAACAGCTGTAAATAGTGGTATTATTGATTTTAGGCCTAGTTTATAGTGGTAATTTGCGGGTGTAATTCAGTGGTAGAATGTCACCTTCCCATGGTGAACGTCGTGGGTTCGAGTCCCATCGCCCGCTTTAAAATTGTTGTACGTTCGCAAATTAGGTCGTTTTTCGTAAATTAGTGACGGTTAGGCTATTTTCCAGGATCAATTGAATTAACGTGAGTTAGTGGGACTTAGACAAAAAGTAGCCCAAAAAAACATCAAACGTATATACAGAGAGACTTTGACATCGTTTTGCCTAGTTTATTGATATATCTGGGTTTCAAGGATTTTTAAGCCTTTGGTGTATTTCTCTTGCCCTGCATGGGTTTGAGGCTTGTTTCTACCTCAAAAATGTTTAAGTCCCGTTAGACGGAACTAAAAAATGGTAGGAGGTAGTGCAGGTAAATCATTTGGGTAAATGTCAATCGAGGGTTTTTTAGGCAAGTAGGTATAAGCAGCTAAACCAGCCATAAAATTAACTAAAAAGTTAAATGGGCTACGATGATAAAAGTGTTCGATTTGACATATATTTTCAGATGGTCATTGATCGATTCAATTACAGCACGTTTGTGTAACAGAATCTTATCAATCAGTTTTATTAAACGATTTTTCATTTTCTTCTTAGATTTTGTAACTAACTGCAACCCTCGCCCATATAACTCCTCAAATAGTTTTTGAGAGTTGTATCCTCTATCACCAAATAATTTATCAATTAAGTCTTTAGTCATATCTGGGACTGGTTTTCGGTCATCCACATTCGCTAGAGTTATTGAAAATGCAAGTAATTCTCCGCAATCATTAATAATCAAATGTAGTTTACTTCCATTGTGCCACCCAACAGAATTTTTGCCCCATTTCACTAGTGATCTGTTTTATAAGTTCTGATTGATTAGTTTGCTACCAAAACCCTGTAGAGACGCGAAATTTTGCGAGGTTAGAATGGAAACAGAGAGTTGAACGATCGCAAAAAGTACTGCTTGTAATATAGACGTAACAAAACAAATTACAAGCGTCAGCCTGACACCATAGAGTGAAAGCAGATGTTTAGCAAATGTATTAAAATTTGTAAAGAAAATTACTCTGTTTAAATATCCCTTTAGACTTCTGACACAATATGGCAGTGCGTCAAGATACAATCTGGGAACGTTTCTTATCCCCTGTAGTGCGTCTTTTGATTGATGAAGACGGGTTACGGCGTTACGCTGATAGTATTGACTGGGAGAAAGAGTGCGATCGCTATCGACGAGATGATGTGATAATTCCGGCGTACTACAGCAGTCAAAACTTTCACGGTATTACAGGCGGATATCTGAATTACAGTGCAGCAGTTAGTTATGATCCGATTACCCAATATGTTGTGCCGCCAAATGAAACTATTGTCCGTCAGGCTTTAATTGATGCCGTTAAGGTAAAACCACGACGCATACTCGATTTAGGCTGTGGTACAGGTTCCACTACTTTAATGCTAAAGCAAGCTTTTCCCGAAGCGGAAGTTATTGGTTTGGATTTATCTCCCTATATGCTGGTAAGGGCAGAAGATAAAGCTAGAAGTGCTGGCTTAGATATAGTTTGGCGACACGGGAATGCTGAAAAAACTGGTTTCAGAGATGCAACATTTGACTTAGTGACAGCTTCTTTGCTATTCCATGAAACACCAGATGCCGTCTCCCTAGCAATTCTGCAAGAAAGCTTCCGGTTGCTGGTAGCTGGAGGGCAAGTATTAATTTTAGATGGAAATCAAAAGACTCTGCGTCAGTTAGAATGGCTTAATGATGTTTTTGAGGAACCATATATTCGTGAGTATGTTGCTGGTAGTGTAGAGGCGAATATGGGTGCAGCCGGATTTGAAGCTGTGCGATCGCACGATGTATGGTGGATCAATCAGGTAACTAGTGGCGTTAAACCAATAGCAACCGAAAATATCCGTTATTATACTCCCACATCAATAGATAATAATGATTTGGAGGGACTTGGATCTCCAGCATTTGGCATAAGGGCATGAGTTTAAAGGCAGTTCTCTTTGATTTTAATGGTGTCATCATTAACGATGAGCCAATCCACCTGCAACTGATAGATGAGATTCTCATTCAAGAAAATCTCCAACCCCAGCGGGTGAGTGAGCGTCAAGCTTCTTTAGGGCGCACTGACCGCGCTTGTTTTGGGCAACTACTTGCTAATCGTGGTAGAGTAGGCGATGAAAACTATTTAACTCAGTTGCTGTACCGCAAAGCCCAAGCCTATGTGGTGGAACTAGAGAAAATCGAAAAACTGCCTTTATATCCAGGCGTAGAAGACTTAATATTTCAGGTGCGATCGCGGAATCTGAAACTAGGATTAGTTAGTGGCGCGATTCGCCAAGAAATAGAATTGGTACTCAATCGAGCTAAACTAGCCGAACATTTTAAAATTATCGTCGCAGGTGATGACATTACTACCAGTAAACCAGAACCCGACGGTTATCTACTGGCAGTGAAACGCCTAAATAAAGAATATCCTGAATTGAATCTGCAACCACACGAGTGTCTGGCAATTGAAGATACTCCAGCCGGGATCGAAGCGGCGAAGCGATCGCACATGCAAGTTGTTGGTGTAGCGAATACTTACCCATTTCACATGCTCCAGCGTTGCTGTAACTGGACTGTTGATTATCTCAGTGATTTGGAACTCGAACGGGTGCAGAAGATTTATTCTCAAAAACAGCCTCAGCCATCGGCAACTGAATGTTAAAATACTCTATGGTGATAGTGTATTGAATTAATGAGTAATATTACTCTTGACTTCGCAGAAATTTTGGGGAATTAGCTCAGTTGGTAGAGCGCTGCGATCGCACCGCAGAGGCCATCGGTTCAAATCCGTTATTCTCCATTTGTACATGTACATTGTAGTTCTACTGGTTGACTGAAAATCATACTTAATTTGACTAAAAACAAAAAAGGAGCCTAACTTAGGCTCCTTAATAATAAAACTGGTAATAAAATTGTGACTACTTAATAGTCACCTTACCACCAGCTTCTTCGATGCGCTTCTTCGCATCTTCAGCAGCATCCTTAGCAAGACCTTCTTTAACTGCCTTGGGCGCAGCTTCTACTAAGTCTTTTGCTTCTTTCAGACCTAAACCGGTCAATTCCCGGACAATCTTCAGCACGGCAATCTTCTTATCAGCTGGGACTGATTCAAGAATCACTTCAAACTCGGTTTGCTCAACAGCTTCCTCAGCAGGAGCAGCACCACCACCACCGCCAGGCATCATCATCATGCCACCGACGGGTGCAGCAGCACTTACGCCAAAAGCTTCTTCAATTTGCTTGACTAACTCAGAAGCTTCCAACAAAGAAAGGGTTTTTAGTTGTTCTAAAATTTGATCGGTTGCAGCAGACATTGATATAACTCCTGTAATTTTGATTATTTATTAGTCATTAGTCTTTAACTATAGACTTTTGACTTTTGACTGATGAACTACAAAGTCGTCTATTCAGCAGCAGTTTCGGTGCTGCTATCAGCTTCAGTAGCGGTTTCAGCACTACCACCACTTTGCTCTTGGTCAGACACAGCCTGCAAAGCACGAGCCAGTGAACCAGGGACTTCGTTGATACCCACAGCAATCTTGGTAGCCAAGGCGTTGATAGCTCCAGCGATTTGTGCAATGAGTTGTTCCTTAGATGGCAAGTCTCCTAGAGCTTTGACATCTGGTTCTTTGAGTAGACGACCTTCCATGACACCGCCACGAAGTTCTGTCTTCTTGGTGGCTTTTTGGAAGTCTTGGTAAGCCTTAATTGCAGATGAAAAATCTTCTTTGACTAACAAAAAGGCTGAAGAACCTTTGAGTAGTTCTGACAATGGCTGCCATTTTTCCTCGTCTCTAATAGCAATGCCCATCAAAGTATTTTTAGTGACTTTGCAGACAGCGCCACTCGGACGTAGCCGCCGCCGTAAATCGCTAATTTCAGCAACTGTCAGTCCCTGATACTCTATTACTAGTGCCAGACTTGATTTACTCAAAGTTTCTTTGAGGTCAGCTACTATCTCTTTTTTATTTTCTAGTGTTCTACCCATTCCAATCTCACCTCCTTAAAATAATCGGGGAAGTGCCCTACTTGTACGTTTCTTCTAAATCTGAACCCAAACAAGAAACCCCAGCTAACTTAGCCGGGGTCGAGTATTAAGACTCTTGACGCCATAGTTATCACACCTTTAAGGGTGGTAATTTCTGACTATTAGAGTTTTAACCTCGGCAGGATATTTAAGCTATTATCACCTGCTGTCTCCGGCTTTGCCTATTTAATTGGTCAGGGGGAGTGGGGAATAGTGAGTGGGGAAATTATTTTATTCCCTACTCCCTATTCCCTATTCCGTTTTAACCTGCTTCGCTCAGTTTTAAATCTCGTAGGGCGGTGACATCAATTTTAATTGATGGCCCCATTGTGGCTGACACATAAAATGTGCGCCAATAACGACCCTTAGCTCCTGAAGGACGGTTACGGTCAATCGTCTCCTGCAATGCCTTCAGGTTGACTAGCAAATCTTCCGGCGAGAATGTTGTCTTACCAAACATAACATGGACAATGCCAGTTCGGTCAGCTCGGAATTCTAGTTTACCAGCTTTGAATTCTGCGATCGCACTTCCTAAATCAAATGTTACGGTTCCACCTTTAGGCGACGGCATTAAACCACGCGGCCCAAGCAACTTACCCAGCTTTGCCACCTGTGGCATCACATCGGGTGTGGCAATCAGCTTGTCAAAATCCATCCTACCTTTTTGGATTTCGTCAATCAGTTCTTCTGAACCGACTATATCAGCACCAGCGTTGCTTGCTTCGTTTACCTTTTCGCCTCTGGCTATCACCGCCACCCGGACGATTTGTCCTGTACCTTTAGGCAGTGCTACCGTTGTCCGCAACTGTTGGTCTGTATACTTAGGGTCGATTCCTAACCGGACATGCGCTTCCGCAGCTTCGGTAAATTTAGCTGTTGCTGTCTCTTTGAGAAGGGTTAAAGCCTCTAAGGGATGATAATCTTTAGCTTCTACTTTTGCTTGCAGTCCTTGCAAACGACGCGATATTTTTGCCATTTTTCTCTCCTGGGGTAATTCCGAAGCCTTGCCTCTCCCCCGATAATTTATTATTTGTCGTTTGTCATTTGTCCTTTGTCCTTTGTTAGTCGTTTATTTTCTCCTAACCAATGACTAATGACTAATGACCAATGACTAATCCGTGATTGTTACACCCATATTTTTAGCCGTTCCTGCCACAATCTTCATTGCCGCGTCTATGTCGTTGGCATTGAGGTCGGGGAGTTTCGTTTGGGCTATTTCTTGCAATTGGGCTTTGCTAATTGACCCAACCTTCTTTTTGTTGGGTTCATTCGACCCTTTTTCAACTTTCGCCGCTTTGCGAATCAGCACTGATGCTGGTGGCGTTTTGAGGACAAATGTAAAACTCCGGTCTTCAAAAACCGAGATTTCTACAGGTATCACCATTCCAGCTTGGTCTGCTGTTTTGGCGTTGTACTCTTTGCAGAACATCATGATGTTAACGCCATGTTGACCCAAGGCGGGCCCAACTGGCGGTGCTGGGTTGGCTTTTCCAGCATTCAGGGCCAGTTTAATGACCGCCACTACTTTCTTCGCCATTTGTATTTAACTCTGTTTCTCTACCTGATTAAATTCCAGTTCTACTGGTGTATCCCTGCCGAAAATTGAGAGCAAGGCTTTAAGTTTACTCCGTTCTGGAGAAACTTCAATTACCTCACCTTCAAAATCTTTAAATGGGCCAGAAAGCACCATTATCTTATCACCAGTAGCCATGTCAATTTTAAGAACCGGCTCTTGTTCGCTAGTTTGTTTGAATATGCGTTCGACTTCTGAAGAACTCAGTGGTATGGGGTTCACATGACCGCGACCCTTACTGCTACCACGCTTTTGTTCTGCACCAACAAAATTAATTACATGGGAGGTATTTCGTACTACCTGCCAGGTATCATCATCCATCATCATCCGCACCAGCACATAGCCAGGGAAAACTTTTTCTTCTGTATGCTGGCGACTACCATCTTTGCGGATTTTCACCGCCGGCGTTTGCGGAATTTCTACCTGAACAATTTTGTCGGCTACATCAAAAGTTTGAATGCGTTGCTCTAAGTTAGTCTTTACACGTTTTTCACAACCTGAGGCTACTTGCACTGCATACCAGCGTGCTTCTTTTGACGCTGTTTCTGCTGTTTCTGCTGTTTCCTCCGACTGGAACGTGGAGTTGCGAGGTTCGTCTGTTGCAAAAGTCATCAGAACACCTGTGCTGCTGCCCAACGAAACAATCCATCGACCAAGTATATCAAAGATGCCGAGAGTGCAACCATTAATAACACAGCTGCGGATTCACTCACTATCTGTTTCCGACTGGGCCAAACTACTTTTTCAAGTTCTTCTTTGGTTCCCTGTATGAAGTTGTTGAAGCTAAACCCATTTGTGGTTTCTGGCAATTCTGCTTCACTTTTTTTGGCCACGACCCTTAATTCTCCCGTTTGTCACTCAATTTTGGTCATCCAGGTTTGCAGTTTCGACTCTATTTCACTTAACTGAAAGCAAAACAACTACAAATACAATAAGTTTACCCGAAATTATTATCGCTAACTGCTAATATAGCAACTGCGTAATTATTTCGGGCTTTGTTTTTTGCTCTTGAGCGCGCCCTGGAGGACTTGAACCCCCGACATCAGGTTTTGGAGACCTGCGTTCTACCAACTGAACTAAGAGCGCACAAGCTGTTTTTGATTCAGTTATTGCGCTGAACTAAATTTCAGTTAACGCAACACGCAATTTTTATCATACCTTAATTTCGTCGAGAAAACAAGTTAGCGGCAGATGCCGCTTAAGATTTCTCTCATACTTTTGAAGGACGAATCACAAAGGGCGGTCAAACCGTTGCTTGATTCTGGTTGCCTTGCCTACGCGCTCGCGGAGATAATACAGTTTAGCACGGCGTACTTTACCACGACGTAATACTTTGATGCTGTCAATTCGGGGAGAATGCAACAGAAACACCCGCTCAACGCCCACACCTTGAAAAACCTTACGGACTGTAATCGTTTCGTTGATGCCACCGTTGCGTTTGGCAATCACTACTCCCTCATAGGGTTGTACGCGGTATTTTTCGCCTTCCTTGATTTTCACTCCGACTTTTACGGTGTCGCCCACATAAATGTCGGGTACATTTGATTTTAGCTGTTCCGCTTCAATGGAGCGGATAATCTCTTGAGCGTTCATAGTCTTTGGTGTCTGCTTAAAAAAATCTCACGATCATCAATGATAAATCGATAATCCTATTTCAGTCTACTTGTTAGGATTAATAATTTTACTGATACAACAGCCTCAAGTTCAAAGCTATATTGCAGAATGCCGTAACACAGGGGTGAAATTTATGAAATTTAGTGTCGTCATCAGTACCTATAATCGCTTAAATTTGCTGCAAAGAGCAATTGATTCGGCTCGTAACCAAACAATGGAGTGTGAGGTGGTTGTTGCCGATGACTGTTCTTCTGACGATACCCAAACCTATATTAAAAGTTTAGGGGACAAGGTTGTTTACCATCGTAATGAAGTGAACCAGGGTCATGCAGCAACGGTAAATGCTGGAGTTGCCAAAGCTAGCGGCGACTGGATTAAATTTTTAGATGATGACGACTATTTAGCACCTAACTGCATAGAAGATATGGCTAAGGCGATCGCACTTCGTCCCGATGCTGTAATCTGCTCTTGTGTGGCGGCTCAGGTGGATGGTAATGAAGTTGAACTCAGTCGTACTCCCCAAGTTGGCCCCGGTTCAGCTTTTTATATCCCACAAGCTGATATTCACTACGGTATGCTCTTAGAGCTTGTACCATTTGGTACGCCTGTACAAGTAGCTTCCCGACGTGATGCTTTTTTGCAAACTGGTGGTTGGGACTCTACACTTGATGCTAACTGTGATGATATCGATTCGTGGATTCGGATTGCCCAGTTTGGCGATGCTATTTTCCTTAATCAGTGTCTGGCTTACCGCACTATTTGGCCAGGTGCTTATAATCAAAAGTTTTCTTTGTCTCAACGTTTAGCTACAAATATTTTGATGAAGGAAAAAATTTACGCCTTGGTAAATGAGCAACATCGCTCAAAGATTCCTCATCTTCAGGATATAAAAAATTACCTAAAACTTCATTGGATTTTAGTAGCACTGAAGCAAAAAAATATCAAGAGTTTTCTTTCAATGATAGATCCTTCTATAATTTCTCCTCAGTCTTGGAAGTTTTTGCTAAGTGCTGTCTCATCACGCCGTTCTCAAGGAAACAATTCTCAGATTCGTAAACTTGTGTTAATTGAGTCGTAACTTATTAAGTGACGATGGTTTTTACTGTTCAAAACTTAGCATTTACAAAAATTTCGTAAATTTGTGACAAATTAAGAGTTGAAATTGAAATAAACCGAGAAATCTGAGCAGCAGCTTTTACTGCTCAGATTTCAGGGAGGATGCAGAGTCTGTTTTCGTCAATTTGCTATGAACTTATGCAATTTATTACTGGCATGTGCATCGCCATACTATGCTAAATCTAATCGCTAGACGATGACGTTACCACCAACTACCAGATTTGTCGCGGTGAAATTATCCAAAGTTGCGAAGGTACTAAAAGAAGAATAACCAGGATAATAAGAAATAAGGACTTCAACTAGTGTAGAAGTACCCGATTGCACAAATTTTAGGTGGCCATCACCGATGGGATTGCTGCTACTGTAGCCCTGACTCTTAAACAGGTTAGTGAAGACTAGCTTATCCTGGCTCTGCTCAAAGCCAGTGATTGTACTATTGTTATCGCTTAAGGTTTGGTAGATGAACTGGTCATTACCGCTACCGCCAGTCAAGGTATCGGAACCTCCACCACCAAGCAAAATGTCATCACCAGCACCGCCGATGAGGCTATCATTACCTAGACTACCAACCAGGGTATCATTACCTTCACTACCAAGTAGGGTGTCGTTACCTTCACCACCCCGCAATAGGTCGTTACCACTTAAGCCGTCGATGCGGTCATCGCCCCCTTCACCATTAATAACATCACCTGAGTTTTCAAAGCCATTGACATTGTTGTTTAGGTCATTAAGAAAGGTGACTGTATTTTTGTTGAAGATGCTGGTTTGGGTGGAGTTGGCATCGAAGACATCAAAGCTGTCACGAATGCTGCTTTGCCCATCAAACAAGATATTGCCCAGTGTCCATAGGTTGTCTAGGTTTTCCAGGGGAAAGTTTTGCAGGATAATTTTGTCATCAGCTACCCCTTCAAAAGTAACTTCTAGATTGTTCCCATTCTTGGTGAGTAGCAGATTTTGGGCTGTCAATCCACTACCTTGGAATTTCAGGGTATCCAATTCGCTAATAACTGCTGCCGATGGATTTGAGCCTTTACCTAACCCACCAAAATCGGTGATGGTATCAACACCGTCGCCTAAATTGTAAATAAATTTATCTTTGCCACCGCCACCAGTTAGGATGTCATTGCCTTGATTACCTGTGATGGTATCGTTTCCAGCTTGAGCGTTAATTATGTCACTGTAGTTCTTGCCTACTAAATTATCAGCGCCATTGCTTCCATTCAGCCCGTTAAACTCTAATGCACCAATATCAACTGTACCCTGAGATATTCTGTCAAATCCAGTGCCGCGCTGGTCAGTGGTAATACCTGGTGGAATCAGGGCATTATTGCCTGCGTTAATGGCGGGACTATCTGCAAGTAAGGCATTAGTCAACGTTGTACCACCGTTATTTTGCAGGGCGCTGAGTTTTGGGTCAATAGGGTTGGTTCTGGTGCCGACGAGGGTGCTAGTAGTAAGGCCAGTGCTAGCAGTGTTATCGCCAATTAGGTTATTTCCAGCGTCGGTGAACTTGCCGGAAACGTCGCGGGAATAACCGGAAAGGTCATAGGGATAATCAGGCTCGACATTGAAGAAGTTGCTTGCAATGATGGTATTGCCAACGATAACAGTGCCGCCATTACTGACAACGCCCCCACCGTTGCCAATCTCACCCACATAGCCCTCTGCTGTGTTACTGGTAATGGTGTCATTGGTAAGTGTGAGAGCGCCACTATTCAAGATGCCGCCGCCTGTATAATATACACTATTATCAGAGACAGTGCTGTTAATAAGGCTAAAAGTACCTGAGTTAGAGATGCCACCGCCGTCTGCCGCACTATTATTAGAGACGGTGCTGCGAGTGATATCGACGCTGCCTGAGTTATAAATGCCACCACCAGAGGATGGATAAGGGTTAGGCCCGATGCCGTGACTTTCTCCATTGGCGAAAGCGCTATTATTAGAGATAGTGCTGTCAGTTATATTGAGGTTGCCTGTATTGAATATGCCGCCCCCATAGGCAGTGTTGGAAAAGACGTATGCACTATTATTAGAGACATTGCTGTTAGTTAGGCTAAAGTTGCCTTTGTTAAAGATGCCTCCGCCTAATGATGACCCACTATTACCAGAGACAGTGGTGTTAGTTAGGCTGAGAGTGCCTTTATTAAATATGCCGCCTACTAACCCCGTATTGTCAGAGACAGTGCTTCCCGTCAGGCTAAGGCTGGTATTGGTATTAAGCAAAATACTGCCCAAGGGGTCATTAGCATTAGCAATCTTTAAACCATCAATGCTGGCATCTGTGCCTGTGCCGGATATCTCGAATACGCCTGAGAGATTATTGCCGCTAATGGTGAGGTTAGATGCTCCAGTTCCTAAAATCGTAATATCATCGGTAATCGTTAATTTTCCAGAGGTGAGGGTGATGATATCCGGTGTGGCATCCGTGAACACGCCCGCAAAGGTAATCGTATCCGCCCCAAGAGTCGCATTGGCATTGAGGATAGCCTGCCGCAATGACCCTGCCCCAGAATCATTAGTATTATTCACTACAAATGTATCAGTGTTAACAACAGGTGGGTTAGTTGTGGGGGTCTGGACTTCATAAGCACCAATATCAACAACACCATTAAATATCCGGCGGAATCCAGCGCCGCGTTGGTCAGTAGTGATGCGAGCAGGTGTTAGAGAATTCTTGCCAGCATCAATAGCGGGGCTACCCGCAAGTAAGGCCTGGGTAAAGGTTGCACCACCGTTATTTTGCAGCAGTCCGAGTTTGGGGTCAATGGGGCTAGCACTTGTGCCGACGAGGGTGCTAGTGGTAAAAGCAGTGCTACCAGTATTATTGCCAATCAGGTTATTGCCGGAGTCAATCAGTCCACCACGCACGTCGGGGTCTATATCACCGGAGGTGGAGTTGTCTAAGTTGCCTGCAATGATGGTGTTATTAACTTTGACGTGATAAGAAGAATCACGGAAGTAACTAAAAACACCTCCACCATTACCAGCACCATCACCATCTGAGTCAGCTGTGTTGTTATTAATTGTGTTGTTGATTAGGGTCAGCCTGTTGTCACTGGTGTAGGCCAATCCATTGTATATGCCACCACCATCATTTAACGCTGTATTGCCAGAGATGGTGGCGTTAATTAAAATAGCTGATCCGGCATCATAATCTACACCTGCGTTATAAATGCCACCGCCATCCTCTAACGCTATATTGCCAGAGACAGTGCTATTGGTCAGCCTGAGAGTACCACCACTATAGATACCACCGCCGAAGTATGCCGTATTGCCAGAAACACTGCTGTCAATTAGGCTGAGAGTACCAATATTACCATTAGAACCGTCATTATAAATGCCGCCTCCCCGATTATCTTCCCAGGAATTTCCATAAACACTGCTTCCCGTTAGGGTAAGACTACCAAGATTATAGATACCGCCTTGCGTATTACCAAAGACGCTGGTGTTAGCAAGACTGAGGATGCCGCTATTAGAGATGCCACTTTCTGCTGTATTACCAGACACACTGGTGTTTGCTAGGCTGAGAATGGAGTTTCTATTAACCTTTATACCGCCACTAGCGATCGCCAATCCATTTATACTGACACCTGTCGCTAGTCCCGATATCTCGAATACTGTAGAGGCATTATTTCCACCACTCACAGTTAGATTGGATATTCCAGTCCCCAAGATAGTGACATCATCGGTAATTGTCAGTTGTCCAGAGGTAAGGGTAATAGTATCTGGGGTGGTATCTGTGAATATTCCTCCAAAAGCGATCGCATCATCTCCAGCAGTAGTATTGGCTAAGTTAATTGCCTCCCGGAGTGTTGTGATGCCGTTGTTAGCATCGCCATCATCTGTGTCTCCAGTATCATTCACTGTGAATGTCGCCAGTACTCCTGCGTAGGCTTTTTGCGTCGTTTCTGCAAATGCTAGAGTCACTTCCATTTGGGCAGTACGTACTTCCAGTTCCCAGTTTCCGCCTAATGCTGCACTGCCTATCAGCTGACGGGAAGCGGCAATATTCGCTCCTGTAAGTTGGTGCAATTTGGCAATAAATTCTGCGCCCACATCACTAAAAGCTACATTGCAACCATAAATGAGTAAGTTCCTGGGGTTATCTTTAGTAGAGGCGGAAAATATCTTTTGCCATTGCTGGAGTTGCTGACTATGATCTTCAAGGGTATCTAGTCCTAAGTGAGCATTGCCCAGTTGTAAGTTACCAGGAGTACCGTGGCAAACAATATGAATGCTGTTAATATTTTGGTCAGCGCGAGTTGCTAAAATTTCCGTAATTTGCTCAACACCGTTCTTTGTTGAGTCAAGAACAAATATTTCGGTCTGGGAGATAACACCATTAATTAAACTCTGATAGTCTGCAACTGCCGTGTCAATAAAAACTAAGCTATGGGTATATGAGGCGGGAATTACAGAATTTAATTGGAAGTGTGGAGTGTGTAAGGTTGCCATTTTGTTACTTCAAGCTAAGATTTTGAATTCAATTAAAACTGACTGAAGCTTTGTCATTTAAGGGTTTTCACTTACTTATTAAGAATAACGGCAAATTATTTTTTACTATTGCTTTCCTTTTTTATCATCAGACAAATTGCTACTCTTGTAAAGCCAGAAGAGCATTTCAGGAGAGTAAAGAAGGCTGTAGCAACTGAAATAGCGGATTAGTCTTGAGAATTTTGGATTTTTACCCCGATTTATCCAGCTATTAATGAATAAGTCTTTAAGCTAAGTAATTAGTTATAAGCGCTGTCGGTCAGTAGCAAGTGTTAATTTTATGCACTACTGACTACTTTTGAGTTGTCATTAAACACCTCAAGAATTAGGTTAATTTCCACTCAGCCACTTATCTTAATTTTTTATACATATCTCCAAAATTATGCGAATCATCCATATTTTGAACCACGTTCAAGAAATAGGTAACGGTATTGTAAATGTGGCTGTGGATTTGGCTTGTTTACAGGCTAAATCTGGTCACGAGGTAGCAGTTATTTCATCTGGTGGTGAATATGAGAAATTACTAAGCATATTTGGTGTCAAACACTACCAATTAGATCAAACTAGGAAACCGATAAGTATTATTAAAGCAGGTGTGCGTTACCTGGCGATCGCAGCAGAATTTCAGCCGGATATCGTTCACGCCCACATGATGACGGGAGTCATCCTAGCCCGCATTTTTAAAGGACATAAATATGCTTTAGTTTCCACAGTCCACAACGAATTTCAGCGTTCTAGTTTGTTGATGGGTTTAGCTGACAGGGTAATTGCCGTCAGTAAGGCTGTACGAGATTCTATGGCACGGCGCGGTATTTCAGAAAACAAGCTGCGGGTAGTATGCAATGGAACTTTGGGCAGTCCCCGCACGCGACAAATACAAGATTATCAACCTTTACCATTACAACGTCCAGCGATCGCAACTGTAGCCGGGATGTATCAACGCAAGGGAATTGCTGAATTAATCGCTGCCTTTGAACAAATTGCCTCAGATTTTCCGCAAGCGCATCTCTATTTGGTAGGAAATGGCCCTGATAAACAGCTATTTGAGGCACAGGCAGAAGCAACTTCTGTAAAAGAACGCATCCATTTTGAAGGCTTCCAGGCAGAACCTCAACGCTATCTGATATCTTGTGACATATTTGTGTTAGCTTCTCACCGCGATCCTTGTCCCCTGGTGCTTTCAGAAGCTAGGGAAGCTGGAACTGCGATCATTGGCACTCAAGTAGACGGAATTCCTGAAGCTTTGGACAATGGGCAAGCAGGACTTTTAGTGCCAGCAAAAGATAGTAATGCGTTGGCTGGAGTTTTAGTGCAATTACTAAGTAATGCCGATATGTTGCACGAATGGAAAAACCGGGCAAATCAAAACCTACAATGGCTGAGTGTTGCCCGCGTCCATCAGGAAATATTAGCGGTGTATCGTGAATTAATTACAGAGTCAGAGCGTTAACAGTGTAGCGATCGCTTTACTTTGAAAGCTACACTTAAAGCGCCAAAGACTAGTACACCCAAAATATTAGTTGATTCAGGAACAGCAGTGTAATAACTAGCCACTCTGATCGGCCCATCTTTATCGACTTGCTCTGCTGGCACTGGTGGAATGATTCCAGCACCTGGCGATACATTGGGGCTAGTAGCAAATGGATTGTAAAACAGGGTTCCTTTGGGAATTACGCCACCACTAAAAGTGATGATGTTATCTTTTATGGTAATGTTTGAAAAAATATCCTTTAGATCGGGGTTATTAGAGTAACCAATCTTGCCATCTCCATTAACATCTCCCCACTGCACCGGCTCATTATTAAACGCGGGAGTAGAATCTGGATTGCTATAGGCAAGCGTTTTTAAATCAAAGACCAAGCTTTCTATATCGTACCCAGTGTTATTTAGAAAGTTATTAGCTACATCTGAGACACCATATTCTATTACTTGTCCCGGTTGAAACTCTGGCCCAAGAGTTCTTGGCTTTTTCGCTTCAAGTACTTCTTCATTTTGAGTTGTCACGATGGGTTCTACCAAGATGAAGGCTCTCGCTGGTGTCAAAGACAATAAACTAATTCCTGCTGCTCCTAAAACAGATAAGGCTATTTTGGTTGGTATTGTAGTCATATTTCTGTCCTTTTTATATTGATTGAGAGAATACTATACCGTGTGGGTTAAATCAAACAGCAAAAGCTCACTTTTGAACCGCTATCTACCTGCTAGATAAATAGCGGTTAATGTGTGCCTGCTCAGTGGATTTATATTTATTCATAGGTTGATTTATAAAACAATTCTTGTAATGCTTTATCAAAATAACTAGTAATTTTACCCAATCTTTATAAAAAATCTAAATTAGAACTTATGCGTTGACAGATTAGCCAATATGTGGATTTGAAAAAATCTGAGTTCAACGTGATCTACCAAGAAGTTTTTTCGTTGGCAAATCACGTTAATTTAAATTCCAGCGTAGAACGTGTTGAAAATTGAATCCCTATCAGGGATTTAAATCAATTTTTTTGTAAATCCACGCAACCAAATTAATACTGGCTTCGCCCAATTACCACCGAGCAAATCGTGTAGCAGAATATAAAAACAGGGGATGATAAACAATGTCAGCATTGTTGCGATCGCCATCCCGAAGAAAACTACAATTCCTAAAGGCTGCAAAAACTCAGAACCTTCCCCAATGCCCAATGCCAAAGGAAACAGTCCCAAAATAGTGGTGACTGTAGTCATGATAATTGGGCGCAAGCGTTGAGGAGCAGCTTTCATGATCGCAATTTGGCGAGTACAACCAATTTCATCCCGAATTTGGTTCGCCAGTTCAACCATTAGAATCCCTGCGTTTACCACAATTCCCACCAGCAAGACGACACCAACAATTACAGTTGCGCCAATTGCAGTTTGAGTAATGTAAAGTCCAAAAAGTCCCCCAGCTAATGCCAGTGGTACGGTGAACATAATTACCAATGGGTCAATCAGCGAATTGTATTGTACCGCCATGACTACAAAGATTAAGAACGTTGCCAACGCCCCTAAAGTTTTTAAAGCATCCTGAAGTTGCTGATTAGTTTCTTGGGCAGAACTAGGTACAATTGAAACGCCATCAGGTAAGTCTACATCTTGAAGTACCTGGTTGACTTCTGCGATCGCTTCACCAAGACTAGCTCCCTCGGTGAGATTGCCTGCCACAATAAAAGCTTGACGCTGATTAATCCGTTGCACCTCACCAGGCGCTTGACCTTCTTGAATGTTTGCAACATCTGAAAGCCGGATTAGTTGGTTATTTTCTGTAAATAGCGGTAATTGCTCTAGCTGGGAAGGACGCGCAATTGCTTCCTTATTTAACTGCACCCGCACATCAACTAAACGATTACCGCGTTGAATTTGCGTAGGAACTGAACCTTCAATTGCTGTTTGAACTGTTGCACCAATTTGCCCGGCGCTCAATCCTAATGCCGAAACTCGTTCCCAGTCGGGGCGAATTTGTATTTCTGGTTGCCGGGGGTCGGCATCTGGTCGGAATGTCGCTAATTTTGCCCTTTCTTGCAATGCTTGCAACACTTGCGCCCCTGCTTGCGTTAAGTTTTCTTCATTCTCACCTTGCAAAATCACGTCAACTTCTGACCCTTGCACTGGAGAATTACTCAAGATTAAACCCCGCACCTGACCAGGATTGAGGCGCAGCAGAATTCCTGCTAAGTTGAGTTTGTTAAATTCCTGAGTTACTTTTTTGACGAAAGCTTCGACATCTGTACCTGGTTTTAGATTGATAGTGCTACTAGCACGTAAAGGATTTTCTGTAGTATTGCTACCAAACAAAGAACCACCCACAGTTGTGAAAGCAGACTCTGTTTCTGGTTGTTTGAGCAAAATGTCATCGACAATTTGCATAACTTTTTCAGAAGTTGCTAAAGGTGTACCAGGAGGAAACTGCGCTCTCAAGGTAGCTTGACCAGTACTGATGCGGGGTAAAATTTCTTGGGGAATTTGACCAAACATGAAAAAGCTACTGCCGCCTAAAATTACCAAAGCAGCGATAACAACGAGGAGCCGATAGCGTAAAACCTTAGTTAAAAAATTACTGTATCCTCGTGTAGCATCTTCAAATCGGTGATTAAACTGTCTTAGCAACCAAAATTCACCGATCCGACTAGACCAGCGAATTCCCAAAAGTCGAGAAGATAGCATCGGCACTACTGTAATGGCGACGACAAGGGATGCTGCGACTGCAAAGCTAATTGTCAGAATCAGTTCATTAAATAGCAGTGCAATAAAACCGCCAATTAACAGGAATGGTACTACAGAAACTAAGTTAGCACCTGTAGCAGCAACTAAAGCAGATTCCACTTCTTGAGAAGCATTAATGGCATTGTCAATAAAGAATTTTGAATTTCTCCCCTTCCCCTCTGCTCCCCTGCTCCTCTGCTCCCCTACCTCCATCTCTTTCTGATTGGGAGTCATCCCCGCTTTTTCGGAAATATTCTCCAAAATTACAACCGATGTATCAATTGCTTGACCGACTCCTAATGTCAGACCTGCTAAACTGAATACATTCAAAGTCAAGCCAAAGATTTTCATCAGAGCGATCGCTGCTAGAGTACACAACGGAATCGTCAAACTGATAATCAATGTTTGCCTGAATGATCCCAAAAATAACAACACTGCTGCTGCTGCTAACAATGCCCCAGAAATCCCCGAAAAGATGACATCATTTAAAGAATTGCGGATAAAAATAGATTCATCTGTGGTGGGACTCAAAGTCATGTCTGCTGGAATTAAACCCGATTGTCTTAATTGTTCAATTCGCCGTTTCACAGCATCTACAACGGTAATTGTATTGGCCTCAGGCTGCTTTTGGATTGAAAATTTCACCGCAGGCTGACGATTCAGGTAGACAAATACTCGCTGGTCTTCTGTATCATCAATTACCTCAGCAAAGTCTCGCAAATAAACGCGGCGAGAAGGTGTAGGGGAGGCAGGGGAAGCGGAGGAAGCAGGAGAGGCAGAGGAGGCAGGGGAGGAAACTTCCAAGGAGAGGTTTTCAATTTCCCTGGCATTTTGGAAACGTCCTACAGTCCGAGTCAATGGCTCGGAATTTTGCCCTAGAATCCGACCACCAGAAGTATCTTGGTTACGGGCTGTTAATTCATCTAAGACATCATTTAACCCGACACCCAAAGCTTGCAATCGGTTTAAGTCAACAAGTACTCGTACTTCTTCCTCAGCACCACCAGATACATCGACTGAAGCAACTCCCGGCACGACACTGAGTTCACGGGTTAACTCTTCATCAGCAAATACGCGTAAATCTTTACCTGGCAACGAATCAGATGTTAGTGCCAATTCATAAATCGGCAATTGGGAGGGATCGAGTTTAAATAATCGCGGCTCCTCTATCGTATCTGGCAGTTGTCCTCGCCCTCGGTTAAAAGCAGCAGTAGCATCGTTTAGGGCTTGGTCAATATCGCCCCCTGGTTGGAAGTATAAATCGAGGCTTACCTGCCCTTCACGGGTGCGGGAAAAAACTTGCACTACATTCTCGGTTGCTCGTAAAGCTTCTTCTAACGGCCTGGTGATTTCATCTACTGCTACTTCTGGTGAAATACCAGGGGCTTCTAGTCGGACACTAACTCGTGGATAGGTAATTGACGGTAGGAGATCGACTTGAATCGTGGTGAGAAAAAATACCCCAATGACAATTACTGCCACGGTAAGCATGAGTGTGCCAATGTGTTGGCGAATAGCGATCGCACTAAGACTAAATCCGCTATTGCCATTATTATTGTTCGCCTGTTGCATGATACTAAGTGATAAGTGCTGACTACTAAGTACTTTTTTCCTTGGTATGGTGGTTATCAAAATAGAATTCAGAAGTCAGGAGCCAGAATTCAGAGTTGAATTCTGTGTGATTGGCAGATAAATAAATGGGTTTAATATCCCCACTAAATCGAAGATTTGGTGGTCTTCAATTAGTAGTGGTTTTGAATCCCTCACTTTCTTGTTCTGACTCCTGAATTCTGACTTCTGAATTCTTCTTCAATGCTCACCGTACTATTGCTTTTCTGAAAGAATTGAAAGACTTACAGTGTCACCTTCTTTTAAGGGCTTACCACTACGAACAACATAGCGCTCTCCTGTTTGCAAACCGGATAAAATTTCCACTTTCCCATCAGCTCTTTTTCCCAACATTACGGCTCGTGCTGTTACCTTGGTTTTGCCTTCTGTGTCTTTAACGACAAATATTTCCCCACTTCGGTCTTGTGAATTTGCTTTTGCTATCCCAGATGTGTTAGCTGGGGAAGACTGCTGTACATTTGTTTGCGTCTCCCCTGTAGCCTTGGAGTTCTTAGTGCCTGCTTGTTTTTGAATAGCTGTTTGCTGCACGACTACTCGTTGTTGTGTCTGGTTTTCAAAATTGACTCGCGCCAGCAATCCACTGCCAATCTTCCCTTGAGTGTTGGGAATCACTACTTCTACAGGTATCAAGCGAGCTGTGGCATCGGCAGCTGGAGAAATGCGGGTAACTCTGCCAATTAATGTTTCCTTGGGGAAGGCATCTAAACGGACTTGTACAGACTGTCCAACCTGAATTTGTGCCAGTTCTAATTCGGAAACTTGCACCACCACTTTGACACGGTTAAAGTCGCCAATTTTTAAGACTTCGTTACCTGCTTGCAGAAGGTTGCCTGGTTCTGTCACCTTTTCTGTGACTATGCCAGCAATGGGGGATATCAGTTGAGCGTAAGACCTGCGCTCTTTAGTTTGAGCAACCAATGCCTGCTGGGCTAATACTCTACCTTGGGCAGCAGCGACGGCTTGCTGTTCTGTACGAACCTGCTCCTGGGCTGCCCGGAGTGCCTGGGCTGCTGTTTGTGCCTGGGTACGTGCTTGTTGGGCAGTTTGTTCAGCGATCGCTCCAGCTTTGAACAACCTTTGCTGCCGTTGGGAGTCTGCCTGGGCTTGTACCACTTCTAGCCGCGCCCGTTCAACGTCTGCACGGGCATTGCTTACCTGATTGGTTGCTCTAGCTACTTCTGATTTAAGGGCTGCTAGTTCTGCTTCTGCTTGCTTTAATTCGGTTGAAAGTATGGCATCATCTAACTGCCCAACCTTTTGCCCAAGCTTTACCGTATCGCCCACATCAAGGTTCAAAGCCAACAACCGAGCTTCTACTTGCGATCGCACTGATACAATCCGAAAGGGTGTTGTGTTACCTGTATATTCTGGTTGTTTTTCCAGTAAGTCAGTTCGAGCGATCGCCACATCTACAGGTGTTGCACCGCCACGTTCTTTACTACCAGGACTCTGAGATTGTGCATCTGCTGACTCTTTGGGCGACGAGCCGCAACTTGCCATCAGCAGCCCTATACCTAGCAAACAAGAAACAAGTAAACTTCTTACAGATTTGGAGGAAAGTAAATAATTTTCTTTTTTACCTTTTTTACCTGTTGCACTAGTGCTGTTTGCAAGAAGTCTACTCTTTAAATCTGCGTAGGCATAGCCCGCCCCTGCCATCGTTATCTCAGTCTTTACAACTGAATTTAACTGGATATTAATGAGCTGGTTGGCGGCTACCGGATCTGTTATTTTCACCTGCTTATGCGGCTTATTCATATCCAAAATCATTTATTTTTCTCTTATTGGGGAGCTTTTGGGGTTAAACAGCCGTGTTTTACCAAGTAATTTTGAGAGATTTAATTAACAAAAAACGGCGAGAATCTTTAAGCTGTTTTACAGTAATTTTCTGTATCAGAAATTACTGTTTTCCCATAAAAATCCAAAACTTCTCACCGCTCTACTTCTTACGCAGAGGTAGAAAATCTTCTTGCAGATAATAAATTATAAACAAAGTATAAATATTTGTTAGCTTTCTGAAATCTACCTATAGGAGAAACCTGGGTTTTTTTATAGATATGAAACTTTTTGCCGCACATCCTAACATGGGCAGTATTACAATAATGACCCTTGTTTTTACATATTATTTTTATTTTGGCATAAGTAATTGTACTTACAAAAATTATTTTATTAAGAATATTAAATATTTATTGCTTTTTTAAGTTTATAATGTATCAGAAGACAGTATTTTTCTTACCCCCCTTGCGTAATATGGCAAGAACAGGGCGATAAATACCATAAATAACAGCAAGAATGAAGTTTTTTGCCAGAAATATATTTGCATTAGGTAAGGAAGGTAAGGCGTGACATCATTGCTCAGAATCGTAAAAACTACTGATGAATCCCAGATTTCCGAATTTTTCCAGGAATCAGCAGGGAAATGGCGATCGCAACGACGCTACTACACCCTACCGGCGGGAGAAACTAAGGAGATTGAAAGTATCGTTACGATTAGTTTTTTAGAGCAGGGCTGTGATGAATTGCAAAAGCTAGCTCAGATGCACGATTTGTCTGATGCAGGTAGTTTAATCTGTGGTGCAGCAGTTGTATGGGAAAGTACAGATGTGCTAAAGACAAAGAAAGAATCGCAAGGTTCAACAATATTTGGGGTGATGGGAAACATTTTGTATCGCGATCGCGGTTTTGCCATATCCAAACCAGTCACCGCCCAGTATTATTTCTCCAACCCAAAAATACTGTGTTTGCGAACTGAATACAACGGTTCAGTGTTTGAAGAAGAATTAAAGCTAATTGGCAGCAAATACCGCACCAGACAGACAATCATCTCTCGTGCTGGTGAGCAGTTGATGATTGGCCAATATTTAGAAAATAGAATTGATTAGCTTTTTCACCACTTTCTATCTACGCAAATACTTTCAAAAATCAAAGCGGACTGCTATATAAATTTTTATAACAGTTTTGAAAACTTCCCCCAGAAAGTTATTTGCTATGTCATCATGGGAAGTGAAATGAGAATTAATTCGGCGACAGTGTTTGATTTTAGTATTGACAGGCTTTTCCCTTTTGGTATTACAGACTTCTCTCCGAAATCTAAATCTCTACAAACTTATGATTTTGGAGACATTTAATGTCAATTTACGTTGGTAACCTCTCCTATGAAGTTACACAAGATGCGCTGAGTGCTGTATTTGCAGAATATGGTGCTGTAAAGCGTGTTCAGCTACCTACTGACCGTGAAACAGGTCGTTTACGCGGCTTTGCTTTCGTGGAAATGAGTTCAGAAGATGAAGAAACCAAAGCCATTGAAGCCCTTGATGGTGCTGAATGGCTGGGTCGTGACCTTAAAGTGAATAAGGCCAAGCCCAGAGAAGACCGAGGTGGTTCCTTCGGTGGTAATCGTGGCGGCGGCTACAACCGTGGCGGTGGCGGTGGTAATCGCTACTAAGCTAAGTAGGCGAAAGTCATTTAGTTGAATTTAGAAAAGGCTCAGGCAGGAATGCTTGAGCCTTTTTTATGCAAAACTGACAGTTACTTGTTATGCTGCGCCTATGATTTTTTAAGCAGAGTGCCTTGATGAAAAATCATTTTCCATCGATCATTGGTCAATTTCCAGATGGAACTTCGCAGCGAATGAATAGGCTGTTCGCCAGATTGATGTCTGACTATACGATAGGTTACTAAAACAACCCCTGCTGCCAAAACTAAAGTTTTAAATTCTGTTATCGATCTTTGAGTTAGGGATTCGATGGATTCATTCTGCAAAATGTTAATAATTTGCTGTTTGTCGAAAACACGCCCTGAACTTCCGAACTCAATGAACTCGTCAGCAAGTAAGTCCATGACATCTTTAGCTGACTTTCGTACATCCGGTTGAAGCAAACGCTCCTCCAACTCACGGAAAAGAGATTCCTCTAAATAGTCTGCTTTCATCTACTTGCTGAAGTTGATGATACCTTCGATAAGATGGCTTACAACCGCCCGATGCAACAGGATTTTTAGGCTGTTTCGCCGTTTGCGGCTTGTGGCATTGACTCAATCAATGCCCTTAACACTTTGTTGACCGATTCTGGTGTGGTGAAAACCTGAGCTACATCTTCATCTAACACCACAACTGTTAATTGTTGCATTCCACTACGGGCAGCAAAGCGATTAGGCTTTGCCTTTTGATAATCAAAACGATACTCAGCCTGAAGCTCATCGTCAGAATTTTGCGATTTTTCAAAAGGCGTTTCGTTCATAATCTTCACGTTCTTTTCGAGTAGCTAGACGGGCGCTGATGATACGGATAGCATTGGAACGCTCAGTGAAACAAATCAATAGCAAAAGATTTTGTTGAGAGTGACCAATAATGATTTCTCGCTGCTCATCTATAGAGTGCGCTTCATCATCAAAGATAACTGCCAGAGAATTGCTGAAGACAGTCTTGGCTTCTTCAAAGCTGACACCGTGCTTCTTCAAATTTGCGGCTGCTTTTGATTGATCCCACTCGAACTCCATGACCAGATCATATCCGATTAGCTATGCAGACGTGAATACAAGTACAGCAGAGTAATAATATACTGCAATTAAGTGTCATTGCTGTGGGGAAGGTACTTTGAAGATAAAATGGCGATCGCATCTCAAACCAAAACCAAAGAAACGCCGCCCTTCTTCAGAAGAAGACATACTTCACCTCAGACGAACTGGACGTTATATCCCACCACCGCGTAAAAGTTGGCGAGATAAATTTATTGTTGTAGTTAAATCACCATTTGAGTGGATAGAAAGACGCCTGGTAGAACCTTTGGCGAACCTAGTTGATGGGGCTGATGTATTTCGGATATTAGAAAAGGTTGGCTTTTTAATAGCTGTGTTTGTTTTTCTCTTGGAAGTTGGAGAACGTAGGGAAAAATCAATCTTTGAGGCTTGGCAAGTAGTGAAAGACGGGCAAGGCGAAAAGTCAGGTGTAGTTGTGTTGGCTCTGGAAAGATTAAAAAAGGAAAATTTTAGTTTATCGGGAATCAACGTTGAGAAGACTAACCTCAGTGGTGCTTACCTCAGTGGTGCCAACCTCAGCTTTGCCAACCTCAGCTTTGCCTACATCTACAATGCCAACCTAAACGGAGCCTTCCTTATGGGTGCCAACCTCAGCAATGCTGACCTCAGCTTTGCCAACCTCAGCGGAGCCTCCCTTATGAGCTCCAACCTCAGGGGTGCTAACCTCAGGGGTTCTAACCTCAGCAATGCTGACCTCAGCAATGCCAACCTCAGCGGTGCTGACTTCTACAATGCCAACCTGAAAGGTGCTGACCTTGCCTATCAGCTTGACGTTAACGACCTCGGCAATGAGCTTGGCGTTGCTAACCTCAGCGGTGCAAAAAACTTAACTCCTGAGCAAGTTAAATCTGCTAAAAATTGGGAGCAAGCAATATACGATAAGGAATTTCGCGCCAAGCTTGGTTTACCACCAGAACCGATGAAGTAGAGGTGAGGGAGTGAGGGAGAAGAATTAATAACCAATGCCCCATTCCCAATTAATAATGAGTTGCCGACTTGCGATGATGCACGGCTGTCACGCCATCAGTATCTAACAATTTGCCATTTTCGACAGTGGCATAAACTAGCCAATGGTCGCCAGATTCCATGCGGTTTTGTACGGAACATTCAAGATATGCTAGGGCATTAGTCAGTATGGGAGAACCATTTTCAGCTTCTTCGGTAGCGACATCAGCAAATCGGTCTTGTCCTGGGCCGAATGGTTTGAGGAAGTGCTTCATCAATCCCAAATGATTGCCTTCTTTAAGAATGTTGAGGACAAATTTGTTTCCTGTATGCGTCAGTGTTTCTACTGCGCGTTCTTTAGCTACAGCTATGGTTAAGCCAGGGGGACTAAAGCTCGCTTGAGATACCCAAGAAGCTAACATGGCACTAGAGCGATCGCCTTCTTTTGCTGTGAGAACACAAAGAGAACCGACAATCCGACCAACTGCTTGTTCTACAGTTGTTGCAGGAAGACGTTGCGATCGCACTTTTCTAGCTTTCTTCAAAGCTTGGGCAAAGTCGGTTCCGGCTTCTTCACACAATTGTAAGGTGGTATCGTCGGGTTTAAATTTGACGCGGATGGTGTCAAAACCAAACCGATAGCCAGCATCTTTCAACTTACCTTCAATTAAATCAACTGCTTCCCCACTCCAGCCAAAGGAACCAAAAACACCAGCGAGTTTATTGTTAGTAGCGGTGGATAGAACAATTCCTAAAGCTGTTTGCACGGGTGTGGGTGCATGACCACCGAGGGTTGGAGAACCGATAATGAAACCACCGGCTTTCTCTACAGCTGCCCGGATTTCTTCTGGTTCAGTAAATTCACAGTTAATTGATTCTACGGCGACACCAGCTTTTGTAACCCCACGAGCGATCGCTTGGGCTAATGTGGCTGTATTCCCATAAGCTGATGCATAAATCAACGCTACAGTCAAGTCAGCAGAAGTTTGCTGTTGACTCCATTCTCGATAAGCTTTGGTCAGGTCAATTAAACCGTAGCGTACCAAAGGCCCGTGTCCAGTGGCATACATTCTCACCGGGAAATCAGCTAGTTTCTCCAGCGCTGTTTCAACTTGACGAGCGTGGGGAGCCATGAGGCAATCAAAATAATAGCGCCGATCTTCGTTATATACTTCCCAACCTTCATCAAATACCTGATCTCCACAAACATGCGCTCCAAATAACTTATCTGAGTACAGAATTTCTGTTTGCGGATCGTAGGTGCAAAGTTGATCTGCATAGCGGGGATTGGGTGTGGGAATAAATTGTAAATTATGCCCGTTGCCTAAATCTAGGGTTTCTTCGCCCCGCATCACAAGAATTTGCAAATCTGGATTTTCCAGCGCTGCACGTAAATTTATCGCGCCAGGATTAGAACAAACAAAAGTGATTTGCGGGGCAATTTCCAATAAAGCTTTTAAAGTTGCAGCGCGGTTGGGGTTGATGTGTCCCAAAATTACATAATCTAAGTCTTCGAGATGGAAACGCTGTTGCAACGCTTTTAAATAAATTTCTGTAAACGTTTCCCCTGGAGGATCAATAATGGCAGTTTTCTTGCTTTCTATTAAATAAGAATTAGCAGTTGTACCCTTAGCAAGAGCATATTCAATTTCAAATCTCAGCCTTGACCAACTGCGCGATCGCAGTATTCTTGTGTCTGTAGCTATTGGATAAACTTGAACATCACGAGGTTTATTTTTTGACATGGCTTTATTGGGGAATAGGGGATTGGGGATTGGGCACTGGGGGCTGGGGACTGGGAAAGTTATTCTCGATACTTAATATTCAATCTCCAATATCTAATTCCTGATACCTAATCCCCAATCCCTAGTCCTCAGTACCTTCTTTAATAATGATTACCAACTTTGCGGTGATGCACAGCAGTTAAAGGATCTGGCTTAGAAACTCGTCCGGCGTAGACGGTGCTGTATACTGCCCAATGGTCGCCGCAATCCATTCTACTGACGACTTCGCACTCCATGTAGGCGAGGGCGTCGTTAAGGATAGGCGCACCGTTTTCGGCTGGCTGGGTTCTCACTCCTTCAAAGCGATCGGCACCAGGGGCGAACCGTTTCAAAAAGTGCTTCATGAGTGGTTGGAAATTGCCTTCTTCTAAGACATTAAGAACAAAGCGATCGCCTACTTGCATGAGTGATTCAATTGCCCGATCTTTGGCTACTGCAATGGAAAATCCTAAGGGTTTGAAACTAGCTTGAGCAACCCAAGAAGCTAGCATGGCACTGGATACATTGCCTTTTTTGGCAGTAATAATATATAACCCACCACTAATTCTACCTAATGCTTTATCTAAGTCAGCACCAAGGGATTTCATGGCTTTGATACTGCGATCGCGTGTTACCCATTGAGCTAAGTCAGTACCCGCTTCTTCACAAAGCTTGTAAGTATTTTCTGTGGGTGTTTGTTTAATCCGAATTGCTGGAAAAACCGTTGTCAACCCCAAATTGCGGAATTTACTCAGCAAAGGATCTATCGGCTCATCATCGCCACCGCCGCTTTCAAATACGCCAATAGCCTGCTTTTCTTTGGCAGATCCTAAAACTGTGCTGAGTGCAGCTTGAATGCTAGCAGCCCCAGAAGCCGGAGGTAGACCAACGATTAGCCCAGCACATCGGCTAACTAGTTCCCGCAGTTCTTGTAAATCGACTTCAGATCCTAAATCGACAATTTCCACGGCGACACCAGTTTTGCCGATACCGTTGGCAATTGCTTGCACGAGGCGATCGCTATAACCGTATTCGGAAACGTAAAATATTCCAATTACCGTTTCTGGCTTGGCTTGCGTTTGGCTCCAAGTGCGGTAACGTCCAACTAGTTCCTCAACATTGTGAGATAATAATGGCCCGTGTCCTGTGGCAATCATGTCGATGGTTTTCAGTTCACCCATCCGTTTCAGGGCAGATAAAACTGACCGGGCATTCGGCCCCATCAAGCAATCGTAGTAGTAATGAAAGTCTTCTTCGATCGCTGCCAAATCTTCATCAAAGGTACTATCTGAACAATAGTGCAACCCAAAGGCATCGCAGGTATAGAGAGTTTTGGTTTTGTGGTCGAAGCTGAAAATGGTATCCGGCCAGTGTAAATTTGGAGCAATCACGAATTCAAATTCATGTCCATTGCCCAAATCTAAGCGATCGCCATTTTTCACAATCCGCCGTTTGAATGACTGATGTACGAAATCTTCAAGAAACTGAATCGCCACTTTAGAACCGACAACGGTTATCTCTGGAGCCATTTGCAGCAAATCTTTAACTAAACCGCTATGGTCTGGCTCGGTGTGGCTGATAATCAAATAATCAATATCTGTTGGCTTGATTAGTCCGGTGAGCGTATCAAAGTAGAGTTGACGAAACTTTTCGTGGGAGGTATCAACTAAGGCAGTCTGCTCCCCACGGATGAGAAACGAGTTATAGGTGGTACCATTTTGCAGACCAAACTCAATATCGAAGCGATCGCGATCCCAATCCAGAGAGCGAATAGCCGTCGTCTCTTGAGCGATTTCCACAGTCTGTATGGTGAGCCGTTTTTCAGTTTTTTCGGTGAGTGCTACCATAACTCCCCTCCTTAACACAATGAGTATTTGTTCCTCTTGCTTTATTGTGACACGGGATGAATGTTAATTTTTATTAAAAAAGATATAACTGACTTAAAAAACTTAAAAGTGTGAAACCGCATAAGCACCCAGAACACACAGATAATATTTGGCTAGCTTTGGAAATTGGGAATTCCCGCCTGCATTGGGCGTTGTTTGTTGGCGAGACGCTTTACTCAGCTTGGGATACGGACTATCTACCTGAGTCTGTTATACAACACCTGGCTGAATGTCAAACCCTGAATGATTTACTAGAGAAAATTTTTCCACAAGGTGAATCTCTAACAAACACTCTGCCCCTTTGTCCTCTTCTCATAGCCTCCGTAGTTCCCAGGCAAACTGCTATTTGGCAAACTTACCCAAATACTCGCTTTATTACCTTAGATCAAGTATCTCTCAAAGATGTTTATCCTACATTAGGAATTGACCGCGCTTTAGCTTTGTGGGGTGCGGGGAAAACTTGGGGTTTTCCAATGTTGGTAATTGATGCTGGGACAGCGCTAACTTTTACAGCTGCGGATGCCAATGAGTGTCTAGTTGGAGGTGCAATCTTGCCGGGATTAGGTTTGCAATTTGCAACTCTTGGTCAACAAACAGGACAATTACCATTAGTAGAAATGCAAAATTTTCCGTCTCTACCACCACGTTTTGCTCTCAATACTATAGAAGCTATTCAAAGTGGGGTAATTTATACAATATTAGCTGGAATTAAAGATTTTATTGAGGCGTGGCTGCAATTATTTCCTAATGAGAAGATTGTAATTAAAGGGGGCGATCGCAATTTATTAATAAACTATCTACAAGCCTTATATCCTGAAATTGTAGCACGCTTAATTGTGGAGCAAAATTTGATTTTTTGGGGAATGCGAGAAATAGTAAAACTGCTCTAAGTCAGACCCAGAGCAGCTTAGATTGATCAATTAGAAGGTCGGAATTGAGCTTTGATTCTCTGAGCGATGGAAGTAGCTTCACGGCGAATCCTCTCAGGGTCAACCGTGAGCATCCTACGTTTTTCCATTAAAACTTGTCCATTTACAATTACAGTATCAACATCTTGGGCATCTGCTGCATAAACAAGATGTGAGATGACATTGTAAAGCGGGAGCAAGTGTGGTTCTTTAAGCTGGACTTGAATTAGGTCGGCTTGAAGTCCCACCTTAATCGCACCAATTTTATCTGATAAGCCGAGTGCTTCTGCACCACCAAGTGTTGCCATACGCAAAACTGTCTTAGCTGGTACAGCAGTCGGGTCAAGGGTAGTCCCTTTATGGATGAGGGCGGTGAGGCGAATTGCCTTCCACATATCAAGAACGTTGTTCGATGCGGCTCCATCCGTGCCTAAACCAACCTTAACTCCTGCTTTCAGCATCGCCGGAATCGGCGCAAAGCCAGAAGCTAGTTTCAAATTCGAGTCAGGATTGTGGATAACACCAACACCGCGTTTAGCCAGCAGGGCGATTTCACTTGCGTTAGGCCAGACAACGTGTGCGGCAAATACACGCGGTTCTAGGAAACCGAGATTTTCTAGATGTTTTACTGGAGTTGCATTATAACGTTGCTGGACATCTTTTACTTCAGTTTGTGTCTCTGCCAAGTGAATTGTCAGTGGAACATCGTAATGACGCGCAGCCTGAATAGCCTGGACAAGATGCTCTGGTGAGACAGTGTAGGGAGCGTGTGCAGCAAGAGCTGGTATGATACGTTCGCTCTTGCCTTTCCAACCTTTCAGAAAATTTATTGCCGAGGCAAAAGCATCATCCCATCCTCGGAAACCAGGGCTGGGAAAATCTATTGAAGAGGGTGCAATAATGGCGCGTAAGCCGCATTTACTAACGACTTTGGCAGCGACATCTGGCTGAAAGTACATATCAACAAAGGTTGTTGTACCACCGCGTATCATCTCCCAGCAAGCAAGCTGTTCGCCAACGCGGACAAAATTTTCATCAACGAACTTCCCTTCTGCTGGGAAGATGTAATTCTGGAGCCAATCTTGCAACGCTAAGTCGTCCGCAAGACCACGAAACAGAACCATTGCTGAGTGAGAATGACCGTTGACCAGACCCGGCATCAGCACCAGACCGTCACCTGGCAGCGTCCTGTCGGCTCTATAAGATGCCATGATTTTGTATTGTGTGTCTACCGCAACAATTTTGCCGTCCCTAATGGCGATCGCTCCATTTTGGATGACGGGTTGTGCCTCGTTCATCGTTACGATAAAATCACCACCTACAATCAGTTGTACTCTTTGCTTCCCTTGAGCGACTAGATTATAGTTACTTTGAGCAACAACTATCTGACCAAAAAAGATGAGCAACGTCGTACAGACAAAAAGAACTAATAGTTTATAGTATTTTGTCAGATGATATTTCACACTAAAATATCCTTGTTGAATTTTTGTCGTGACTTTATCATCCGTCTAATTGCTACTAGTTTCACAATTAAGAATTGTGATTTATACCAATTTATCTGTAACTATTCTTTACTAATTGTTAGCCTTGAATAGCACTCTTTAATCATTCCTTAATCACTTTCATTAAAGAAAAATAATTGTTGTTATATAATCCTTTTGTTAAAAAATAATTGGCTAGACTCATAATATTAGAAAATAAACCTTCAAATCTAGTTATTGTTTGAGTTTTAAAAATTGCTCTTGAATTTTCTTTTACCAAAATTATTAAAGCTGGTCATAGACGCTTTGGATGTCCGTGGCCAGCTTTCATCAATCTTGGAATTAAGGAAATTTTAATATTTTAGCCAACGAAAAATTAAAGTTTTATCAAAGTAGTCCAAGATGGTTAAGCTTTGGCTTACTGAGCAGTAACTTGTCTACGCTTCATCAACCAACCGATACTAGCAGTCAGAACTGTGCCACCCGTTGTTAACGGTTCAGGGACTGGGGTAGTAGAGGTAATATTAATTAATCCATTGTTTTGATCTATTGTTCCCTCAGTAGGATTTCTCAGGCTAAGTCCTAAACCAACAGTTCCGAACAGATAATAATCTGTACTTTGGGCATTATCCTGACCTACATCAAAGTACCCAAACAAAGATTTTGTGGATGTATCGTAGTTAAAATCTAAAAAATCATAAACAATACTCTTATTACTAATGGGAGCAAAACTATTCAACAATTTTTTACTTGGGCCAAAAAAAGAAACTTCCAGGTATTGAAGTTTTGAATTGTCTATGGTTGTGTAACTTTGAGTTTCATCATAGGAAAACGAGCCTTTAGCTGAATACCCTGCATTACCAGTCCAATCAAAGTTGAGTGTAACTGCGTGGACTGGGACAGCTTTTAGTAAACCCAGGCTCATCACTACCCCAAAAGTAGTAGCGATACAAAGCTTTTGAGTTAATTTCATCAGAAAAATTTTTCCAAATTAATAATCTGTATGAAGCCGCTCTGGGCTTAGTATAGATTATTGCATTTCTTTGTTAAAAAATAATTTTAATACCAACTCTTTATAAAGTTGCATACTTTACGATTGCTTCCAGCAAGACGATAAGTCCAAATGCTCAATTTCCTTTAATAAACTCCCGAATCTCAACCGCCACAACCCCAGCACAAGATTCTGGTAAGTCGTTTCCGGCATGGGAAATCATTTTCAACTCAACTTTCGGCATCAGTTGAGCATAAACCCGACTCTTGGCTAAAGCATCTGGTGTGTCTTGACCACCTTGTAAAATAAAAACCGGGACATCTATCATGTAAAGCCGCTTTTGCACTAATTCCGCTTCAATTTCCGCTTGTTGCCTTTTGAAGAGTAACTGGCAAGCTATGGGGTAACTCAACAATTCCTGATGTAATTGCAAATCCTGGGCAATTTTTTCAGACCAACTCAGAATTTTAGTGAAAGGAGTTAGCGATCGCAACAATTTAACTACTAGCGGTGGATAATTCAACAATCGCCGCATCTTCTGGCAATACTCTTCTTGTCCTGCTATCTCTACACCCTCTGGTGCAAGCAGTACCACGCCATTAACTTTTTCTGGATACTTTAAAGCATAACTAGCAGCAATCCAACCCCCAAGAGAATGCCCTACTAAATATACTTTTTCTAGCTTGACAGCTTGCAAAAACTCAGCCAAACACTCTACTTGTAAATCTATCGAATGATGAATATTCGGATTTTCTGATTCACCAAACCCTAACAAATCAAGTGCAAAGCAATGAAAATCTTGTGCAAGGGACTCCATTACAGATAACCATTGACTGCTCTCATTCCAAGCACCATGTAAAAAAATTATAGGAGTTTTTTCACCGACTTCACGCCAGAATATCAGCCCTTGAGAGAGCTTTATCCGGGAGTTACGGAATAGTGTATTCATTTTAATTTAGTAGTTAACTTTTAGCACCATAATAAATAGTCATTGGTCATTGGTCATTAATCATTAGTAATTAGTTTTGAACAAATTACAAACAGATAAATGTGAGCCGAACGCGAATTTATCTCTTAGAGAAGCTTCCTTAGATCATATACTTAGGCGACAAATGACAAATGACAAACGACTAAATATTGCTATGCCAATGTTGTCAAGCCATTCAAGTAGTCTTGCAACTGCCGAGTATGGTCGTGAGACATTTGTCCTGAAGGTAGCAAATTGGGAGAGAAAGCTTGGATTTCCAAAACTTCCAAAGTATCCTGAATTTTCATTGTCCCATGTACCTCGGCTTCAACCACAACACAAATTGAATGGATTCTGGGATCGCGGTCTGGTGCAGAGTAAACTCCTACTAAACGATTAATTTTCACTAATTCTAGCCCGGTTTCTTCAATCAATTCCCGGCGGACTGTATTAGGAATATCTTCTCCCCAATCCACCATCCCTCCAGGCAATGACCAAAGACCATCATCACGCCGCCGGATCAGTACAATTCTACCATCGGGTAAAATTGGGATGATACTAGTGCCAGTAATGGGATGACGAAATATAATACCCAATACTGTTTGTCCAATACGCCATAAGCTACGTGTGGACTGGACAGCTGCCGGAAAAAAAGCAATAAGGTTCAATCTTCAAAATTTTTGTGTTGTATTCTATAGCTCTCAACCACTTACATAAACTCAACTAATTAAATTTTTTATTGAGTTTTGCTTTATACATGAATGTTTGCGGTTCGAGATTTTATTCTTACGATTTACGTAGAATATTATTGATTCTAACATCAAGTTTCAACAGAAGCACTGTATTCATATATACATAAGGTTTGTTTACTCAAAAAAATTCTCAGTTTAAAACTAACATTAGCCTTGCCAAAACCAGCTATTATTAATATTTTTCAGCACACATAAAAAAATAATCTGAATGATAAGTTTGAATTCAAAACTAGAAGAGACATTTAAGCGGGGTTTGAGACCTTTACCTAATTCTTAATAATATTGATTAGTTTGTTTGTTATTAAGAACAACTAGTACCGCAAGGTGGAAGTTAAAATGAGCCGATGGCTTACACGGGTTAAAAACGTTGTACCCCTTCTCTTAAGCAAGCTACGCGCAAGCAGCGTCTCTCCTTCTCCTAAAGGGAGAGTCTAGCGCCTGCCGTAGGATGCCCGAACGCGAACAGCGTCTGCTTTCGGAGAAGGGCTATAGGGAGAAACAACTGGCTCTCAAAAGTTACGCATAATTGTATTCCAGGCTTTTCGTCTAGCTGGTGGGGATAAATTTAAATTATTATTGACAGAGCTAGGTTGAATGCGATAGACTAGTACACTGTTTAAAGCGTATTTATTGCTGCACTAGGCTAAAAGTATATCAATAACATTGGTAACTGAGATTGCCTACGTGATGCCTAGTTGCTACTTTTTTGTTGTTTATTAATGAGGTGAACATGGCCAAGCGCCGTAACCCGAAAAAAGAAAAGGCGCTACGGAACCAGGCGTATGCCAGAAAGTTTCGTAAACGGACTACTACAGGAAGAATGCAGAGAAGGTTCCAACAAAGACCACCAAAGAGTGAAGAAGAAGAAGGAGCAGCAGCAGCTGATACTGAATAAGCTGTCTGCTGAAATCCTTGTTATTTAGATTATTTATCTTTTAGGGCGCACATTTGTACGCCCTTATTTATTGTTGGGTATTGGACAATTGAATTTTGGATTTTGGATTAAACTTCAATCTAATACCAATTCAATTAATGATTGCAACACATTTTTGGCTAAAGACGCGATGAATCGCGTCTCTACAAATGGTCTATTTGTCGCATTCTTTTTTCAAATTGGTATAAAATTCAAAATCTAAAATCTAAAATCTAAAATCTAAAATCCTCAGTTCCTCTATTGAGCCAGTTGAGCGCGGGCAGCGATGAGTGCTTTGCGAACCTGTACAAAGCCAGTGCCACCGTAACTGTTGCGGGCTGCCACAACTTGACGGGGGGATATTGCCTCATAAATATCTGCTGCAAATGCTGGATGTAGTTCTTGCCACTCTTCCAATTTCAAATCTTTTAGGAGTTTACCTGCGGCAATACTAGTTTTTACGACCTTACCGACGAGATTGTAAGCTTCCCGAAAAGGAACACCCCGCGCTGCTAGATAATCTGCTACATCGGTAGCGTTAGAAAAATCTTCCGCTACAGCTTCTGCTAATCGTTGGGTACGAAATTCTAAACCTTCCCTGAGCAAAATCGTCATCGCTTCGAGAGAAGCTTTGATTGTATTGACGCTATCAAATAAACCTTCTTTATCTTCTTGCAGGTCTTTGTTATACGCCAAGGGTAGCCCCTTCATAATCACCAACATCGCCTGGAGATGACCGAATACACGCCCTGTTTTCCCTCGCACGAGTTCTGGTACATCGGGGTTTTTCTTTTGGGGCATGATACTAGAACCTGTGGCACAGCTATCTTTGAGGGTGACAAAGCGGAATTCTTCTGATGACCAAAGAATGACTTCTTCTGCAAGGCGGCTGAGGTGAACCATAATCAAGCTAGCGGCACACAAGAATTCGATCGCAAAATCGCGATCGCTCACTCCATCGAGGCTATTAGCATAAACATCGTCAAAATTCAATAGTTTGGCTGTGTAGTGGCGGTCAATAGGGAAAGTAGTTCCGGCTAAAGCACCGCACCCCAAAGGTGAGATATTCACGCGGTGAGAAACGTCTCCTAAGCGTTCCCAGTCGCGTTGGGCCATTTGAAAGTATGCCAAGAGGTGATGAGCTAAACTCAAGGGTTGGGCGCGTTGTAGGTGCGTATAGCCAGGAATCAGAGTTTCAACGTGCTTTTCAGCTATATCCAGTAAAACCCCTTGAAACTCTCGCAATTCCTCTTTGATTTGTTGGATTTGGTCGCGGAGGTAGAGTCTAGTATCAGTACCAACTTGGTCATTACGCGATCGCGCCGTATGCACCTTTTTACCTACATCGCCAACAATTTCTGTCAGTCGGCGTTCAACTGCAAAATGTACATCTTCAGCATCGACACCAGGCTGAAATTTACCGTGGCGGTACTCTTGGCGAATTTGTTCTAAACCTGCAACCAGTTTTTCTCCTTCTTCTGGGGAGATAATGCCCGTGTGAGCGAGCATTTTGACATGGGCTTGAGAACCAGTCAGGTCATATTCAATTAATTCAATATCAAAACCTATACTGGCATTAAAACGAGCGATCGCTGGATGCAATGCTGATTCAAACCTCTGGCTCCAAGTTTCTTCTTTGGTCATAAATATTATGAGGGGAGTGGGGAGTGGGGAGTGGGGAATGGGGAGTGATGATTTAGGAAGAGAGGAAGACAATTTTCCCGATTTCCTATTCTCTACTCCCTACTCCCTATTCCCCCCTAAATTCAACCATAGCTAGTTAGATTCCGAATCATATAGCCAATGACTAAACCAATCAACAATGCCCACACTTGACCTGTTTGTATAAAGTGACGCCAAGATTTTTCAATCTGACCCATCAAGTCTGGATCGGTAATTGTTTGTGCTAGTAGTGCTGTCAAATTTACAGGCAAATGCCAATATAATCGAGATATCAAATCGCTGTAATAGCTCATATTTGGTGATTAAGAGGTTGTAGGTGGCAAATTTCAGCATCAGTTTATTTTTTCGATAAATTCCTGAGATTTACTGAAATATTGCATATAACCTCAATGTCTTAACTCAAGATGTAGAAGATGCCAACCGCAATTTCTCGGCAGTCCGCAAAATTTGCCCCGCTAAAACTGCTGCACCAAAACCATTATCGATATTTACTACGCCTACTCCCGCAGCACAAGAGTTAAGCATTGTCAATAAAGGTGCTAATCCACCAAAACTCGCACCATAACCGATGCTGGTGGGTACGGCAATCACAGGACAACTCGCTAAACCCGCAACAACGCTGGGTAAAGCGCCTTCCATCCCCGCTACGACAATCAATACCGATGCCGACTCAATCAGGTGGCGGTTACTTAATAAACGGTGAATCCCGGCAACGCCAACATCCCAGAGGCGCTGTACCCGGAAACCAGAAAGTTCAGCAGTGACAGCAGCTTCTTCAGCAACAGGTAAATCGGCAGTACCAGCAGAAAGAATGCCAATTTCACCTGCAAATTGTGGTTCGATGGTAGGAGGAGCGATCGCACAAATTCGCGCCGATTGGTAATATCGCAAACCGCTAACTTTTGATTCCAGTGCTGCATAAACTGCTGGTTCAATGCGGGTTGCCATCACCACCGGGTTGCGGAGACGCATCACCTCGATAATTTGAGCAATTTGATCGGGTGTTTTACCGGGCCCCCAAATCACCTCTGGGAAACCAGTTCTTAGCTGGCGATGATGGTCGATTTTGGCAAACTCGCCTACAGATTCATAAGTTAAATCTTTGAGTGAGTCGAATGCCGTATCTGGCGTAACTTTACCATTGGCAACCGCTTCGAGGAGCGATCGCAAAGTTTCATTTTGAGACACTGGTCTGTTGTTTAAATTTTATAAATGTTCCCAAACGTGCCACTAAGGGCGGAGACTTTAATACTTTAAACTCTATTGTGTGACTTTCAGTTCATATTTGTTCCATAACGTTCCTTTTTGAGAACCAAGTGCAGAGAATTTAACGTTTTGGATGCGATCGCGCACTGCTATCAAAGATAAAGGATTCACTAAATAAATGTAAGGCAAATATTCCTGAGAGATACGTTGCGTTTTTGCGTAAATCTCTTTGCGCTTTACTTCGTCTAACTCTCGTGCTGCTTGAATATAAAGACGACCAATTTCCGCCTCCCAATCTGCAACTTGCCAACCAATAAGTGGTTCTTGTCCTGCTTGCAGCTTCTGATTGAAGGTGTGTAGTCCACCTTCTGGCAACCAAACATTAGCCCCATCATTTGGTTCAATCCCTCCAACAAAACCTAAAATATAACATTCCCAATCGAGGGAATTAGAAAGCTTGTCTGTAAGGGTGTTGAAAGCAATTGGATTAAAATCAACTTGAATGCCAATTTTACTCAAATCTTGCTTAATTTGCGCTCCCATTAACACACGGGTTTTATTTTCGGCATTGGTTAATAAACTGAAGCGCACCCGATTTCCATCAGCATCTAGTAATTGTTTCTTGTCATTATATTTAAAACCTGCATTTAATAATAGATTTTTAGCTTTTTCTTGATTATATTCATAAACTTGAAGACCTTTTTCTGGAGAAAAATAGTAAGGGCTTTGAATTTCTATCGGCGAATTTTGTAACACACCAATTCCCCGAAAAACGTTATTTAGCATTGTTTGACGGTCGATTGCATAGGCAACTGCTTGTCTAAAAGCAAGGGTATTAAACCAACGAGATTTAATTGAGTCAACTACAGGCTGTCCGTTTTGCCGCCGACCTTTGTTGAGATTAAATGAAATATAAGTATTGGTGAATTCTGGGCCTCCATTGTAGATAGTAAACTTTCCTCGTTTTTCTTCGCGCTTAAGTAGTGAAAAGTTTTCAGGAGAAACAGTAACTGTATCTAATCCTCCAGAGCGAAATTGAAGAATTATTGTATCTGTAGATTCAATAATTTGCCAAACAATACGTTCAACATAAGGTAACTGATTTTCTTGGCTATCTTTGCGCCAGTAATAAGGATTGCGCCGAAATACTACACGCTGACTAGGAGTATAACTTTCTATTTTATAAGCACCGTTGACAATAATTTTACTGGGTTCTGTATCTGTTCCCCAAGTAGATAGAAATTTGGGATTACCTTTAGCATCTTTAGATTTGAATGATTCAAATAAAGCATGTTTTGGTAAAATACCAACTGAATTTGTTGATGCTCCGGTTGTGGTATAAAGGAAAGGAGCAAAAGGCTCAGGTAGAATAAATTCAATTTGGCGATCGCCTATTCTTCTGATTTTAGGAAAACTACTACTAGAACCAATTTTAAGACCATCTTTCCAATCGGTAGGAATCTGTGGATTGAAAATCACATCTTCATAGGTAAAAATAACATCATCTACGGTAAGCGGTTCGCCATCTGACCATTTTAAGTTTTCTCGTAAAGTAAAAGCGATTCGCTTTTTATCCTCAGAAATATCCCACGATTCCGCTAAAGCTGGCTCAATTTTGCCTGTCATCCCATTGAGGGTAGTTAGTCCTTCAGTGGTGAACAGAAAAACATGAGGATATTCCTGATTGAAGGCGTAGTTAAAAGTTTTCGGGTCGCCAATAGTGCTTGTAACCCATTGCGATACTTGCGCCGCTTTACTCTTAAAATTAGTTGGGTTGCAACTGATAAGAGCTATCTGACAAATTAAGAATAGACTGAATATTGCTAAAACCACAAACCCACGGTGGCGGTTAGGCAAGAGGGCAAAAATCATAGAACTGAAAGACTAAACTGTTTGCATAATACACCTCATGTTCTGCCTTGATTGCATAAAGGGAAGTGAGGAATGAGGAAAGCACAGGGAAGGGAACAAGGGGGAGAAAAATTACCTCTTATCTTTCCCCTCTGCTCCCTGCTCCCTGCCCCTCTGCCTCTTACCCATGCCCATAAAATATTAACTAGCTTTTTTATCTTCTACTACTTTGAGTTCATAAAGATTCCAATTGTAACTTCCTATCGCTGAGTATTTTACGTTCTCAATAGTATTACGCACGGCTACTAAAGCTAGGGAATTGAATAAGTGAATAAAAGGCAGATACTCTTGTGAAAGTTGTTGTGTTTCTGCATAAATAGCTTTGCGTTTTGTTTCATCGAACTCTCTTGCACCTTGAATGTAGAGGTCTTCAATTTTCTGCTCCCAATCGGTAGCTTTCCAACCTACCGTTGGGGATTGTCCGGCTTGAGCTTTCTGATTAAATACATGAAAGTTACCTTCTACAGACCAGACATTGAAACCATCTTGTGGTTCAATACCACCAGTAATAGCTCCATACCAACATTCCCAATCTAGGGTGTTAGAGATTTTTTCTCCAATAATACTGAAGTCAAGAAATTGTAAATCAACTTTAATACCTATCTTGCCAAGATCCTGTTGAATTTTTGGTGTGATTGTCGGTCTATTACCAGCAACAGCCATCATTGTGAAACGGACTCGATTACCATCCACGTCCAACAATTGACCTTTATCATCGTATTTAAATCCTGCTCCTAGTAAAAGTTGTTTAGCTTTTTCTGGATTATAGTTATATGTTTTTAAACCTTCTTTTGGAGAGAAATAATAGGGACTGGGAACAGAAATCGGAGAGTCTTGTGGTTCACCCAATCCTCGCAAAGTGTTGTTGATCATCGTTTGGCGATCGATAGCGTAGGCGACAGCCTGTCTAAAAGCAACGTTGTTAAAAATGCGGGACTTAATAGGATCTACAACAGGCTTCCCATTGCGGCTACCTTTGTTGAGATTGAAAGTTATAAAACTTGTCCCAGAGTCAGGCCCAGCATTTTTAATAGTGAAATTACCTTGCTTTTCCTGACGCTTGAGCAATTGAAAATTTCCAGGGCCAATTTCTAGTAAATCTAACCCTCCAGAACGAAATTGCAGCAAAGCTGTATCAGGCGATTCCACAATTTGCCAAATTATACGCTCAATATATGGCAGTTGTTTTCCTTGTGCATCTTTTTGACGCCAGTAGTAAGGGTTGCGCCGAAATGTTACGCGTTGATTGGTTGAATAACTCTCGATTGCATAAGGGCCATTAACAATAATTTTTTTCGGGTCTGTGTCGGTTCCCCAAGTGGACATAAACACAGGCTTCCCGTCAGAATTTTTGGCTTCTACTGCTGCACGCAGGGCGTGTTCTGGTAATATTCCTACCCCTGCTGCAATTGATCGCAAGAAAGGAGAAAACGGTTCTGGCAGAATAAATTCTACCCGGCGTTCATCTATTTTGCGGACTTTGAGAAAAGCCTTACTGATACCAATGCGGAGAGCATCTTGGGTATAAGTGGGAATGCGCTTGTTCATGTAGATGTCATTGAAAGAAAAAACGACATCATCGGCTGTTAATGGTTGACCATCCGACCACTTCAATCCTTCTCGCAAGGTAAAGACAAACCGTAGTTTGTCTGGGGAAAGTTCCCAAGATTCAGCCAAAGCTGGCTCAATTTCCTTAGTTATTCCGTTTTGAGTGGCTAATGCCTCATAAGTGAAACCAGAAATATTGGGAGATTCTTGGATGAGGGCTAAGTTAAAGGTTTTCGGGTCGCTCGTAGTAGAAAGAATCAATTGGGGAACTTGTGCAGCTGCGGTTTTAAAGTTAGATGGATTGCAGGCGGTAATTGTAATTGCTGTTGCCAAAACTAGAATTATTGGTAAGAAAAAACGTTTAATTATGTGAAAAATTGTAGAAAATTTCATAACTTTTATTCTTTCAAAAGCAAGACAACAGCATAAGCACAAATACCTTCTTCACGTCCAACAGGGCCTAATTTTTCGTTGGTGGTAGCTTTGATGCCAATTTGATTCGGTTCTAATTTTAAAATAGCCGCTAGTTTGTCGCGCATATTGTGAATATGTGGTTTTAATTTTGGGCGTTCTGCTACTACCACCGAGTCAATATTTCCTACCTGCCAACCTTGATCCCGAATTAGTTGATGTACTTGATTTAATAGTACTAAACTATCTGCTCCCGCCCATTTGGGATCGCTAGGTGGAAAATAATGACCAATATCCCCCAAAGATAATGCCCCAAGCATGGCATCCATAATTGCATGGGTTAGCACATCAGCGTCACTATGACCTAATAAACCCAGTTCATGGGGAATTTGAATTCCACCTAAAATCAAAGCGCGATCGCTCACCAATTGATGAATATCGTAGCCGTTACCAATACGAATTTTAGTCATTTGTCATTTGTCATTGGTCATTTGTCATTAGTTAGGAATTGGGAGTTAGGAGTTGGGAGTTGGGAGTTAGGAATTATTATTCTCTCCTGCTCCCCCTGCCCCCCTGCCCCCTGCTTCAATTTCTCCAAAAGATCAGGGCGGCGATCGCGGGTTCTTTGAATTTGTTGCTCGTAACGCCAGCGAGCGATCGCAGCGTGATTCCCACTGAGCAAGACATCAGGCACTTTCAAACCGCGAAAATTAGCAGGACGAGTATATTGGGGATAGTCTAATAACCCCTCTTCAAAACTTTCTGCTGTGAGGGACTCCGTTTTAGCTACGGTTCCTGGGATCAGCCGCACTACGCCATTAATCAAAGCCATTGCTGGAATTTCCCCACCAGTCAGAATAAAATCTCCTAAAGATACTTCACGAGTTACCAAATGTAGCACCCTCTCATCCACTCCTTCGTAATGCCCACAAATAACTACTAACTGGTCGTAATTTGTCACCAATTCTTTTAAAAGAGGTTGATTAATTGTTTGACCCTGTGGACTCATCAAAATTATTTCTCTTCGGGGTAGAGTTGGCAGCGACTCCACAGCGTTAAAAATAGGTTCTGGCTTCATTAGCATCCCAACGCCGCCGCCGTAGGGTTCATCATCCACCTTCCGGTGCTTATCAGTGGTAAAGTCCCGTGGATTAACCAGATGCACTTCGGCAATCTGTTTGGCTAAGGCTTTACCTAGCAAACCAGAGTTGAGAACAGAGTTAAAACAGTCAGGAAAAAGCGTAACTATATCAAAGCGCACAGTTATTCGTATTCAAGGACACTAATCTTAAATTTGAATGTCTAGCAAACATCAACAAGCCAAAGTCGGGTCAAACTCCAGTTAAACTTTATCAATAGTATCTAAAACTACCAGACCTCTTGGATTTTAGATGGGATTAAAAGTTTTTCTAATTACTTAATTTATGTTTAAATGTTGTCACAAGTACATTTAAATTAATAATCTTATCAAGTTAACAACTTCCAGGATGCATCAAGCCAGCCTCAGAAAAAAGCGTAGTTTTAACTGCTCGTCCTCAACCCCAAAGCGGGAATTTAGCCCCATAAAGACTATTTTGTCCTGCTGCAAATGGACAGGTGAAAAACAAGGCACTGGCTTTGAGGAATAGGAACGAACACGTTTAAACTGAGGCAACGCGAGCGTTAAGCGAAAATTTGGAGAGTAGCTTACCCAGTTCCAAACTTCTAAAAAGTGTCCTCTCAAAAGTTGCAAAGCGCAAAAATCATGGCTGCAACTGAACCTTGTTAAATTCACACGCCATTTGCCACAAGCCGGGGAACCCGTCCAAGGCGATGGCTCCTGAAGTTGTTGACAGGAGAAACACAATGCCGCAATTACAAGCTAAATCGCTAGAAATGAGGACACCCCAAGCAACTAAAACCGCCGTTCTGGTTATCGGAGGTGCAGAAGATAAAGTTCATGGACGCGAAATCCTACGAACTTTTTTTGGACGCGCCGGTGCTAGTAAGGCTTATATTACAATTATTCCATCTGCCTCCCGCGAACCGGCCATCATTGGTGGTAGGTATATTCGCATTTTTGAAGAAATGGGTGCTCAGAAGGTAGAGATTTTAGACATCCGCGAACGGGAACAGTGTGAATCCTCCCAGATTAAAGCATCCTTAGAAGCCTGTAGTGGGGTATTTTTGACAGGAGGCGACCAGCTGCGTCTCTGTGGTGTATTGGCAGATACGCCAGCAATGGAAATTATTCGGCAACGGGTGAGGGCGGGGCAACTTACCCTAGCAGGCACAAGTGCAGGAGCAGCAGTGATGGGGCATCACATGATTGCTGGTGGTGGTAGTGGAGAATCGCCAAATCGTTCCCTAGTTGATATGGCAACGGGTTTAGGGTTTATTCCTGAAGTCATCGTTGACCAACACTTTCACAACCGCAATCGCATGGGGCGGCTGATAAGTGCGATCGCAGCTCACCCCGATCGCTTAGGTATTGGCATTGACGAAGATACTTGTGCAGTATTTGAACGTGATGGTTGGTTACAAGTTATGGGTAAAGGCAGTGTCACCATTGTTGATCCCACTGAAGCCACCCACACCAATGAACCCCATGTTGGTGCTAATGAGCCATTAACAGTACATAATTTACGTCTCCATATCCTCAGCTACGGCGATCGCTTCCACTTGTACCAGCGTACTGTATTGCCTGCTGTACACCGGATCTCCAGCTGACGGGATAAAGTATCTGAGGTTACACTGAGTTGGTCACAGATTTTGGATTTTGCAAAAAGTTGTAAGGAAAGTTTACCGACCTAGCAACCTTTTCAAGAAGGATTCTAGATTAAAAGAGCTTTTTGGCAGATGCCGCCGAATAGGCGAAACAAATCTAAAAAACCATCAAGGACTCGTTAAGCCTTTGCGATCGTAAATCTAAATAAGAGAGCTAAGTACCCTAATTGTCTCTTTTAATCCAAAATCATAAATCTAAAATCCTGTTAGAGGTTGACCGCACATTTATTCCTTGTTGTAGAAAAATGATGAGAATAGTATGTAAAAAGAAAAAACTGTTTGCAACGAACAGTTTAGCGGTCAATTCCAGTAAGAAACTAGAATTTTGGTTCCGAATCTCCATCTACCTATTCCCATGAGAATCCTCAAGATCCAGACCTTACGCGGCCCAAACTATTGGAGCATTCGACGCCACAAGCTGATCGTCATGCGCCTCGATTTAGAAAACCTTGCCGAGACGCCCTCGAATGAAATCCCTGGCTTTTATGAAGGACTAGTTGAGGCGCTGCCGAGTCTGGAGGGTCATTATTGTTCTCCTGGCTGTCGTGGTGGTTTTCTGATGCGAGTCAAAGAAGGCACTATGATTGGTCATATCGTAGAACACGTAGCCCTAGAACTCCAGGAATTAGCAGGTATGCATGTCGGCTTTGGTCGCACCCGCGAAACTGCCACACCCGGAATTTATCAAGTAGTGATCGAGTATCAGACTGAGGAAGCGGGACGCTACGCTGGACGAGCCGCAGTACGGCTGTGCCAGAGTATCGTTGATCGAGGCCGTTATCCCAAAGCAGAACTAGAGCAAGATATCCAAGACCTGAAAGACTTCATTCGTGATGCTTCCTTAGGCCCCTCAACTGAAGCGATCATCAAAGAAGCAGAAAAAAGAGGTATTCCCTGGATGTCTCTGGAAGCCCGCTTTTTGATTCAACTGGGCTACGGCGTGAATCAGAAGCGGATGCAGGCCACAATGACCGACAACACCAGCATTCTAGGCGTAGAACTAGCTTGCGATAAAGAAGCTACTAAACGCATCCTCGCTGCTGCTGGTGCGCCAGTACCCAGAGGTACAGTGATCAACTTCTTAGACGATTTGGAACAAGCCATTGAATTCGTTGGCGGCTATCCTATCGTTATTAAGCCCCTGGATGGCAATCATGGACGGGGGATCACCATTGATATTAGAACTTGGGAAGAAGCTGAAGCAGGATACGAAGCCGCTAGACAGGTTTCCCGGTCAATTATTGTTGAAAGGTATTATGTTGGACGCGACCATAGGGTACTAGTAGTAAATGGCAAAGTAGTAGCAGTAGCCGAACGCGTCCCGGCTCATGTGATTGGTAACGGCAGATCAACCATCGCCGAACTGATTGAGGAAACAAACCTTGACCCAAATCGCGGTGAAGGACATGATAATGTCCTAACCAAGATTGAACTAGACCGCACCAGCTACCAACTCTTAGAAAGGCAAGGCTATACGCTAAATAGTGTGCCACCCAAGGGGACTATTTGTTATCTCAGAGCAACCGCAAACTTAAGCACAGGTGGTAGTGCCGTAGACCGTACCGATGAAATTCACCCAGAAAACCGTTGGCTAGCACAACGGGTAGTCAAGATTATTGGTTTGGATATCGCCGGACTCGATATCGTCACCACGGATATTAGCCGTCCACTGCGGGAAGTTGATGGCGTGATTGTCGAAGTTAACGCCGCTCCCGGCTTCCGAATGCACGTTGCTCCAAGCGTGGGTATTCCCCGCAACGTTGCTGGCGCAGTAATGGATATGCTGTTCCCCAACGAGCAATCTGGACAAATTCCTATCCTTAGTATTACTGGTACTAACGGCAAAACTACTACAACCCGACTATTAGCACATATTTATAAACAGACGGGCAAAGTAGTTGGTTATACTACTACTGATGGAACATATATCGGTGATTACCTAGTAGAAGCAGGCGATAACACAGGCCCTCAAAGTGCCCACGTTATCCTCCAAGACCCCACAGTAGAAGTAGCGGTACTGGAAACGGCTCGCGGTGGCATTCTCCGCTCTGGATTGGGTTTTGAAGCCGCAAATGTGGGAGTAGTATTAAATGTAGCCGCAGACCATTTAGGAATCGGCGATATAGATACCATTGAGCAGTTAGCTAACCTCAAGAGTGTAGTAGCAGAAGCCATATTCCCCGATGGCTATGCGGTACTTAATGCCGACGATCGCCGCGTCGCCGCCATGTCAGAAAAAACTAAGGCTAATATTGCTTACTTCACAATGAACCCCGACTCGGAATTGGTGCGAAAGCATATCCAAAAGGGTGGAGTAGCAGCAGTATATGAAAATGGCTATTTGTCAATTGTTAAAGGTGATTGGACACACCGTATAGAAAGAGCAGAAAATATACCTTTAACAATGGGTGGTCGGGCGCCGTTTATGATTGCCAACGCTTTAGCAGCAAGTTTGGCAGCATTCGTGCAAAACGTCACAATTGAGCAGATTCGTGCTGGTTTGAAGAGCTTCCGGGCTTCAGTTAGTCAAACCCCAGGACGGATGAATTTATTTAATTTAGGCAACTACCACGCTTTAGTAGATTATGCCCACAACGCAGCCAGTTACGAAGCTGTAGGTTCCTTTGTTCGGAACTGGACTCCAGGGCAACGGATTGGCGTAATTGGTGGCCCAGGCGATCGCCGCGACGAAGACTTTGTTACTTTGGGCAAATTAGCAGCACAAATTTTTGATTACATCATTGTCAAAGAAGACGATGACACAAGGGGACGCCTACGGGGTTCAGCCGCCCAATTGATTATTCAAGGCATCACTCAAGTTAAACCTGATAGCCGCTATGAATCAATTCTGGATGAAACCCAAGCCATAAATAAAGGCTTAGACATGGCTCCTGATAACAGTTTGGTGGTAATTTTACCAGAAAGCGTGACTCGCGCTATTAAGTTAATTAAGCTGCGTGGTGTAGTTAAAGAAGAGACACACCAACAAAATACTGGCACAACTGTCATCGATTCTCAAAATGGAATAGCACCTTCTTCTGTTGTTAATACCCTGCTGTAGTCAGGAGGAGTCAGTGCGCTGACTCCTGTATTCTAATTACTTTTATTATTGTTTTTCTTCTTCCTGATTGGTTTCGTCACTGGGAGTTTTTATCTCCTCCTTAAATCCTCGTAGGGTTTTGCCCAGTGCGGTTCCCAGTTCGGGAATTTTTTTTGGGCCAAAAATTAATACAGCGACTATGGTAATTACAGCTATTTCTGGCCATCCCAGTCCAAACATATAAATTTCCTCTAAGGCTTCTGTAATTAAATATAGACATTGATGGCGCAAATCCCATAAGTTCTGCTATCTTAAAAAAATTTTGCTAAACAACATAGCATAAGCGGTTTAGGGAATTCAAAAAATTAAATTACTCAATTTTTCCATCCAACACGACTAGTAGAATTTTTTTTCCTGCTCCTCCTACTTCGTCTACTGTCTCATACTTATGATGGTGACTCAGACCAGTCTGACTTCTTTATACTCATTTTCATGGAGCTATCAAAGCCGGAATCATCAGGGGCATTGTTCGGCAAATATCGAGACGAATCTGGGCAGAGGAGGGTCACTCCCTGTCCTAGCATTTAATACTGAGTAGGAACAACTTTGGTCTGTTAATTGCGAAGTATATGAGCAGTTTCGAGGAACTGAGTCAGAAAACTTTGAATAAGGTTCATAAAACCTATGAAACAACTTAGCAAAAAGGAGATCATCTGTGATTAAGAGTGTTGGATACGCAGCCCAAAGTGCAAGTACACCACTAGGATTGTTCACTTTTGAGCGGCGAGAGTTAGGGCCGCACGACGTACAAATGGAGATCCTTTACTGTGGCGTGTGTCACTCGGATCTGCATACAGTCGCTAATGAGTGGAAAAATACGGTTTACCCAGTCGTACCTGGACATGAGATCGTTGGTCGTGTAGTGAAGATTGGTGAGCAGGTTTCCAAGTTCAAGGTAGGCGAGACTGCGGGCGTTGGTTGTATGGTCGATTCTTGTCGCACCTGTCCAAACTGCCGTGAGAGTTTTGAGCAGTACTGTGATAACGAAATTATCTTCACCTACAACAGCCCAGAGAAGCAGACAGGGAAAACGACTTATGGGGGTTATTCAAACCAGATAGTTGTGGATGAAAATTACGTACTACGGGTTTCAGAAAAACTGGATCTCGCTGGCGTCGCACCCCTGTTGTGCGCGGGGATCACGACGTACTCGCCTTTGCGCTACTGGAATGTTGGCAAAGGCGATAAGGTGGGTATCGTCGGACTTGGTGGGTTGGGACACATGGGGCTAAAATTAGCCCACGCTTTTGGTGCTTACACTGTGCTGTTCACAACATCGTCAAGTAAGACCGAAGATGCCAAGCGCCTCGGAGCCGATGAGGTTGTCATTTCAAAAAACAGCGATGAGATGAACAAGCATCTCAACAGCTTCGACTTCATTCTCAACACGGTTTCGGTATCGCACAATCTAGACGCATACACTGAGTTGCTTAAGCGTGGTGGTACGCTGTGCTTGCTTGGTGTACCCGAAAATCCGCACCCATCACCCAGCATCAGTAACTTGATTTCTAAGCGCCGAGTAATTGCCGGTTCGATGATCGGCGGGATTCAGGAGACACAAGAAATGCTCGACTTCTGTGCTGAACACAATATCGTCAGTGACATCGAACTTATCCCAATTCAGAAGATTAACCAAGCATACGAGCGAATGCTAAAAAGCGATGTGAAGTACCGCTTTGTAATTGACATGGCATCGCTGAAGGAAGAATGACAGTTAAAAAATGCCATTGTCGTTTTTGATGAAAAGTCCTGAATCCTTTGCCTTTTAGGGTGTAAGAAAAACGAATAAAAAAAGTCTGAGTGTTGGTTTTGTTTTCGGCGCTCAGACTTTTTAATTAAGAATTAAATTAAATTATTACTTTAAATTATACCAATTCAATTAATGATTGCAACACATCTTTGGGTAAAGACGCAATGAATCGCGTCTCTACAAATGGTCTATTTGTCGGATTATTTTTTAAAATTGGTATTACTTCCCATTGGATTGGTAATTGGCAAACCTAACCACTCACTTAATTCATGAGCTAACCATTCAAGTTCTACTTCGGATTTAATACCGACATCGTTTCCACTAATTTGGTATTTTTGTAATCCTGAGCAAATATATAATTGTGCTGGAACAGCAACTCTAGTATCTTCAGAGCCTTTAGTAAAGTGTTTTGGAATGTAAACCAACTTATTAACACTTTGCCTTGCGGATGGTCGTGGACGCTCAAACTTCCAACTGAACAACTCTCTGCTTAGGGCAATTTGTTCTGCATTCAAGCGTAAGCAGATGCGTCCAAACAAATTAAAGATAAATTTATACAGCATAGAACAGCCAGCAACCCAAAAAGGAAGTGAGAACAAGGCAAAGGGGATGTTGGCAGGAAAAGGGGCCGAGAGTGCGCCAATTGTCCAAAAGAGGATAAATGAATTCCAGGCGATCGCAAAGAAACCTGTGAATACTATGGATGGATGGAAACCAGCTGGTGGAATGATAATTTCTAAAGAATCCCAATTTTTGGTTAGTTGAATCTTACTCCCGTGTGGTTTGCTGGTAACTAAAGCAGGTAATCTCACTTGTGGTTTCTCTAAGGCTGCGATCGCATCAGCAGCAGAACTAAAACGCCCTTCTAAACTGGGTTCAATCATCCACTTTAGCCACTTGCTAAAGCTGGGACTCACATTAGCCGCTTGTTCAAACTGAATGCGAAAATCCTTTTGCGGTAAATCGGCTGGGTGATTACCTGTCATTAAATAAATTAAGGTTGCGCCTAAACTATAAAGGTCAGATGCTGCAACAGTACGTCCACCAAATTGCTCTGGTGGCATATAGCCATAAGTTCCTACTACAGTTCTTGTTCCAGTTTCTGTGGCGAGGATTGTCTGAACTGAGCCAAAATCTACCAAATAAACTTGACCAACACTATTACCAGAACGCTCCCCTAACAAAATATTGCTAGGCTTAATATCACGGTGAATTACAGGCGGATACAACCCATGTAAGTAAATAAGAATCTCTAAAAGTGCTTTGGCTATCTGTTTGACTTCAGCTTCTGTAAAAGTTCGCCCACTTTGTAAGTATTGTTCTAAAGTTTTTGCTCTTATATAAGTTTGTACGAGCGCAAATCCTTTGATAGTTGGTAAATTTACCTCAAAATAGTTTAAATATTGAGGGATTAAGGGATGTGACAAAGATTTTAAAGTTTCAGCTTCTCGCTCAAACAGTTTGAGTGAATCCCATTCAAAGTCATCACCAAAAGAGAGTAACTTAATGACAACTAATTCTTGAGTTTGCAAATCACGAGCTAGCAAAGTCCGCCGTCCTGCTTTTTTTCCTAGTAGCTGCTGAACTTCGTAGCGTAGACGCCCAGCGTCTTGTCCTTGGACATCGCCTAATATTTCGCCAATCATTATGGTTTCTTCTAATGCTACGGTTGAAAAGTTTTTAGAGGTTATAGCTTTTCAAGTTGTGCAAATCCATATCTTTAGTATAATTGCGTAATTCTATGCCCTCCCAACTTTGGCCTTATATTACCCCTGGTATTCCCGATGAATTGTTTGAAAATTTGCCAGGAATTCCCCTGAGTCAACGAGAAGTCCGACTAATGTTAATTGCCCAACTGCGACTAAAATCAGATTCTGTGTTGTGGGACATTGGTGCAGGCACGGGTACAATTCCGGTAGAGGTGGGGCTATTGTGTCCAGGTGGAAAGATTATCGCTATAGAAAGGGATGAAGAAGTAGCTAATCTAATCAAGCGTAACTGCGATCGCTTTGATGTGAAAAACGTCGAAGTAATTGAAGGTAGCGCCCCAGAGTGTTTACACGATCTTAAAGTTACACCTCACCGCGTTTGTATTGAGGGAGGACGACCTATTCAAGAGATTCTGCAAGCAGCATGGGATTATTTGCCCCCATCCGGTCGGGTTGTAGCGACAGCTGCTAATCTAGAAAGTCTGTATGCTATTTCTCAGAGCTTTTCTCTGTTAAGGGCTAGAAATATCGAAGTCGTTCAGTCTGCCGTTAACCGCTTAGAGACGCGTGGCTTTTCTCAAACCTTTACCGCCGTTGATCCCATTTTTATCCTCAGTGGTGAGAAACTGGATTAGGGAATGGGGCATGGGGCATGGGGTATTGAAAGAAGCGGTAAAGGAAGGGAGAAAACAGCGATGAGGAAATAGGAGAAGCTGGCGTTGCAGGGGAAGCAGAGGGGACAAGGTGACAAGGTGACAAAAGTTTAAAACTTGCAATAAGTCTTTCCCCTTGTCCCCAATTCTCCTTGTCCCCAAGTCCTCTTTCCCATGCCCAATGCCCAATGCCCAACGCCCAATGCCCAATATTTAATACTTCTATGCTTTGGTCTCGGATTATTAGTGGAATTGTTGCGATCGCTCTTGCTCTTTCTGCAACCCTTTTGGGAGGTTGGTACTTTACCATCATCTTTGCAGTTATCATCTTTTTGGGTCAACAGGAATATTTTAATTTGGTGCGAGCCAGAGGCATCGCTCCCGCCGCTAAAACCACTATGGCTGTCAGCCAAGTCTTGCTGGTAATTTGTACCCTTGATGGCAGTTTAGCTGACGCTGTAATGCCGATAGCTGGCACACTCATTTGTTTTTACCTGCTGTTTCAGCCCAAATTTGCCACGATTGCTGATGTTTCCGCTTCTATTATGGGGCTATTTTACGTAGGTTATTTGCCGAGTTACTGGGTGCGATTACGAGCAATTGATACTGCTGCTTTTAGCAATCTTCCTTTCGGAGGTTATTGGCCCACAACCTGGACAGATTTCTGGGAAAAGGCAAATTCTGCTTCATTACCACAAGGTTTTACAGCAACACTGCTGACTTTTTTGTGTATTTGGGCAGCCGATATCGGCGCTTACACTATTGGCAAATTCTTTGGGAAAACCCGTCTGTCTGATATTAGCCCGAAAAAAACTGTAGAGGGTGCTGTTTTTGGCATTACTTCAAGTATTGCTGTAGCCATAGCAGGAGCCTATTATTTGCATTTACCCAGATCCCCCTTCACTGGTTTAGCATTGGGTTTACTGATTGGCATTGCAAGTCTTTTGGGGGATCTTACCGAGTCTATGCTTAAGCGGGATGCTGGAGTCAAAGATTCTGGGCAGTTAATCCCTGGACACGGTGGTATTTTAGACCGTACTGATAGTTATATTTTCACCGCTCCTTTGGTTTATTATTTTGTGACACTACTGTTGCCGCTACTGTAACTGAGCAGCGGGCAGGGAGCAGGGAGCAGGGAGCAGGGGAATGGAGTTCAAAGACTCGTCAGCGAGTATCAAAGACTCGTCCACGAGTATTAAAGACTCATTCACGAGTATTAAAGACTCGTCCACGAATATAAAAGACTCATTCACGAGTATTAAAGACTCGTCCACGAATATAAAAGACTCGTCCACGAGTATTAAAGACTCGTCCACGAGTATTAAAGACTCGTCAGCGAGTATCAAAGACTCATTCACGAATATAAAAGACTCGTCCACGAGTATTAAAGACTCATCTATAAATCCTAATTTATACCAAATTACACTTACAATTCATTCTCCTCTTGCCCCCTGCCCTCTAAGAGCCGCTATATCATTTAAAATAATGTATTAGCATTTTTTAATTTCTAATCATCAAGGGTTAACGTTAATCCGTCCACGACACACTAGCTTGCCTGGAATCAACGTTAGTTCTTGGATATCGACATCTGAGCCAAGATCCAGATTGTACTCATGATTGTCCTCTAATATCTCCTCCTGGTCGGGCTTGATTGTTATATGTGCTAGTTGCAACTCATGCCCATTGAGTAACTGTGAGCTAAGACAAATCTCTAGAGGAGTTGTTTCACTATTGGTTACTCTTATACCTCGCAGTATAATTTGGTTGTTATCAAGGTTAATTTCTTGCCAGTTTATTGGTTGTGACTTTGGGCAATGTGTTGGTAAAACCTTAACCAACAAATCACTCAAAGCATTAGATAATAAGTCAGATGAGAGAGAAGCATTAAGATCCTTCTCGTCTACGATCAAATCGCCAACTACTGGTACTGTTTCTAACAGTCGTAGCGGTTTTCCCTTGAGTACCGAGCCGATATTTATGCGAATATTTTCCGCTATTAATTTAATTTGTGTAATTAGGAGACCTTGATAAATTGCATCAGTAGCAAAAATAGATACCGATGGGATACGCCCAGAGAGAATTTGGCGATCGCTCGCTTTAATCTCCACTTCTAAATCTGATATTTGGCTCACTTGCGCTCTCAAGCAGAGCTTTAGGGCTGTTGTGAGTACCTGCGTAATTATGCGTATTTTATTAGTATGTGTTGTGTTAAAATTTTGCTCTGACATCTAAGGAATCTATTTATGAATATTTGCTTAACAACCGAACAGAAATTAAATAAGTCTTAAATGTAACATTTATGTCTACTCGCTACAAAATGCAAATATCATTTAATTGTTAACAGTAAATAAGCAATTACACATGGAGGCACGGTTACAAAAAATTCTCGCTCAATGGGGTATCGCCTCACGTCGTGAAGCCGAAGAAATGATTAGGCACTCACGAGTGCGGATAAATGGGGTATTGGCACATTTAGGTCAAAAAATTGATCCCGAAAAAGATGCGATCGCAATTGATGGTAAGCCTGTATCTAAAAAGCAGCGTCCGGCTTTAATATATTTATTGCTGCACAAACCAAGAGGTGTGGTTTCGACTTGCTACGACCCTCAGCGCCGACCAACAGTCCTGGATCTACTACCGAAAGAATTACGGGAGGGTACAGGTATTCACCCAGTTGGGCGTTTAGATGCAGATTCTACAGGAGCATTAATCCTGACCAATGACGGAAATCTGACATTTGGACTAACCCATCCCCGCCACAGCATTTCCAAAACATATCGTGTTTTGGTAGAAGGACACCCTCCAGAAGCAATACTAAAAATGTGGCGTCAGGGTGTGATGTTGGAGGGTAGAAAAACCAGACCCGCTAAGGTACAGCTAATAGAACATCATGGCGAGCAAAGCTTTTTAGAAATAGTGTTGCAGGAGGGAAGAAATCGCCAAATTCGCCGGATAGCTCAACAGTTAGGATACCCAGTAATCAAACTGCATCGGACTGCTATCGGCCCAATTCAATTACAAACTCCAAAAGAACCTTTTTTGGAAGAAGGTAAATATCGTTCCCTCAAAGATGATGAGATTCGCTTTTTGCAAGATCAGATAACACAACCTAATTATTGATTCTGTGGAGTTAAGGAGTGTCAGTAGGCATGAAATGGCTAAGAAAGAAGAATAATAACCAGCCATCAATTTCATTAGAGCAACAACGAGCCGAAAAATTGGCAGAAATGGGCGCTCAACTTTGGGCATTGCGTCAAGAACAGGGATTATCTCTAGAGCAAATGGTTGCATTAACTAGGATTCCCCAGCGATTATTGCAGGCGATCGAAGAAGGTAATTTAAACGATCTGCCAGAACCAGTCTATATACAAGGTTTAATTAGGCAATTCGCCGATGCACTAGGCTTGAATGGAGTAGAATTTTCTGGCACTTTTCCGATTAGTTCTGCACAAGTGAATTCTCAAGGTATAGAGAATAATTCACCCCTTAATCAACTACGTCCGGTTCATCTTTACTTTCTTTACATATTGCTAATTGTATGTTCTGTAAATGGCTTATCTCAGTTATTAAATAACGCAGTACTACAAGCAAGTACAAGTAATAATCAAAATCAGCCATCCCCAAAACAAAAGTCCATTGTTAAACCAGAAATAGCCCAAGTAAAAGAGTCAGTGGAGGTTCAATCAGTTAACGATACCCCTAGCGCCGTCCAGCAGGGAAAGGCTGTACAGATTGGTGTAACTTTGAAAGCGTCATCTTGGATTCGTGTAGTAGCTGATGGTAAAACCGAGTTTGAGGGTACTCTCCCAGAGGGAACTCACCGGATTTGGAAAGCTCAACAGCAACTCACAGTGAAAACTGATAATGCTGGTGGCGTGTTAATGAGTGTCAATCAAGAGAAAGCCAAAGAAATGGGAGAACCGGGGAAAGAGGAAGAAGTTAGAATTGCTGCAAAACCTAAGTTTTGATATGAAGAAGAAATCAATTCAAAATTTTACCCTTAGAGGAAAGCAAGCTACACCCAGCCTCTCGTAGAGAAGAAAAAGACTCAAAGAAATGAGTAGGATGAGGGTGACAAGGAGAGAAGGAGGAAAAGGAGGCATTTACTCCTCCCTGTGCCTTGTCTTCCTTGTCTGCCTTGTCCCCTCATCTCCCGCTGCCCTATTGCCCTTCTGGGGCGCGTCCATTGAGTCTGGTAAGAACTTTCAAGCGATCGCCTAATTCCTCTCTCAGCGCTCCTGATTGATAGCGCCACTCCCAGTTCCCCTCAGCAGTACTAGGAAAATTCATCCGCGCTTCGTTTCCTAATCCCAAAATATCTTGCAAGGGAATAATTGCTTGGTTGGCTATGGAACTCAAAGCTAGGCGAATTAAATCCCAGTGGATGCCTTCAGGACTAACACAACCTAAATAAAGCAACAAGTTTTCCTTTTCGTAGTCGGTGGCTGAATTGAACCAGCCTATGGTTGTATCATTATCGTGAGTTCCAGTATAAACTACAGCATTGTGCCGATAATTGAATGGTAAAAATGGATTAGCAGAATCAGCACTAAAGGCAAATTGCAAAATATTCATCCCCGGAAATTCATACTTGTCTCGCAGCGCTTCTACCCCTGGTGTAATTACTCCCAAATCTTCTGCTAAGACGGGTAGCTTGCCCAACTTTTGCCTAATCACTTCAAAAAAAGCATCTCCAGGCGCTTCCACCCATTGACCATTAATGGCAGTTTGTTCACCTTGCGGCACAGCCCAATAAGCCTCGAAGCCCCGGAAGTGGTCAATGCGAATAATATCGACATAATCCAGCATTGCCTCAAAGCGCTGTACCCACCATTTAAAGTCTTGTTTTTGCAATTCCTCCCAGTTATAAACTGGGTTGCCCCACAATTGACCGGTGGCGCTAAAGTAATCTGGTGGGACTCCTGCCATTTGGGCAGCAACTCCAGTCTCTTCGTTTAAGCAAAAGATATTAGGATGCGCCCACACGTCAGCACTATCATGAGCTACGTAGATGGGAATATCGCCGATAATGTCAATACCGCGCATGTTGGCGTAGCTTTTCAGCTCTGACCACTGCCGGAAAAACTCAAATTGGACGAACTTGTAATAAAAAATCTCCTCATTGAGCCGATGCTGTACCTGAGCTAATGCTTCGGGTTCGCGCTTGACAAATTCTGGCTCCCATGTATGCCAGCTTGCATTTTCGTGGGCATCTTTTAGCGCCATAAATAAGGCGTAATTATCTAGCCAATAGGCTTTACTGTCGCAAAAACCTGCAAACTCGTTTTTTTGGATGTCTGTAGCATTCACTTTAAAGTTTTCACAGGCTTTTTTGAGTAGCCCAATCTTAATCGGCACAACCTTGTCGAAGTCTACCTTTTCTACCGGAAATCCTGGTAAATTAGCAAAGTCTTCTTCAGTGAGCAAACCCTCATCTCGCAGTTTTTCTGGACTAACCAGCAGAGGATTTCCCGCCATTGCTGAGTAACACATATAGGGCGAATTACCATATCCAGTGGGGCCCAAGGGTAAAACTTGCCAATATTGTTGATAGGTATCTTTAAGAAAATCGACGAAGCGATAGGCTTCTAAGCCTAAATCTCCAACGCCAAATCGGCTGGGAAAGGAGGTAGGATGCAGCAAAATGCCACTGGATCTAGGAAAAGGCATATTTATCTGAATTATGAGAGGGAGCAATTATCTGATGGATACGCTATGCGATCGCCCAAGGGGCAGTGGCAAAGCCAATCGCATCGAATTTACCACGGAACAGTATTTGCACGGTAAATCAAGTAAACTCATCTTGATTGTCATTTGTCCTTTGTCATTTGTCCTTTGTGAATAACCAATGACTAATGACTAATGACTGATGACTAATGACCAATGACTAATTAACTATGACTTACCGAAATCCTGCACCGACAGTTGATATCATCATTGAACTAGTAGATCGGCCTCATCGGCCAATAGTGTTAATTGAAAGACATAATCTACCCTTAGGTTGGGCTATTCCTGGTGGTTTTGTAGATTATGGAGAAGCGGTGGAAGTGGCGGCGCAGCGAGAAGCTGAGGAAGAAACGGGTTTGCAAGTGGAGTTAGTTGAACAATTACTGGTGTATTCTGACCCCGATCGCGATCCGCGTCAGCATACCATTAGTATTGTGTTTTTGGCGACAGCTAAGGGGGAACCAAAGGCTGGAGATGATGCTAAGAGTGTAGGAGTTTTTGAGTATTGGCGTGTGCCAGGTAATTTATGTTTTGACCACGATCGCATTCTGCGGGATTATTGGCGATATCGGCATTATGGGATACGTCCGAGGTTGGGGTAGGAGGAACGGGTTTCGTAAACAAGCTGCAAGCACTCCTCAAAGTCATCCCCTTGCCAGGTTCCGGCAAATTTTAGCAAGTCTTCTGCTTTAGAGCCTTTAAGAATTGGTGTTGCTTCCTGTATTTCCGGTTTCGTTTGATGACTGGAAGTATCATCATTTTTTTGCATTGACAGCTTAAGAGATATTTCCTCAGTTGTTGGTTTTGTCTTGAGAAAACGCAAAAAATCTAGTGTTTGGGCTAGTAGAACTTCTGGGGATGATTCAATTTCTTGGAGCAGTAGTTCTTTAATATTCATAAATGATATTTTGCAGTCTGTCGTAACAGTATTATACGAGTGCGATCGCGATGCTGACCTGACGGCATTATGGGATACTCCGAGGTTGGGGTAAGAGAAACGAACCGCGAAGGCGCGAAGGGCGCGAAGGAAGAAAAGAGAGGAATACCTGTGACACAAAGTTTTTGTGATTATACTGTGTCAGTGGTGTTTAAAGGTGCATTATGGACGCTGAGTCGCTGTTGGAGAAATACGTCGAAGGACAAATTCAATTTCACAACGAGAATCTTAGAGGAGTAGACCTCAAATATGCAAATCTGAGTGGAATAGACTTAAAAGGTGCAGATTTGACGGGAGCAGATTTAAACGATGCCAACCTAAGTAACGCTTCTCTTCAAAGTACTAACTTCACTAGAGCATCTTTGACAGGTGCAAATTTGAGTAGTTTGGTGAAAAGTTCTAGTTTAAATTTCAGTTGGGCAGACCTAAGTAGTGCTGACTTGAGTAAAGCAACCCTGGATAACGCTAACTTTAGTAACGCCAATCTAGATAATGCTAATTTGAGTGGAGCAAACTTGAAAAGCGCTAATTTTAGTAATGCCAATCTGGATAATGCCAACTTGAGTGGAGCAAACTTGAGTAGCGTTAACTTTAGTAACGCCAATCTAGGTAATGCAAATTTGAGTGACGCTACACTCGACTGTGCAAACTTAACCGAAGCATCCTTGAATGAGGCAAAAGTCGTTAGAGCTAACCTTAGTACTGCTAATTTAACTGGGGCTAACTTGTTTAAAGCTGATTTGAGTCAAGCAAACCTAGCTCGTGTGATACTCAAAGACACTAATTTACAGGGAGCCAAGATTCGGGGTGTTAATTTATCTGAAAAGGATTTATCAGGCATGAATCTGGCTGAAGCTGATCTAGGTGCAGCAAATCTCATAGGCGTAAATTTCAGAAAAGCCTGCCTCAAAGGGACAAATTTAGAGAAAGCAGAACTGCAAAAAGTAGATTTGATCAACGCGAATCTGAACGAGGCAAACCTGAAAAAGGTAGATTTAACTGGAGCAAATATCTACGGTGTCAACTTTAAAGATGCAGACCTGACTGGTGCGATAATGCCAGATGGAGAAGTTTACAAGCCGATCGCTCCTCAGGTAGAAATCGGTAAACAGGAAACATCGTTAGAGAAAGTAATATCTATGACTCGTAAAGTAATTAATACTGATAACGCACCTGCACCAGTCGGCCCTTATAATCAAGCGATCGCAGCTTCTGGTCAATTTGTATTCATCGCTGGACAAATTGCCATCGATCCCCGCCTTGGTGATGTCGTCTACACTGATGATGTCAAAAAGCAAACTGAGCAGGTATTAGCTAATCTTGAAGCCATCCTCACAGCAGCCGGTGCAACTTTCCAAGATGTGGTGAAGACCACTGTATTTTTAGCTGATATGAATGATTTCGCGGCGGTGAATGCCGTTTATGCTAAATATTTCCCGGAAGATACAGCCCCAGCGCGGGCTTGTGTACAGGTATCGCGTTTACCTAAAGATGTGTTGGTAGAAATTGATGCGATCGCTGTAATTAGCGGTTAGTGCCAATACATTCACAAAATCAGTCTACAACTCTCCAAACAAATTAGGCTTTATTATTGACTTTTATTCTTAAAAGCTTTAAATATTTTTTAGGAGTTAATTGCAATTAATTAGCAAAAGAACTAAGAAAACTTCCTAATGGAGAGTTGCAAATGAGTGTGAGGAAAAAGAGCTTATTGGGTGCTGGTGCGGCATTTACAGTGCTTACAGGTCTAGTAGTCAGCACAGTAGGGATTATGCAAGCAACGATCGCCAACCCCACCACTAATCAACAGACACCACGCTTACTTGCCCAAGGGCTGAAGACTTTAACAATAGTTTTTCCCAGTCGTGCTGATTCTACAGACTTGCAAAATAAGGCAAATGCAGTAGGAGCTTTTCTATCTAAAGAGTTAGGAATTCCAGTCGTCGCCCAAGTTGGTGATGATACAGCTGCTGTGGAAGCTTTGAGAGCAAATCGGGCTGATGTAGCTTTTTTAAGTAGCCGTCCGGCTTTGAAAGCGAAACAATTAGCAAACGCCAGTTTGTATCTAGCCGAAGTTCGCTCCACTTATTCTGGAAGATATACTTATAGCTCAACATTTGTTGTTCCTAAGAATAGTCCCCTAAAAACTCAAAATTCAGCTAAAGCCACTTTAGAACAACTGCGGGGCAAGAAAATTGCTTTTACTTCCCCTACTTCTGGCTCTGGGTTTATTATCCCTGTCGCTGAGTTGGTCAAACAAAAATTTGTACCTAACCGCGATCGCTTAGATGGTTTCTTTGGTCAAATTTCTTACGGCGGTAATTATAGCAAAGCCTTGCAAGCAGTTGTGCGCGGTCAAGCTGATGTGGCTGTTGTGTCAGAATATGCTCTGAATCCACCTTATATCACCGCCCAAGAGAAAAATCAGTTACGGGTTCTGCACAAAATTACTGGTGTACCTGCTCACGGTATTGCCATTGATGATGACGTTCCAACTCCAACACGGGAAAAAATCATCAACGCCTTACTGAAATTAAATAAGTCGGAAAATAATAAATTGTTACGCGACTTGTATAATTCCACAGAATTAGTGCGAATTAACCACGATCGTCACCTAGCAACTATCCGCGACGCTCTGCAAATTGCTGGCATTGAACCATAACTTAGAATTCAGAATTCAGAATTCAGAATTCAGAATTCACCAATCTTGACTCTCTCTACGAGACGCGGCGCTATCTGCTTTTTTGGTCAAAATTCATTCTGATTCCTGACTCCTGACTACTGAATTCTGTTCAATAAATTTCTATGAATGATTATGTTATTGAGTGCCATAACCTAGAGACAGCTTATACTCCATCTCTAAATCGTCCTATTCTCAACGGGATTAATTGCCAAATTAAACGCGGTGAATTTGTCGTTTTGCTAGGGCTAAACGGTGCTGGTAAGTCTACATTACTACGATCGCTAGTTGGACTAGTGCCATTTGTGAAAGGAGAAATCATCGTCAATAATGTGGAGATGAATCCCCGAACACTGCCAAAAATTCGGCGCGATATTGGGATGTTATTTCAAGGTGGCGGATTGATTCGACAGTTATCAGCACTAGAAAATGTCTTGTGCGGATGCCTTGGAAAAAGAACAACTTGGCAAACACTGTTGGGATTTTCCAAACGCGATCGCATGTTGGCATTAAATTTATTAGAGCAGTTAGGACTCTTAGAGTTAGCTTTTCAAAAAACCAGTCAATTAAGTGGTGGACAGCAACAACGAGTAGCGATCGCCAGGACTTTAATTCAATCACCGCAAATTCTCTTAGTCGATGAACCCATCACAGGCTTAGATGTTGTGGCATCCCAACAAGTCATGGAAACTCTATCCCAATTGCACACTCAGCAAGGTATGACTATTGTCGCAGTTTTGCACGATTTGGGAATCGCAGAAAAATACGCAGGGCAAGCGATCATCTTAGATGCTGGACGCGTCGTTTACCAAGGACTTTGTGACAACTTACAAGCTCAATTTGCGAAAGTTTCCGCTTGAGTAAGATTTTATTTAAACCGCGTCAGTTTTACCCCACCCTAAACCCTCCCCTTGCAAAGGGGAGGGGACAAGATTCGATTCTTTTCCCCCCTTTCCAAGGGGGGATTAAGGGGGGTAATTAATTTGACTAATCGCAAATACTACGCTTCTCAACCTAGATGAGAATTAATACAATATGAGTTACTTTTTTAAGTCAAAACGTTTACGCTTCTACCCTTGGCTGAGTTCTCTACTCATCTTATTAATTGTCGTAGTAGTTTATGGTTGGGCTTTGCGAGGACTCAAACTCGATTTTGAACTGCTGCGTTCTAGCTGGCCATACATCACCGATTTTATTACTCGATTATTTCCTCCCGATTGGAAAGTTTTAGATATTGCAGTCAAGGCACTAATTGAAACTGTACAGATGTCTTTATGGGGAACTACCATTGGAGCCATTCTTTCTGTACCGATCGCTATAGCTAGCGCCAGCAATGTTGCGCCTGGGTGGTTGCGATCGCTAGCTAATTTGCTGCAAAATACTGTGCGTTCTGTTCCCTCAATTATTCTGGGGCTAATTTTTGTTGCTGCCACTGGCTTAGGCGCACCAGCAGGAACTTTAGCTTTGGGAATCTACACCATCGGCTACCTTGCCAAATTTTATCAACAGGCAATTGAAGCGGTTGATCCGCATTCTCTTGAATCGTTGCAAGTTATCGGAGCCTCTAAGCTACAGATTGCTCAATACGGCATTCTCCCGCAAGTGCTACCACTGGGATTAGGTTACACCTTTTGGATGTTTGAGTACAACATCCGTGCTGCTTCTGTCTTGGGTGTAGTTGGTGCAGGGGGTATTGGCTTTCAGTTAAAAAGTTACATCGACGGGTTCGAGTACACCAAAGCAACAACCATGATGTTAGTGCTTTTGGTAGTCGTCACAGTAATTGATGCTTTTAGTAGCCAATTACGTCATCGGCTCGATTCTATGTAATGAATTCTGGCAGTAGCCTATCTTGAAGACTGATGCGATAACTTTGGGAATACTGAAATTAAGTATCCTAAAGGAGTATTAAAAATGCCAGAAAATCGTATCAGTGCCAGCTTATCCCCAGTAGATAAGGAAGCGGTTATGCAAGCGATCGCTACAATTAAAGAAAAGTTACCATTTTTGGTAGATTTGACCCCTGAAGATCGGCGAACAATGCTGAAGATGGGAGATAAAAGTCGGGCTTTTGTAAGCAAAGCCTTAGAAGTAGCAACACAAAACCCTAACTTTTTGCCCCGTTCTTTTGATTTAGAAGAGATGCGCCGAGATTTGGCGCTATTTGAAGCGTTGTATCCAGTGCTTTTGTCTCTAACCCAACTGCAAGAATTGGTGGATGATACCTGTATAGCCTCTGCTAGCGAAGCCTATGCTGCTGCATTAGCAGTTTATAGCTATGCCAAAGCTAGCGGTGATGTAGCAGGTTTAGATGCAGTAATTGATGAGATGGGACGCAGGTTTAATCGCCGTTCTAAGAAAAAGCAACCTGAAACCGCAGTTAGCTAAAGCTTGCAACTGGCAAGTATAGCAGTTGTCAATTTAGTAAAATCCACATTATTGGTAGGGGCATAACATTGTTATGCCCTTTTTGCGTTTTGTATCCAAAGATTCTTGAAACCCGCGCAGGCGGGTTTTGTCTGTGTAGCCGCGATTTCTAATCGCCAAGGCATTTTTGAGCCTTAGAAGGGTCAAATTCGAGCCTCAGAAGGTCAAAGTTGAGCCTTAGAAGGGTCAAATTCGAGCCTCAGAAGGTCAACGTCGAGCTTCAGAAGGTCAATGTCGAGCTTCAGAAGGTCAATGTCGAGCTTCAGAAGGTCAATGTCGAGCCTCAGAAGGTCAACATCGAGCCTCAGAAGGTCAACATCGAGCCTCAGAAGGTCAACATCGAGCCTCAGAAGGTCAACATCGAGCCTCAAAAGGTCAACATCGAAATTAAATTAAGGTTATGCCAATTTGAAAAAAGAATACGACAAATAAACCATTTGTAGAGACGCGATTCATCGCGTCTTTACACAAAGATGTGTTGCAATCATTAATTGAATTGGTATTACGCATAAAAATTACCTAGAAAAAGTTTGATAAATTCCGAAATACACCTTGTATATTTAGTATTTATTCTGTAAACACTAGCATTTCAAAATCAAATCTTGTAATGAACCCACAAAACAAGCCCAAGAGTCTACAAGATATTCTTAAGCAGCGCCAGCAATCAGGTTTTGTGGGTCGTGAAGACCAAGTAAACCAATTTCGTCAAAATCTAGCATTACCCCCAGAAGACGATCGCCGTCGTTTTATATATAACGTTTGGGGTCAAGGCGGAGTAGGTAAAAGTACCCTACTACGACAGTTTCGTAAAATTGCTGACGAAGCAAAAATTATTTCGGCTTACATCGATGAAGCTGAAAAAACTATACCAGAAGTCATGGGTCGTCTAGCTGAGGACTTAGAACGGCAAGGTCATAAACTAACGCAGTTTACAGAACGCTACAAAGTTTACCGTCAAAAGCGCCAAGAATTAGAAACCGATCCAGAAGCTCCTCAAGGCTTTTCGGCTTTTGTCGGGAAAACTATGGCAAAAACTGGTGTACGTTTAGCGCGTCGAGTTCCCGTTGGCGGTGCTGTATTTGACTTTGTAGATGAGGATGCTTTCGCTACCCAGGCTGGAGAATGGGCTTCTTATGTTGCAAAGAAAATAACAAATAAAGATGAGGTGCGTTTAGTTCAAGAACCTGAAGAAGTTCTGACCCCGTTATTTTTGCAAGATATTTTTAAAATTGCTGAAAAAATTGGTGTTGTTTTGTTTTTTGATACTTATGAACGCACCGGAGAATTTTTAGATAACTGGCTACGGGAAATTTTGGAGGGTCGCCACGGTGAAGTATCTCTCAATATATTGATAACTATTGCCGGTCGGAATGAATTAGATAAAAATCATTGGGCATCTTATGAGGGGTTAATAGTTCGTTTCCCTCTGGAACCCTTTACAGAAGAAGAAGCCCAACAATATCTAACTCGGAAAGGCATTACAGACAATCGCGTTGTTGAAGTGATTTTACACCTTTCTGGAAACTTACCCCTGCTAGTAGGAATGCTAGCAGACACTCATCCCAATGATCCAAACCAGGTAATTGAGCCTAGTAGCAGTGCAGTAGAACGCTTTTTAAAATGGGTTGATGACCCCAAACGGCAACAAGTGGCGCTTGATGCTGCCATTTCTCGGTGTTTGAATCGAGATGTTATAGCCAAATTAAGAACAGAAGAAGAAGCTGACGAGTTATTTACTTGGCTAAAAGAAACATCCTTTGTCAACGAACGTACCGACGGCTGGGCTTATCATGATGTGGTCAAAACCCAAATGTTACGCCACAAGCGCCTTTCATCGCCGCAAGGTTGGGCTGACATACATGGCAAGTTGGCAGAATATTATGACAGGCTGCGGAATGATCTGCAATTAGAGCAAGAAGAAAAACAGCGCGATTCTAGTTGGCAAAGTCACACATTAAACGTGTTGTACCACAACTTATGTCAGTCACCGCAAAAGAATTTATCTGTAGCTCTTAATGAATTTCTCGCTGCACTCAAAAATCAACGCAAATTTGCCGAACAATATGCAGAAACAATGCTTCAGGCTGGTAAAGATGTCGATTCCTCTGAAGTTCAGCGTTGGGGTGAACAACTAGTAAATGGGTTAAAAGCTTATGAGGAGGACGTTTATCAAGTTACGTTGGAAATGTTTACCGCAATCTTACAGAATTCTGGGATTGAGCTTAAATGGCAACCAATTGCTCTAGGTTGGCGCGGTGAAACTTACCGCTTAATGAAGCGTTACCCAGAAGCCCTAGAAGATTTTGACCGCGCTATTGAACTTGACCCCAAATATGACTGGGCGATTGCAAGTCGCGGTGAGACTTACCGCTTAATGGAACGTTACCCAGAAGCCCTAGAAGATTTTGACCGCGCCATTGAACTTAACCCCAAATCTGACTGGGCGATCGCAGTTCG
>NZ_JAVRBU020000028.1:0-67969 GCF_034531135.2 Nostoc sp. CmiVER01
ACTAATCTAGACGCGCATATAGATGTAGATGAACCGTTCCAGTCCACTGCTCCTCATTCTGCTTCTATTCCTTTACATCTCTTTGATCGCATCCGTATATTTTATTTTCTGGAAGTCCCTTGGTGACAAATAATTTTTCGTTATAGTCAAATAATTCGTCGCTCTACAGCATAATAGCTTCCATTAACTCTACCAACTGACCATACTAATCTGAATTTAGAGGATTTTAATTATGCCTAGATTTACGGTTCCACCCAATTTCACAGGCACTGCTAGTAACGACACAATAGTAGGGGAAGATTTAAATAAATTTCCAGGAATTGGGATTGATATTTTAACTGGAGGTTTCATTTTTACAGGCTCAGGAAAGAACACCATTAAAGGCAACGGCACTGGCGGTAAAGGGGCTGATGGTGCTATCGGTAAGAATGGCAGCGAAGGCGGTGCTGGAATCGGCATCAGCAATAATGGCAATCTGAATGCTGGGTCGGGCGACGACGCTATCATTAGCAACGGTATTGGGGGTCTTGGAGGCAACGGCACGGGTGAGCCTACTGTTTATTCTGGCACTAATGGCGGCGGTGGCGGTGCAGGGACTGGCATCAGTAACAGTGGCAAACTGAATACTGGGTTGGGAAACGATACTATCATCAGCAATGGCACTGGCGGCAACGGCGGCAACGGCGGCGGTTACTTTCCCTTTGGCGGCGGCGGTGGATTTGGGACTGGCATCAGCAACACTGGCAAACTGAATACTGGGTTGGGCAATGACACGATCACTAGCACTGGTCAGGGCAGCACTGGTGGTGGCAGTCGCTATGGCAGCAGCGGTGGATATGGGACTGGCATCAGCAACACTGGGCAACTGGATACCGGAGACGGAAAAGACACGATCGCAGGCATCGGTATTGCCGGCATTCCCACTGATGGGGTTGTACCCGGCACTGGCGGTGTAGGGACTGGCATCATTAACAGTAAGAAACTGGATACCGGAGACGGAGAAGACACGATCATAGGCACTGGCACAGGTACTGGCGGCCCCAGCAGTAATGGAACTGGCGATGGAATTGGCATCCAGAACATGAAAGGTGCCATCATCACCACAGGGCAGGGTAACGACACTATTACTGGTTCTGGCAAAGGTTTAGCCTCCAACCTCATCGTCATAGGCATCTCCAACGATGGAGTAATTGATGCTGGGAATGGTTGTGACATCCTTACCGGACAGGCTACAGCAACAATTGGTGGTGTTGCTTATGGCATTTATGGAAAAGGAATGATTAAAACTGGTGATGGCAATGACAAAATCAGAGCCACCAGTACCATCAATAAAGTTCAGCAAAAAGTTACTATTGGTGGCGGTATCGGTATTGATCTAGGCACTGGAAATGACTACTTCAAAGGGTTTGGTACTGGAACTGTGGATGGTGGAAAAGGTTTTGATACCTTAGACCTCAGTGCTTTCAATCGCTCTGAACTCACTTTTTCTGGTGTAATTTCAGGCAATGCCCTAAACCCAGCTAACATCAGCTTCAATAACAATAAAAATGTTATTACACTCTCCACAACAGGTTTTGAGAATTTTATCTTTGCAGATGGCTCTTTGGACTACAGCACTTTGATCTAAACTAAGGGCTATACTTCAAACTCCTGGAATTGCTTTGCAATATACATTTTGGCAGTTTTTGACCCCTATTTCTTCAAGCTTTGTGAGAAATCCGGGTTCACAACCTTAACTTGTGACCAATGAATACCATCTGATCTACCAGTTGTAAATTCCTTGATTGGAATTGTCCAAACCCGAAGTGTAGTTAGATCATACCGGAGCAAAGCAATTTACTTTACTTTAAATCAAGAGTGAAGGCTCATGAACAACCAACCAAATCAAAAAAGTTACACATCACAAGAAACGCTATGTCCGATCTGCGATTCACAGAATTTTACTTGGGGTCGTACTGTTGGAGAATCAGCAAATCTCTGGGTATATTTTCGTGCTGATCAGGCTGGATGGGGAGGAGGTGAAAAGCTACGGGCACGTAAATGCCTTAATTGTAATAATGTTCAGTTATTTACATAGGATTAACTGGTAAGTAGCTACCAGTATCCATTAGTGAACAAATACTTGGATTTATCTCGACATCACACCAAAAACTTTTACTGTAAAGCATTCGACCCCAGATTAGCCCAAAAGTGCGATCCCACTATCAGAGACAAAACAAAGGGCGATCGCACTGACTAACCTAAAAGCTCTGCTAAATCACTTCTATAAGCTAAATAATAGGGCTTGCGGTTGTAAAAAGTTGTAACGGATTTGGGAGGGTTGTAACGAGTTGGGAAGGGTTAACTAGGCATAGTTGGGGGCTGTTTATTTAATTCCTTTATAAGACTATCTGCGAGATTTACAGCATCTTCTGCTATATCATTTGACCTTCCGTTTGGGTTGCTTAATAATCCAGCGACTATCTGGGATGCGAAATACTCTCTTTTTGTTAACCCACCTTGATTTATTGAGGTTTCTGAGTGTAAGGGAAAAGCGAAATCATTGCCTTGTGTAGTTGCGAGAATCATTTTTTTTTCAAAATACTGCTTACTTCATTGTTCCTTATTTCGGATTGGTATAGAGATAAATCACTTCTTACGCTTTCTGTAGATGGTGCTAATGGTGTAGCAAGGCTGATCGCACCTTGTTCGCCGTATGCCTGTTTAGTGCTTGTAGAATCCGTGAATGCTGTACGCTACAAACTCAAGACATTTACACACCCAAGGGTAACGTTAGACCGCAGTTTGTCATCAGAAAGTCAAACACTAAAGCGCAACCAGAGCTATACCAGTGATTGAAAATTTACGGCGGCTATTGGTTGAATACTACCCACTGGCAGGAAATGATTATCTGTTTCCCGGTCGCAGTGATGGACACATCAGCGAAGACTCAGCCGCTAGGATTTTGAGAGGAGCTTGTCAGCAAGTAGATATTTTTGGGGTGAATAGTCATAGCTTTAGAAGGACTGCTTTAACTCAGATGAGTAATGCTGGTATACCACTGAAAGTTATTTAGGAAATCTCAGGGCATCGGAACTTGTGTCACCAGTTAGGGAAGATACCGATAAATATGAACTTCAAAACAAGCTGCTGCTTTCAAGCAAAACCAAGGGTAAGAAGTAGAATTAAGTCATTACCTTTGCTTTACAATACACGCAGAAATTTAAAAACAAAGAAATGAACGTGAAAAAAGGCAAAATCGCAACTTTGTTTGCGATCACTTATCTCATCTTCATATCTGGATGTGGTGTCAGTGGATATATTCCTGAGATTTCTGATGAGACTGTGAAGTTTTCCATTATTAAAACCAATGATGGTGTCGGCTTTATTAATGAAGCAGGTCAAGTAGTTATTAAACAACAGTTTCTAGAAGCAAAGCCTTTTTCTGATGGCTTGGCAGCTGTAAGGGTTGGAGAACGTTGGGGTTTTATCAATCATAAAGGTGAGTTTGTAATTGTTCCTAAATATACTAATGTTCGTCCGTTTTCAGAAAAACTAGCATTAGTTTATTTAGAAGGAAACTCATTTTTCTTTATTGATAAACGAGGGAATGTGGTAATTGAATCCAAACCTAATTGGAGCTTTGATGGGGATTTTAAGGAAGGGTTAGCTCCTATAGTAGTTAAAGGCAAATCGGGTTTTATTAATACTAAAGGAGAGATCGCAATTGAGCCTAAGTTTGATAGTGTTAGAAGTTTTTCTAATGGCTTGGCATTTGTAAAAGTTGGAGAAGGTCTTCAAGCATTGGTAGGGTATATCGATCACTCAGGAAAATTAAAAATTCCCTTTGAATCCTCATATTGGGCTGGAACTGACTTTGTGATGAACAGAGCTATAGTTATTAAATATAACTCGAACACTAGCGAGGAAATTATATTAATCGATCAAACCAACAAGGTGCTAACAAATCAACTCAAATTGACTTGTGGTACTGATTTTAACAGTCTTGACAAGGGTGTTGCAGAAGGATTAATACCAGTACGCTTAAAGTTAGCTAATCAAACAAAAAGTTTATCACAATGTAGCTATATTGATATGGAAGGAAAGATTGCTATTCCCTCTGATCCTAAGATCCAAGAAGCAAAACTCTTTTCTGAGGGGTTAGCATCTGTAAAAGTTAAAGGCAAATGGGGCTACATCAATAGAAGTGGTTTGATAGTTATTCAACCAAAATTTAACAGCGTGTCACCTTTCAGAAATGGACTAGCTTATGTAAAGGTTAATGCAGCTAGTGAAGGTTTTATTAATCATTCTGGACAGTTTGTCTGGCAACCTGTAACTTTTAAATGAGAGCGATCGCTCTTAAGCTAATGTCTGAGTTTTGTCCGAAACAGTTGTAGAGCGACGAATTATTTGACCGCAGCGACAAATTATAAGTCAAGTTCTTCATGCCTGTAAGCTTTACTGTTAGGGCAGGGTGGCCGCATCATATCAACAAAAGAATTATATTCTCAACAAGCTCAAAATTAGTCGCATTAATCGCTACTTATTGACACAAAATTAGCGATCGCTTTAAGCCTTGGAAACTAAACCAAACGAGAAATGCTGATTTTGTTGTTGGTTCTTAACCTTGGTTGTGATCAAGAGTAATTTAGATGCGTTTGCCCTGACTCTTAGGGCATCTAATTTTTAGGATTTCTAATATGAAGTTGTGAAATCGCCTGGATTAGCGATGCAGAAGGATTTAGATTGGTGACAAATAATTTTTCGTTATGGTCAAATAATTCGTCGTTCTACAATTATCTTGATAGTATTGACACTGATGTTGTTGTTGTTGTTGTTTCCCCATCAGATACAGATACAGTTACTGGGACTACGACTTGCTCCCGGCGGGATAGACCGTTAATGAAGTCTTCCGCAACAGACCCTACAGCACCTCCAACTAATCCTCCTGCAATAATACCAGCTAGTCCTGCTTTAGAGCCGATATAACTACCAGCAACAGCGCCAACAATACTTCCAAATAAATTACCTCCAACTACAAGTTGAGATTCTGACTCAGAGAGTTCTTGGAATCCGAGTTCTTTAAAATTAGATAAATCAGACAATATGTTACTCATATCTATGCTCCTTAATTTTTGAGAAGCGATTTACAATTGCTGTAGTTTGCAATTGTTAAAGCAGTGTCAGCAATGCTTTTAAACTTATTAATACTGTACTAAGTGCTGTTAATTGCTGTACTATAACATTATTTAATACATTTACAATCATTAACGATGCAATGAAGCACTTTTCAAGACATCGGGGTTAAGCTGTCTCAGAGTATGGCTTGGGAGCGTACTACACAGGCTTGCTTGCTACGGTTTTCTAAACTCCAATTGGGCGAAGTGGTCTTGCACTAATTTATTGTAGAGCGACGAATTATTTGACCGCAGCGACTTTCTTATAAGTTAAGTTCTTCATGCCTGTAAGCTTTACTGTCAGGACATCCAATTTTTAGGATTTCTGACATGAAGTTGTAGAAATCGCTTGGATTAGCGATGCAGAAGGATTTAGATTGGTGACAAATAATTTTTCGTTATTAGTCAAATAATTCATCGCTCTACAAATTCCCAACGTTGGGAATTTTAGCGCTCTTACATTTCCATAGTTGGTTATGGCTTCTGCAATAATGCAAAATTTTGCACCCCATCCCGATCGGGAACTTTAGCCATTGCATTATAAAGGCGATCGCCGCGCTCCTGGTTGTCCCCAAGTGCTGGATAATGTCTGACAATACTTTAAACATAGTGCAAGTTTTTTACACTATTAAAACAGCAACGCATCATGAGCAATGAGTCATTTTTCCAGTCGACTGGAAATTTTCACCAGGAGGCAAGCAATTATATAGCTTCTCATGCAGGGTTTTTTAGCCGAGTCAGGAGGGTGACTTCCTGGCTTAGGCATCCAGCTATTCAGCCTCTAAGTTCAGCAAGCTTTTACTTGAAATCACAGTAAAGTTAAATTGCTCCGAATCAAAGCAACGGACGAGTGCTTTTATTTTTTGGAGAGCCAAAAGCTGTTTATTTTGTTGTTATTTTTTGTTTGAGATTCCTTTTAAGGGCTAGACCTGTACCTAGAGTGCCTAGAGCTAGTAAACCTAATTTAGAAGTCGATTCAGGAATTGATGTCGAGACTGGATCGGCACGTAAAACAACATTTCTCGAATTATTATTACTATCCCTAATCGTAGCAAAGAATGAAATTTGTCCGAAATTATTGAGACCTCCATCAAAAAAAAGATTGGTTACAGTACCATCCAAAACAGAGTCACCTATGCCAATTACTTTATCTGCAATCGGGTCTGAACCTGTAAAAATACCATCAACAGAAGCATTTGCCGCCCCATTTCGTAATGTTCCATTGAAAGCTACTTGATTATTGTCATTAATTGTGGGTCTAGTAAATCTACTAAAAGAGCCACTGGTGTTAGCAACAGTAGTCGTTGTTTCACCATTGCCTATAAAAACTCCTTCTTCCCCACTGTCTAGAGAGGCTTTAAATGCAACAGCATTTTTGTTATTAATGGAAATATCGGAAAATCCACCAGAGAAAAGACTAGTATCATCAGCAATAGTAGTAATTAACCCATTTTGAATTGTGAACAGACCTTGCGTTCCATCTTTTAACGAAGCTGTAAAAGCCACTACATTATTGTCGTTAATTGCCGGATCTTGGTTGAAAAACCTAAATTGCCCACTAGTGTCTACAACAGTGGTTAAAGAACCACCGCTACCAGTAACAATTACAGTGCTATCGAAGCTCCTAAAAAGCCTGAAAACTAATATATTATTGTTATTAAATGCATTGGGTGATAAATTTAGAGTAAACAAACCATCGCTTGATGTAGCAACAGTTCTAACTGTCTCACCGTTACTTATAAAAAGACCTTCTTGAGCTTCAATAGCAGCATTTCCGAAGCCTACCGTACCACTGTTGTTAATTGCTACACCGTTAAAAGAGTTTCGTGGATCGGGGGCGACAACCGGGCTAATTGCTCCACTGTTACCAGTGAAGATACCTGTACCTGAAGGTGTGTTGGCAGCAAAAGCTACTGTACCATTATCATTTATAGGGCCACCTCCAACATCAAAAAAGTTTTTGTTGTCAACTTCGGCGATTTTTGTAAAAGTAAATGTGCCTGCATATACCGATTTCACTTCTATCGCTATTAGACTGACAAAGATACTAGCTATAGCAGTAAAAAACTTTGGGTAAGTATTCATGACAATCTCACGTTATTAGATAAAGTTTTTGACTGAATAATCATCTCATTTTACGTCAATCCATAAGATTATTTTTTGGAGTATCGCTTATGTCAACAACAGCCATCAGCAGATAACTCCAAGCTCGGCGATCGCTTTCCCGTTGCTAACTAAATAATTACTCTTGAGGGGGGGATAAAAACAGACTAAATTCCTGCTTAAAATCAAGAGAATTCTTCTCTTCACGATATACCGTGATATTAAATCCGATCCTCGTAAGAGCGATCGCTTTTCCGGAATGTGGGAAAAATCGTGCCTCCACTACTCTCGATAATTAGGGTTTTTTAATTGGGGTGATCGCCCTTCCCTGATCGGTAAACAACGATGTCACAATTGATCTCAATCATCTACCTTGATAACCAATTGCTGCGGTTTAAGGGGAGCGCTTTTTTGTACCCCCTCAGCTTGTAGTGCTAAAATCCGCCTCAAGTTATCACTACAAGGAGTAACCTCCAAGCCTTGTACAGACTGGTGTATAGAGATATAGATATTTGCCAAACTTATCAATGGGTGTGAGATTGGGATTTTTAGGGGTGTGAATGATAAGCCCTGCTTAATTGAGGTGTGTGGTTCACGAAGTAGCAGGTGTTTGGGAGAATGGTTATTGTCGGATTTCCAGTCTAAAAATCAGCCAAGGAAATTGAACGAGGAGCGATCGCAGAAGCAACCAGCACCAATATTTAACAAACCTCCATCAAGCTATTGCCTATTGTAGCTTCTGAGGCTTTTGAGGGTTTATAAATCCTTTCTAAATTCCCAAAATGGGAAAAATAATTAGCATAGGTTTGGAGTTTAGGTTTTTGATGTGCTTTCTATTGTAGTGAGAAAATTTTGCTTATTTTCTCACTACATTTGTCCCAAATCTCCTCACAAAAGGCAATCACCACACCCTAGAAATTCAACACTACTGGATATAAATCCTGAACAAAACATTTTTCCAAAATTGGGAATATTCACCAAAAATCCCTCAACCAATCTGGAAGAGGGATTATCTATAGCGACCTGCAATACTACTGAATCTCAGGACTTCAGTGGGTAAGTCCTACTTAAATTCAGCAACGCTGCTAATAGTTGAAGTTTTTAGTGATAGTCTGTTTTTGAGCTAAAATTTACTGCTTAATAAATTTCCAAGTTCCGCTACCACTATCTCTATCTGCGCCAGCAGCCGTTGAGACACACAACAAATTTTCATTACAACCTCTGCCTCTGGTATCTAAATAACCTCCTTGACCATTACCATAACCATTCACAAGTTGAACAGGCTGACCTTCACGTAAGTCATCTGAAGATTTGTGTTTAGAAATTATCTTCCAGGTTCCGCTACCACTATCTCTGTTGGGGTTGTTGGCTGTAGAGACACACAGAAGATTGTCAGAACAGTTTCTTCCCCGCGTGTCTAAGTAACCACCAGCACCTTGATCATATTGATTTTGCAAGTAAACGTCATCAAGCGACTCAACAACTCCTGTTTTGCCAGTTTTTGATAGAATCTTCCAAGACCCACTACCGTTATCTCTGTTGGGGTTGTTGGCTGTAGAAACACACAGCAGATTGTCAGAACAATTTCTTCCCCGCGTGTCTAAATAACCTCCTTGCCAATTGTCGTAACCATTAACGAGCTTGTATGTTTGTCCATACCTGAGTTTTTGGTTTGCTGAATGTGCCTGACTCGAATTAACGTTGGTAACACTGAATATACCTGTTGTTAACAATAAGATAGTACCCATTGTTGCTTTGACAAGAGTAGATTTTTTCATAATAAATTGCTCCTTGTTTTCACTAATAATTGTTTCAAGATTTTCTGAAAGGTCTGCTTGTTTTGGCTTTGACAAGAGTCGGTTTTTCTTGAACACTTTCACTCTATTAGTAAAATTTCTAGGAGTCGATGAGGATAAGTTAGGGAAAGTTAAGGAGTTGATTTTTGCATTTCGCCAAAGTATAGCCGAAATGGAGTAGCAACTTGCCGCACAGTGCATACCACTTAGTATCATCCGCACTGCCTACTATATGAGCAATTGGGACTTCTCTCTACAATCAGCTAAACAAGATGGCGTAATCCATACCTTGGTTTTATCCCTGATAAATGCACCCGGCTTGCTTTTGCCTCTGTCAGGGTCACTAATAATCTTTTAGTCTAGGTTTATTATCCACAATCCATGATCCCACTTCCAACCCCAAGAATTCATATTATGACGTTCAAGTTCTGACATATTGGTATAAGTTTTCAAAGACTTATCCTCTACATAAATGATACCCGGCTCGTTCATATCTGAGCCAATACCAACATTGGCTAATTCATCGTACTTAACAATTAGGTTTAATCCGTTTGATAAGCGTTGAATTGTTGACATAATTGACTATTGTTTATCTAACTCAACCATTTATTCGATTTTCAAATAATAGGAAAGTTCTAGCGGTTTGAACTCCCTTAAAAAGCCAGCTAATGCAAATGGGCATTTACAATTTAGTTCTTTTTCTATCAACTCAGGATTCAGGTGGTATTCTTGACACACAATCTCAAAAATTTCTTCAGTGGTTAATTCTAGATTTTGATCTAATTCCCAAACTCGCCCTTCTATTAAGTGGATGTCATCTCCTTCTGGGGAAAAAATTTCTGTTTGATAAGCGATTATTAGGTCAGTTATTTTAGAGACTGTCATTTTTAAATCTCCTCTTTTTTACTGGGACGATACGTTATCCTTTTTGGAAGAGTTGCTTAACATTGTAATTAACCTTTTAGTTTGCCCAACTCGCTTACGTTGGTCATAACGGTGCTTGGCTTCTGTAGTAATTTTTTCAACAAGCGTGTTATCGGCACTAGCAATAGCCCATGCTGCTTCTAGAAATAGCTCAACTGTAATTCCCCTTTCTTTACAAAATCGTGTTAATTCTTGGTCGAGGTCTTTTTCTAAGACGATCGCTGAATGCCTTCGAGTTTCGGGATATTTTTCAAGTTCGGCTTGGAGTGAGGCGATTGTGTCTGCTGGTGCAGGAGTTGGGTTGGTTGGTTCGGTAACTGTGCTGGGTTCTTGTGGTGAGTTTTTTTTCTCTGTTTGGGATTGTACTTTAGAAACGAGTGCATCCTGGCGTGGTTCAACTATCGGGCGATTACGTCTATTGCGTAGTTGGTTGAGTACGTTATCTGACATTTTTATTTAGCCCCAAGTGAAGTACGAATTTTCTCAACTAAAATTTCAAATGGATATTCCAAATCGTTATATCCCAACTGCGAGAGGGTTGTACGTTTGTTGATAGCTTGTTTATAGCGTTCTGACTCGCGGATTGAAGGTAAAACCAACTCAGCGCCCACTTCGTCGCGCATACCATCTACAGCCGCCCGACTTTCTTGCGCTTGCGTTTTACCAAACCAGCGATCGCGGAACGGTAAAACACCTAATACTTGGGCATCCGTTGCACCGACATCTTGCAAGCCGTTCAATAAGTCGAGCGTCCGCACGAGTGAACCGTAACCTTTAACTGATGCCTCTGCGGGAATAATCAAATAATCTGCTGCGCCGATCACTGTTAAACAAATTTGCGATCGCTGAGGTGGGGCATCAATTATGCACACTTTGAATATTTTGCTGATGCCTTCCAATCGCCGCTTGAGTAAGGTTGCACCTACTCCACTGTTAGATAAATAATCCTGCACGGTATCGAGTTGGTCATCGGACGGGATTAAAAATAAATTATCGCGCCCAAATGTGTGTATATCTGGAAACAGTTAAGCGCACTTATTAATCAACGGCAGAATAAGCATTACAGGACTCGTGCCAGCCCCTGTCATCAGTTCGCACTGTTTACCAGAAATAAAGGTTTGGGGTGGTTAGGTGATCTTATAGGCAAAAACTATCTGTGTGCGATCGCCATTTTCTAGACTTGCTCAAAAGCCGAGTGATTCGGGCAGATCACCGCATACAAGCAATTCTTGGCATTCCCGTTTTGGGAATCTGGAAGTTTCCTTGTACATTCCACTTCGGTCTGCTCGGCGATCGCAGTCTGAGGTGGATTTAGGCTAAGGCTTGGGAGGGATGCTTAGGACACCCAAGATCAGCAATAAAAATACTTAAATATGGGTTCTGGTTGTAGAAAAAGCAGTTTTGGGGGAATTGATATCAGGGATTAGTAAAGAATTTAGTAGAAAGGATTCTGGTTGTCACCAAAGGAGTGTATGTGTATGAAGGAGACAAAATTAGCGTTGTCTTTTTGATATCGCCGAGAATTATGACACCAGTAGTCGTAGTCAAATCCAGAGGTAAACAACTAGCTCATTTAGCACCGGTTGATGCCCAGCAGCGCTTAGTTCAACTGTGGCTACACGATAAACCGCAAAGTACCCAAAAATGTTATCTGCGCTATGCGGTGCAGTTCACAGGATTTTTGGCAGGGGTAGGAAAGGCGATCGCTCACACAACTTTGGAAGATTTAGTGGAGTTTTCTGAGTATTTGCATAACCGGGGATTGGCAGCGCCTACTATCAAAACCTATATGGCTGCGGTCAAAAGTTTACTGTCGTTTGCTTACAAAACTGGTTACATCAAGGTAAACCCCGGTGCTGCTATCAAGTTAAAGAAGCTTGACCAGCGATTGCATGAAAAGGTGCTGACTTTAACTGACATCGCTCTCATGATTCGCCTCACCGAACGAGCCAAGTATCGTTATAAAGCTCAACAACTTAGGGATTTATTGATATTAAAGCTTTTATATGTGGCTGGGTTGCGGGTGTCGGAGTTAGTCGGTTTGAGATGGAAGGACTTTACACCACGCGATCTCACGGGGCAGATTACCGTTGTGGGTAAAGGTAACAAGTCCCGTCACATTTTACTGCCGGAATATCTGTGGCAGGAATTAATAAATTACAGAGGAGACGCGCCCAAGGATGCTTATGTTTTCAAGAGTCGTAACGGGAAGAACAAGCCGCTTCATCGTCAAAATGTTGATCCTATTATTAAAGATGCAGCAGAACGGGCGGGGCTGATGGAGAAAGTTAGCTGTCACTGGTTTAGGCATAGCCATGCGACGCACAATGCTGAGATGCGTACTCCAGTTCCGTTAATCCAGCAAACAATGGGACACGCCGATATTTCCACAACGGCAGGTTATATTCATATACGCCCCGGTGACAGTAGTGCTTTACATTTGCCACGGGTTTAAATACAGATTATTATTCTGTTATTTATGAAGAGAATTGAAACAGACTACTAAATGTAAAACCACCATTTTTTACAATGCTTAACGACTTAAGTTTTCAGGCAGCTAACAATAACAAGCTGTTTGTGGAGCTATTGCTTAATTTTTACCTCGACGCTGATACTGCCGAGCGGCAGAAGATTGAGCAGATATTGCTGGAGAACAAGAATCAAAATTCAGGGTATCTCGTAGTAGAAAGCCTGCGAAAGATAGCAGCTTCTAAGGGACTGTAAGATATTCGGGCGCTCTGCCAATTGTGTCTGCGCGATTGTCCAAGGGATAGTGCTAAAGGCAATGGCAACCACCTACATATTAGCGATCGCTAATTACTATCGGGGCTTAAATGAACCCTATTGCGGAAACAGTTGAAATTATTTCACTGGATGGTAAAGTCCGTCTTTTACATTCCATTCCCACCCCACGCTCATGGGGTCACGGTTACGCGACCAACTGATAAATTCTTTGACGCTCTTGTTTTCCCTTTCTGCAATGAGACTTTGATGGGTTACAGCAAGCCTTTGGGCTAAACTTTCATTATTTCTGGGAAGGAGTTCAACTTGGGGTTGTTGGTACGGGTGCGCTTGTTTTCGAGGTCTGGTGTTGCTGTATCTACCATCCGCCATTGCCTTCTCTATGAGTTCCAACTTCTTGGTAATTGTTTCTAGTTTAGTGTCGAGATGGGATTCCAGATTTTCTAGCTTCTGATCCAATCTGCCGGAATTATTGATATCAATCTTGCTATCAAATTTAGATATTAATTCCTCTAAGCCTTGCAGCAAGGAAATTGTATGCCCCTCTCTGTGCAGTTTAGATAGTTGGCGTACTGCTCCAATTAAGGCAGTAGGGACGCGAATCATTTCGCTCGGTGGGGTTTTGTCGTCAGCCATTTGATATCAGTTTTGATAGCAATCAACTGATGATAGATGAAAAGCGATCCGTTTTTTCAAAGCCCAGATGCTATGGAGCGATCGCAGCCCAGACATGGCATCAAACCTCACGCTGCCCAATCCCTACACAACAATTCTGCCTGTTGCATTTAAACCCAAAGCATCATAAAAATCTAATTCATCCTCAGTTGAGTGTAAATATTAACTAAGGATGAACTAGCTTTACAGAATTATTTTTAAATAATTGTAGTTTGACTAAATGGGAATGCAATTTAGCATTTAAATTCCTAAACGTTTGCATTCGCTATCCATTAGTTGGTCGTACATTGCCAGTTTTGAGTGAATCGATTCGTACAATTTGCCTAAATGTTCGGGATCGCACTTGCACTTGTTGACCATTTGCTTAAACCATTTAAAACCCTCTTTGTCACTACGTCCAGCTTTGAAATCTACAAGAACACCCCAAAGGCATTCACTTCCTGTAATGGGTAGAAAGTTACTCGAACCTCCCTATTTTCTTCTTTCCGGCGAATTATCGAAACCGTCTTTGTTGATACTCACCAAGGATTCAGATTCTGTCAGATAGCGATCGCTCTGTAAAAAAGCGGTAATAGCTCTAGCTAGCAGTTCCAGATCAAGTTTTTCCTGAGCCTGACTGATGTTTGTCCCTTTGCTTGCTATAACAATACGGGAGCTAGCAGGCGGCATAGCATTAACTTTACCTCCCAGTATGGCAATGACACTAAAAAATGCGATCGCTTTTTGTGTATGTTTCATGGGTAATTATTCACAACTAAAACCCTCGTTCTCGCGCTCATAGCAGCGCTGCACGTTGCAGTAACTTCCGACTTCAACTTACAACTTCACTTACTAGTTGGTGGAAGTCGGAAGTTAGAAGTTGCGATTGCTGAACCCACCCCTTGAACCGCCCAACCATTCAACTAACGGGAAGCATAGCGATTTTGGCAACGGTTCAGAACCGTTGTTCTGAACCAAATCGGAATGCAGGTTTTTACAAACATCCTAGCTCAATGCCCAATAGCCTCTACTTCTAAAACATCCTCTTAGGGTCTACAACTAGTGGATTGAACACCATTGGGTGCAATTGAAACATTTACTTTATATCCTGCTGGACATGTTTCAATTGAGTTACCTTTTCTAAGTTGGATTTCCTGTGAAAGCTGGCAACTTTGAAACTGTGCTTTCTCATCAAAAGAGATAGATTGTTGAGCTTGGCACTCAAAATTAGATGACCCGGAACTGGGGCTGGAAACCTGCACGGTCGTATCTTGTCCAAGAATACAACTTGCCAACGAACCATTTGGATAATTACTAATTGTCCCACCAACACATGTAACTGACGCAATTGCAGGCAGAGAAACAGCAAAATTGATTGAAAATAAACCAAAAGTTGAAGTTAAAATTACCAAAACTTTAGACGAAAATTTCATAAAAGAAATACTGATTAGTAGAATAAAATTTGTTACTTCATTTCTACTTGAGTCGTGCTAAAGACTGATACAGCAAAGGCACTGATCTTGCTTTAAAGTTTCTGTGAGCTTGGGCTGCAATCATCGGCTGTCTTTGTTCCCACGTCAGCCAACAAAAAAAGCGTTCAAAGCCGCTCTGAAAGGTAGTTTTCAGCCTTTTTACCTCGAAAAATGCCCAAAAAACATTTTCGCTGCATGGTCACGCCAGTTTACAAACCACCAAATATCCTTTGCCCATGCCAAGAGAGAGCGATCGCAGTTGGTACTTGCCGGAGTAAGTTTGTATATAGGCTTTGTCTATATTAATTTCTATATAGGACAATTGAACTTCTTCTAATAATTCAGAACCTTAGCAAACAACAACTAATCGATTAGAGTTTCTTTAAGGAAACTAAACCATTGTCTTGAAAATCTATTTCTAGATGATATCCGGCCATCAGAGAAGTCCCAAGCAAAGGTTTATAACCAGCAGCTAAAACTGGAATCAATCTTTCTATACCGTCCCATACAATTGTTGCCAAATGTATAGATAATAAAGCTTGACTACCGTCGGCTAACCTTGCTTCGGTACTAGAATATAAGGGAAGATTCATCGCACTGACTGCCTGTGATGGTAAAGTAAGATGGTCATTAAATCCAGTATCAATGACAAAATCCAAGTTAAAATCTGGCTGCTCAGGTAAACGAAAAACCACTGGAACTATTGCTCTACCATCGATTACTTTTCCATAAATCATTCAGCAGTACGCTCCACTGCGCCACCAAAACTTACAGCGACATCATAACCAATCCGTATAGTAAACAATCTAGCGTTAGGGTTTTTCTGTTTTAACTTTAACGCTGTTTCTACACCAGTTGCATCTATCCCATATTCACCAGTTTCTGCATCAATCACAATCATCTTGCCGATATTGTCACCAGACTCGACATTTTGACGAATACCGTTTTCGTAAAACTGTTTAGCTCTTAGGGCTACTTCTTCTACACTCCAGAAAATTGATTGCATCACAACTTCACCAAATAATTGCTTCTGAAATCATTGTAGTTTCAGAACTATATAAAGGCGTTTATTATTCTTAACAGGTAGCCAAAAATCTATGGTCATGCCGCAAACCTGAATTTTAATCCTTTTTACTAAAATAAGTTAAGTAATTAAGTAAATCATTAACTCTAAACTCACTACCAGTAGCTAATCGCACTGGTAGGAAAAAAGCCGAAATTCTCCCAGTCCTTCTAGAGCAAGCGTTTTAGCAAATTGAGTTAGAGGAATAAGTTACTCAATTACTTAACTCAATTACTTATTAGTAGAGATTTGGGAATTAGAATTTAGAAACGGGAGAGAACTGCGAGCTTGCTCTTACATACACCAAAGGGGTTGCCGCAAGCATTGCTCCAATTATGTACCAGAGCGATCGCAGAAATGTTTAACGCCACAAGAGATATATAAGATGATTAAGTAATCTAATACTCAAACTCATAAAGGGACATTGATTCTGGCAAATAGCGAGTGACAATTGATTCTCGGCGAGTGACATCATCAAATAATCCGGGTTGAAAGAATTCTACTTGACTTTCAATTATTCTGACATCATCAAATAATCCGGGTTGAAAGAATTCCTCTTGATTTTCAATTCTTAAGGCTTCAGATGTACGATTAATCAACGATATTGTTTGCTCACCACTTAACGGGGATAGTTGATTCTCAAGTTCTAAATGCTCTTCAAAAGACAATGCAGAGCCTGGAACTGGGTCGCTGCACCACATTATTTTTCGGCTGTTTGGATTTTGAAAAACAATGTGATGTGATTCATTTGTGAGCCAACCTTTTGGTGCTGTTGTCACATCCACAAGCCGTAATAAATTTAGATTTGGATCTTCCCACAATATATCCTGGTCAAAAATCATGGGACAGGCATAGTAAACTTTTGCACCTTTTATCTGACTCAATCGACATAAAGTTTCATGTTGAGATTTATTAGTCGATTTATTCGGCTTTAGTGACAAGGCTGAACGATAGTATGGTGTTGTAAACCCGTGAGGAAGATTTTGACTCCTTCGAGTTATTACTTCTACAACTTTGAATTGTAAAAACTCTCCAAAATAGAATTTAGATAATTTTGAGCTACCGTCTGAGATAGCAGAACGGAGTTGCATAAATAAATCCTGCTGGGACAAATCAGATTTTGTCCAACCTTGGTCAAAACCAACCCATACCTCTTTTTGAGGAGAAGGTTTTAAGAGTCTGATACATTTTGCACCAAATCGTTTTTCATACTCTTTAACAATCGCCCGATGAAAGTGCATTTCAAGCAGACTCTCTGGCAACCAATCCATTGCGTGTATCTATACCTTATTTAAGTATTGTGTTTATCTCACTCTTAAGTCAGTATTCCCATTCCTCCCAAATTAGTTACAACTGGCACCGAGCAACCAGCACGAGATTAGCGATCTAGCTCAACGACAGGGGAAAGATGCTTTAGCCAAAAGGGGTAGAAAGTAATACCATGAATGATGGTCACAAGCTATACGCCCCGGTTACTTTTTAGATGGATTTATCACTGCAAAACAAAAACGTTTCTTTTATTTGGTCAATCGCTGATGATTGTCTGCGGGATGTATATGTGCGGGGTAAGTACCGGGATGTGATTCTGCCGATGTTTGTCCTGCGGCGGCTGGATTGTTTGTTAGAAGAGACGAAAGATGCAGTGCTGGAAGAAGTGCGGTTTCAGCGCGAGGAAGCGGGTTTTACGGTGCTTGACTCCATCGGCTTGCGAGAAGCATCAGGCTATGTGTTTTACAATACTTCCGATTGGACATTAAAGAAATTGGTCAAGACTGCTTCTAATAATCGCCAAATTTTAGAAGCGAATTTCAAAGCTTACCTAGATGGCTTTAGCGATAACGTTAAAGAAATTATCGAGAAATTTGAGCTACGCAACCAAATCCGGCGCTTGGTGCAGGCGGATGTGTTGTTGGATGTGCTGGAGAAATTTACCTCACCTTATATCAACCTCAGTCCCCACGATACCCTAGACCCGGATGGGCGAAAACTACCAGGACTGAGTAACCTGGGAATGGGTTATGTATTTGAAGAATTAATCCGCAAGTTTAACGAAGAAAATAACGAAGAAGCCGGTGAACATTTCACCCCCCGCGAAGTTATTAAATTGATGACTCACCTCTTGTTTATCCCAGTCAAGGATAAACTACCACCAGTAATTACGGTGTATGACGGGGCTTGCGGTTCGGGAGGAATGCTGACGGAATCCCAGGATTTTATTACCGTTTCAGAAGGGGAAATTAAATCGCAGGCGGCGGTTTATCTCTATGGTAAGGAAGTGAACGGCGAAACCTACGCGATTTGCAAGTCGGACATGATGATTAAGGGCAACGACCCAGAGAACATCAAGTTTGGTTCGACACTAGCAACGGATGAATTTAGCAGTCTGCGGTTTGACTTTATGTTGTCAAATCCGCCCTATGGGAAGTCGTATAAGTCAGACCAAAAATACATTCTCGATGGGAAGGATGTTTTAGACGGTCGCTTCGAGGTGTTACTAAAAAATTTTAAAGGTGAATTAGAAGTAGTTCCGGCGATTCCCCGTTCTTCCGATGGGCAATTACTGTTTTTGATGGATATGGTCAGCAAAATGAAGCGGCTAGATGAGAGTCCTTTGGGCAGCCGCATTGCTTCAGTTCACAATGGTTCTTCGCTGTTTACTGGGGATGCAGGAAGCGGGGAAAGTAATATTCGCCGCTACATTATTGAAAATGACTGGTTGGAAGCAATTATCCAGTTGCCGAATAATTTGTTCTACAACACGGGGATTACACATATATTTGGGTTCTGTCTAACAACAAAGTACCTCAGCGAAAGGGCAAGGTGCAATTGATTGATGCGTCAGAACTTTATCAAAAATTACGCAAGAATTTGGGAGCGAAGAATTGCGAGTTTGCAACTGAGCATATTGAAAAAATCACCCAGCTTTATTTAGAAATGCCCAATCAAGGTATTTCTAAAGTGTTTGATAACAAAGACTTTGGTTTTTACAAAATTACAGTGGAACGCCCTTTACGACTGGCGGCGCAATTTACACCGGAACGGGTGGCTACGTTGCGTTATGTGCCTGCGCTGCGTGAGGTGATGGCATGGGCTTATGAGCAATGGGGTGATGAGACTTATACAAAATTAGAGGTGCATAAAAAGGCGATTGAGGACTATATTGAGAGTGAACAAATTACCCTATCCCCCAAAGCCAGGAAAGATTTATTATCGCCCAAGACTTGGGAAGCACAACGCAATCTCATGATTGTGGGAGAGCGTTTAATGGAAGCGGTGGAGGATGAATTATCACTTGATTTTAATGTATTTGTAACTGCTGTTGATACAGCATTGAAGTTGTTGGACATTAAGTTGAGCAACAGTGAGAAAAATCAGATTTTAAATGCTGTCAGTTGGCGGGATGAGAACGCCGAAAGGGTGGTGAAGAAGGTACACAAGTTAAAAGGTAATCAACTGAGTGATTTTTTGACGGAGTTGAGAACCACTGAGGATAATTTACCTGACTATGGTTATTGGACTGGGAAGAAAGCGGGGGAATGGGTAGAGTACGAGTCGGATAGTGAGTTGCGGGATACAGAAAATGTGCCGTTAAAAGAACAAATACATGATTACTTTGTACGGGAAGTGCGTCCTCATGTGGCTGATGCGTGGATAGCTTTAGATAAAACGCAGATTGGCTATGAGATTAGTTTTAATAAGTATTTTTATCAGCACAAGCCGTTGAGAACACTGGAGGAAGTAACAGCAGAGATTTTGCAATTGGAACGTGAGACAGAAGGGTTGTTAAAACGGTTAGTAAGTTTTGGGGAGGTGGAGTAATGGCTTTCCCGAAGTATGAGACTTATAAATATAGTGGGGTTGAGTGGTTGGGCGAAATTCCAAGTCATTGGGATTTACAAAATATCCGTGCGGTGACTGAATTAAAATGTGAAAGGAATCGACCTGATTTGCCAGTCCTCTCGGTTTACCGAGAATATGGTGTTTTGCTCAAAGATTCTCGTGATGATAACCACAATGCAACTGGATTAGATATTTCTAGCTACAAAGTTGTTGAAATCGGCGACCTTGTTATCAACAAAATGAAGGCATGGCAAGGCTCAATGGGGATTAGTGATTATCAAGGAATCGTGAGTCCTGCCTACATTATATGCCGAGTAAAATCAGAAAAAATTGAACCTAAGTTTTTGCATTATTTAGTGCGTTCAAAGCCCTACATAGGTGTTTATAATGCTTTGTCCTATGGTGTCCGAGTAAGACAATGGGATATGCACTATGAGGATTTAAAAAAAATTGGTATTCCACTTCCTACTTCTGAAGAACAGCAACGAATAGTTGCTTTTCTAGAGCGCACTACTGCCGAAATTGATGAAGCGATCGCCAAAAAACAGCGTCTCATCAAACTACTGCAAGAGCAAAAAGCCATTCTCATCAATCAAGCTGTCACCAAAGGGCTAAACCCTAAAGCATCCATGCGGGATAGTGGAGTTGAGTGGTTTGGGGAGATTCCTGAGCATTGGGCTACAGCAAAAATTAAACATATTGCAAAATTTTATAGTGGTGGTACACCAAGTAAAGAAAAATCTGAATTTTGGGATGGTGATATTCCTTGGGTTTCTCCCAAAGATATGAAATTTCGTTATATAAAAGATACAGAAGATAAAATTACACAAAAAGCACTTAAAAAAACTACAATTAAACTTTTAGATACTAATGCTGTCCTTATTGTAGTTAGAGGCATGATACTTGCTCGAAAGATCCCTGTAGCTTTAACTTGTTTTTCTGTCACAATTAATCAGGATATGAAGGCATTAGTGCTTAATGTGCATTGTCTACCAGAATATCTAGTTTTTTTAATAGAAGGTGTCAATAAAAACTTGTCAACCTTGCTAGAAGAATCAGGACATGGCACTAAAACATTACCAACGGAGAAGTTGGGTGCTTTCGTTGTCCCAATCCCCCCAAAAGATGAACAAGTAAACATCATAAATTTTATTAAAGAGAATGATGCTCAGACCGACTCATCTATTGCAACTATCAATAAGCAAATTTTGCTATTAGAAGAATTTAGATGCAACATAATAGCGTCAGCCGTCACTGGAAAAATGAAAATGTAAAGCTACTAAGTTACATTAGCCCTAGCGTGACGTACTATCTTATTTATATATGTTGTAAGACCCAAAACCCGAACCTCACGTCTAAGAAATCACCCCATGCCAGCCAAAGACCTCTATCACGATGCTGTAAAAAATGCTCTGATTAAAGATGGGTGGCTGATAATCGCTGACCCTTACATAATTAAATATGAAGACGCTGAACTATACGCTGACTTAGCCGCAGAAAAACCTATTGCCGCAGAACGCCAGGGGCAGAAAATTGTTGTTGAAATTAAAAGCTTTGTGGGTAAATCTCAGATGTACGACTTCCACAACGCCCTTGGACAGTACATCGTCTATCGCAACCTCATCCAAGTTAGCGAACCTGAATATAATTTGTACTTAGCAATTGACGACATTGTTTATTTCAACTTTTTTCAACGTCCATCAGTCCAACTCATTACCCGCCAAAACAACCTGCAATTAATTGCCGTAGATACTCAACAGGAGCAAATCGTGCAATGGATACATTAATCCGCTATCGCCATGCTATCCAAGAAACCATTAAAAAATACTATGAGATGGCCAATTCTCAAACCGCTAACACCACAGAAACTACAATTAGCAATGGCGTTTTGCCCAGTGTAGCTGATCGGCTGATTTTAGACGAACAGCACGACCAATACCTGTGGTTACGGTGCGGTTGGGATGCTAAAAAACGAGTGCAGCACATTATTCTATACCTTCAGATTCAAAACGGTAAAATTTGGGTGGAAGAAGACAGCACCGACTTGGGGATTGTTGATGACTTGTTGGCAGCAGGTATCCCCAAAGCCGATATTATTTTAGGCTTCCATCACCCTAGTAAACGCCCACTCACTGAATTTGCGATCACTTAGACACATAGCACACTCGGCTACAAAGAATTATCATAGGAAAAATACTCGTATAAAATATAACGGATTTCCTATGGTTAGCAAAACCAACGAGCAAGCACTGGAAAACTGTATCAAAACTGCACTCGTTGAACGCGCTGGCTACGAAGAAGGAAACCCCGCAGATTTTGATCGAGAGTTTGCTATCGACCGGGAGAAATTCTGGCGCTTTTTAGAAACTACCCAGCCCGAAGAACTGGCCAAACTCAAAGACCGTCCCAACTGGCAACGCCTAATTCTGGAACGTTGCGATCGCAAAATCAAAAAAGATGGCATCCTCTCTGTTCTTAAAAAAGGATTATCCATTGATGATGCTCACCTGACCTTGCTTTACAGCCTCCCCTACAACGAGACAAATCCGGCTGTTTTAGAGAACTTTGAAAAAAATATCTTTTCGATTACCTGCCAGGTACATTACTCTGAAAGCGATGCAGGGTTATCCATTGATATTGTGCTGTTTCTTAACGGTTTAGCGATCGCCACGATGGAATTAAAAAACCCCTGGACGGGTCAAAGTGTTTACCACGCCAAAAAACAATACCGCGAAGACCGCAATCCCCAAGAACCACTGCTGCAATTTAGTCGTTGTCTAGTCCACTTTGCTGTTGATACCGATGAAGTGTGGATGACCACAAAATTAGACCATGAGAAAACTTACTTTCTACCTTTCAACAAAGGTTTTAATTTTGGCAAGGGCAACCCACCCAACCCAAATGGTCACAAATCTGCATACTTATGGGAATCTATTCTCACCCGCCAAAGTTTTACCAACATTATTGAACACTTCGCCATTCTCATCCCCGGTGATACCAAAACACCCCTTGCTCAAAAAAACCTTTATTTCCCCCGTTATCACCAACTTGATGTCGTTCGTCAACTCCTCACGGATGCCCGAACACGGGGCACAGGACAGACTTATTTAATTCAGCATTCCGCAGGTTCGGGTAAATCTAATTCCATCACCTGGACGGCATATCAGTTAATCGAACTCTACGCTAAAGGTGCAGATAGTCCCCTGTTTGATTCGGTTGTGGTTGTCACAGATAGACGCATTCTTGACAGACAACTCAAAGATAATATTAAAGATTTCTCTCAAGTAAAAAACATCGTTGCCCATGCCACCAATGCCCAAGAATTAAAAATTGCTCTAGAGAACGGTAAAAAAATTATTATTACTACAATTCAAAAATTCCCCTTTATTGTTGACGGCATTGAGGATTTGAGCAGTAGTACTTTTGCTGTAATTATCGATGAGGCTCACTCATCACAAAGCGGGAAGGCTGCTGATAACTTGAATATGACTCTCGCTAAAGAAGAGGATGAGGAAGAACCCGAAGATTTACAAGACAAAATTCTCAAAGCAATGTCAGGGCGCAAAGTTGGTAAAAATGCTTCCTACTTTGCTTTTACTGCCACACCCAAAAACGCAACTTTAGAAAAATTCGGTCGGCGCATGGCAGACGGTAAGTTCGTGCCATTTCATCTCTACTCGATGAAACAAGCAATCGAAGAAGGCTTTATTCTTGACGTACTAGCCAATTACACTACTTACAAAAGCTATTACGAAATTCAAAAATCCATTTTAGATAATCCCATCTTTGACACTGCCAAAGCCCAGAAAAAGCTCCGGGCTTATGTGGAAGGACATAAACAAACCATTGGTACTAAAGCCGATATTATGGTTACTCATTTTATCGAACAGGTATGGGTACCCAAAAAGCTCAAGGGCAAGGCCAAAGCGATGGTCGTTACCCGCAACATTGAAACTACCATTCGCTACTTCTTCGCCATCCGCGAACTGTTAAGACAGGCGAACGCACCTTTTAAAGCAATCATTGCCTTCTCTGGTAAAAAAACAGTAGACGGCATTGAATATACCAAAGACATCATCAACGGCTTCCCCAGCAAAGATATTTCCGACGAATTTAAAAAAGACGATTACAAAATCTTGGTTGTTGCAAATAAATTTCTTATTGGGTTTGACGAACCCCTGCTACACAGTATGTATGTTGATAAAAAATTGCAGTCGGTGCTGGCAGTGCAAACCCTATCTTGCCTCAATCGTTGCAACGATAAAATGGGTAAACAAGATACCTTCGTTCTCGATTTTTACAACACCGTCAGCGACATCAAAATCGCTTTTGACCCATTTTATACTGCCACATCCCTGAGCGAACCCACCGATGTTAATGTCCTCCACGATCTCAAAGAAGTTTTAGATGATGTGGGTGTTTACGAATGGTATGAAGTCGAACAATTCAACGAATTATTTTTCAACAAAGCCGAAGCAGAACAACTCAGTCCTCTCATCGACACCGCCGCATCTCGTTTCAACGCAGAATTAAGACTCGAAGACGAAGCAAAAATCGACTTTAAAATCAAAGCAAAACAGTTCGTTAAAATCTACAGCCAAGTAGCCTGTATCATTCCTTATAACAACATCCAGTGAGAAATGCTGCACTGGTTCCTGAAATTCCTTATTCCCAAACTTGCAGTTAAAAACCCCGACCAAGACCAACTCGATGAACTCCTGGAAAGTGTAGACCTCTCTACCTATGGTATTGAGCGAGTTAAATTAAATCACACCATTGAACTTGATGCTTCGGAATCTGAAATTGACCCGCAAAATTCCAATTTACGCGGCTACCATGACGATGCACCACAAAGAGACCCCCTTGATGAAATCATATCCGCCTTTAATAATCGATTTTTTACAGGCTGGGATGCTACTCCGCAAGAACAACGGGTGAAATTCATTAATATAGCTAGACACGTAATTGACAACCCCTATTACCAAAATCAAGTCGTCAACAACCCAGACGAACAAAATCGCCGTCTTGCTTTAGAAGAATTAATTAAACAAGCGATCAACAGAGAACGCAAACGTGAACTCGACTTGTACAAACGTTACGCATCTGACCCAGAATTTAAACGGGCCTTTGATGCCAGCATCATGCAGTTACTTGCTCAAGGTAATCTAGATGGATTCCAGCAGCTTTTAGGATAGAGAGCTTGTCAATAAGGTTGAGAGTAACTTTCCCAAAATTGGGAATGCCACAAACCTGAATTTTTATCTTTTTTACTCAAACTAGTTAAGTAATTAAGTAATTAAGTAGAAAACCAACTGCATTCCGATCACAGTGACATCCTTCCATTACTGGGATTATACTTATCTCAATTAAGTAATTGAGTTAAGGAAATGCCCATTATTTCGTTTTGCAATCAGAAGGGCGGTTGCGGAAAAACAGTGGGGGCAGTCCATCTAGCCGCTTGGCTGCATCGCAAACGCAAGAAAATACACTTTGTCGATGCAGATCCACAAAGCAGTGGGTCAACTTGGATGTCCCTGTTGTCTAACCAAATACCCACATCAAAAATTACTGACGCTAACGAGCTGATCGAGAGATTGCCAGAGTTTGCTGAACAATTCCAGCTTGTAGTTGTCGATGGTGCGCCAAACACGACCGAATCAACACGAGCGATTTTGTGTTTATCGGATGTTTCGGTAACACCCATTCAACCAACTGGATTGGATCTGCATTCTGCTTCAGAGGCAATAAGGCTGATCAAGTCCGCGCAAAAAATAACTGGGGGGCGGCCAATAGCAGCAGTATTCCTCTCCCGCGCATCAAAAGGAACAAGGCTAAAAGAAGAGGCATTATCATTGCTCAGTCAAATTCCCGACGTGAAGTTACTCAAAACTGTGATCCACAATAAGCAAGCCATTGCCGATTGCTTTACTCAACAATGCACCATTTTTGAAATGAAAAAAGCAGAAGATTCGGCTCAAGAGTTTGAGCAATTGTGCAAAGAGATATTGGGATTACTGAAATGAATACTAGACGAAAAAGGCTAGACGATGATACCGCTAAGTTCATTTTTCCTGAAGACGAACCGAATAAAAAAACGACTGGCGCGGCTAAAAAACAAAAGTTGCAATCTAACGATTTATTAGAGAAATTAACTCAACAATCTACACCAAGAGAAAAACCTATTCGCGTCAGTCTGGATCTATCTCCAGAAATGCACTCTAAACTTACTAACCTGGCTAACCGAACAGGTAGGAAAAAAGCTGAAATTCTCCGGGTTCTTCTAGAGCAAGCGTTTGAGGGGATTGATCTAGAGTAATGAGTTACTCAATTACTTAACTTAATTACTTATTTGTGGAGACTTGGTATTGGATTATTTTTACTGTTAGAGTTATATAATGCGATGTTGTTTTTAGTGACTTGTGTAATCGATGAAGGCGTGTATGACAGTTCGTTTATTGTCGTAGAGGCAGAATCTGATCTAGAGATTGCCGAACACATGCTGTCCAACACATCAAAATGGAAATGGTTTCTAGACCGAGCATATCCGCATGATTGGCAGCATCGTCAACAAAAATTTGCAGGTTCTTTAATGGACTGTATCCGAGAAAATCCTGCGATGAGTCCACAAGAATTACTGGATTTGATTAACATCACTTCTGTGGACGGTGACTCAACATCGCAATTGCGAATTTATCCAATCACCGTGCGATCGCTGCGAGAGGTAGAAACTGATCCTTGGAAACGGGAAGACCTAAAAAGAAGTACTGGCTATTGAATTAGTGAGCTAACGGGTGGCACGAGCCATCCTTTTTTTTACTTATGAGAATTTGGCTTACCAAGTATTGAATATTTTACTAGCCAATCGTTATTAGGTTTCAATCCCAGTGATTGAAAATGATTTGTCCTATTTGATTCGGTGTCCAGTATCGATAATCTTTTAACTCTTCTGCACTCAAATCTGCAACATGTTCTTCTGTTGGATCAGTTTCTAAATACTCTTTAGTCAGCACCTCATACTTCAAGGACTCAAATGCAGGCACCTCATACTCCAAGGACTCAAATGCAGCTTGCAATAGTGGCACATCAAAAAAAACAAATGGTATATCTTCTGTGCTGCTGAAAGCGAGCATATAATAATTTAGCAGGATGGTGACATTCATACTGTTACAGTTATGATATTCCCGCAATTGCATACGGCACAAGCGATAATTTCTGTACTGTCCACCCTCTCTCACTTCTAAAACTTTTGCATGTATGGTACGTGCAACTTCATAGCAGTCAGCACGAAACTGTTTCAAATCCCGAAATCCAATACCTCTACTAATGCCTCTGGGTAATTTTTTTATCATTGTTAAAATTAGATGCCCTGATAGTAAAGCTTACAGGCATAAAGAACTTAACTTATAAGAAAGTCGCTGCGGTCAAATAATTCGTTGCTCTACACTATCAGTCAGAAGAAAAAGCCGTATTTTGCGAGAAAGTCAAACTCGGCGTGTAAACTTCATTTGGTAATCATCCCTGAGCTTTTTGAGAGGAAACTGGACAAACTTGGCTTCGCCTGTTGCTTCCCAGTTAAACATTTGTAGCAAATGAGACGCGAACACTTTTGTAATTGCGATCGCCATCTGCGCTCCCAGGCAAGCATGGACACCGCCACCAAAGGGAATAAATTGATACATCTTGTCTTCGCTACGTGACGGCAGAAAACGCTCTGGTGCAAATATTTCTGGTTCGGGAAAGTACTCTGGTGTAATGTGTGCGATTCGTGGTTCTGCAATAATTACACAGCCTTTATTATAGAGTACGCCATCAAGTACCACAGACTTGGTGAGTAGACGACTGGCTGTAGAACTGGGTGGTAGAGTACGTAGTGTTTCCTTAATTGTTGCCTCTAAATATACCATTTGCTTTAACTGTTCGGGTGAGAACATAGTGACTTGACTGTTTCCACCTGTAAGAGTGGCTTGCTCAAGTCGCAGTCGTGAAATAACTTGCGGATGGCGGGCAATTTGGTACATGAGCGAAGATATCAGCCCGGATACCTCATAATCCGATGCCCATAATTGCAGTAAACACTGATTCTCTATTAACTGATCACTAAATACTCCATCGGGATTTTCTTGCTGGCTGTCTAGCATCATTGAGAGGAAATCAGCCGTGGGCTGGATAACTTTGTCCTCACCTCGCCGCCTTTGCACCACAGCACGCATAAATTCTAAGAGTTTGGTACGTGCCGAAAGCCCACGCCCGTATTTTGTCAAGGGAGACTTCCATTGAGACAAACCATAGAAACCATCAAAGTATGTTTTGTACAGAGCTTTTAACTCTGCTTTTGACGTAATTGGTAGTCCTTTGAAAGAGAGAGGAGCAGAGTCATCTAAACTGATTCCCAATAGCACAGGGGTGAGTATATCAAAGCAAATCTTCTCCACTGCCGGGTATACCGCTATGGTACTGGGGGTAGTCCAGCTATTCATCCCACGCACAATTACGTCATTGATTAGCGGTGTATAGCCATCAAGTACACGACCAGTCATTCCGGGTGCGAGTGCATTTTTACGCTGACGATGCAAATCGGGTCTTTGAAACAGACTGTACTCACCAAACATATCCATTGTGGTTGCTGGCAGTGCAATCTCTGTATATCTCAAATCTCCATTAAATGCCATTTGAATAGCTTTAGCGTCGCCTACAAAGATGGTAGTGCGACCAAAGACTCCTGTGTTAAAAATAGGGCCATACTCTTGCAAATTTTGGCGACAGAATCGATCCGGATTCGCAATGTAGCTAAATGTGTCATACCACTTTGGCTTTCTTGGTGGAGTGGTAGTGCCAGTAGGTGGCGCTTGCCCATCCTCAATTACTTTTACTTCTTCAGCATTGGCAATGTTGTGCATAGCGGCAGCGAAGCTCAAATTTATTCTAGTGTTCTCGGTTTGTTCAAATAGGTGGAGATGCCGGCGCACTTTCGGAAGGTGTATGCAGTGCTATTACTCCACACTTTCATTCCCAGTAATTGTAGCGTTTGATAGGCTATTTTTACGCCTTGTACGTGAAAACCTGTACTGTTTAGTATTGGGAATGGTTGTTGACAATACCACACCCATTATCCAGCACTTGGGGACATCTCAGAAATAGCGATCGCCTTTATAATGCGATGGCTAAAGTTCCCGATCGGGATGAGGTGCGAAATCTTGCATTATTGCAGAAGCCATAACCAATTATGGGAATGTAAGAGCGATAAAATTCCCAACGTTGGGAATTGCTGAAAATCTGAGAGGATAAAATAAGTCTAATTTAGCACTGCAAAAATCTGGCATCTTGCTTAGACTGTCCCATGTACCCATCTCTAAGTTCTAATTTTTCAGGGCAACGGGCAACGAAATCATCAAACTTAAGGGGGTTAGTTCCTAAACCAATTTTATCTAAATCCTTTTTCTTAACCATACTGATAGCACTCCTGATAACAAAATAAATTAGGTGATTGGCGGTTTTATTACCTGGAAATCCCAGCATTGGGAAACTGACTTCATTAACCAATAATTCATCGAAATAGATTAGGGATATACAAGCTTTGTAATTTCCCGTCCCACTCTCTATTTTTTGTGATTAGATACGTTGACCAATAAAAACCAAACGCCCAAGGTATAGTCCGAGGGCGTTTGGTTCCTATCGAAGCGCTTTCAGCCGCGCTAACAATTTAGGATTTTTGGGCTTGGACATTAACTTGTAGAGCCAAGCAGGACGTACATCCTTGTAAACAACCAACCCTTCTTGAATTAAGTAATTCAGGCATCGGTTGACTGTAGGTCTGCTTAAATTGGTAGCCTCAGCCAGATCCTTGGCAGTTATCCAAGAACTAGCCTGAGCTAATTCCCCATAGATATCTATGAGGGAATTAGAAATTACTTTCATGTACGATCGCTCCTTTTGTAGTAATTAGTAGCGTGAGAAGCTTGTTAAGGCTGATGTGCTACTAGGATGCGATGCGTTGCGTTGAGTCGTATGACTCGCTTATTATATCAAGTAAATCGAATAATTTTATTCTCGGAACTTGTGTGCGTTAATATATTTTCGTTAATATATTTTCTTAATCTCGCCTGAACTCCATTTTGGCAAAGTGGTCTTGCAGCAGTTTATGGATGAAGCGGTAGCGACCACCTACACGCTGGAGCAATACGCGCTCGGTGCTGTAGTTGAGGAAACGGGCGTAGTCCCAGGGGATGTAACCGTTATGGTAGAGAATAAGGCGTAGCGTGAAGTGTTGAATGCAGGTTATACCACCAAAACTCAGCCCAGTAGTAAGCCCTCCATACAGCCCAATAACAAGCCCTCCATACAGCCCATTAAACAGCCCATTAAACAGCCCAATAGTAAGCCCTGCAATCAGCCCAAAAAAAACAGTATTGTAGGTAGATTTCCAAATACCTTGATTAGGATATTTTTTATTTTCTATAATATCAACCTGCCTTCCAATCAGCCCTCCATTAAACCCATAAATCAGCCCTCCAATCACCACTCCAATCACCGCATAAGTTAGCCCTTTATTCAGCCCATTAGGTAGCCCTTCAAACAGCCAATTAGTAAGCACTGCAAACAGCCCACCAGTTAGCCCCAAAGTCATAGAAATTATATTTTCTTGATTTATTTTTTTGATAAAAACTTTTTCATTTATATCTATTGTCACATTATTTGTAATCTGAAGAAAAATCAAACCTGCCATCATCAGCCCATCAAACCCTCCACTCAGCCAAAAAATTAGCCCTTTATACAGCCCAGAAATTAGCCCTGCTATCAGCCAAAAAATCAGCCTATAGCTAAATCTTTTAGATTTTTTAATCCAGTTGGGCTGCATTTCTTCAATCAAAAACTCCGTTTTCGATTCTCGCTGCATTTGTTGAGCTAACCAAACAAGCCACATTCGCGTTTGTCTAGCATTAGGAGTTTTGTTCTTCAAATACGCCCTACTGTTAATGTCCCGTGTCAACATCTGCCCTACATAGGCATCTAGCAAATACTGATGACGTTCTGCTGTAGAGTTCAAATGCTGCCATTGTTCAACATTTATTTCTTGAAATGCTACAACAGTAATGCTGAGTAGTAAGGGAGTTTTAACCAAGTCTAGTAAATCTAAATCGCTACTGATGGTTGACCAAACTCCTATAGAATTTATAGAGGTTAGATAATCACAAATTTGATTGGTGGTTAAATTCTGTAAGTATATAGCACCGTTAATTTGTAATTGAGTAGCGTAGTTCCTATATTCCTCACTCCGACTACCAACAACTAGATAAAGAGGTTTAATTTCGCTTGTTAAAAACTGATTAATTACATCAACACAAATTTCTTGACGCTGTGGCTCAAGTTCATCCAGACCATCAAGCAATGGTAGTAATTGTTTATTATCTACCCAGTCTTTACCAAGTTTGATTGGGACACAATGTTTAGATTTAAGTTCAGCCACTAACCAATCAGCTAGAGGTTGTCGGTCATCTTTCCATGAGGACAGGTTGAATAAAACGGGAACGGGATAATCAGGCTGTTCTTCTGCACGGCTAACTAAAGCTTGAGCCAGTTCTAATTGTGTGGTAGTCTTGCCTGACCCAGGCTCACCTAAAATTAACAATTTACCAGCAATTTCTGTTGAATCAAAAACTTGCAAAATTGTTGTGGTATCTGGGAGAGGTACAGCAGGCTTTAAGCCAATTTTTATTTCAGCATCCCAAGGTCTTTTTACTTGTTGCGGTTGTGATTCCTTCCCCAAATTAATCAGCACGGCATTGTGTAGAGACTGCCTTAATCGTGCTGTAACTTCCTGTTTTACGTCTGCAAGTAATAACCGTTGATTGTGTTCTCGTGCGGGATTTCCTACGGGTGCTAGCTGTTGACCAAAGATTAATTCCTTGACGACGAGCATCAAGTTGTTATTACCCTGAACTACTGTGTTGCCATCCCCCAGAACAGATTGGTTATCATTACCCTGAACGGCTCGGTTTTGATTACCTTGAACTACATTTTGAGGTATGGAACTATCAGCCTGCTGCCTTGAGCTTGCATCAGGCTGTTGTGGTTCAGAGTTATCAGGTGGCTGGTGACTCATAATTCAGTTTTATAACCCCAATAGGTGAGAACCAGCAGCCATGCCTAACCAAGTTGCAACTTTCACAATAATCGGTTTAGCTATTGTCCAGACTTTCTGACCAGCTTCCACGCCCTTACTCGTTTTTTCAAGTGTTTCTGCCACAGTTCCCAAACGCTCTAACGCACGTTGTTTATTTGGTTCTTCTTTGTCTGTGGCTTTCTTCGCTGCACTCAAGTCTTCAATTACTTCTTCTTTAGTGTCGGCTGGAAGTTCTGCACCTTTAATTAAAGTTTCCAGTTGCGCCAGTAACTTGACAACATCTTCTTTAGTGAGAGATTCAGAGGTTTCTGCACCCACTTGGTTATGTTGCGTCACCTGATTACCATCACCAAGCACACCTTGGTTATTCTCACCTTGAATTGCGCGGTTGTTATCGCCTTGAACGTTATTAACGTTTCCACCTACAGAACCACCAACTGAAAAGCCACTGGGATTATTAGTCATAGTACCTACCTATTCTACATTTGAATAAAAACTAGGGCTAGTAGCGCATTTCTATTTTGGATACAGATATACCATAAGCAATTCCAGAATTTTAACGGTTTAAGTTAATTTTCTATTTCTTCCGTCAGAATTTAATGTAAATTGCAAGTCATAAATACCATAGTACGAGGTGCAACCTTAACAGGGGGTGTATATCATTATCAAGTGCGTGAATTTTCAACAGAGTGTAAACCTGCTGTTTTTAAACGGTAAAATCATTAACTAGTTTGAAGAAACAATTTTGAGAGAATCTCACCTAAGAAGTATCAAAATTGTTTCTTTACCCAATAATTAGAGAAATATTATGTACTTTGCAGATTTATCTGACCTGGAGAAACATAAAAACAAGTTTGGAATGATTCAACTTAGTTCTAGCGAATCCTTACAGATTCTTAAGAAGTTTGCCTAGACGTAATCGATTTTTTGAACCATTGATCACAAGAAAAAAATGGTGTTAGGAATCAATGGCTCAAAAAATAAATAGAATTGTGCCCCAGACTCTTATTAGACAACTTAGTGTCCATCCGCTTGTTCAGGGCTTGGGGTTGAAACTTTCAAGTTGTCTCCCTGCTTGCTCACTGAAAAGTCCGGCTCATTTTTGCTACTTTGAGCAAGACCAGCAGCACCAGCTATTGCTGTTCCTGCAAGTCCAAGCCCCGCAGAGAATTGGCCTGCATCCTTTCCGTTTGGCGAGACTATAACAGCAACAGCAATGACTGCTCCAATCGTTGCTATAAACATGGGGGTTATAGCTCGAATTACTTCTGGGGTGAGAGATTTCATAGAGGTAAGTTATGGAATTGATTTGTTCATGGAGTAAATACACGGCATCAAATTCAAATTCCAGAATCTTATCGCCAGAATCTTCATCGCCACAGCTTCGGAAACCGTCTACACCCTCTGTGTAGACATGAAAGAGATAGTGAGGCGGTAACGCAGAGATATCAGTTAGAAACGGCGATCGCTTTGTTTCAACAAGGAATGAGCCTATACCAAACTCTCTCAACTTAATCTCCAGAAGAAAAGGGAGCAAGCAAAGGACTAGATAAATTTTCATAAATGCCGGAACCTGATTGAGCATTCCCAAATTGGGAATGGGCATTAATTCTTTAAACTGGATATGAATTATTTAATGCACAATATGAGATTTTTGGCTCTGTGCGGCGGTTATTGGCTTATTCGTTAATTCTCAGAATTGTTAATCAAATTGCTCCTATCAGCGTATGTTTCCAGATGCGATAAATTCAGCTTCAGGAATCGCACACTTGTAAATCTTTAATCAATTAAATTACTATATCGATGAAACAGGTATTGGGCTGGCATACTCAAGCAATCGCTCCCATCCCCAGAGCCATGCAGTTTTTACAAGGATCTCTTTACCATTGCTGAATTTTATAAATTCTCCACCTCCCTCAAAAAATACATCAACAACCAACTGATTCCGCACATCGCGTCCCCACATTTTTTCTGCCGCATTCCACCAGCGTTGCCCAGGTGAAGAGAACATCTCCCTTTCTAAATATTCATCGCGCCATGCTTTCGGCTTCCAATTATCCTGTAGCGCACGGATTAATAAAGCATTGGGGAAAATCTCTTTCTCATGTTCGCTCAACCACAGGGCATATTCAATTGCACTTCGCAAGGCATCCTCTAAGTCATACGAACAACCTTCAAGTGCATCTTGGACTTCGGCATCTGCAAAATTCACATCGATAGTTACCAGCGCTGGTTCGTATTTTTTAAATACCTCGTACTCAACCGATTCAAAATCCCAAAACCACATAGTACACCCTTAACTATGTTGAACTCCATTTCTAGTAGATTACTATCATAATTATCTTGCAACAAGAGATTTAGTTAAAAAGAAGATTATGGTCTTAAATTTATCTCACCCGGAAAAAAACAGTAACAAGTTTGGTGTAATTCAATTTGATTTCAGCCGCAAGGTGGACTTTCTGATCTCTCTACTAGCTAAAACGGATATCAGATTTTCTCCCTTTGATTATCATGTCCCCCAGGTAACGAGTTATCTGATTACACTTGATGAGTGGCGCTCTTGGCTCAATCAAACCCTTGCTAAGGACGATCCTCGATGGTATTGGCGAGTTGACGATATCGTATCTGAAGCTCAAAAGGAGGTTGACGATTGTCGTCAAATGTTCTCTCCTGAGCTAATTGAAAATGACGATTGTCGTCAAATGTTCTCTCCTGAGCTAATTGAAAATTTAGATTGGTCAGCTATTCGTGAAATTTATGTTAAACGGATAACTTGGTTTGATCAGCAGTATCGGCAAGTAGCCCAGGAATACTCAACTCCCCTTCAGGATGGAATAGAAGAAGAATGGATGCAAGATACCAGAATAATTGAGGCGTGGGAGGTTTACCAAAGTACCCTTAAGCGTAATCCCAATATACATGAATTGCTTCATACACCTACTAACTATCCAAGTGGCGAGATTGATTCAATATACAAAGTTTACTTTGTAAATTATCCAGAAGTTGTTAAATGTAGTATTGGCATCAACACAATTATCGGTATACCTAAAGAAGCAGGGTTTAACATTCAATCGGTAATTGATGAAATTGAACGACTTGTTAGGGAGTAGTAAGCGAAGGCTAGTATATTGTTTTTAAGCTTTAATTTAAACAGATGATAACAAGCGATGACTCGACTATTGGAGATATAATTACTGGCTCATCCAGCTGTATTGACTTTGCCTTCTGGGTACTCGTACAAGACGGACTGCAAGTGCCCCCGTTCGATAAACACACTGGCGGTAATCGAATTCTTCAGTCTCTTGGGATGACACAAAAATCTTGGCACGAGTGGCTAAGACGCATACTAATTGGGCATGATACCCGACTACTTGGGCACGTACCAGATATCGATGCTGAAATTGAACGATATATAAACGCAGAGAAGGAAGCATTTGATGGTGGTCGTGAGCATGATCCAGATAACATCATTTGTGATGAACTTTGGTGTGAGCAAAAATCTCTTGTTTATCGAGCAATGTTAAATCGCAAACAAGAGGTTTATATTGAAGCGCTTGCCGATTATCCCGGCATGGATCTAAAGTTTATTCAAGAGAATAAAGCGCCGCAGTTATGGCAGGATAATCCAGAAATACAGGGAATACTAAACCAACTGTGGAGTGATTATGAACCACTAAAATACTCAAATAAATTCATCGAGTCAGTTTTGATTACTCCGAGAATGTGGGACATAGAAGAAAAGCCTCCGACATTGAAGCATCGAGAAATGTATCTTGTAGATTATCCGTATGAAGTAGAACTATTTGTAGAGCCGATATTTGCTATTGTCGCAATCCCTAACCGTCCAGTTCATCGGACAGATTTAGACCGAAGAATGTTCAATATTCTTCAAAACTCATAAACTTGGAAGCGTTAGGGGAACGGGCATTAATTCTTTCAACTGGATATTAATTTTTTAACGCACAATATGCGATTTTTGGCTCTGTGCGGCGGTTATTGGCTTATTCGTCATTCTCAGAATTGTTAATCAAATTGCTCCCATCAGTAAAAATACTATTGTGTCTATTGACAATTAGGATTAAAAAATCTGACCATAATCAAGCTAATGTGTCTGGAAATAATACCCTAGTATTTAAAGAAGTTAGGTTAAAAAAAACAGTCTAGTCAAAAACTTCATACAAGATTACCGCTAACTTGTATGTTTAAAAGCCTATTAAACTTTTATAGCATCAGAAGTCTATTTACCGCGTTACTCTAATTACTTCACAATATAAATATGTTTTTTTTCTAAAGGTTACTTTTAAATCTTGTCAATTGTTGTACACAGTATGCCAAGCTATGGTTGTAAATAAATCTTTGCATACCTGTTTACTAATAGTCGGTTTGTGTTAATAACTAAGTCCCGGCTTGAATTGCACATGTTTTACTAAGGAAGTTGTGTCCTCAAAAGAGGCGATGATTAATTACTAAACTAGCACTTTAGTTGAGCAAAGTATTTTATCAAATTTTATTACTAAATAATTCAGTACTTACAAGAGGTTTGTAATGGAAAGCCCTGATGCATTCTTGATTAATAACGTGTCTTCGTACAGTCTGGATGGAGGACTCACAAAGTCTTTATTAGACAGTGCATCTTTGAGTTCGGCTTTAGATAATAATTCTAGCAAAACAGCCTCTGTTTCTTTTGGATTCGACCATCTCTCAATATCAGATACAGCAGTAGCTTCTCCTCAGCCCGATTTCCTTGATAACGATAACTCACTGTTGTTCCAGCAATCAACTTTGACTGCTTCTGTACCATCCAAACCACTTACTGGCAGTAATATCACCAATTACAGCACAACAAACTTTGATCCACTTACAGGAAGGAGGCATTTTGCCTCCCTAGTTAACATTCCCAGTAATGACTCGCTTAGTGATTCCCTGATTTCAGTCGGAAAGTTTGGTGACTTCGATGGTCACCAAGATTTTCAGTTAGCCATCACAGATGCGTTGGGTAATCCAGAAACCTTTTCTCTATCGGGCGATGGCATAGGTGAAGTATTTAGAAACTCTAGTTTTGAGCAAATTATTTTCACAGGTACTAATGCATCAACAATAGTCCAAATATCTGCATTCAATAATATTAAATTTGGCAACTATACTGGTTCTTCACTTCAGGTTCAAACGAAAGGTAGTATCAGTGCTGGGAATATTACACTGAAAAATACTGCTTCTTCTAGCAACCCTGGACTTAATTTGCAGTCAGGATTAAGTGGTATACAAAATTCCATTGGTAGTTACACGGTCACTGATCTGGGTACCTTGCCTGGACGGAGCTATAGCTCCGTCTCGGACATTAACGACTTTGGTCAAGTCGTTGGTAGCTCTTATGGCATTGGTAACTTTAGTCATGCTTTTCTCTATAATGATGGACAGATGACTGACTTGGGTACCCTACCTGGGCAGAACTTTAGCGATGCCACGGCCATTAATAACTCTGGTCAAATTGTTGGTAGCTCCGGCTACTATGGACATGCTTTTCTCTACAGTGATAGTCATCTGACTGACCTCGGTACTATTAATGGTTTCAGCAGTGCCAAAGCCATTAATAACTCTGGTCAGATTGTTGGAAGTTCTTATGGAAATGATGGCTTTCTACATACCTTCCTATACAGCGATGGCAAAATGACTGACTTAGGCACTTTCGGTGGCAGGTACAGCAATGTCAATGCCATTAATGACTCCGTACAAATCGTTGGTCAGTTCCAAACTAATGAATACAAAAGACATGCCTTTCTCTACAGTGATGGCAAGACGATTGACTTAGGCACTCTTGGTGGCAGCTTCAGCAATGCCAATGCCATTAATAACTCTGGTCAAATTGTCGGATCTTCCGATCGGAATGATTACTCGACACATGCCTTTCTCTACAGTGATGGCAAGATGGTTGACTTAGGTACTCCCTTTGGAGACAGCCAAAGCTATGGCTATGATATTAACGATTCTGGTCAAGTCGTTGGTTTCTCTGAAAATGATAATGGTTTAGAACACGCTTTCCTATATAGTGATGGTCACATGACTGACCTCAACGGTTTGATTCCGAAAGAATCAGGCTGGACTTTAGAGGGGGCAATAGCTATTAATAACAAAGCGCAAATTGTAGGATATGGCAGCATTGGAGAACAAGATCACGCTTTCCTTCTTAACCCCATTTCTACAACAGCAACACCCAAGGATGGCATTACTGTAGGCAATATTTCTACTCAAGGTGGCTCTGTCTTCTTGCAGGGACTTAAGATTAATCTCACTGGCTCCAATGTTGTCACCAAAGGCGGCAATATTACTTTTGATGGCCCGACAATCCTCAATAGCAGTACTGGTGCTTACACTTTTAACTCTGCTAAATCTACTGTCACTTCTAAGGGCGGCGATATTACCTTCAAAAATACTCTCGATAGTAACAGTGCAGGTGCTTCATCCCTCAGTCTGACAGGAGGTTTGGGCAATATTACTTTCAATAATGCAGTTGGTGGTCATGCTAGCCTTAAGGACTTGACGGTTAATAGTACTAAAACTTTCACGGCTAATGGTGATATCACTAGTCAAGGCAATATTACTCTAAATGCTATTGATGACATTACCACAGCTTCTTTGTCTACTGCTGACTCAGGTAATGTAAATATTTCTTTAGGTAAAATTGGTGATAAAAAGTACGATTCTAAAGGCGATGTCACTACTGGTAATATCACTGCTAAACAAGTAGATATTTTGAGTGATGGAGCTTTTAGAACACAGGGTGATATTCAAACCAAAGATGGTGATGTAAATATTACTGCTCTTAAAGATGTTGTTGTTCACAACATTACTTCCACAAACGCTGGAATTAGTCTGATTAGTGCTACTAAGGCTATTACTGCCACTGGGGAAATTATTGGTGATTATGGTGTAACTGCTCTAGCCAAACAGAACATCACCACCGAGAAAATTAAGTCTGCCAATGATGTAGTTCTTCTTAACTCCAGTCAGGGTGCAGTTACTGTCAATGGTGCAATTACCAGTAATAGTGATGTTTCTCTTGGGGCTTTTAAAGATGTAGTTACTCAAGATATTACATCACTTGATGGTGCAGTTGCTTTGATTAGCAGTAGTGGTAATGTTAAAGCCCAAGGTGCGATCGCTAGCGTTGATAATGTGACTCTTGGTGCTACTCAAGATGTACTTGCTCAAAACATTGTATCAGCATTCGGTACAGTTGCTTTAGTTAGCAGTAAAGGCAGTGTCACTACCACTGACATTAATAGTGGTAGTCAAGTAGCTATACAAGCTGACCAGAACGTGACTACAGATAAAATCAGTTCGCAGTGGGGTAAAGTTGCCCTAATTGCCAAGCAAGGTACTGTTACTACACAAGGCGATATTACAACCAATAACGGTGATATATATCTCTCTTCTGTTGGCAATGTTATTAGCCAAAACATCATCTCAAACGGTGGAGTAATTGCGATCGCCAGTTCTCAGGGAGCAGTTACAACTGGGTATCTCCGCTCTGACGGAAATAACACTGGTGGCAAAATTTACGTACAAGCTGATGGCTCGGTTAGAGTTACTGGTTCTGTCCAGATTAACAATGCTAACTACAGCATCTACACTGGTGTCAAGAAAAAAGGATTGATTAGTATTGCTTACGACAGCGGCGTTCTTAAATCTAATAAGTCCAAGTTCCTTATTGGGGATGCAAGTATTAATGGTACCGCAGCAGGCATTTACGGCCCTTATGCATTCGATGATGAAGGTATAATACCTAAACTTATTAAATCTACTGGTGTTCTATTATATCAAGTAATAGAGGAAATCTTCAAAGGAAATGATAATCAACCTACAAAAGATCCATCAAATGCAGCTGATACAAATCCGATTACAGGAAAAGCTTACGGCAGTAACAAAAAAGAACGTGAGCTAGTTGAGCAATTAAACACAGCACAGCAGAGAAGGTTGAATGTGCTTATCCATAACAAAAACAATCCAGAGAGGATAACAGAACAAGAGGTTTTCACTAAAGGTAAAGTAGATTCTGATCATGGATGCTTTAATCTTGAATTAGATCGGCACTTAGGTGGTTATGAAGATCATGATGACTACGCTACTTGGGTTACGGGGTCTAAAGGTGACTTCCTTGTAATAGCGCGGAATTCATTTGCAAATTTTGCTTTTTATGACGGCATAGTTAAAAATCAAGGAAAAGCATTCCTATTGAACGAGCAACCCCTTGGCTCCGTGGCGGAAGTAAAGACAGCTCAGTACTTTTTAATCAAAGCCGAAAATCGTCAACAACTAACTCCTGAAGAGCGGTATAAACAAGTAGAACTAGAAAAAGAAATTTATTACAGGCATTTGGTAGCCAAGTTGTGTGAACTTAAATTCTTCATTTCTTTTGACAATCAAAAGGTTGCTATAGCAGCTTCTAGGTTGTATGAAACCACATATCCAGATGTCGATATTATGTATATACTACCTCGTAGACCTGCGGATGTGTAGCGTTCTTAGTATGTGAATATCATCATTGCACTGTAAGTCTGGTTTCCCAAACAGAACACTAGCCTTACAGAAGATTACTTCCCATCAAAGGTTGCTCACTATCTCCTTTGACTACTACCGCATCGCTTCCCTAGCTATTCCAGCACCGACAAAGCCAAGTTTGAAATTAAGCATAAGCTAGTGATGCGTGAGACTTTAATAATTTTAACTATAGGAGGTTGGAAGTGTTTATTGAGTTCCGAAATTACACTACCTGTATCCAGTCAAATAATTTAGATTCAATCGAACTCGCTATAACTCGGATCTTGGAGCTTGAAGGTTGCCGTCGCATTTCCCAACCACCTCAACGGTTATCAAATGAGGAACTAAGCTATACTCCCTGGCTGCTGTTGCCCGAACTATGGATTGTTGCACTGTTCGTTGGCGCTTCGGGATGGACTATAGTGAAAACTCAACCGAATGAACTACTATGCCGTCGTGCGAGGGGTGCTTCTCGCCCTCGCCTATCAGAACTAGCTATGCAAATTGATTGCAATGCTTTTCACTTCGGCGCATACGGTCACAATGGTATCCTTCTGGAAGCAGATGCTATGGGTCAGACGTTTATTTCTGGTACAGTTGACCGTATAGAAGAAGAAGAAAACCAGTTTTATGAGGAAGAGATTAATAGACGTGAACGCTCACAGTTCTTCTTACTAGATATGCCAGAGGAAATACAGGCAGTTGTGAAACCTCCTTCTCCCGAACAGCAACAGGAGAAAGACAGAAGGCTGTCAGAATTAGATATGTTGATAGGAACCGAGGAGGAGCCATTTGATGCCCAATTTGAAATTGCAGAATTACTCAAGGGACATTATCGGCGAATAGATGAAGCTTTAGAGCCTCTGCTGGGGGGTTCCCCCTCTTATTGGCATCTCTGGAAGAATAATTTGTTTTATCTAGCTTACACCCAGCAACAGCAACTTGCTGCGGACGGGGCACGGTTGCTGTATTTCCAACCTGCCGAACATTATCGGCAACTTGACCCTCTGTACGAAATTCAAGGATACTATTAAGATTTCTGTGCTTGTTAGTTTGCAAATAGCCGAGGGCGCTCTGCTGACAGCCATGTTCAGTAAATTAGGTCGGCGATTAATAAACCATAGACTCTGCGATCGCCAGCCATTGTTGTATCTCCTTCAACTACTGAGTTGCCGTCACCTTGGACATTATTGGCATTACCGCTTACTGAACCACCAACTGAAAATCCGCCGGGGTTGCTAGTCATAGTACCAACCTCTTCTACTTGGATGTTTGAATAAAAGCTAGGACGCTCCAGCGCCGTCATTACCATATTCTCTAATCTGCGAATCTGATTATCTTTTTCTGCTAACAGTAATTTAATTTCTCCTTCTGGTAAACCCTTAAGCTGATTATAAGTGTCAAAATATTCTGCACTCAGTTCAGACTTATCAGCCGTAGATGCGGTTTTGGCACGAAGTAAAAACTTATCTTCACCTCGCACTTCCATGCCAACAATTCGTAAATCCGCCTCTGGGTGATTCTCTGCTAACTGCTTGAACGAGATGGCGATCGCTCTTGGGTCAACACCTTGATTATGGTAAGTGGCTGTGGTTCCAAACCAATTTTTTCTAAATCTTTTTTCTTAACCATAGTTTGTACGTGTCTATGAACTTGCGCTAGCCTCAGATATAGCAGCAGCTTAACTATCCTCTTTAGAAATATACTGCGCTTTAAATCTTTCGTCAAAAACATTATCAACTAAACCTTTAAAAAGCGGATGCTCCCGAATTCCATCAAAGTCTGGGTCAGTTTTAGCAAGTTCCCAGAATCTATCTGGTTCACATTTTATTGATTTTTGTAAATTTTTAGTTGCCAAAGCTACATTACTTTGCAGCGCATAACAACAAGCTTTGTTGTACCAGTAATCAGGATAGTCCGACTTGATTTCAATTGCTTTGTTGTAGACAACTAACGCTTCTTCATATCTTTGTAATTCCATTAAAGCGACACCTTTATAATTCCAAGCGTCGGTATTATCTGATTTGAGTTGAATAACTTTGTCATAAGAAGCGATCGCATCTTCATACCGATGTAAGTAATAAAGTGCATTACCACGATCTAGCCAAAAACCATAAAAGTCAGAATAGATAGCGATTGCTCGTTCATAAGAGTCTACAGCTGCTTGATAATCTTGCTGTATTCCTAAGGCTTTTCCTCGTAACCACCAAGTATTGCTGTCATCTGGTCTAATTGCAATCACTTTGTCATAAACAGCGATCGCTCTATCATAACGCTGTAATAAAGCCAGAATTTCGGCTTGATTAGACCAAGCTTGGTAGAAATCTGACTGGATGGCGATCGCTTGGTCGTATGCTGCTAAAGCTTCTTCGTATTTTTCTAAATCTTTAAGAACAATCCCTTGGTAATACCAAATTTCTGAATCGTCAGATTTAATTAAGAGTGCTTTTTCGTAGGCAGTAATTGCCTCTGCATATCTTTGTAAGCAATAAAGCGAATAACCACGCCGAAACCAAGCCTTAGCGTAGTCTGGTTGAATTTGAATAGCTTGGTCAAAGGAGGCGATCGCTTCCTCATGCTTATTTAAAAAATAAAGCGCATAGCCTCGCCAATACCAAGCATCAGCATTTTTAGGTTGCTTTTTAACAATTTTGTTGTAGCAGGTGATAGCCTGCTCGTATTTTTGCGAAGAAAATAACTGATCGCCTTGACGCTGTAAATCTTGGTTTTTATCTCTAAATATCCATAACAGCAAAATTATTCCTATAACTAAATACTGTGAAGACTGGCTAAATATCCGACCAGCTATAAAGGCTAAGTCCAGAGGAACACCCAAAAATTGATTAATTTCGTTAGTAAAATTCCATAAAAATCTATTGAAAGGTCTAGCAAACCATAACAGACCAATCAGCACCAAAATTCCATATTTCCTAAACTTGTTAAATTGCTGTTGAATTGGTTTTGGTAACCACGGCTCAATAATTCCATAGCCATCAAGGCCAGGAATAGGTAATAAATTAATTAAAACTATATATGTATTCAGAGAAATTATATAAGCTAGTGAAATAATAAAAAGAAACAAAACCGAATTTTGACTTTGTAGCCTCAAGGAATACCAACCCAATTGAAAAGGCAGGGCCAGTAAGCAAGCTAAAATCACATTCGCAATCGGGCCAGCAGCAGAAACAGCACTTTTCCATTTGCGATCGCGTAATCGATTTTGATTAATATAAACTGCTCCTCCAGGTAGAGCAATACTACCAATGAGGAGAAAAAATAGTGGGATCACCAAACTCAAACTCGGCTCGGTATATTTGAGTGGGTTTAAGGTTAAATATCCCTTATCTTTAACGGAAGTATCGCCACCCCAATATGCTAGTAGTGCATGACCAAATTCATGCAAACATAAAGACAATATCCAACCAAGACAGATAAAAACAGCTATTAACCACATGATTTTAATTCGTCATTCATAATTAATATAAATTGTATATTGACAAATTAAATGGTGTCCTGGTTATTTTCACCCACTTGGGAATTAAAATTATCTCTGCGGATTACTGCTAATGGACTCAGAAATTGAATTCAGCGCATTCCGAATTTCAGTTCTCATAGCCCTAGCTTTTGCTCGAATATCTGATGAATGCTCTTGCAACTTAGTCAACGAGCTATTTATTTGAGTAAGATAATTTAGCGATAATTTTATTTGCTGTACCTGCGCTTCTATAACAGCACAGTCTATCTGTAAGTTATAGGTTGGCTGAGACGCTAATTGCTGCTGGACAATAAGGAATTGGATAGCAAGACTGAGACTTTCGTAAGTAGTTGCTACCCACTGCCCCTGCTCACAAGTTCCTATTCCCCAACCACCAATTTCTTGCGCTAAACCTTCACGGCTACGACTTAAAAAAATAGCCGCATTTGCTTCTCGTTTCATCATTGCCTTGGTTAATTGCTCAGAAATTCTTTTACGCCCCCAGCTTGCAGAGTCCCTATTCCTAACCTCAATTACTAATGATAAATCCACGCTTGCTATTGAGTTGGCATTGAATTTAAGAAGAATATCACCTGGTTGCTTGTCCTTTCCAATATGAGTAATTTCAGCCCCGTATAATTTCGCCCACGGCTCTAATTCTGCAACAACAGCTTCTTCAAAACTCGCCCCCTTTGCGATCGTTTGCTCCAGCGTCAACTCAATCAGTTCTTTTTCTCGAACTTGTTGTGCAAGCTTCTCCACCTCATCGGCCAATGGTTTTACTGCTTCTGTAACAACTGCCCTAACGGACTTAGCCAAAACGCTATTCTCTGCGGTTATATTTGTGATCGCTGCCGAAAATACACCCTGCAAGGAATCGGTTCGGTTCTCATCCAGCAAGTTTTGGATTTTCTGTACAGCACTGCCAAACACTGAGGTTTCTTGTGAGGGATTAAATTCCTGATTGAGAAAATCACTCACGGCTTTTATTTGTGCATCCATTACTGCTGTAGTAAGGTTGATTTGACCCTGTAAAGGAGCTAAGAGTTGACCTTCGCTTGTACCAATTTTATTAGCCAATTGTGCTGAAATAGTGTTTGGTATTTCATTTACAGCTTGATATAATTCATTTAATAAAGCATTAAATTGTTGTTTGACAAATTGGGTATCATTAAGATTTTCAGTTCTTTGGAGACAGAAAAAGCCCATTTCAAATGCTTTAACACAAGCAGCTTCATGCTCATAATCTGGCACTTGATGCAGATAATCACTCGCTTCAAACAGGCGAATTTGTAAATTTCTGATAACAATGCAGTCGTCTCTTAGTTCTATTTGGGGCGGAATTCTCGACATTGTTGCTCCAGATTAATATTTTGACAGTTGTTGCTAAACAGGGAACATCCCGATTGTTATATTTGGTGGCTAAGGGGGATTTTATTATCAATAAACAGCCATGCTATCGAGAATCGATTAATCCTCAAAATTTATTGGTCTATCTTTGAAATGCTGGTGAATTTTGAAAGCCTCAAACCAAGGTGGTAGGGTATGCTCAACATCTTCTAGTTTGTTTCCTCTGGCATCTACTAAACCATGCTTGATGACTACCCTAGACAATGGTTTTTCACCATCGGCTGTAAATTTCTCAATTAAAATGCTGCCAGCTTTTCTCATAGCGGCTGTACCCTCTCCAAAAGCCTCATTTGTTCCCAGGTGAGTAACCCCAATAAATTTTTCCTTGGCCTTCCTAGTATCCGAAAAGGTTGATTTTATAAAGCGCTTAACAGTGTCTTCATCCATATCTTTTAAATGGGTGAATTCATCAAGTAAGAATTGTTCAGCTTGCTGATCATCTAAATTTTGCCCAATCCGCTCTAATCTGCGCTCGTAGGTGTTTTGAAGAACTTCAATAATTGCTGAATCGTTGTCAGCCTTTAATTGGGATTCTAGCAATGCCCAAACTTTGCTGTTAGCTCCATTGAGATGTCGATCAGCAATTCTAAAAACTGGGATACCTAAGCAGTATTTGCGAATTAGCCCAATGGCTACAGAAGTGTTAGTTTTGCCCGTGCCTTGCTCTCCAATAATCCATAAGGGTTTGGATGCTTTGAGAACAGCCCATAACCAACCATCTTCGTGAGATTTGAGCGCATCGACCAAGCTGGTTTTTAATGCCTCATCTGTAGTTATTTGAGTAGTTTTAGAGTCCTGCTTGCTGTTTTGAATCTTATTTAATTCCTTTGTCACTTTCGCAATGGTCAGCCGATTATCTATGATTTGTTTATCTAACTCGGATAAATTTAAATCGTGATTTTTAAGCGCAAGTTCACCCTGCAACCGACCGTTAATCTCATCCAACGCTAATTCATTGGGTGACTTCATAGCCTCTATCGTCTCTGTCCTATTACGGGCGATCGCTTCTTTAGTTATCCTGCTTTGCTGCTCTTTTGAGAATTTAGTTAAATCTAAATGGTTATCGACTATCAAATCGTTCTCAAATGCTTTAATTTTTAGCAATGAAAATTGGCTATGAATAGCTGATTCTTGGCTACCTGTAAGTGTCTTAGAGACACCATAAGCAGTTAAGAGCGCGATTGTACCAGCTAAACCATATAAAGGTGCATTAGGGGATTCAGCAGGTAATATACGTAATGTTTTTACATGCTCATCAAAAGTTAAGTTCCTGCGCTCCTGTTCTATCATCCAGGAAATACCACGCTTAATTTGCTCACCCTTGCAAGGTTGGTTATTAGCTGAGAAACAGAACAATGTTTCACTGTACTTGCTGGCATCATTCCAGAGTGGCAAAGTTAAACTCAGTCCTCCAATCAGCAAAAAACCAATACCAACTGTGGCAATCTTGCGCTCTGTTTTGAATCGCTCATTAAAAGCTTCTATCTCTTGCATAGAATTATAAGTAGGAATCCCAAAAAAATAATCACTGGGAAGTAAACATTAAGCAGGAGTAGCACGTATTGGATGAATGAGAGTATTTGAATATCCAACCCAGCCCGTTTACCCCAAGAGGTAATGTGCTTAAGGTTTTCAGCAGTGTTTACAGCATCCGTAAACAGGTTATTTACAGCAAATATTCCCAGGATAATTCCGCCTATAACTGTTAAAAAGTTTCTTTCTCTATACATTTGGTTTTTTTCTTAAAGGAATTGTTATCACCCAGATCGCAATTAATCCCAATCCGAATATCACTGGTGTTAGTACCCCCGATGGAATTGTGAAAGTATTTGTATTTTGTGATGATTTAATTTCTGAGTAAGTTTGTTGGATCTGGATTTCGGTAAACTTAACTTCTGTGACGATTTTTTGTGTAGAGTTCCACCCAATTACTCCACCGATTGCGAGTTTACCTAGTGCTACCAATGGTTTGGCATGACTCAATGACCAACGTTCCGAACTTAACTCAAAGTGAAAACTTTCACCACAATCGATCAATCCTGGCAATAGTGCCAATATCATAGACATTGCAAGGATAATACTGATTGATATTTGCAACGAGAATAACAACCAAGCCAGCGATGCTGATCCAACTTGGCAGGATAGAAATAGCAAGCCACTATCTATACGTTTCCTAGTCTCAATATCAGCGTACAGTTTGGATTCAATATGCTGTAAATACCGCGCTGTCTCTTGGTTAACCCCCACACTGTTATCGTGATCCAGTTGGTTATCTAGTTCATCATTGTTGGGTGGTAGCATGAGAATACTAAACTTGATTGTGAGGAATATCTGAGCAGTTCACTGTTGCTCAAATATTTGTTTTTGAATTAGAATCCTAATGCTGATTTAATAGCTGTGAACTTCTCAACCAGTACTCCGCGTACTGTATTAGGTTGATATTTTTTCTGAGTTATCAAATCAAATCGAGCATCATCACCACGATTCAGCGCTTCACTCATTACCTTAGATTGATAAGCTTCATTGGCAGTTATTTGCTTAACTTCAGGTCTGTTCGATTGGTCGATTAGATTAGCTTGGTTATCAACTCCTACCAAGTAAGCATCGATATAACCCTTAATCTGGGTGTAATTCATCTGGTAGTTATGACGCTGATTCTCGGTGTGACGAGCATTTATATATTCAGCAGCTAGCTCACTGCGTTTATGACCATACTGAGCATTTGCAAGCGTGGCGTTCATTGTTGCCTTATCAATCTCGATCGCACTCTTACCAGCATTTACCAATACCTCAGAAATGGCTTTATTTTGGGCAGTAGTGCCGTTTATTATTTGATGATATGCTTCAGCTAGTTTAGGTGCGAATTCTACTGATAATCTGCCTTGCCGTGCTAGCTCTCCAATTCTCTGGGCGCTGGTAACGTCCCCCATCATTGCATTTGTAAAATCATCCAGACTTACACCAAACTTAGTCTTGAGAACTTGGTTAATCCTCCGTGCTTTGGGTGTGACATGATTTTTCAGTTTCAGTTGAGAATTATTTTTCACCATTTTGGTAACTCCTTCGGTATTTCTAAATATTTATTTGGGTCTACAAAATCCCTGTACTCTATCCGCTTAACTCGGAATTGTGATAGCCTCCAGTCATCGTAGGTTTGTAGGATGAATAGTAAACTGGCAATAGCTACAATGATTATTCCTGCTCTATAAGGATTAAAGTTGATTGTGTAGCCTTCACCCTGTTTTACTGGGTAATGCGAATCTTGATAAGATATTGACTTTTGAACTTTTGATATTTTGGCGGATACCTCCTATATCCGCTTTGACATTAGTTGAGAAATTTTCTACTTTCTGATTTAACCTAGCCGCCCTATCCGCTATGTGCGATCGCACAGCATCAGCATTGGTATCTAAGGCGCTCTCCGCCTCATTAAATCGATGATCTACATAGCCTTTAATGGCAGTCGTTACGCCGGTTAAAAAACTTGCATAATCATTGAAAACATCATCAACATTATCGGCAACTAGTAAACATTCTTGTTCACTCAGTTCAAAGCCCAGTGCCAGAGATTGAGTAGATACCAATGCTTGTTTGTCAGCATTGGTTACAGCTAGCGAATGACTATTATTAGTTTCTGGTAGGGCGTAGTTTACCACCGTAGGCATCGCGTTTACTGTTTTCTCCTGTGTAAAGATTTCAGACTCTTGGTGCTGGGTGAGGGGTTCTTGGACGGGGGATGCATAGTTTACTATTTCAGTTGATTGGTGGTCTTGGGTGATAGCCTTAATCACTTCTGCGCGAACATCACTACTCCAATCAGTTTCGTAGTTGGGGTACAACTCTAAAATTTTTGATTCAATAGCTGCTGCTGAAACTTCTAAGGCATTATTTTTGAGAGTGCGGCGGATAGAGTCTACTTTGTTTTTCAAGCATTTGCTCATGTCTATTTATTCCTTGTGATTGCAGCAAAAAATACAACTTTTGAAGCCTCAGCCAAGGTGTATCTATTCTGTTTACCAAACTGTAAACACGCTTTATAGAAAAAATTAGCTAGCATCCGATCACCTACTTTTGGCTTTATCCTTCTGAGGATGACCAATAATTCTTCTCCGCTAAATTCATCTGTTGAGTCATGACTATCTTGAAATTCCTCAACTATCTTGATTGCTTTTTTTGTTAAAACAGTTCGCGGATATTGGGTTTTCAGCAGTGCATAGCTTTGCACAGATTTAAGATTAAGTACTAATCCAGAGCGTTCTAACTCGCTTTTAACTTGCTTCCATCTCCTATTGTTCAAAGTCCCTGAAATCGTCTCAAAAGCATTTCTGTAATAATCTGGTTGACTTGATTCCTTCATAAGCAACGAAAACGTGATTTGCAATTCAACCCAAAATTACTGTACACTATCCGTAGACATAGGGCAACTGTTCGTAGACAAATAAAATATGATGATGTTGAGAAAATATATGGATCTATTAATTTTCGTGCAAGTGAAGCGAGTAGTTGAAATGGTTCGGGAGTTCCCAGGATTGGGCGACCGCATCAGAAAAGCGCGAGAGGGCGATGGTCGGTCATTGCTCCAAATATGCCGTGAATCAGGAGTCTCCAGGACTTACTGGTATCAACTGGAGAATGAACAAATTTATGCAAGCGTAAGCGAGGAAGTAATCCGAAAAATCGAAGCCGCTCTTGGTATTGACTTGGGGGTAAATTTTGAATGAACTATGAGCTATGAACTATATATGCAAATTTTTTATGAATCCTAAGTTGCAAAATAGCGACAGCGACAACGAAATATCAATGCTTCCAGCCCTGCGATCGCGCTGTGTCGCCGCCGTTTTCGGTGTCTTCTATGTCAATTTTTGCGAAGTCTAAGTGTTATGCGACAACTGCGACCCTTGCTGTGCTTGCATTTGAAGCTACGAAGTATATATGCAAGGTAATTTTTTAATTAAAAACCCCCGTATTCTGGTACGTTTAGTTTCACAAGTGTAAAACCAATATAAAACCCGGTCATGCTGTGTCACCAGCCACCGGGAGTATCGCTAGAAAGGAGCGACACAATTGAAATTTAATATAACATCTACAAGTGTATCATTTCACTCAAATGATACACCCTGTCTTTGGACTAGCGACTTAAGCTCGATAGTAATTCTGGCTGGACGGTTTGCAACAGGAGACTTATTGAATGTTCCCCAAACTCTATCCCCTGGGATGCACATTATTCTGGTGGATAGAGATACGCCAGAAGCAGCCGTGTGGCAAGGGATTTACCGCATACTCGCGTCTGGTAACAGCCCAGAAATTTACGAGACTCAATTACCGATCGCAACTTTGGCGGCAGATGAATCTTCATCACCAAGCGAATTAGCTGGTCAGATTGTAGAATTTTCCCAACTTTGGGAAAAGTGGTTAGAACGGCGATCACAAAATAAGCTAACTCTCCAAGAAGCGGTACAGATAGCCCAGGTGGTAATAACTTACGAGTCCGGCTCCCAGCTAAATACCCAGCTTGGTATGCTGCGGGTGCGGTGCGGTGAAAATTCTTATGACTGGAATAAGATTATTTGGAAGTTAAAAAAGGAACAATTATTACCAGTAGAGAAATCTGGTTCAGTAGAAAAGGCTATTGGCAGCAGTGACACTAGCTTATTGGCAGTGCCACCAGTGACAGTAGATTCTTATGAGAGCAAAGAGATTAAGGCTATTGGCACTGCTGTCACTGGTATTCTCAGCTCCAATTTAAGCGATATCCAAGAGAGTTTTAAATTAGACTTACTCTGTACTGAATCAGGGATTAATCCAAAGCTGTTTGAGAAAATCGTTGCTAGAGAACGGGTAAGGCTAGATGAAGTTTCGCCAGAAGATGAGATGCGACTAAAAGCCCTCATGGACTGGGATAACACTCAAATTGATTGGGAGGCTATTTTACCTGCACCATTAGCCCGTGATTTAATCCATGATGCGGACGTTTTGAATGTTGATCCAGTTGTAATCTGGCAACCGTTAATGGCTGCTGTAGCGTCTCTAGGTGGCACTAAGACTAATCTTCTTCTAGGTTCTCGCAGAATCCCATCTGTACTGTGGTCGGTTGTAGTCCTAGAGTCCGGAGGTGGTAAAACCCGTGCAGATAGTCTTGTCGTGGCACCATTGCGAAAAATGCAAGCTGATGCGATGGAACGCTACCAGGAAGAGTACAAGACTTACGAGCAAGAGCTTAAGGCGCGGGGGAAAGAACAAGAAGATGAAGAGATGCCAGTGCCACCAATCTTAAGAAAGCTCATGTACGACGTGGCGACCATTCAAGCTGTTCTGAAACGCTCATCTGAAAATAAAGGGCATGGCGCACTCTGGGCCAGAGATGAGATAGCTGGGCTATTCAATTCTTTGGGGCAATTTTCTAAAGGTGATGATGAAAGTTTACAAGTTCTGCTCAAGCTTTGGGATGCTGCCGGGATTTGCGTTGACCGCGTAGGAGTAGCGGACAGCTACTTTGCTGATAAAACAGCTATTTCGTTGAGCGGGGGAATCCAACCTGGGGTTTTTCGTAAAATATTCAGCGATGCCGACGATAGTAATGGACTTCAAGCTCGAATACTTTTTGCAGTTGCTAAAGCCAGAAGGCAGCGATATGTAGAGGGATTCTGCCAACTTAGTGAACGCTTGCCCTTGCTTTATCAGTTTTTAGAAGAATTACCAGAAACCAATGTAGAGCTTAGTCCAGAAGCAAAAGCATATTACAAGAAGGTAGTTGACGTGCTTGGCAACCAAATTGAGGAAACTGTTCACCCAGCTATCCGCACCTGGATGTCAAAACTTCCTACCCAGATTTTGAGAATTGCCCTAAATTTACATTTGATTGAGCAATTCTATTCCCCATCCAAGAACGTCAAAGTCCTTACCAAGCAGACGCTAGAAAGGGCTGTAAGGCTTGGACAATATTATCGCAGTGCCTTTCATGTCTTACAAGAGAAAGTCAGCAACAGCGATGAAATTAGTACAATCTTGCTGCAAATTTGTGATCGCGCTTCTAAATCTAAGGATGGTGTTTCTGCCAGGGACATTTACCGCCCCCTGAACAGCATCAAGACCCGCGCCAAAGCAGCAGGTAGAGAAGTGGCCGCGTACACTCAAGACCTATTTAATAAATTGGTGGAAATGGGTTATGGACTGCTTACACGGGTAGGACGTTGTGTAAAATTCATTGCATTAAAGCAAGATAGTTCAGAAAATGCCTTTAGGGTCAGTGACACCACTGCCACAGATGAAGAAAACGGGCTAGATTGCCTATCTGCCGAAGAAGTTAATGTCAGTGATAATCACTGCCAAGAGCTTAGTGTCACCGGTGCCAATAGCACTTTACACTTAGACCACGGAGAAGAGGCTGTGATTGATGAGTCTGAAATAATGGAGGAGGCAATACCTAGCGTTGAAGCTGAGAGCGACAACTCCTATTCACTGTTGCAGTTTGAACAAGACGGCGGAGATGTTGAAGGGTTTATTGGGTGCCAGGTAGAAGTGCGATCGCTCAGTGGCGTTATCAAGTTTATTGGGGAGATGGTTAGCTTCAACTTGAAGAATGGATTTATTACCCTCATGACCGAGGAGGGCAACAAAGATGTCGATTTCCGCGAAGTCTTTGTGATGGGGTAGCGCGTACACCAGGAGTTGAAATAACTGAAGAGGGGATTGTGTTAGTTCCTTTACCAACGCAAGAAGAATAAGGCTTTAATCCTTGTATAGCAATGGTTTAAGGTAGGTTTTGCTATCGATACAAAGTAATACTTAAAATCCCAGTAGTGGGATTTTATCGACTATGAACGCTGCTTCTTAATAAGGCTTGTTAAATTTCTCGCCTCCAGACTAGGAACAGATTCTGAGAGGCTCCGCCTTTTCTTTCTTAACCAGAGCCAGCAGCCCTCTCGGAATACGTTCCCAGTCTTAAAACTGGGAATGAGGTTACAAAATATTTTAGCCGGCTGTAACTTGGTCTGTGTTGACATCGGTAGCACCGCTAACCCCACTTGCGATCTCCACCATTTGATCTAAAATTTCTTGATTGGGGACTTGCCCTTTTAACACAACTGTGCTGCCTGTTTGAGCGACGTATAGCGAATCAATATCATCAAACTGCGAGTCTTCGTCAAAAGCAAGCGCAACTCGTTTTGCTAAACCACTTTGGTCATATTCTCCATTTAATCCCACTCGCTCTAGTGCAATGTCTTCCCCTGAGTCATCAGCAGCAATTGATTCCGGATTGACTTGAGCATCATCCGGTTTTTCCATACCAAAAAGTCTTTGTAACCAACCCATAATTAAATATTCCCCTTTTGATTTACACAGAGAATTTTACCAAACACAACTAATCATCCCAACATTACTACCAAGGCTGAGGTTATATCACAGGTTTGTGAGTTTTTATGAGCGAATAGCACTAAGAAAAGCTGAAACACTTGTGGTTAAGCAGTTTTAAATTGCTTTCGTAATTTATGCCGAGGTTTCGTCATTAAAGGCTGGCTTTTGGGCGACGTTTGCGAACCCGTGGTTCACTTCGACCGGGGCGATCAGGTTTTTTGAGCAACCCGCACAGTTACTGCCTCCATTCACAACACTTACAAAAAATAGCGATCGCAACTACTCCTTGACTGCTTAAGGGTATAAATGCCTGTAATGATTACAGAGCATCGCTTAAAGCTTTTCTTAATGCTATTCGGCTTTAATCCTTGTATAACAATGGTTTAAGCCAAGTCTTGTTTTGTCGGAAATATGCCCATTCCCATCCTGGGAATGGAATTAAATAGCTCTGCATTAGTGCCGTTGAGATCCAAGAGGTTAAAAGTTGAATCTGCCATTATTTCTCTAGTGTTAGGCTTGCAAGATAAAATCTGATGCTGCAAGAGTTGGGGCACCAGTTAGAGTTGCAAATAAACCACCACAGCCAAAACCTGCCGCGCTGCCATTTTGATTGTAGAACAACTGTCCACTCACAGAATCGTAGACAATTTTCGCCGTGCTTGTGGCGGCGGAAGTTGTGATTTTAAAATCACTGGCGTTACTAAAACCTGTTCCCGCAGCAGAAGCGATTGCATTAAAGGTAGTTTTATCTAAGATAATCTTGTCACCTTGGGAACTGTTAAAGTCCCGTATGGTATCTACACCAACAGCATCCGAGGCAAAGTGAGCATTGGTATTGTAAAGGAAATTGTCAGCACCCGCACCACCGACAAGAGTATCATTGCCAGCACCGCCGATGAGAATATCATTGCCAGCGTCACCTCGTAGCAAGTCATTGCCACTCAAGCCATTAATTTTGTCGTTACCCCCTTGACCATTAATCACATCATTGGAGTTATCAAAACCTGTGATGTTATTATTTAAATCATTAAGGAAAGTGACAGTGTTTCTGTTGAAAATGCTAGTTTGAGTGGAATTAGCATCAATAACATCAAAGCTATCAGTAATGCTAGTTTGCCCATCAAACAAAATATTGCCGAGTGCAGGTTTTGAAGAAATTACTGGCAGGTTATCCAGGTTTTCTAAGAGGAAGTTTTGCAGAGTTACTTTGGTGGATGCAACATTTTCAAAGGTAACTTCTAAGTTGTTGCCTTTTTGAGTGAGTTGCAGATTTTGGGCAGTTAAGCCATTACCTATAAATTGCAGTGTATCAACATTGGCAATCACAGCCGATGATGGGTTGTAGCCCTGACCTACGCCAGCAAAATCGGTGATAATGTCATTGCGATCGCTAGAGTGAAAAACAAACTTATCTTGACCACCGTTGCCTGTTAGGGTATCGTTAGCATTTAACCCATCAATGTTGTTGCTAGGTCTGCCAAAGAAAGTATCTGCACCAGGAGTTCCAGTTAGCTTACCAGGGGTGTCGCCACTGCCGATGTTCTTCCCTCCAAATATTACATAGCTTTGCCCAGCACCAGAGATGTCGTTGCGGGAGGCAAGAGGTGCGCCAATAATCACGTCGTCAATGCCATCAGCGTTGATGTCCCCTGCATTGCTGACTGAGATGTTTGTAGATCCAATGCCGTTAATTAAAAGGCCATTAGTGCCATTCAAATCAGAGAGGTTGAGGCTGCCGCCACTGCCGATGTTCTTCCCCCCAAATATTACATAGCTTTGCCCAGTCCCTGATGCCGCAATAATCAGGTCGTCAATGCCATCAGCGTTGATGTCCCCTGCATTGCTGACTGAGTAGCCTGAATTGTCACCTGCTGCAATGCCGTTAATTAAAAGGCCATTAGTGCCATTCAAATCAGAGAGGTTGAGACTGCCGCCACTGCCGATGTTCTTCCCCCCAAATATTACATAGCTTTGCCCAGCAAGAGAGTTGCCGTTGGGGGAGGCATATAGTGCCCCAATAATCAGGTCGTCAATGCCATCAGCGTTGATGTCCCCTGCATTGCTGACTGAGATGCCTGAATTGTCAATTTCTGCAATGCCGTTAATTAAAAAGCCATTAGTGCCATTCAAATCAGAGAGGTTGAGGCTGCCATCACTACCGATGTTCTTCCCCCCAAACACTACATAGCTTTGCCCAGCTTCGGTGATGCCGTTGGGGGAGGCATTATTTGCCCCAATAATCAGGTCGTCAATGCCATCATTGTTGATGTCCCCTGCATTGCTGACTGAGTAGCCTGAGAAGTCTCTTGCTGCAATGCCGTTAATTAAAAAGCCATTAGTGCCATTCAAATCAAAAAGGTTGAGGCTGCCGCTACTGCCAAGATTTGCCCCCCCAAATACTACATAGCTTTGCCCAGCACCAAAGTTGCCGTTGGGGGAGGCACCACTTGCGCCAATAATCAGGTCGTCAATGCCATCAGCGTTGATGTCCCCTGCATTGCTGACTGAGTTGCCTAAATTGTCACCTGCTGCAATGCCGTTAATTAAAAAGCCATTAGTGCCATTCAAATCAGAGGGGTTGAGGCTGCCGCTACTGCCCAGATTCCTCCCCCCAAATACTACATAGCTTTGCCCAGGTCGAGCAGCAAAGTTGCCGTTGGGGGAGGCATTATTTGCCCCAATAATCAGGTCGTCAATGCCATCATTGTTGATGTCCCCTGCATTGCTGACTGAGTTGCCTAAGAAGTTAGATTCTGCAATGCCGTTAATTATAAAGCCATTAGTGCCATTCAAATCAGAGGGGTTGAGACTGCCGCTACTGCCCAGATTCCTCCCCCCAAATACTACATAGCTTTGCCCAGCAGCAAAGTTGCCGTTGGGGGAGGCCTGCGATGCCCCAATAATCAGGTCGTCAATGCCATCATTGTTGATGTCCCCTGCATTGCTGACTGAGTTGCCTAATTCGTCAATTTCTGCAATGCCGTTAATTATAAAGCCATTAGTGCCATTTAAATCAGAGAGGTTAAGGAAATTGAATAATGAATTAGCCATAATCACCTCTCCCACATGTAGTTATTAAATAGTTATTGACTGCGTAGTTAATATATCAACTCGGGAAAAGATAAATTAAGGGTTTAGACAAAACATACCATTTTTTACAAAACATTCCAAACGTAGAAATCGCTTGGATAAGTGATGCAGAAGGATTTAGATCGGTGACAAATAATTTGTCGTTATGTCAAGGAATTCATCGCTCCTCATTAGGAATCTCGCGTTGGACAAGCACTGGTGGTAGTTATCGGACGATGATCCACAAGAGTTAATCGAAGGTGATGAGTAGTTTTCAGCTTTGAGGAGGAGCGTTTTTCGATTTCACAAATGGGTTATAGTAAAGTATCTTCAATCTCTACAGCATCATCAGTCATTTGATTGGTAAGTAATGCCAAGTATTTGTTCACTAATGGATACTGGTAGCTACTCACCAGTTAATCCTATGTAAATAACTGAACATTATTACAATTAAGGCATTTACGTGCCCGTAGCTTTTCACCTCCTCCCCATCCAGCCTGATCAGCACGAAAATATACCCAGAGATTTGCTGATTCTCCAACAGTACGACCCCAAGTAAAATTCTGTGAATCGCAGATCGGACATAGCGTTTCTTGTGATGTGTAACTTTTTTGATTTGGTTGGTTGTTCATGAGCCTTCACTCTTGATTTAAAGTAAAGTAAATTGCTTTGCTCCGGTATGATCTAACTACACTTCGGGTTTGGACAATTCCAATCAAGGAATTTACAACTGGTAGATCAGATGGTATTCATTGGTCACAAGTTAAGGTTGTGAAGCAGTTTTCAAGGGGATTTTAGAAATAGGGAGAAAGAAAAATTTTCCAGTTTCTCAATGAAGGTTAGCGGCAACGGACAAGGCAAGATATTAACCCAAGACGAATTAAAGCGATTATTCACGTCGGGATTTCTCACTCACCGCGATCGCTCTCTCTGTACTGCATGTCTAGTAATCAGGATTCTTGCCGAATTTGGCTTCTTATAAAGAGTTGTTCTGAACTTAGCAGGATGAGCAGTAGCCCTACAGATGCTCTGGCGATCGCAGAGGTCGCCCAGTTGTGATTCACCAGGTCAGGGATGGCTGTAACAAGCGTCAATGCAATGATGAGCCAAGGTGCGATCATGACAAAATTCCGTTGCCAAGCAGGTTTATCGCGTAGTCTCGTTTTGCTCCGTAGTACGCCTTGATGCCAAAATTGAAAGGTACTTAGGACAGAGACAAGGTATAACCATCCAGCATTAACTAGCAGGGTTGTTTTAAGGTTTGGAGTGATGTCAAGATGCCCAAGTGCGATCGCCGTTAGGCAAACTCCTGCCCCTAGATACAGAAAAGTAAATAGGGTAAAGTGTCTCATTAGTTTCTCCAAGTGCAGTGTAAGCTGTCGTTTAACAGTTTTCTATAATGTTAATCACATTACGATTCCTCTTTTTCGGAAAAGTAGAAACAATCACCAAAGTTTTTTGGCACTCAAGTGAGATCGCCCCTCTGTCCCTTTGCCCTTCATCACTGGAGCGGACTTAGTTTTGGGGGTATAAATAATTGATGGTAGTCTTGTGCTAGCTACTGTACCTAACCAAGAAGGATAAGGCTTTAATCCTTGTACTGCAATGGTTTAAGGCAGGTTTTGTCGTTGTGGAGAGTACTGCTTATTTTTCCAGTCGACTGGAAATTTTTTACAGAACGATAGCGATCGCTAAATCCCTAAACAGCGATCGCAAGTAACTAAAAGCTCCGTCGTCGAGACTGGTAATACTTAGCACAAAACCTTGTAGTAACTCCTTGTTGGGGGCTAAGATCCTGATGTACTTTTCGTTTGCGGCGAGAGATACATCCTGTGGTGGGGCTTGCGCTCTACCCTTTATTGATTTTCATTCTTGTTTTGTCGGAAATATGCCCATTCCCAGACCTGGGAATGGTGAAAATAAAATTCCAATGCGGTTATTGATGAGTTTTAGAGTTGTTTAAATTCTAACTAGCTCATGGCTTAATCGTTTAAGGCGAATATTCTCCTTTTCAAGGAGTTGAATTTTTTCTTCTAACTCTTCATAAGAAGGTTTATTTTCTTTTATTCTCTGACGTTCTAAAATCTTTTCATTTGCTGTTTCAAAAATTATCCTATCAGTATCATCTTTTAAATGACGATGGTAGTCTTTAGTATGCACATCTAAACCATATCCCATCCACTGGGAGCAAAGCGATTTTGTGAAGTCGGATCAAAAACAAGCGATCGCTAAAAATAATATTTAAGTTAATGGGGTAGTGTTACGGAAGCTGCGGCTAGGGGCAAACGCGCACTGTATAGTTTAAAAATGAGCAAATTTTTTGGTACTAACACTTTTTAAAGTACTGAATTTCTAATTGGAGTTGCTACTTTGACTAATTTCAACACAGGATGCTTGGTCAGCAGAAGCAATTAAAAACCCAATTACCTTGGTAAAGTTCCGACTTGCCCTTCCAAGTAATTCTGTAACTCCGGCTTGCAGTCATTAATCCTGCCAGCTATGCCAACAAGCGCAAGGACACAAATAAAATTCTGTTGCTGATAAATAAAAAGTTCCTCAGTGGTGAAGGCTTTAAGGCAGAGAGAAACTAAATGCGTTCGATACCAGCACAAATGAATGACTGGTAAGGTTTCTGAAAAACTTTGTGATCTACGGAGCCTGAATTGTGATAGAACAACTAGGATCAGGAGCGGAGCTTTTATCAAAAATGAACGTAGCAAGGATTCTTTGACGACCTGGTATATAAGGGCCACCCAACTCATGCTGATTATTATCTTGGATGCTTGTATCTCCGGTAGTGATTTGTGTTAAAGCCCCCTGGTCATCGTAATAAATATTTGCTTTATTGCCGCCGCGATTACGTCCCTTGTCAATTTTATAGTTGATTCTTACTACTGGGCCTAGAAATTTTCCGGAGGGAGTGTGATCGATTACAATTGTGCCTGTAAAACCTCCTTTACTACATGAATAGTAACTAATAACGGCATTAGCCGTAGTTGGAGTTAAAGCAATGCCACTGCAAGCAACAGCCATTGCCGCAGTACCAATAACAAAACGGTTTGTAGCCTTTCTAATTTGATAAACAGTTAAAGTATTAATCATTTCTGACTTCCTTGCCCTTGAGCGTGTAAATGTCTTGAGTTTGTAGCGTACAGCATTCACGGATTCTACACGCACAAAACAGGCATACGCCAAACAAGGTCTTATCGCGGTCATTGTCTAAGCCATCACTAAAAATTAGCTGTATTTCTTGCTGAGTCAGAAATTTAGCTTTTCCATGCCGATTGATTTTCATTGCCAGACTGTAGACCCTGTAATGCACAGCCTACAACGATTTGACACCTGATTAGTCAAAATTGTTTAACTAAGGGGAGTAATCGCGTTCACAGCACAAAATAGCTAAGGGAAACGCTAGTTTCCATAACCTATCCTTGAACTCTATAAGTTAGCTTGTGTTTCTACTCCTTTGCAAGATACTATTTTTCTTGCAAGCTGATAACTAAATTATCTGGATTTTTAAAATGGCTGAAATTAAAGTTGTTGACTTACAAAACTTCGTAGAGTTGTCTGACGATGAAGCTCAAGCAATAAACGGAGGCAGTATTTTTAGCAGGTTTTTAAAAGACACCTTCGGAATTAGAGAAACGAACCTCCTTAAACCTACGGAAACAACACCTGATCCAAATGGATTATCAGGAACACAAACAGGGGAACCACCACAACTTCCACCAGGAACCGCTTTAGCTTGAGATAGTTTCTCCACCAGCCGACATAATCACTTATCTTTTAGAATCCAGAGATGCATCTGTACCATACGACCGTGACGTAAATGTTGTGGATATTCAAGCCATTAAAGATAGTTACGGGTCGCTGGTAGTTTAAAAGCGATCGCTCTATTCCCCATTCCCCAACCCTCAATATCCAATGATTACCCCTTCAGGATGACCTTGAAAGGGGTATTTAATCCATTTCCCGACATCCCACACAACCTACAACGTTTTTGACACTGCGATATTGAAAACGGCTCATTAAGTCCTAGCGTGTAGCTTTCAGAATCACTGCTCAGAGAGAAGGTGTGTGTTCCGGTTCTGGGTCTGGTAACTCTGGTAATTCAATCCCTCGGAAAAGCAATGCTTCAACTATCTGAGATACAGATTTATTTCCCAGATTTTTCAGCGTTCGTAAGCCTGTGACACTATATTTCTTTAAATCTTCTATTGTGTTAACTTGTGCCTCTTTAAGTGCCGTATAAGTATTTCTTTTCAAATTCAATGACTCAATACTGTTTTCATCAACAACACTTACAGGTGTATTATCCCCATTTATTTCCTCTACGGGATGTACATTACTATTGGCAACCTCTACAAGCTGATTATCCGGCGAGATTGAGTCGGAGCTTTGAGGGAAGCTAATTTGGTCAACACTGTGTACATTGGCATCAACAACGCCATTCGGCTTGTTGTCCTCAAGTATTTCTAGAACTCTATCTATTTTTGCTAATTGCTCATAAACAGTATTTACACTCACATTCGGTTCTATACCAGCATCAACAGAGGCTAACCAGTCATTTTTGATTAGGTTGGATAACTCTGACTTTATATGGTTAGGCTTCAATCTGCCTTCTGTAATTAACTTTTCGACAACAGAATGTGGCACACGGAAGCTTACAATAGGCGATTCCTTGTTTTTTTTTCCCATATTTCTCCAGGTTGTCAACACTGTACACAGTAAATATAACATTGTGTATACATTGTTGACAATCATTCATTCACGTCTTTTTGATCAATTCCTAGCGCCTCAAAACTCTGTGTTAACTTCTGCCAGAGTGACTCAATTTGCTCATAGCACTCCTGTGAAGAAAGTTTTCCCAAAGTCTGTAGATTGCACAGATAAGAAACACGTTGAGAAAATTCTTGAAGATTAGCATTGAATAAAAAATTTTGAGGCGTAAACTTACCATGATATTGATAGCGCACGTAGAGGAAATTGTTTTTACCTCTCTGCTCGTAGTCATCCATATAAAAATCTTCTTGACGAAAATTGAAATTTGATTTTTTCAGGTTGTTTTTAATTTTATATCTAAATTACCTGACGTGTCCTTCACAGCGATCGCAAGACAGATAAATCTCTCCTGTGAGTTAGTAATATTCACCCAACAACCGCCCCACGACTGAAATCATTTTCACTAACAGAGACTAATGTATAAACTTGTTGCTTACAAGGAATCCGAATAATGAACTCAGTTCTTCTTGAGGGGTTAAGAAACACTCCAATTTACTGCCATAATTCTGTGTAACGATTTGGTAGCTAATGGAATACGCCCTTAATCCTTACTATGCAATAGTTTAACCTCGGTGTCGTTTAACTCTCATTTCCCGACATCCCGGCCCACAGCCGTCGCAAATCTTCAATCACTGGGATTGACTGAGAGGCGATACACAAAAGAAAACCCCCAGGCTTTTCGCTGGAGGCTCTAGGTTTATCTCGTTAACCTGAGTTCGATGTAAGAAAATGCTCAAAAGCCCTAAAGATAATACTTTTCGCTGAAAAAAAACATTCGGTCTTTGTTCTCAACAAGGCTCCTATAATGATAATAAACATTTTATTCTCAACAAATACCTTTAATTCTCAATAATTGCTGTAAGAAAGCGTCTATATCATTTAGTCTAAAAGCTTATCAGACAAGATTTTCAAGCTAATTTCTTATATCGAACTCAGGTAGGCACGATATCGTTACTTATCTAACAATCCTTTGACGCACTACCATCCCCCATAGAAACTCAGTTCACATTCCAGGTCTCATAGTAATCGCAGTTGTCCTGCCGGAAACTCCTATCACGGCACGCCCTGAACCGAACTCTGGTGATGCCATCATCACCCCCTGCCGAATCGACGCGTTGGACGACTTTATCTTTAGGCCCCGACCCGTTAATTCGTCTTTCGCGGTAACCATCAATCTGCCAGAGTACATACGGAGTACTTCCATCAGCTTCCGTGTCAGTAATCTCACAACTAATCCTTGCGTTGGTCTCAAGCCCTCTAGACCCTCTATAGGTTTCAAGAAGGCAAACTGCCTTAGTACCAGTATCTATAGATGTTTTAGAGGAATAAGTTCTAGCATCTGCGGCGCCTATCATAAGCATCACAGTGGCACTGGCCAGCGTGACAATCTTCAGGGATCTGTTCAATTTATTGGTCATTTGTCCTCACGCGTCGTTATTTTTTAGAAGACTAAATTGGATTCTGTTTGCAAACTGCAAAATCTATAGTTTTTGAGCTGGGTTGAGTCGATGGGGGATATTATTCCCCGCACCTCTCAGTTAAATCTGGGCGTGCGACTTTCACCGCACCCAGCTTCCGATGTTCTTAGCCTGCGCTTTTGCTCATGTGTTTGTAATCGTGGCAACTCTCGTGAATTGCTTTCAGATTATTTTTCTTCCAGTAGGCATCATTTCCGTCAATGTGATGCAGGTGAACCCGTTCCTCATCGATGAATTTTAAGCCTCAGGAAGTACATCTATGGTTTTGCTTCTTGAGAGCTTTAGAGGTTTTGTCGTCGTAGAGCTTACTTTTACGTTCGCTCCAGTAGGCGGTGTCTCCGTCATAAGGGGATTTTGTTCCTTTGACTATGACCTATTTGTTTTCGGAGTGGGAAACTGCTGGGAATGCCTTGTCTAGTAATTTCTTACTAGAGTAGCGCTTTCCTTTTCTAGATTGATGTTGATGTGGAATTAATGATGTCTTGTCTAACTCCATTGAAATATTCTGATATTAACTTGACAAAAGCAATAGGTTCAAAATAATTTTTTACACATAAATAAAGTAATTATGTTTTTATCCGTACAAAATCGTATTATTTGTATCAGGTTTTGAGTTTTTATTTAAATAAAAAGTTTGTGTCATCCGTAACGCTTAGAGAGTATAGCTTTCAGCCGATTGAATGTGAAAAAACGAATTTGTCATTTTGTGTCAGTTTTAGAAAAATGACACGTTTGACCTATATTAGTGGGGGTATAACGGGAACGCGGCAAAGCAACAAGCAACCCCCCGCCACGATGCCACCACAACCCCGTCAAACGCTTCTAAAATGCCCTACAGCCCGTCATAACTCGCTAGCCATACTATTGCCTGGTGTTTTGATTACAGCGTTAGCAGAAAGTGGGACGGTTTGTTTTGTGCCGCTGATGTACATTACAGAGTGGTTATTTTTACCTGACGCTAAGAAACCATTAGCCGTGTTTAGTACAATTTTTGGGGGACTTGCGGGCTTTATACTGGGTGCGGGTATTGGGTTAGTCGTAGTGTTGACAAATTCTGGTACAACGAGAGGCATGTTAATAGGAGCGAGTATTGGGACGATTTATACTGGCATTGTCGTATATAAAACGGGTAATGAGTTCCAGCCTTTCTTCGTGTTTCCTGAATACATATTGCGTGCAGTAATGACTATGATCATTACCGCAGTAATTGGGTCGATTATGCCATTTGTAATGAGGTGGGTTAACACCTTGATATAGTAATTTCCGTAAAGCGATCAGAGTAGCAGTTATCACATACACTATTTCAAAGTTTACAAAGCCTTCAGAGATGTTCACGTCTGTCGTCCCAGGTGTGACGAGAAAGCATTCGATAGATGTAGGAATTTGTAGCGGAACTAATGCAAACCGATTTTAGAAGATATGAGATGAAATATATTCGCAGTGGTTAAATTCGCAAAATTGGGAAAAATTCACAAGAGATTTTGTGCAACCACTCGATAGCGCTGCTGAATCAAAGGTGGAAACCCTGTTTCAAATGAATAGCCATTCGATTCTAAATCTTCGAGCTTTGGGGCTAATTGAATGCGGCGATCGCAGTAAAGAAGATGGGGCAGATGAATTTGATATGTTCACATTGCTCTCTAGTAGTGTGAGTTTGGCTTTGGCATAGATTGTGGGTGCGATCGCTAAGATTTGACAAGTTAAAAGGTCAGGCAGATTGGTTAGGGTTTGTAGATTTGGGTTTGGCTTTGGCTTTAGTTTGAGGGTTAGATTTTTTGAGAGCTTGGGACTTTGACTTTTGGATTTCGAGTTCAGATATGGAAATTTTATCCTGAGCGGCATTAATGAGTATGCTAGCAGCGAGATTGCTGACAGAACGATGTTCATTTTCGGCCCATTGTTCCAAAAATTCTTTGAACTGTTCGGGTAAAGTAACAGTGATTCTCCAGTTTGATGGCATTGATTGGGTTAGATATAAAGTCTTTCTTAATCATGCCTCACTTGTATGCAAATAGTACATAGTTGCATTAAATAACATTTTTCTGTATAAAGTGCTGCACTATGCAGCTTTCTATGGTATATTTAAAAAGTAAGTTTAATATTTAGAAATTGATAAAAAAATAGAATATTAGTAAGAGAAAATGAGTTATAGGAGAGATGTAGAGCCAGAGAATAAACAAGAATTAATGAGACGGGATCAGGAATTTAGAGCATCCGTAGGCAAAATGAGTAAGGTAGAACGCCAGAATTTAAAAGATACAATTTCTGAAGTATTTAAAATAAGTAAAGAAACAGCATCAAAATGGATAAGCCCAACAGCAAATCCGAACTCTAAAGCCTTTCGGACAATGTTTACCTACAATAAAAACGCAAAAGTACCGGAATATATAAAAACTTCAGAAGAATTTAACCAGTTACCGCGTCAGGCAAAAATAGAGAGCGTACAACTAGCTAAAGAAGCTAAAGCAGCGAATAAAATAGATGCAGTTTTTAATGCCAAATTGAGATTTAGTGAAGCAGTAGTGAATGGTAAATCAGAAGGTCAGGAAGTAAAAGCAGTAGTCAAAGAGGGAGTAGAGAATGGTGTTGCCTTTAGGGGTATGGGAAACTCAGTAACGGGAATAGATGAGAAACGGTTATATCGTTATTTGTTACAGGATAATTTATCTAATTCTCAAGCACAGATGAAATTGAAATTCCAATCTGGAGGTTCAGTTTACTTAGAGTATTATCATGATTCCCCGAACTCATCAGGGAAATCGTTAAATTCTGAGGATTATGAGGACTCTGATTTAGTTGATAGGGATAGTAGCTTGTATGGTTAAAAGTCTTAAAAGCATAATCGTAGACTGGGGGACAGAAGCAGATGCCCAGGAATTTGCAAATAAAATGGGAGCTGATGTACAAGCCTCCAAAGGCAAAGTCTGTTTTACCGTCAAGCAAGGTAATAGGAAGCTAGCAGTATTTTGGAATCCGAGTGAGGAAGGAAAGAAATGCCGTTCCGAGACTTATGAGCTAACGCAGGTATTTGGATTTTCATTAGCTGTTTATCCAGATATAACCCCTGGCACATTAGCTGAAAAGTTTTGGAAAGAAGTAATTGGTATTGATCCTCAGAAGTGTGACAAGAAAGTGCCGAGAAGCCCTTATTACTATGGACAAAAAATACTACTCAGGGCAGAGGAATCATCAGATGAGTACTGGAGCTATAAATATTTTCAAGAGCATGAACCACAGTGGTTGGTTGACCGGGATATCAAATCAGCATTCTTCACATCCTTATGCCAGTTGCCGACCTTGTATTTGTTTGAGCATAAAAATGGAAATACAACATTTGAGCCGGATGGTGGTGGCATAGACAGATTACGCCAGTGGTCGCCGCACCTGCCAAAATGGTTTAAGCATCGAGCTTTTGGGATGTTAGCTTCCAAAAAATATGGTACAAAATGGGGTGCAGCTTTTAATGCAGCAAGCATAGCCGTGCAAAGAGTTTATGATGTGATGGAAGCAGGGCGAAGAATAACTGAGGGTTACTGTGTTCGCTGCCACACAGATTGTTTCACTTTAAAAGCTTGTACTCCAACATCAGTTTTAGAGAAATTAGAGAGTTTTTTAACAGAGAAAGGATTTCAGCTTTCGACAAAAAAGTTGGGATATGGGCAGTTGTGGGATGAAGGATTTGGATTTATAGGTTTTTTAAATCCAATTGGGAGTGAGCATGATGTAAATCATCAAATGCGGCTTAGAGAGTTAAAGTATAAGCCAGCCGCATTCACAGACGAATTAGTGGATAATTTTGGTGTACGGCTTGTAACGCATGTTCTAGATGCGAGTAATAGAAGGATCTATGGACATTGGAATGGGAAGGCATTTTTTGCGATCGTTCAACCTTTGGTTGGTGAATCGAGTCAGAGCCATTATTATCAGGCACATCCAATGGAATTGGAGAAGGCTAAGAAATTAATTAGAGAATTGTAATTTATTTATTGGCTTTATGGATTACAGGTGTAATCTTGAGAATCCTCAGAATAAGTCCATGCAAAGTTATCGGGATCTTTGCTTCGGCACCAGGAATCAAAATCTTGTGCAGAGATATAGCCGCTTGAAAAGCTTAATCGTTTTCTACTTAAAGTAGAGGGATTAACTCCAAATCTCTTTGCGAGTTGAGATTGATTGAGATCGGGTAGGGGTTTTGGCTTAGGTTTTTTGGTTGATTTAGATTTAGTGATTGATTTATCTGGGTTAAGTTTTGGTGGAGCAGATTCGGATTTTTCCTTGATATCAGAGGGATTGGGTAAGGTCTGTATTTCTTTGGCAGTAGCGGTAGTGGTAGCGGTAGCAGAGGTAATAGGTATAGGAATTTCAAGGTAGGGAATGTGGAGTCGCTTCGTAGGATCATAAATCCAGCCAAATTTGCCATTTTCTTTATTAAAGGTATATTTGAAGAAACCTTCAGTAGAATCTTTGTACTGACTTCTGACTTTCTCCAGGCGTTTGACAGAAATATTGAGGCGTTGAGCAAGTTCAGTTGTGCCAAGAGGAGAAGGTAGTTCATTAACAGAGCCGGTTCCTTTGAGTGGTAGAGGTAAAGGTTTAGGTTTAGGTTTAGGATTTACAGTGGGAGATTTTGGTTTAGTTTTATTTGGAGCTGTACTATCTGTATTAGGCTCTGCGGTAGTATGTTTTTGAGAATTTGTGGGTTGTAGTTGTATTAGATTTTCTTCGAGAGCAGAAATGCGGTCGGTTATTTGAGTTAGGGAAGCGATCGCTGAGTTAATCTGCTCAGTGTTTGGATTAGGGTTAGGGTCGGTTTCAGATTTTTTAGAGTGTAGATGTAGAGAGTTGAGGGCATGGTGAATATCTTCAGGAGAAAGCCCATTATTGAGTAGAGCGTAAATGCGATCGGAGATGTGTAAAGGAATAGAAGCAGAATGAGGAGCAGTGGACTGGAACGGTTCATCTACATCTATATGCGCGTCTAGATTAGT
>NZ_JAVRBU020000029.1:0-65880 GCF_034531135.2 Nostoc sp. CmiVER01
GTTTACTCCTTTAACCTTTAACCTTTCCCCAATTCCTGCGCCCTCACAAGCGCATTTTTGGGTTGGCAGACTACTAGCCATATCCCGCAAGGAACTTTAGTTCCTTGCTAATAGCGAAAGTCATCCAAAGATGACTAAATAATTTGAAGAATCTTTAGTCTATTTAAGTAGACTTTAGCTAAAAGCCAAAGAACTTTAGTTCCAGGCGGGTGAGCCAGCCAACAGTGAAGCTATTTCAAGGTTTTTGTGAATTGGTATTAATCCTTGGAAATCAAATTGATTTGGAGGCGATCGCCTGTGGTGTCCAGGTGGGGCCTTCGCAATATGGCCCATCTGCCGACCAAATAAGTTTATCCAAGCACATTCGCCGCGCATCCATGTTTACATCCCAAGCATGGTAGACAATGTAATCAGTCTGACCGTCAGGGCTTACAACGATTGAGTTATGTCCAGGCCCTTTCACACGATCAGGAAGCGAACGTAGCACCCGTGGCCCCATTTCGTTACCCACATCAGAGTAAGGCCCCATCACACTATCGGCAACACCATAATCTACGCCGTAGTCCTCTGTTTCCCAGCGCCCACCACTATAAAAGCAATAATATCGGCCTCCATGTTTACGGACACAGGGGCCTTCTAAGGTATGCCAATCAAAATGTTCACCATACATCAATCGGTTGGCTAAAAATCGTTGCCAATTGGAACGCGCCCGTAAGACGACTTTACCGACACCACAAAGTTTCGTCATATCTTGGAGCCGATCTACAAAAAGGGCAGTACCAGCCCGCACGCCGCCCTGAGTGTCTAAAAAATCACGAGCATAAAATAAATACCACTGCCCATCGTTATCACGGAATGCGTGAGGGTCGATGGCGAAGGAGCAAAAATTTGGATCTACAAGTGGCTCACCAACATCTTTATAGGGGCCTAGAGGATTATCGCTCGTGGCAACACGCAACTGATGATTTTTATCCTCGTGTCCTACAGAGTAGTAGAGGTAAAATTTGCCATTGCAATAAGCAACTTCGGGGGCCCAAAAATTATCGCCAAGGGAGGGGTCTGGCCGCAACAGTGCGTTATCTACAAAATCCCAATTCACGAAATCAAAGGAGCGTAAAAGAGGGAAGACACGTAGTTTTGCGATTTCATCTACCATTCCTTCCGCTTCGGCTGCACCAGTACCGATCGCATAGTATACACCCTCAAATTCCCAAACGAAAGGATCGGCAAAATAGCCTTTGTAAACTGGATTGGTATAAGTTAACATCTCGGCACTCGCTATAGCGTGTTAACTCAATTCTTGAGGAAGTGCGATCGCAAAAACAACTATCTTTATGCTGGTTCGCACCCTTGAATTGTCCGACATTGCTGAATTTGAGTATGAATGATTCCAAACTCCTCTACAAAATACAAAAACTTTAAGACTACCCCTTTCAACGTAACTCGTAAAATTAAGATTATTTTTTCTCAGCGCTCTCTACCCCTCTACGGTTTAAAAGTAATTTATTTAACCGCAGAGTGGTAGAGAACACAGAGTAAAGAGGTTAAAGAGATGCGATAAATCGCCGTCTCTACTCTTAATTTATCCATCAATTATTTATTGACAGACTAATAGCTGTAAAATGGGAATAACTTATTAGTACTTAAAATTTACGTAAGTTTCAACCTTTTCCTTTGGCAACTGTTCCACCACCTGACAACGAATCATCTGCCTTAAATTGTCTGGTAGGCTCTCATAATAGTCTCGTTGGAGAGTCAAATCTACCTTCGGCGTGTGCAACCAGTGCATAGCATAGCCCATAACTACCATCGGTCTTGGCTGGTTAGTCCGATTTGGTGAACCCCGATGTAACGCCAAAGGTGTCCGAATCATGGCATCCCCTAGCTCCATATAAAAAGATTCCATCGGAATTTCACCAGTAGCAATTTTTCTTAGTCCCTCTTCACGCGGCAAAAGATGCGTACCACGCGCCATCTGGAACGGCCCGTTTTCTGCGGTTACTTCCACAAGTGGGAAGTTAACGGCAAGAGCGTAGAGTGGCGTTACTATTTGATCGGAGAACAAAGGGCGATAGTCCCGATGGATTTCCTGATAATCCGAACCCTGTACTGGAAGATCAACCCCCATCTGAACCATCACATATTCCTGATAAAATACTCGCTCCAGCACACCCATAATCACTGGATTAGCAAAAACTTCTACGTTAGCAAAGGGGGAAACCCAAGGCAATGTTAGATAGTAACGCGCAATTTCACGGGGAGCCAGTCCACCTGGTTGATTTTGACGTTCTTGGAATAAATTATCAAAAGCTTTTGCCCATTCGCTAATCAATTCTTTGTCAAAAAGACCGGGAATCACACAAATTCCGTCTCGATTTAGGTCTTCGGCAAATTGGTTTAGGTCAGTATCTGTATATTTATTTACTCTACCTATACTTTGAACCATTTTCTTATCCTCGCCAATTCCTCATGTTAAAGTCAAATTTAAATCGGACTCTCAATAGCAGTTTTTGCAATTGTTCGTCGATAATAGCGCACCATTTCTGGAATTGACTTATCAGTTTTTGTAGACTTAGGTTATCCAATTCTCTTTATAGATAAAGCTTTATGTTGGTTAGTTGCTAGGGTTTTTCGGTTGTAGGGAAGGTGCTGAATCAGAAATACAGTAATGCTTCTTAAGCTAGTTCACTGCCCAAATTGTGATATTATAAGTGTAGTAAGAGGTGATAAAACTACTGAAGGCAAAAACTGTTGCCTTTGCCGCCAAGATGGGAGTTTTCGCCGCAGATTCATAGGACGACTGTTGAAAATTAGCTACAACTCCGTAATGCAGAAATTAAAATAATTTGTAATACTTAATTAAGTTTTGTAACGAAGATTTAGCGCCAAACCGGAGCGGAAGTTCCCTGAATGTGAATTTTGTAAGACACACCTCTGCACTTGTGAGTTGATATTGACTTAAACCCCCAGAATTAGTTAAAAAATTCCAGTCTTATGGGGCAATAGGGTTAAGTTACAAAACCAAATTCAGCATAACTCTTATGGGGTGGGCGTTTTGCCGACCAGTAGATGCAATTTAAATATGGAACAGCTTACCTAATTATTTCCTGCCAACTTGGCAAATATTTACAATATGTGTGCCATAATGTCACGAGTTAATAGTCTATACCTAATTTTGTATCCCCCATACTAAGGCGCTTAATGTATTTTATGTTTACTATTAAGCGATAAATAGCATTATGTCAATATAGGTATAAAGTTATATAGATTACGGTAAAAGGAGCAAAAAACTCCTGTAATGTCTCAAAATAGCCTAGTTTAGTCTAAACCGAAGGCACAGAAAATTTGTTCTATTGTAGTTACATTAAGAGGTTTTAATGAAATTGTTGGATATACAAAAGCGCAAGACAGAGTTACCCTCTAGTACAGATAATCAAAGGGTTTCTAACTTTCCAGAAGCTGGGTATCCACGTCCACAGTTACAGCGATCGCACTGGCTAAATTTAAACGGTGAGTGGAAATTCGCTTTTGACGATGAAGGACGATGTGTTCAACCAGGCGATATCCAGGGGTGGACTCATCATATACAAGTTCCCTTCGCTCCCGAATCTACCAAAAGTGGTATTGGTGATACAGGTTTTCATCCAAATTGCTGGTATGAGCGAGAATTTGAAACGCCTGAAGGTGACGGCAGATTATTACTGCACTTTGGGGCTGTGGATTATCGCGCCCGTGTATGGGTGAATGGTCAATACATGATAGAGCATGAAGGGGGACATACTCCTTTCACGCTGGATATTACCGCAGTTTTGAATGACACTGGCATAACTAAAGTAACAGTCTGGGCCCAGGACGATCCTTGTGACCTTGCCAAGCCTAGAGGAAAGCAAGATTGGCAATTGGAACCGCACAGTATTTGGTATCCTCGCACCAGTGGTATTTGGCAAACAGTCTGGATTGAGCGGGTGGGTAGAACTTACATCGATAATATTCGGTGGAGTCCCGATTTTGAGCGGTGGGAAGTTGGTTGTTATGCTGCGATCGCAGGTGATGCCCCTGCTGGTATCCAAATCAAGGTAAAACTGAGCATTGGCAATAACGTGCTGGCAAACGATACTTATGAAGTGTTTAACGGAGAAATTGGCCGTCGCATTTCCCTTTCCGATCCAGGTATCGACGACTACCGCAACGAATTGCTATGGAGTCCAGAAAAGCCCACTTTAATGGATGCCCACGTTCAACTTTGGCATAACAATGAACTTTTGGATGAAGCAAAATCCTATACAGCAATGCGGACTGTGGGGATACAGCGCGATCGCTTTATGCTCAATGGTCGTCCTTATTATTTGCGCTTAGTTCTGGATCAAGGCTACTGGCCCGATTCGCTAATGACAGCACCGGACGATGGGGCATTGCGGCGCGATGTCGAACTTGCTAAAGCAATGGGTTTTAACGGAGTCCGTAAGCACCAGAAAATTGAAGACCCGCGATTTTTATATTGGGCAGATGTGCTGGGGTTGTTAGTATGGGAAGAGATGCCCAGTGCATATCGTTTCACACCGAAAGCAGTGGAACGCACAACGCGAGAGTGGGCTGAGGTAATCAGGCGGGATATCAGCCACCCCTGTATCGTAGCTTGGGTAACGTTTAATGAATCCTGGGGAGTTCCGAATTTGGTTGAGACTGCGGCTCACCGAAACTACGTTTTGGCAATGTATCACTTAACTAAAACTCTCGATCCGAGCCGTCCAGTGATTGGCAACGATGGCTGGGAAAGTACAGATACGGATATTCTGGCTATTCATGATTACGACACTCACCCACAACGATTAGGTCATCGCTATGGGCCAGAAGTGAAGCTATCAGATTTGTTTGACCGGAAGCGTCCTGGAGGGCGCATCCTGACACTGGATAACTTTCCGCATCAGGGACAACCAGTGATGCTGACTGAGTTCGGTGGTATTGCCTATGCTCCTGTTGATAACCCCGATGCAGATAAAGCTTGGGGGTATGAGCGTTGCTCCAATATTTCCGAGCTAGAAATTAAATACGCTACTCTGCTCGAAACGATTAATGATATCGAGTTGTTTAGCGGATTTTGCTACACCCAATTTACAGATACTTTCCAAGAAGCTAACGGTTTATTATACGCCGATCGCACACCTAAATTTCCCATTGAGGCGATCCGCGCTGCGACCCTTTCAGGACAAGGATTATGTACTCCCACAAGCTGTTAAAGCCGGATGGTCGTCCACTGACCTTATACAGTCGATACCCGATTGCCGATAATATCATCGCCACTAGCCCTAGTAATGAACCAGTGCAGGCAAATCCCCACCTGCGCTGGCATCCTTTACGCGGCGAATGGGTTGCTTACGCTTCTCACCGTCAAGGGCGGACTTTCATGCCGCCCCCAGAATATAACCCCCTTGCACCCACTATGAAACCGGAGTTTCCTACAGAACTCCCCCCAGGTAAGTATGATGTAGCGGTGTTTGATAATCGCTTTCCCTCAATGGCTCAAACGGCACACGATCCGCCAGAGTGCATTGTGGAAACATTGCCTGCTAATGGGGCGTGTGAAGTGGTGGTTTTTGCTCAAAATGCCCAAGCTTCCCTTAGTTCTCTGGAATTGGAACACCTTGATTTGCTCTTAGAAGTGTGGGGCGATCGCACCCGCGAACTAGGGCTAAATCCCCAAATTCAGTATGTGTTGCCCTTTGAAAATAAGGGTATAGAGGTGGGTGTAACATTGCACCATCCCCACGGGCAAATTTACGCCTATCCTTTTATACCACCTGTTCCGGCGCGAATGCTGGCAATGCAGCAGGAGTATTATAAAGAACATCAACGGGGTTTACTGCAAGACTTGATTCAGCAGGAAATTGCAGACAATCAACGGATTATTTATCAAGATGAGTATGCGATCGCATTTGTCCCGGTATGCGCTCGTTACCCCTATGAAGTTTGGATTGCTCCTAAAGAGCCAGTTGGCACTTTTATGGATCTTACCCCACAGCAACGTTGGGGAGTTGCTAAGGCGTTAAAAACTGTCACTCTCAAGTATGACGGTTTGTGGAATCGTCCATTTCCTTACTTGATGGCTTGGTTCCAAGCACCAACTGACGGTTTAGCTCATCCCGAAGCGCATTTACACGCTGAGTTTTTTCCACCATATCGGACAAGCGAAAGGCTGAAGTATCTAGCGGGAACTGAACTTGCAGCAGGGATGTTTGCCAATGATGCTTTGCCAGAAGAGAAAGCGAAAGAGCTACAAGCTGTGGTGGTAAATATTGAAGAACCGATTTCGGCGTAAAGAGAAAATAGGGAACTTAAAAAAGGTGCATTTGATAAAGAATGCACCTCATTTTGTTTTTATATATTTTCTTGAACTCTAACTAACGCTGATTTTTTAAAAACCCACAACAGATAAAGCATTGGCTGTAAATTTAAGTCTGGCATTTCTAGCAGCTATTATTTATCATCTAGTGTTTTTTTGGCAAATTGGTATTAGAATTGCTCACATTAACCTTTGATTAGCCATTACTCTCAATAGCTATTTGTTAGTCATTATTCTTAACATCTGGTAATTGATTACTACAATTAGTAGTTGTGGGTTGTGTATCCTCTGTCCCCATTACTTCGACTGGTAGGCTGTAGCTCCTACGCTTTCATAATTTCAAAGATTTACTAACTACTACATCGTTCTTGAGAACTACCTTGCCCCGATGTGCGATTCTCCTAGAAGGATTACCCAATGTCAATTTAATTTGTAATTACAAATACAATTTTATAAGTAAATATTGAATGCCAAACTCGATATGATACCGTAGCTACGTTTTTCTCAAACCATAGACATACACATATAAACACAGATGAACCTCATAATTAGTCTGTATTCATCTATGGTTACTAATTTTGTATGAACGAAGAAGTCTCCAAAAAACTAGAGTTAATCAGGCAAACCTTGCGTGAAACCGAAGTACAAGCCGTGCGTTTGCGGGGTACAGACTGGTTTGCCTGGGCGACAGCTGGCGCTTCTAACACCGTGCTGCTAACTGCTGAAACTGGCGTAGCAGAAGTATTAGTAACTGCTGAAGATGCTTGGGTATTGACAGATGAAATTGAAGCGCAGCGTCTTAAGGATGAAGAACTGCCTGCTAATTTTAAGGTATATGTGAACCCTTGGGCTGATTATGCTGCCCGTGAGTCTTTTGTTCGTGATGCAACTGGCAACGGAAAAGTAATTAGCGATCGCCCCACCTCCAATTTAGAACAGCCGTTACCCCTATCTCTGCAATTTCACAAACGGGTAATGATGTCAAGTGAATTAGAGCGATATCGCCAAGTTGGGCAAAAAGCTAGTCAGGCAATGACAGAAGTACTCAAAGCCGCCAAGCCAACTTGGACAGAATATCAGTTAGCGGGTGCAGGTGCAGAGGCTTTATGGGCGAAAGGCTTACATCCGGCGCTGACACTGGTAGCGGGTGAGAGACGTTTACCGCTATACCGTCATGCTACAGCCACAGCAGAACAAATTGGACGGCAAGCGATGCTGGTATTTTGCGCTAGAGGTTACGGTTTGTATGCAAATCTAACTCGATTTGTTTGTTTTGGTAAGCTCTCAGACGAACAGGCCGAATTACATTCCCATGTGCGCGAAATAGAAGCAGTAGTTTTAAATTTGTGCCAACCTGGAACCACTTTGGACAGAGTTTATCACGCGCTAGCTCAGGCTTATAAAGAGCATGGATTTCCCAATGCCATTCGGGAACATCACCAGGGAGGAACCACCGGATATTTAGCGCGAGAAATTGTAGCAAATCCAAGCACTACTGATACTTTGGCAGAAGGAATTGCTGTCGCTTGGAATCCCAGTTTACGAGGAGCAAAAATTGAAGATACTTTTGTGATTTTGAAAGATGGAAAGTTAGAAAATCTGACTTTTGATCCAAATTTCCCTAATGTTGAGGTAGAAGGAAGATTGCGCTCCGTACCTTTGTACAATTAAAAATTATGGATTTTCAAGAAGTATTTGGTAAACCACCTGAAACTCAAGCCAGTGCGCCAGGAAGAGTAAATTTACTGGGCGAACATACCGACTATAATGATGGCTTCGTTCTTCCAACTGCGATTCCTCAAGGTACAACGGTACAGCTAGGTTTTAGTAGCGATAGCCAGCATCACTTTTACTCGGAAAATCTCAACGAGCAAGTGAGCATTTCAGATATCAATCATCAGCCGTCTGGATTTGCCAGTTATATTTTTGGCTGTATTGAGCTTTTGCAAAAAGCAGGATATACAATTTCATGGCTTTGTGTGTACGTCAAATCGTCGGTTCCGATGGGTTCGGGTTTGTCTAGCAGCGCCGCTTTGGAAGTAGCAAGCCTTCGAGCATTACGCCAACTTCTAAACCTTCCCATTGATGATGTTGAAATCGCCCAATTCGCCCAGCAAGCAGAAATTCAATATGCTGGCGTACAATGCGGCATCATGGATCAGATGGCTTCTAGCTTGGCTGACACTGAACATATCTTATTTTTAGATACTCGAACTTTAGAACGTCGGGTGATGCCTTTGCCTGAGAAAGCGAAGATTTTGGTCATTGATAGCGGTGTACCCCGCACATTAGCAGGTAGCGGTTATAACCAGCGTCGGGCTGAGTGTGAAGAGGCGGCGCGATCGCTCGGTGTGAAAGCATTGCGAGATATTACTGATGTTAATGTAACAAAAACCTTACCTGAACCACTACAGCGTCGTGCCCGTCATGTAATTACAGAAAATAACCGCGTCTTGGAAGTATTGCAGGGAGTAACATCTGAACACTTTGGCAAATTGATGAACGCTTCCCACGCCAGCTTGCGAGATGATTACGAAGTTTCAGTACCAGCCCTAGATAAGTTGGTAGAGATTTTGCAGAAAACAGAAGGGGTATTTGGTGCAAGACTCACGGGTGCAGGCTTTGGGGGGGCAAGTGTAGCTTTGGTTAGATCGGGTGAGAGCAAAAGTATTGCAACTCATGTCCTTGAACAATACAACCAAGCAGGTTACAACGGACGCATTTTAGTTCCTTCTTTAGGATTGAGTGATGAAACCTAAACCATCTCAAACTCTAATTGATGACTCTTGAGAAAATCATGGGTGAAATGATCCACCATATTTGTATCAGCTAGTTCCAAATTATAAAAATCTACAGCTTCATGGTCAAAATAGGGGCCAGCATGCCAAGTACCCTCATGTAGCTTGATAAAACAATTCCCCGGAATGCGGAAAGCAGCAATTTCTTCTAATGCTGGTACATTTACATCATTATTAGGAGGGCAAACTGCAATTAACCAATCTTTCCCTGACAAAGAACCCAGACATTGAGTACATTGCACATGACGAGTAATTTTGTGAAATTTTCGCCCTCTTTTCTCTAACCGCATAATATAAAACCGTGGAATCCCGTTTTGCAGGTTTAACTGGGCATCTTCCCCATCGCAAGCTTTACCATCAAGACTTGCAAAAATAACCTGTCCATAACGCCGAAAGTTTTCAGAAGTCACAGATTGTGCTTGCAATTGTTGCACTGTCTTTGATGTACTCATATCAAACCTTTGAGATGCTTAGGTTTATTTTTTCCCAAAATGACTGAGTTTTATCCAATCATAATGGTAACTTCCTGAGTTTAAATGTTCTACATTATTATAAAAAATAATCTCAGCTTGCTAAATAACTACGTACTTGTTCTTTTTGCCGTCGGAGAAGACTGAGAGCTTTTTGCTCTATCTGACGTACCCGTTCTCGACTAATACCCATGCGATCGCCAATCTGTGCTAAAGAAAGTTCATATCCATCAGTCAGACCAAAGCGCAAGGTTAATATTTCTCGCTGCTGGGGGGACAGCTTTGCCAACAAGTCTTGTAAATCTTGGTGCAAAGATTCTTCAACAGCATAGTCTTCCGGAGAAGGGCCATCATCCTCCAGTATGTCCTGCAATTCTGTATCTTGTTGTTCACCAACTCGCGCCTCTAAGGAAAAGGGTTGACGTGCCAAGTACAAACATTCTCTAACTTGGCTAGGTGTCAAAGATAAGGCGGTAGCAATTTCAGCAGTAGTAGGAACGCGACCTAACTGTTGAGATAATTCTCGTTGCACCCGTTTAATTTTGTTCAGTTTCTCAAAGACGTGGATAGGTAAACGAATTGTTCGTCCTTGTTGAGCGATCGCTCTTGTGATTCCTTGACGAATCCACCAGTAAGCGTAGGTAGAAAACTTATAACCAAGAGCAGGATCAAATTTATCCACTCCTCGCTCTAAACCTAAAGTACCTTCTTGAATTAAATCCATAAATTCCAGGTTGCGGTGCTGGTATTTCTTCGCCACTGCTACCACTAACCTGAGATTAGCCTGAATCATTTTCTGCTTGGCTTGATGTCCTAAATTTAGCTGTTGCTCTACCAGATCAACACTTAACTCCACCCGATCTGCCCATTCTTGCAGTGTGGGTTCGTGATTTAATTTCATAGCCAATTCTTCTTTAGCAGCGAGTAAATTCATCATCTGCTGCACTTGTTCGGCAAAAATAACCTCTTGTTCACGAGTCAACAAATCTACACGCCCGATTTCTTGCAGATAACTACGCACAATATCATCTGTAGATCGAGGTTTTTTATCTGCGGCTAAAGTTTTTTTCTTCGTTTTTTGAACTTCGGTAGGTGGAGATGTTAAGTTGCTCATGGTTATTTGCTCCTCTGTAACGTCATCAATTTATTGGTATCAAGTCTACATATTCAGACCCATAGCCATTTCACACTGCTAATCAATCAATTGACAATACTGATGAATTTTGGTCTATGATACATTACAAGTCAATTCTTGGAGATAATAAACCCAAAATCAACCTACTCCCTAATAATAACATCATCAGTAGTAACAAATCAATTACCTCAAGTATTATTAGCATATCTTCTGAACCTATTACACTACTTTATTCTTAATATTTGCATATCTGTGAAACATAATTATTATTTATTTATCTAATATACTTTATGAGTAAATTAAACATTGACTCGATAATAATTTTATTACAAAGAATAGAGCAATAACACAAAAACTTTACACTAGTCGGAATTTAAAATTATTAAACCACAAATTAATAATTTATTTCTATTACTACTATTTAGGTTATATTTTGATTTCATTGAATATCAACTTATTAAACCTACAATGCCCATTTATGACCCCTGATTTTTTACTAAATAATCTAATAATATCAAGTTCTCTACGTAGAACGCTATAGGACTAATGTTTGATTTATGAAAAAGCTTGGTACAAATTAAAAAGCCTAATTCCCTATTCCTTACTCCCTACTCCCCACTCCCCGCCCACGGAGATCATTTCAAAAATCAAATACGATTCCTATAGCTATCAAAAGAGCACTTATCCAGCTTCTTCTATTTAAGAACAGCTTTCTTAGGAGCGGTTCAACGAACTTTGGGGGTTTAAGTCCCCAGCAAGACAGGCAGCCCGTTTTGGGTCGAGGTCTAAATCCCCGGACGCTCGCAGACTCGCTAACGCAAAACGTAATTGCTCTCTTCGTAGCGGGGCGTTCGCTTTTAGCGTCTCCAAGAGTTGCCCATTGCGAATTGTTTTAACTGGTGGTGCGCCAACCGCTACAAAGAAAATAAACAAGCTAAATTCTTTTCCCTTCTACTTCCACCAAAACAGCATAGCTGCCTTGCTTCTTGAAAATCCAGTTAAATATTTGTAATTAGGGATTTAGGACGGCAAAAACGCAGGTATATATGATAATTGCGCTTGTGTCATACTGAACGCAGACATCTGTATTAAGTGCAGTATTATCAATGTAATTACTCTTGGCGACATTTTTTTTGACTAAAAGTAGTAATATTCGCTACATTAACACCAAGAATTATACTTGGCAAGACAGCAAGACCCGCGATCGCAGGTAGTTATCCTATAGAAGCGAAAAGACTTATGTTTCAGAGTGGTTAATTATTATACAGCATAATTTTAATATCACTTTATTAGATATTGGTTAAGAAAAGCACTTACCTCATTAGCGCATAGCCCAACATTAACTATCTTTCCTGCATTCTTAAGAATGTCCAATCCTTGACCATTATTACGGGAGTCTGGATCAATTATAGATACATATATTTCATGTATACGACGATCTTTGGCGATCGCTAAAGCACATGCGGGTGTGCGTCCATGAAAAGAACAAGGTTCAAGAGTTACATACATTTTCAAGAAGTTGAAAGCTTTACCTTGAATTTGCTTAAGTGCGTCAGCCTCAGCATGGTGTTTTCCAGGCGCTTGCGTGTATCCTTTGGCTACTATCTCTTGGGCATCTATGATTACACAGCCAACTGGTGGATTCGGCAAACATTCCGGCAAAGCTTTTCGGCTTTGAGCTAAAGCAGCCAACATAAATATTTCATCCATGTTTTAACGTAAATTATCTAGATAAATTACACTACCAATAATTAATTATCTCTTGCTAAAAAGGTTTTATATCAAAATTTAGTAACTGTCACACTAATACCAGAATCCAGTTTAGGAACCTTGAGATACTCAATTGGCTCAGTACTCTGAGAAGTTTGGGTATTTCTTGGCTTTTGACATTGCTTAAAAAAAGCACCTGGGTTATTGATAAACTCAAGCGGGTTAATCTTTTGGCATTCTTGCTCCTGTACTAGCAAAATTGATTCAGGAGTTTCTTTGGGATTATTGGTCTGTCGAGTAAAATTACTCCATGTACTGTTAATCGTGGCTGGTTCCGTCAATAAAACTTCAGCCTGATTGTAATCGCCTGTTATCATAGGAGCATTTTCTTGGTTAGCATAGACACTCTGGGGGAGAGCGAGTACACTAATCACAATCATTGAAGATAATTTCATAATTCAATACTCTTTACAGTTAATGTTAGTTTAATAATTAAAATTGCCTAAATACAGAAAGCAAAAAATAGCAGCCGAGTTTTAATACTTCAGGTTAACACAAATAGCAAGAACTTTAGCTAAACTTCATGAAAAACATAGTAAAGTTTATTTAGTCTGATGTAGATTTTTGTCTAAAAGGAGGCAATTGAGCAATCCATGCTCTAACCATGTCGGAATTTGAGCCTCGTCTTTTCTGTGCTTTCTGCTGCAACTCTACTAACTTATATTCTTTTAGCCGTATTAATAAGTAAGTCAGCGTAAAACTTTGTTCTTGGCATAAAGCATCAATGAAAACGATTGTACCGGAGTTTATCTTTCTTCATATAGTTCGGTTTTATTCTGCAAACCTTAGTTACTAGCCATTTATCTCTTACGCGTGTTACTATATAGTTACAGAGGTAAGACAATATATTATTAAATAAACCTTGGAAGGAGTATTTTGTGTCTATTGCAGAATACAAACAAGGCGATCGCAAGTTTTGACTAAACCTAAAATACGGGATATAAACTTAAGAGCGGACAATGTGCTGTCATTTCCACATATTAAGAAGTATTTCACCAGTGTAGGCAAATTAAATTGGTTGTGAGTCTTTACAAGTTTAATACTCAAATCACACAATTTTATTATGTCAGTCCTGTATCGTTCTCAAGATTGACCATTATTCTAAGCAAAAACTAATTATTGTTCAGAACTTTTAAGCAGCAGATCAGGTAAATATCCATCTAGTCTTTCTAGGCATCTCTTATCACTATCTGAAGCCTACCTTTAAAACAGTGAACAATTAATACTAAACAGTTAATAGGCGTATGGTTGAGGATTTAAACCCTTCGATTAAAACTGGTAACTGATAATTGATAAAGTCGTTCCATTGCTTGTAGGTTGGCACAGTTATTTTATTTTTTACTCTGAAGCAATTATTTTTTTGTCTTTTCAGAATCAGCAAAAAGGTAGCTAATATACTAGCATTTGTATGAAAATTTTGTAAAGTTCTCCAAACCAGTGTTTTTACAGAATATGATGTTGATTACTAGATGATTAATACTTTCATCAGCAGTAACACAATGTTAAGTTAAATCGGTAATTAGTTTTTTTACTCTAGGTTTCTCAATCAACTTGATACTTGCATATTTCTGGAAAGGAGTTCGAATTGTAATGAAAGTGAGTTCGTAATTACAAATAATCAAAATTATGTACTATTTACCCTTTTGTGCAGAAGTGGAAACCACTTACTGCTAGTCAAAGATGTTTACTAATTTACTTCAGCTCTTAAGCAACCTCAATAAAAAGGTATTAGCTGATAATTAACGCAGATATTACCATACCAAAGTAGACTCCAGTACTAGTATCGGTAAAAGACTGAGAAATATCTCCTACAAGTAATCAACTTATTTATAAAATTTGTATATATTATGACAATGCAATCTTTACCACAGGTTGAAGAAGTAAATATTCAGAAATACTTAGAAGTTATTCAAAGGCGTTGGCTACCTCTAATTGGTATTTTCGGCATAGCTGTTACCCTTGGATGCTTGTATGCATTTTCACTAAAACCTTCATACAAAGCAGAAGGAAGTTTGATGATTAAGACCAATCGCTCTTCCTCACTCACAGGGTTATCAGAAGACATAGGACGCTTGGAAGCGTTGAATGTCAACGACAATCCTCTGGAAACTCAGGTGAGAGTTATTGGCTCAAATCCAGTGATTGAGAAAACAATTAATTCCCTCAACCTCAAAGATAGCAAAGGCAAACTGCTCTCAATTCCCGACCTAGCAAAACAACTAAAGATAGAAGGAATCAAAGGCACTGATGTTGTACAAATCTCTTATAAAGGTGGCAATCCTGAACTAGCTGCCAAAATCGTCAATAAAGTTATCGACAGTTATATCGAGCTAAATATCAAAGCTAATCAGAATGAAGCACTGATAGCCAAAGAAGTTCTCGTAACGGAAGTACCAAAAGCTGAAGAAATTGTCAGAAGAGCCGAATCAAAACTCCGGTTATTTAAAGAAAAGAATAAAGTTGTTGTCTTAGGACAAGAAGCAAACGCAGCAGTTGATACGATTTCCAAATTAGGAAACCAAATTTCTCAAGCTTTAGCTCAATTAGATGATGTTAAAGGTCGTTTAGAACAGTTACGCAGTGAAGCTAAGATAGACCCACAGCAAGGTGTAATCGCATCTGAATTAACTCAAGCACCTGGAGTTCAGAAAGTGCTTGCTCAACTCCAAGAAACAGAAAGTCAATTAGCGCTAGAACGTACACGTTTTTCACCTGAACACCCTATAATTATTAACTTACAAGAAAAAGTCGTAGCTCTTCAAAGCTTGCTAAAAGAGCGAATAGGACAATTCGCTGGTACAGCGCAGATAACACAGGGAAGTTTACAGGTTGGACAACTGCGCCAAAGCCTAATAGCAGATATTACTCGTGCTCAGGCAGAACGTGTCGGTCTAGAAAGACAAATTGCCACACTTGTGCGACAGCAAGAGGCTTATATCAAACGAGCAAATAATTTGCCAAAGCTAGAACAGACTCAACGAGAGCTAGAACGGAAGCTACAAGCAGCTCAAACGACTTACGAAACACTCTTAAAGAAACGCCAAGAAATTGATATTGCACAGAACCAAAAGATTCCTAATGCTCGTGTGATTTCCTATGCTTTAATCCCCGAGAAAGCAGAAGGGCCTCGCAAAATGCTGTTTATAGTTGGTGGAGGAGGAATTGGTCTTTTCTTAGGTATCATTGTTGCCTTTGGTTTAGACTTAGTAGACCGCTCGGTGAAGACTGTCAAAGAAGCCAAAGAAGTAATGAAATACAGTGTTTTGGGAGTAATTCCGACACAAAGTAGAAATGGTAAAGATAATCCTTCTATAGCAGGACTCGATAGAGCTATTCCTAAAATCATTGGCAGAGATATTCCTTACTTCCCTCTTGGTAATGCATACCAAGTACTACAAGTGAACTTGAAGTTTCTCTGTTCTGATAAACCGCTAAAAAGCATTGTAATCACAAGTTCCGTTGCCAAAGAAGGAAAGTCTGACGTATCTGCAAATTTAGCTGTGACAATGGCTCAGGCAGGGCGGCGAGTCTTGTTGGTGGATGCAGATATGCGTAATCCCATGCAGCATCATATCTGGGGGCTAACAAATGTAACAGGGCTAAGTAATGCTATAGCTGGTCAAGTTTCTTTAGATGTAGCAATACAAGAAGTAATGCCTAATCTTGAGGTTCTTACTTCTGGCATTTTGCCTCCTAATCCAGTAGCTATGCTAGATTCTCAACGCATGGCAGCATTAATTAGTAACTTTGACCTAGATTATGATTTTGTAATTTTTGATACTCCTCCTTTATCAGGAATAGCAGATGCTGCTGTTTTAAGTACCCTCACTGACGGAATCTTATTAGTCGTTCGTCCTGGAGTAGTTGACTTGAACAGTGCGAATTCAGCTAAAGAGTTTTTAACTCAGTCAGGTCAGAAGGTGTTAGGGATAGTCATCAATGGTGTGAATACCAAAAATGAACCTAATAATTATTTTTATGACAACAAAAAACAACAAATTCAACAAGATTTAGTATCTAGCAGCTTAACAAAATTTTCCAAAGAGCGTTAATCGAACAAATTGCAAAACTGAAAGTTGCTGCAAGTAAATTAACCTATCTTATTCATGATGATGGAGGTATTTTTACATGGATAAAATTAGAACATCTTGTTTAATTAATAACTACAATTATGCTGAATTCGTTTCAGAGGCAATTGATAGTGCTTTAAACCAAACGGTAAAATTTGATGAAATTATTATTGTTGATGACGCATCTACAGATAATTCTGTGGAAGTCATCGCTAAATTTGCTCAATTAGACAATATTAAATGTATCTTTAAAAAAATAAATCAAGGGCAATTATCATCCTTTAATGAAGGTTTTTTAGCTGCTACCGGAGAGATTCTATTTTTTTTAGATGCTGATGATATTTATGAACCTCAATATTTAGAAAACGCACTAAAATTTTATAGTAGACGTACTGAATGTGATTTTATATTTTGTGCATACAAGAAGTTTGGAGCAGTGGAAGGAATATTTCAAACTGATACAGTTGATTTAGATTTGGGTTATTCAGTAATCAGAACTTTATGCAATGGTGAATGGATTGGCTCTATAACTTCAACATTATCAATACGTAGAGAAATAATCAGAAAAATTTTACCTATCCCGAATATAGAAGATTGGCGTGTGAGGTCTGATGACTGTCTGGTATGGGGAGCATCCTTGGTAGGGGCTAAAAAGTTTTATATGTCTAAACCTTTAGTGATGTATAGAATACATCAGAATAATCAATATCACAACAATAAATTTTTACATATAGATAAGAACTATGAATATAAAAGATTTTGGAAACGCAATTCCTTATTTAATTACATTCTTAAAAAAAATAACTTAAGTTTACCTTTATTATTAGCTTTCACGTCTATCAATGAGCTAAAAACAATCCCATGTCCAAAATTTCAAGATTTTATTTCATATCTAAAAATAATTTTTTTGTTTGAACATAACTTGTATTGGAAAATCAAGGGTATTGTTTTGTTATTCAACTACTTTATCAGAATTTTAATGTCTGGTAAATTAAAAATTAGCAACTAGTAATTATATAAAACAATGGCTTGACTTAAGCTATTTTGAATAATTTAAGAAGCTAACAAAGTTTGTATTATGAAAATTGATAAAGAGTCTCACATAGTTAAATTAAAAGGCAATGTTAAGTAAATTTAGGCTTCAAAGCTTATCACAATTTAAATCTAGTTCTAGTTTGCGTGCAATTATTACCAATACAGGTTGGTTGTTTGCTGACCGCATTCTCCGTATGGGTGCAAGCTTGGTTGTAGGAGTATGGATAGCACGCTATTTAGGAGTACAACAGTATGGTCTATTTAACTATGTTTTAGCCTTTGTTAGTTTATTTAGTCCGGTTTTTACTCTAGGACTAGACGATGTAGTGGTTCGTCATATTGTTCGCCAATCATCAAACAAAGAAGAAATTTTAGGAACCACTTTCTGGCTAAAATTACTGGGTGGAATTGCTTCTGTTTTATTGGCAGTTGGCGGCATGTTTTTCTTAGGTGAGCATGAAGCGCTGAAGATATGGCTAGTTGCAATTTTAGCAATGGCAGGAATTTTTAGAGCAGCTGATACTATTGAACTATGGTTTCAATCACAGGTTCAGTCGAAATACACCGTGATTGCAAAGAATATAGCCTTTCTGCTAAATAGTCTCATTAAAATAGCACTGATTTTAACAAAAGCCCCATTGTTAGCTTTTGCTTGGGTAACATTAGCAGAATTTGTAATGAGTGCAATTGGTTTGCTGATTGTTTACCAAGTCAAAGTATCTTCACTATTGTTATGGCGTTGGAGTTTTTCTACTGCCAAAACTCTATTAAGAGAAAGCTTACCTCTGATTTTTTCGGGGTTCGCTATCATGATTTTTATGAAAATAGATCAGGTAATGTTAGGTCAAATGACCGGAAATAATGAGGTTGGAATTTATTCTGCTGCTGTACGTATTTCGGAAATTTGGTATTTTATTCCGGCGGCTATTGTTTCTTCGGTTGCTCCTTCGATTTATGCGGCTAAAGAAAAATCAGAAAGACTTTATTATCAGCGAATAGGACAATTACTTCGCCTCCTTACCTGTATATCTATTACAATTGCTCTGCCAATGACATTCCTATCCGACAAGATAATTATGGTGATGTTTGGAAGTGGATATGCGGAAGCAGGGCCAATACTAGCAATCCATATTTGGACTTCTTTATTTGTATTTATGGGTCTTGCAACATCACCCTGGTTTATTGCTGAAGGTTTAAATCACGTTTCTTTAGGTAAGACTTTATTTGGAGCCATACTTAATATCATTCTTAATTTATTACTTATTCCTAAATATGCAGGTTTTGGAGCTGCGATCGCAACAATAATATCTCAAGCTGCTGCTGCTTTTCTATGCAATGCGTTTGACAAAAGAACAGAAAAAATATTCAAGATTCAGATGCGATCGCTTATTCTTTTTTATAAAAACTAATCATTATTATCTAACTTTCATCTTTCTCAAATATTAGCTAAATCAATCAAAAATGCAAACACCAGTAACTTTTATTATTTTTAAACGACCACAAACAACAGAGAAAGTTTTTGAAGCTATTCGCCAAGCCAAACCAACAAAACTTTTTGTAATTGCAGATGGTGCCCGCACAGATCGTGAAGGTGAGGCAGAAAAGTGTGAAGCAACTCGGGCAATTATTGATAGGGTTGATTGGGACTGTGAAGTTATCAAAAATTATTCTGATATCAACTTAGGTTGTGCAAAACGAGTATCTAGTGGTTTAGATTGGGTATTTAATAATGTTGAAGAGACAATTATTTTAGAAGATGATTGTATTCCTCACCCAACTTTTTTCAGATATAGCGAAGAACTGCTAGAAAAATATAGAAACGATACCAGAGTTGCCACAATCTCTGCTCAAAATCTTCAATTTGGACGAAAACGCACAAACTACAGTTACTATTTTTCTCGTTACAGTCACTGCTGGGGTTGGGCAAGTTGGAGACGTGCTTGGCAACATTATGATTTAACCATCAAACTCTGGAAAGAGGTACAAGCAGAAAATATTTTACATGACATTCTTGCAGATCAGAAAGCAATAAATTATTGGCGACGAATATTTCAATCTGTTTATAACAATCCTACAGATATAACGTGGGATTATCAATGGACGTTTGCTTGCTGGATGCAGGGCAGCTTAAGTATTATTCCGAATGTTAATTTAGTTTCTAATATTGGTACTGGTGCAGATGCAACTCATTTCACTTCCAACCAAGAATTTTCATTCATCAATATGTCGATGCAAGCAATGGAATTTCCTTTAAAGCATCCACCATTTATCGTGAGAAATGTAGAGGCAGATAATTTTACCCAAAAAACAGTTTATAGAGCCACTGTACTGGATATTTTTAAAGAAGAATTTAAAAAGAAAATAAATTACTCAATTTTAAAGACATAGAGGTAAATTTAGCAACCTTATAAACAAAACAAATGTTAGAAATTAAAGTAAAACCAACAGAAAGAATATTAACTATTTTCTTATTACTCATTGTTGTAGGGGCATTAACAATACACCCTGCACAAGAAATTTCTATATCTACCCTTGGTGGTGACAAGCTAGATACTATTTTCAATATAGTTTCATATTTAATTCTATTTTATTTCCTACTTTTATACTGGAAAGGTTTTTTGTATGTAGCTACTAAAAGCCCATTACAGTTTTTTTTACTTGCAATAATTATATTTTCTCTTTTGTGGTCAGAAGACTTAAGTTCTAGTCTTACTTATATGAGAGGTTTAATCCGAATATATTTTCTTGCAGTCTATTTAGCAATGCGTTATTCCCTAAGGGAACAAATGAGGTTAATAGCTTGGGCACTTGGTACAGCTGCACTATTATCTATGCTGTTTTCTGCATTCTTACCAGAATATAGTCACAAATCACCTGAGTTACTAAATATGTGGAGCGGAATTTATGGTCATAAAAATGAATTAGGATACATGATGGCTTGGAGTGCAGGAGTTTTTTTACACCTTGCTCTTAGTAGCCATCGATATCGCTGGTTGATGTGGTCATTATGTGGGATATCTATATGTCTAATTATCCTCTCACGTTCAACAACATCTTTAGCCATCTTATTAACAATGATATTGCTTTTACCTTTTTACAAATTTTTTAAAAAAACTAATTATAAATTACAAGTTATTATGATTACTTCTGCTTTAATGTTATTGATTATCTTTTCGACATTGCTTGTCAATAACGCCGAAACTCTAGTTGGTACTTCTGGTAAAGACCTTACCTTCAATGGACGCTCTGATCTCTGGGAGCTAGTGATATCTAAAATTTTGGAAAGACCTTGGCTAGGTTATGGATACTCTGCATTTTGGACTAGTAATGCTGCATCTAATCTGAGAGCTACTTATGAATGGGCAAGTAATGCTCACAACGGCTTTTTAGAACTCTTATTAGAATTAGGATTATTAGGTTTTTTGACTTTTATCGCCGGGTTTATCCGCTTTTTTGTGATGGCTATGACTCGAATTATTTATGTAGCTAAAAAACCGGAAGATTATTGGCCAATGCAGATGCTAATTCTCATAGTCATCATTAATTTTTCTGAAGCAAGATTATTAACTCCCAGTTGGAATTGGTTGATGTATATTACAACTTCGTTCTCTTTGACTCTTGATTATCAGCGAAATTATTATCAGAGCTATATGGATAGCTTTTATAGCAGTCAGAAATAATTTTAGTAATTACGAAGCTAATAAAAATGAAAGTTTTACATCTTAGTACCCATGATATCGATGGGGGTGCAGCAAGAGCTGCATATCGTCTGCACACAGGTTTGCAAGATATAGGACTACAATCACAAATGCTAGTTCAGGAAAAATCTAGTAATGATAAAACAGTAATTGCACCTAAAAACAGATTATTTCAAGGCATTGCTAAAGCAAAGTTGACATTTGAAAGTCTACCGTTAAAGGTTTATCGTCAAAAGAAAAATACTCCATTTTTCATTCAATGGTTGCCAGATAGAATTATTCCTAAAATTGCTCAGATTAATCCAGACATAATAAATTTACATTGGATTAGCGCAGCTTTTATGCAAATAGAGACATTCCCTAAACTGAAGCGTCCTCTAGTTTGGACTCTCCATGATATGTGGGGGTTTACTGGAGGGTGTCACGTTACTGGAGAATGCGATCGCTACAAAGTATCCTGTGGAGCTTGTCCTCAACTCAACAGTGGTAATGAATGGGATTTATCCCGTTGGGCATGGCAGCGCAAAGTAAAAGCCTGGAAAAATCTTAATTTAACTCTGGTTTCACCAAGCTCTTGGTTAGCACAGTGCGCTCATTCCAGTTCTTTATTCCAAGATGTGCGAATCGAGGTAATTCCCCACGGGCTAGATATTCAAAAATATCGACCTATTAATAAACATTTTGCACGAGAAATACTTAGGTTACCTCAAGATAAGAAGCTAATTCTCTTTGGAGCGATAGAAGCAACAAGTGATAGAAATAAAGGATTTCATTTATTACAGCCAGCTCTACAAGAATTGAGTAAATCTGGCTGGAAGGATAACGTAGAAGTAGTAGTTTTTGGCGCATCTCAACCTCAAAATCCACCTGATTTAGGCTGCAAAACACACTATTTAGGACACTTACATGATGATATATCTTTAGCAACTGTTTACTCAGCTGCTGATGTGATGCTTGTACCGTCTCTTCAAGAATCTTTTGGGCAGGCAGCTTCTGAATCATTCAGTTGTGGCACTCCAGTTGTGGCATTTAATTCTACTGGTTTAAAAGATATTGTTGATCATCAGCAAAACGGCTATTTAGCTAAACCTTATGAAGTTGAAGATTTTGCCAAAGGAATTACCTGGGTGCTTGAAGATGAACAGAGGCTACAAAAGCTGTCATTTTATGCTCGTGAAAAAGCGCGACAAGAATTCACTCTGGAACTTCAAGCACTTCGTTATTCAGCTTTGTTTCAAGAAATATTAATGAGTGCAAATAAATCTTCATTCAGAAATTAACTTAGTAAACAAATACTTCATAGTATGCCAATACCTATAGCTTTTATAATTTGTACAGAGCCTGGTCGTTTAGAAGCTCAATCTTTGATGCTTGCAGAAAGTATCCGTAACTTCTGCGGCGAATTAAAAAGTACACCTATATATAGTTTTCATCCTAGAGTAGGTGAACCTATATCAAAGCAAACCCAACAGGCCTTTGAAAGGTTGCAGGTGATTCATCAACAGTTTCCTATAAATCAAGAGTTTCATGAATATTATTTAGCTAATAAACCTTTAGTTTGTGCCTATGCAGAACAAAATATTGATGCAGAAATATTAGTTTTTTTAGACAGTGATAAATGCTTTTTCTGTGAACCAAAAAAATTTTTATTGCCAGAAAATTGTAACGTAAGAATGCGCCCTGAGTATGGTCAAGGGATTGGTTCTACAGGACTACAAGATCCTCAAGAATGGTACTGGCAAAAACTATATGAAATTCTAGAGGTAAAGCGTGAGGTATTTGTTGAGACACCAATTGGTAATAAAAGAATCAGAGCCTATTGGAATTCTGGTTTAATTGTTGTTAGAAGAAGTGCAGGTATATTTACAGCTTGGAAAAAGAATTTTGAAAAAGTAATGCGGCTGGATATTACTCCTCCTCAGGGTATTTACTTTGTTGAGCAGTCTGTTTTGTCTGTAACTTTATGTGCTTTAGAAGAAACAGTCGAACATCTTCCTCCTAATTATAGTTATCCATTACCTTTACATAACCGTTTGTCAAAAGAACTACAAATTAAAGATTGGGATGATATTACATCGATCCATTATTTCAACTTATTCTTTTACAGCGATTGGAATGCACAAATCAAAAAATTGAAAAAGCTTAATAACAATTCAAATAAATATCAATGGTTGTGTCAACAGGTTATTAGGCTTAATATGCCTCGTGTATCAGTTTTGCATCGATATATGTTGGTAGTCAGAAGAATGGAACAAAAATTACAAAGCTTTAATTTAGATATTAATCTGAGTGGCTGGATAGAAAAGATGGCCAAACTTTAAAGCTAATGGGAAAAACTGAAAATAAGCTTTTTTGCTTAGAAGATAAATAAAACTATCTGAAACTTACGCATAAGTTTACGATTCGCGTTAAATATTTTCATAAAATTGGATGAGGTAATGACATGAAAAAAGCAAAATTAGCTGTAGTTATGACCTGCCACAACAGGCGTAATACAACTCTTGCCTGTCTACGTGCTTTATATGAGCAAACAAATGATTGTGATGTTTATTTAACTGATGATGGTAGCTCTGATGGCACTGCACAAGCTATTAAAGCAAAATATCCAGAGGTACACATTCTTCAGGGTAATGGCAATTTATTCTGGGTAGGAGGAATGCATCTTGCCTTTAGTGAGGCGATAAAAAATCAATATGATTATTATCTGTGGTTGAATGATGACACATTTCTGGAAGCTAATGCTGTTAATAGATTATTACAGACTCATCAAAATTTGACTGAACAAGGTTATTTAGACTCAATTGTAGTTGGTTCAACTAAAGACCCAATAACAGGAAGAGCGACGTATGGAGGAGCAGTAAAATCTAAAAAATGGTATTCTAATAAGTTTGAATTTTTAAAACCAAGTTCAGTTATCCAAAAATGCGATGCTATGTATGGTAACTGTGTGTTAATCCCTAAAACTGTTGTCGCAAAAGTTGGTAATGTTGATACAGCTTTTGTTCACACCTTTGGAGATTTAGATTATGCTCTCAGAGCAGGTAAATTGGGTTGTCAAATATGGATAGCTCCTGGATATTTTGGTACTTGTACTAAAAATTCTATCCGAAATAGTTGGGTAGATACCAACTTAACTATATTAGAGCGCTTGAAAAAGGTGTTACAAATTAAAGCATTTCCATTGAAATCTTGGACTATATTTTGTAGCAGACATTGTGGATCATTCTGGGTATTTTACTGGTTTTTACCCTATATCAGAGCAATTATTGGTTACAAGAGTTTGGCAACTTCTCCCACATTTTCTGAGGATATTAACCAAACTAACTCATAAGCTTCATACTTGCACTCAAGTTCTTCTGCAAGAAGATTTGCATAGTTCATAATCATCTCAATGAATTGACGAATTTCGCTTCAAAGATAAAGTTATTAAACCAATTCGCAATGGGCTTTGCCCACCAGCAACGCTTTTGCAACTACGTTTTTTAATGGGAATTTAATACCGACGGTTCCTCAGCCTAACGTTCCGCAGATAAGGACATAAAACCTGCTGCCTATCTTGCTGTGAAATGAAACTCCCACCACTTATTAAATATTAGAATAATCAGCAATATCATTATGGGTAAACGCTTACTAATTGTCTCAACACTCGATTCGGGTCAACCATTTGGTGCTTTTACTAGACCTTTTTATCTAGGACAATATTTGACGAAATATTTTGATGTTTTTCAAATAGGATTAGACTGTTCATCTGTTAAATATGCACCTTCTATTTCAATTGGGTCAAGAAATCTGAAGTCATATATTCAAGCTATAGAAAAGTGCATTGATGAGTTTTGTCCAGATATTATTTATGCTCAAGAAACATTACCTGGATTAGCTGCTTTAATTTCGCTGAAACTTAAAAAAGGCTATAAGCCTTGTCTTGTATTAGATTTTCATACATTCTCAGCATACGAGTACTGGATGCGTTTGTTTTCAGTTGCCAATCCTTTCAAAGAATTTGTACAATGTATCAAGACATACATTGCTCAGGGAATTTTGATATTCTCTAGTATTCCAATTATTGCCGCAGGTGATGCAATCCCTAAATTAATTTCTCAGTGGTATGGGAGAACTCCACAGCAGATTTATAGTATTGGGAACGGTGTAACTGAAGACTTATTGAATACTGAATTATTTTTGGATGCAGACCCCTATCAAGCATTCAGACCAGCAAAAATAGTGCTTCTTATTGCTCCTAAGACATTTCAATTTCCAAGCAATGATATGTCTGTATTAATGACTGTTGAGGTTGCTAAATATCTTGAAGACCATCAACAAAAACTACACTTTGTTGTTATTGGTAGAGATAGCAATGATATTTCAAAACCAATACCTTCTAATATTAGTTTTTTAGGTTTTTTACCTAAAAGGGAGGCCTTTGTTAATCATGTTAAATATGCAGATATTGCTTTATTGCCATTCTCAAAACAAGCAGTAGCAGGTGGCGCTCGCAATAAAGCATTAGATTATTTCGCAAGTAGAAAGTTAGTTGTATCAACACCAGAAGGCTTGCGAGGCTTAGAAGAATTTCGCCACTTAGAACATCTTTTAGTAACAGGATATTCTACTGAAGAGGTTGCTAATACAGTGCTGGATGCAGCTTTAAATATTGATATATATCAATCACTTGTAGATAGTGCATATACCTTAATTACAGAAAAATATTCTTGGAGTGCAAGAGCGCAGAATATCGCACAAATTCTCCTTAATTACAGTCCTTCTTAGCTTTCTTGATCAAACATATTTAGCTAAGAATCATTAGTATATTTATTTTGTAAATCTACTAAAAACTAGTTTTTAAATCTCACCTTGGTTGTGAGCTAACCTTTCATACCTCCAAAATAAAAATTAAATCATGAAAAATCGATTTTCTTATAAACTTCTTGGTGTTCAAGTAGATGCACTCTCTATCCCAGAGTTAAATTTGTTGATTGAAGAATCTATTGAGAATAACAAAAAATGGATTATTGCTAATCACAATATGCATAGTCTTTATCTCTTCCATAATGATCCAAAAATGCAAGCTTTTTATGCTAAGGCAAAATATACGCATATTGATGGTATGCCTTTATTGTTTATTGGAAAGCTATTAGGTTTTCCTATGAAACGAGAACAAAGAGTAACCTATGCTGACTGGGTATGGCCTTTGATGGCGGAAGCAGCTGAGAAAGGTTGGCGTGTATTTTATTTAGGTTCAAAGCCGGGAGTCGCTGAAAAAGGAGCAAGTATTTTGTGCCGCAGATTTCCTGGGTTACAGATTGCTTGCGCTCATGGCTATATTGACATGAATAAAGATAGTCAAGAAAATCTTGCTACTCTGGCTGCAATTAATGCTTACAAACCTCATGTATTGATGGTGGGGATGGGTATGCCACGCCAAGAACGTTGGATTTATGAAAATCTTGAACATATTCATACTAATACTATTTTGACTAGTGGAGCCTGTATTGACTATGTAGCAGGAGCAATACCTACTCCTCCTCGCTGGATGGGAAAGATGGGCTTGGAATGGTTGTATCGCTTATTGTCTGAACCTAAAAGACTTTGGAGACGTTATTTACTTGAGCCTTGGTTTCTAGCCACATTATTTTTACAAGAAATTTTGAGTATGCCTAGTCAACAAAAAAAGAATAGAATCCTGGTATTTCTCAGTACAAAATTTCCTAAGTTCCTAGCATGATTGATCCATTAATTAGTGAGTACGACTGATTCAAATCTCGTGTTAGTAAATAGCGAAGTATCTCGCCAGATACTTCGCTTGAAATAATAGTTAAATGCACTAGACATCTCTAGAAATTATTATGCGTTACCTGAATCCCTTGTAGAGACCTTGCATGGCAATGTCTCTACATTCATTTTCACTCCTATAGGAATCGTATTTGATTTTTGAAATTATCTCCGTGGGCGGGGAGTGGGGAGTAGGGAGTAGGGAATAGGGAATTAGGCTTTTAATTTGTACTGAGCTTTTTCAGAAATCAAACATTAGTCCTATATGTCTACTATTTACGTCTGGGTGGAGTAAGCCTAAGTTGCTTGCTCAAAAGCTTGGGCAATAGCATTGCGTGCAGATTTAGGTTGCAAGTTTTCATCGAAGGGAAGCGGACGCAGAAATTTCCAGAGATTTGGATTGTCCCTAAAAGTTCTTCTTGGCATCCAATCGGGATTACGTATCCAGCTATGACGGTCGGTAAGCCCCCATGTAATTACAGTATCAACTTTAGCCGCAAAGCAGAGGTCAAGATATCGTTTGTAACTGTCAGCTACCATCTGGTCTAGCTTTTTGATACTATCGGGTAGTGGGGCATCAATAATAATATCTAATTCTGTAATTATTGGTTTAACTTCAAGATCATTAAGCCGTTTTAAAACGGACTTAAATCCTTTTTCGTCAAAACTATATGCAGTAGAAAACCATAGATGCGATTGGATACCTGCCCCGTCAATTTTAACGCCACTATTCTTTAAATATTCGACCATTTTTAAGAAGCGGTCTGATTTCCATGTAGCACCTTCGATGCCGAAATCGTTTAGGTAAAATTTTTTGCTGTTATCAACTGATGCAGCAATTAAAAATAAGTCTCTAATTAATTCTGGTTTTACTCCTTTACGCAAACCGTAGGTGGGGTTATCAGTATCCTGCTCATTATCAGCGATAATTTCATTGGCAATATCCCAAGACTTTAAAACCTTGCTATTGCGATAATGCCCCATGACTCCCTTAACATGTCGTTCGATCATTTTAAGAGTGGGGGGGTATGTTGCCCAGTCTGGTTTTCCCATGTGCCAGAAAAGGGTATGCCCATGCATGTCTATATTATGTTTTTGGCAGAAATCAGCGATCGCATCTGCTGATTCAAAGGTAAATTGTCCTGGCTGTGGTTCAGTGGCGTCCCATTTTAATTCACCATTCGGTGTCACAATCGAACATTCACGAGCAATCAGGTTAGCGTAATCCTTATCTTTTAGCAAAATATCACTAGAAATTGCTGCGCCATAACGTTTTCCTTTTGCAGCAGCTAATTCCCGAAGGGGGTAGCTTTTAGCTGTATAATTGAGTACTAGTTCTTTTGCACTATATTCTTCTTTTTGCTTATCTTTTTGTAAAAACCCCATAGTTAATAGCGCAGAAAGAGTAGTATATCCTGCTCTTGTTAAAAACTTTCTCCGATAAGGCATATATTGTACTTAGCTAAAAACACATAGATTATTCTATTATAAAATAAGTTTTTATACTTTTGTTTGTTTAGTTATGACTCCCACACTCATCTATTTAATTGAAATCAACTATGCTTTTATATATCAGCAATAAAGATGTTACATTAATATATAACGAGCATTCGATATAAATAAGCTGAATCATGCCTAAGATTGTTGACCATGAGCAATACCGTAAAGAACTGCTCGACAAGTGCTTTGATTTATTTGCCCAAAAAGGCTATGGTTCCATCACTATGCGCCAAATTGCCGAGGGATTAGGGGTTTCTACTGGTACGTTGTACCACTATTTTCCTAGCAAGCAAGCTCTATTTGAGCAATTGGCCGAGGAGATTTGTGAGCAAGACTTAAGTACAGCATTAGCTGAACTAGAAGGAGCGCAAACGCTACAAGAATCAATGGAAGCATTAGGAAGATATTTAGTGAAAAACGAAGATTACTTCATTAAATGGACTTACATTTGGATTGATTTTTGCCAACATAAAGATTCTAAAGAAATGTTAAAAAATAGCATTTTTAAGCGGACTAATCAACGTTATCAAGAGGCGATTTGCGATTTATTGGGTATTCAAGATTCAGTATTGGCTTCTTTTGTTTTGAGCTTTTTAGATGGTTTAATTCTAGAGAAGTTATGGGGTAATGAAACAATTGATTTTATTGAACAATGTGCGTTGTTAAGCAAAATGCTAATAGCATATTTGCCACAACATCCAGCAGAAATAAAAGTTTAAACGGACGTTGTATGACGTTTTGAGAGTTAGGCTATGTATCTTATGATTGTTGTAATCTGCTATATAGATAATAAATTGATATTGATTTTTTGAAAATAAATCAACTCATTTGATATAGATAAAATAAATTCTTAGGAGAGTAAAAAACATGGTTCAAAAGCTGTCGGAAAAAGCTTCTAAAAAAGGGTTAATTACATTAGTAATTGCAGCTACTGCTATTACAGGTGGAATTGTTGCTTATGGGATTTCTCAGTTTGGATCAGTTGGTCAAACCGAGAAATCTGAGCCTGTTGAAACCACGCCCAACATTCAAAAAGTAGCTGCATTAGGACGGCTAGAACCGGAAGCAGAGGTAATTAGCTTGTTTGCACCTTTAGCATTGGATGGCGATCGCATTGCCAAAATTCTAGTCAACGAAGGCGATCGCGTTAAAGCTGGACAAGTGGTAGCAATTTTAGATGCTCGCGATCGCTTGCAAACTGCTGTACTACAAGCCCAACAACAAGTCAGAGTTGCTCAAGCTAAACTCGCTCAAGTGCAAGCAGGAGCAAAAGCAGGAGAAATTCAGGCCCAGCAGGCAAGCGTTGAACGTCTCCAGGCCCAATCCCAAGGAGACAGAACAGCGCAACAAGAAGCCATATTCCGCATAGAGGCACAGTGGGAAGGCGACAGAATAGCGCAAGAGGCAACCATTAAGAAGCTAGAGGCAGAACTCAAAAATGCCGAAGCCGAATATCAACGTTATCAGCAGCTCTATTCTCAAGGTGCAGTTTCTAATTCTTTGTACGATAGCAAAGGTTTGACTGTAGAAACCGCCAAACAGCAAGTAGACGAAGCCAAAGCAGTTCTCAACCGGATTAACACCACTGCTAGCAAACAACTTGCCGAAGCAAAAGCAGCACTCGCCCGTACTAACGCCACTGGTAGTAAGCAAGTTAATGAAGCCAAAGCCACACTTAACAGTATTGCAGAAGTCCGACCTGTAGATGTTGCCGCAGCCAAGACAGAAGTTGAAAATGCGATCGCCACACTCAAACATGCCCAAACCGAATTGGCGGGTGCTTACATCAAAGCACCGATGGCAGGACAAATCATCAAAATTCATACGCGAGTCGGAGAAAAAATTAGTGATTCTGGGATTGCAGACTTAGCGCAAACAAACCAGATGATGGCAGTGGCAGAAGTTTATCAAACCGACATCGGTAAACTGAAACTAGGGCAACAGGCAGTAATTAGCAGTCAGGCATTTGTCGGTGAACTGCGAGGAACCGTTGCCCAAATTGGTTTGCAGGTGAATAGACAAAACGTTTTCAGCAACCAGCCAGGGGAAAACCTTGATAGCCGAGTAGTTGAGGTGAAAATTCGCCTCAATCCTGAAGACAGCAAACGAGTTGCAGGTTTCACGAACTTACAGGTACAGACAGCAATTGAAATATAGAGTTGTTGTTGGCTATCTCGTGTATTTCATCATTTTTTATAACGTGAATTCAATCATGGTTAAAGTCATATATCTTCTGCTTTGTGTACTTGGCTTCGTTCTACCTTACTCCCAGTTTGTTCCATTTATCTTAGAGCATGGTCTTGATATAAAGCTCTTTTTTTAACAACTCTTTGCTAACAAAATTTCTGGTTTCTTTGGCATGGATGTTATTGTTTCATCGCTAGTCTTGTGGACATTGGTATTTTGGGAAGGAACACGTTTGAAAATGCAAAATCTCTGGGTTTACGTTATCTGTAATCTTTTAGTTGGTGTTTCTTTAGGTCTTCCCTTATTTCTTTTGATGCGAGAGCGCCAACTTGAACAGCAAGCTGAAACACTGGGTTATTAAAGGTTTTTTTTTATATGTTTTCTAAACTATTTCGCAAAACGCCGCTAGCATGGCGGCAGTTAATGAAAGAAAAAACTCGTCTGGCTGTTGCAGTCGCAGGTATTACCTTTGCCGATATGCTGATGTTTATCCAGTTGGGATTTGAAAGTGCGCTTTTTGATGCTGCTGTGAAACCTCATCGCAATTTACAGGCAGATTTGGTTTTAATTAGTCCCCAATTTCAAACTTTGTTTTCTGTAAAAAACTTTTCCAGAGAGCGACTATATCAAACATTAGGTTATGAAGGTGTTCAGTCAGTTAATTCTGTCTACATCAGTACTGGACAGTGGCGAAATCCTGAAACACGTCTTGAGCGTGCCATTTTGGTTTGGGGTGTCGATCCGGCACAATCACCCTTCAAATCACCTGAAATTAAACAAAATCAGCATCACCTTAAACAGTTGTATCAAGTTCTGTTCGATCAGGCAGGTCGTCCAGAATACGGGGCAGTTGGCGATATTTTTAAGAAAACAGGCAAATTTGACACGGAACTGAATAGTAAAGCGGTTTTTGTTAAGGGCTTGTTTACTGATGGTGCTTCCTTTGCTGCCGATGGTAATGTGATCACTAGTGATTCGACCTTTCTTCAGCTATTTCCACAGCGTCAACCCGATCGCATCGAAGTTGGATTGATTACGCTTAAACCAGATGCCGATACAGAAAAAGTGCGATCGCAACTTGTCAATGGACTACCTAAAGATGTCAGAGTCCTGACTCCAGAAGAGTTTGCCAAAGTGGAGAGAACTTACTGGGAACAAGGTACTGGCATTGGTTTTATTTTCGGTTTAGGTACTGGAGTTGGGTTTATTGTTGGCATCGTGATTGTCTACCAAATCCTTTACTCTGATGTTTCTGACCACTTGCCAGAATATGCCACCCTCAAAGCAATGGGATATACCGATAATTATCTCTTAGGAGTTCTAATTCAAGAAGCATTGTTATTGGCTATCTTAGGTTTTCTGCCTGGATTCATCCTTTCTTTTGGATTGTATCAAGTCACTTACGCTGCGACGATGCTTCCTATTTTTATGAAAATGGAACGGGCGATCCAGGTTTGGATTTTGACCGTGATTATGTGTAGTGTTTCTGGAGCGATCGCAATGCGGAAGTTACGAGCTGCTGACCCTGCCGATGTTTTTTAGATGTGATGAATCGCGTCTCTACAAGAGTTATTTCCTTATACCCGATGCCCGATAAAATCTTATGTTGCAAAAATCTTTACCAGAAAATTCCAACTCAACACTTTCTGTTTTAAAATCTGTGATTTCTATCAGTAATCTTAACCACTATTTTGGTGAAGGTGCGCTTCGCAAACAAGTATTATTCGATATTAATTTGGAGATTAAGGCAGGGGAAATTGTTATTATGACTGGCCCCTCTGGTTCGGGAAAAACCACCTTGTTAACCTTAATGGGTGGATTGCGTTCTGCTCAAGAAGGTAGTCTCAAAATCTTAGGGGAGGAAATTCGTGGCGCTAAAAAGCTGCAATTAACTAAACTTCGTCGCCAGATTGGCTATATTTTCCAAGCTCATAACCTGATGACTTTTTTGACAGCAAGAGAAAACGTGCGGATGTCTTTAGAGTTGCATGAGGATTTTTTAAATCAGGATATTGATGCTAAAGCGATCGCTATTTTGGAAACTGTCGGTTTAGGAGATCGTATAGATTATTACCCAGAGAAACTATCTGGAGGGCAAAAGCAACGGGTTGCGATCGCTCGTGCTTTAGTTAGCCATCCTAAGATTGTTTTAGCAGATGAACCTACTGCTGCACTCGACAAAAAATCTGGACGCGATGTCGTAGAAATAATGCAGAAGCTAGCTAAAGAACAAGGATGTACAATTTTGCTAGTTACCCACGATAACCGCATCCTCGATATTGCTGATCGCATCATTTATATGGAAGATGGTCAGTTGAAGACAGATGGCGTAGATTCTATCACAACAAGCAAGTAATACTAATTCCTAATTTGCAAAAATCTATGAATAAAGAATCACCTCAATTCATCAACTATATTGTTTCAAATTTGCAGTCAATTGAGGGAATTATAGCCGTCTCATTGGGTGGTTCACGGGCACGAGGCAACCATACCCTAAAGTCAGATGTGGATTTGGGGATTTATTACAATCCAGAAAAACCGCCTGATTTAATTGCTCTAAATCGCCTCGCCTGTGAGCTTGATGATAACCATCGCGTAAATTTGATTACTGCGATCGGCGAATGGGGAAAGTGGATTAACGGTGGTGGTTGGCTACAGGTTCAAGGTGTAGGTGTAGATTTTCTCTATCGTGATTTGGTGAAGGTAAATCGTGTCATTGATGATTGCCATGCTGGACAAATTACTATTGATTATCAACCAGGACATCCTCATGGTTTTGTATCCTCGATTTATATGGGAGAAATTGCTTTTTGTCACGCACTTTACGACCATAATGGTGTTTTAGAAGCTTTGAAGCTTAAAACAAAGCCTTATCCAGTTGGGCTGAAACAGGCAACTATTGATACTTTCGCCTGGGAGATAAGTTTCTCGCTGTTGGTCGCAAAAAAGGCAATCGCCCGCAATGATATTGTTTATGCAGCAGGTTGTTGTTTCCGTAGTGTGGCGTGTATGAATCAAGTTTTATTTGCGCTCAATGAAGATTACCTGTTGAATGAAAAAGGGGCACTCGCAATTGCTAATAAGTTCGCTATTTGCCCACAGGACTATCAACAACGGGTTGAGCGAGCGTTTGCACTTTTAACTGCCGATGCAAAATCAATAACTGAGGCGATCGCAATTCTTGAGGCGATTGAGGATGATTTGAGTCAATGGTATGGAAATCGGCGATTAGTAATGTAATGTTCCCGTCCCTGTACCCCACAAAAAAGAATATATTATCTAAAAGTCTTTTAAATCAAAGACTTTAGTCATTGAGTACATTATTAATACATATTAATAGATGCAGTATTGCGGATGAGATATTAATAGATGCAGTATTGATTGAAAGTTAATTTAAGAGCCTAAAGGTATCAACATATCCTTTAAACACGGAGTAAATCCTACCGTGAAATTTTTAATGCAGATAATACGTTTACTTTCTAGTACTGGCTATTTCTGATTCTTATATTCACATGTTCTGATAATGCAGCTTAGAGGCGGGGACAAAAATCATATTATGAACAAAACCTTTGCAACCATTGACGGGAATGAGGCTGTTGCCCGTGTTGCTTACAAATTAAATGAAGTGATTGCTATTTATCCCATCACCCCCTCTTCAGCAATGGGTGAATGGGCAGATGCTTGGTCAGCAGAAGGTCGTCCCAACCTCTGGGGTACTATTCCTAGCGTTGTGCAGATGCAAAGCGAGGGGGGAGCGGCTGGTGCTGTACATGGAGCATTGCAAACAGGTTCCCTGAGTACCACCTTCACGGCATCTCAGGGTTTATTGTTGATGATACCCAACTTCTATAAAATTGCTGGTGAACTGACTAGCGCCGTGGTTCACGTTGCCGCCCGTTCTTTGGCTACTCATGCCTTATCAATTTTTGGCGACCATAGTGACGTTATGGCAGCTCGTGCGACTGGTTTTGCCCTGCTGTGTTCCGCTTCGGTGCAGGAAAGCCAAGATTTTGCTCTCATTGCCCATGCTGCTACCTTAGAGACGCGAGTCTCGTTTATGCATTTCTTTGACGGTTTCCGTACTTCCCATGAAGTGCAGAAAGTCAAATTGCTTTCAGATGATGATTTGCGATCGCTCATCCACGATAACCTAATACTTGCCCACCGCAGCCGTGCCCTCACCCCAGATCGTCCAGTATTGCGTGGTACTGCCCAAAACCCCGATGTCTACTTCCAAGGACGGGAAGGAGCTAACCCTTACTACAACGCTTGTCCAGATATTGTCCAGCGCATCATGGATGAATTTGGAGAACGCACGGGAAGGCATTACCAAATCTATGAATATTACGGCGCTAAGGATGCCTCGCGCGTTATCGTTCTTATGGGTTCAGGTTGTGAAACCGTCCATGAAACAGTAGATTATCTTAACGCCCGTGGTGAAAAACTTGGTGTAGTGAAAGTGCGACTTTATCGCCCCTTTGATGTCCAAAGGTTTGTTGCAGTATTACCAGCTAGTGTACAAGCGATCGCAGTTCTCGACCGCACCAAAGAAGCAGGTAGCGCCGGTGAGCCTTTGTATTTAGATGTTGTGGCTGCTATCCATGAAGCGTGGGGGGATGAGAGCAGGGGAGCAGGGGAGCAGGGGAGCAGAGGGGAAGTTTTAGTAAGTCTTTCCCCTCTGCCCCTCCGCCCCTCTGCCCCTCTGCCTAAAATCATTGGTGGTCGTTATGGTCTTTCTTCTAAGGAATTTACGCCGGCGATGGTGAAGGGCATTTTTGATAATCTTGCCCAAGCTAAACCAAAAAATCACTTTACGATTGGGATTAATGACGACGTTAGTCATACTTCCTTGAGCTATGACCCTAATTTCTCTACAGAATCGGATAATGTTGTTCGGGCAATGTTCTATGGGTTAGGTGCTGATGGTACTGTTGGGGCTAATAAAAATTCTATTAAGATTATTGGTGAAGAAACCGACAATTACGCCCAAGGCTACTTTGTCTTTGATTCTAAGAAATCTGGCTCAATGACCGTTTCTCACCTCCGCTTCGGTAAAGAGCCAATTCGCTCTACCTACTTGATTGACCAAGCTAACTTTATTGGTTGTCATCACTGGGGATTTCTGGAACGCATAGACATTTTAAAGGCTGCTATTCCTGGGGCGACTTTGCTGCTTAACAGTCCACACAATGCAGATACAGTCTGGGAATATCTGCCGCTAAAGGTGCAGCAGCAAATTATTGACAAGCATTTGAAGTTATACGTAATAAATGCTAGCCAAGTTGCCCGCGAAAGTGGCATGGGTGGAAGAATTAACACTATTATGCAAGTATGCTTCTTTGCTCTAGCAGGTGTCTTGCCGCAAGAAGAAGCGATCGCTAAAATCAAACAAGCAATTGAAAAAACCTATGGTAAAAAAGGCGTAGAAGTTGTCCGCATGAACTTGCAAGCTGTAGACAACACCTTAGACAACTTGCATAAAGTAGATATTCCCCAAACAATCCCCACAGACGCGATTAATCGCGTCTCTACTCCAAACTCTTGTACAGAAGCGATTAATCGAGTCTCTACTCCCGAATTTGTGCAAGAAGTTCTGGGCAAAATCATGATTTGGGAAGGTGATGACTTACCTGTTAGCACACTACCTGTTGATGGCACCTTTCCCGTAGGTACTGCCAAATGGGAAAAACGTAATGTTGCCGAAGAAATACCTGTGTGGGAGCCGGATGTCTGCGTTCAATGTGGTAAGTGCGTCATGGTTTGTCCTCACAGTGCCATCCGTGCAAAGGCTTATCAAGCCAATGAGTTAGTTAATGCACCAGAAACCTTCAAGTCAACTGGCGCAAAAGATAAAGACTTTGCCAATCAAAAATTTACCATTCAAGTTGCTCCAGAAGATTGTACAGGATGCACTATTTGTGTAAATATTTGCCCTGCTAAAGATAAATCTGAGCCATCGCGGAAAGCGATTAACATGGCACAGCAGTTGCCATTGCGAGAACAAGAACGGAAAAACTGGGATTTCTTTTTGAGTTTACCTAATCCTGACAGGCGATCGCTAAAATTAAACCAGATTCGCCAACAACAACTGCAAGAACCTTTATTTGAATTCTCTGGTGCTTGTGCAGGTTGTGGTGAAACACCTTATCTAAAATTATTAACACAATTGTTTGGCGATCGCGCCGTCATCGCCAATGCTACAGGTTGTTCTTCAATATATGGTGGCAATCTCCCCACAACACCTTGGACAACCAACGCCGAAGGACGCGGCCCCGCGTGGTCTAATAATCTATTTGAAGATAACGCCGAATTCGGTTTTGGCTTCCGCCTCTCCCTTGACAAACAAGCTGAGTTTGCGGCGGAACTTTTGCAAAAATTGGGGAGTGGGGAATGGGGAGTCGGGAATGGGGAAATTCACCAATCAGTAATTCCTGATGATTTAATTGAGTCAATCCTGAAAGCTGAACAAAAATCTGAGGCTGACATTTGGGAACAGCGCGAAAGGATAGAACTGTTGCAGCAGAAGTTAGATGAAATCGTAACTTTCGATTCTAATCTAAAATCTAAAATCCAAAATCTAAAATCTCTTGCAGACTACTTGGTGAGAAAAAGCGTCTGGATTGTTGGCGGTGATGGTTGGGCTTATGATATTGACTTTGGTGGTATCGATCATGTAATTGCTAGTGGTCGAAATGTGAACATCTTAATAATGGATACAGAAGTGTATTCTAATACAGGCGGTCAATCTTCCAAAGCTACGCCACGAGCCGCAGTTGCTAAATATGCCGCCAGTGGTAAGCCTGCACCGAAGAAAGATTTAGGGATGATTGCCATGACCTACGGAAATGTTTACGTAGCAAGTGTAGCCCTTGGTGCTAGAGATGAACATACCCTGAAAGCATTTCTGGAAGCAGAAGCTTATGATGGCCCATCAATAATTATTGCTTACAGCCACTGCATCGCCCACGGCATTAATATGACCACAGGGATGAATCATCAGAAAACTTTGGTAGAATCAGGTCGTTGGTTGCTGTATCGGCATAATCCAGAATTGCTCAAACAAGGTAAAAATCCATTGCAATTGGATATGCGATCGCCTACGCAATCTGTAGAACATTCGATGTATCAAGAAAATCGCTTCAAAATGCTCACTAAGAGTAAACCAGACGTAGCCAAGCACTTGTTAGAACAAGCGCAAGCTGAGGTAGATACACGTTGGCAGATGTACCAATATCTGGCAAAGCGCGATATTCTCTGAAGATTAGCCCTAGTTTTAGTTATAAACATTGCGACTTGAGTAACTCAAGTCGCAATTTTCGTTACAAACTGACCTTTTTAGTTGATAAAATCGTTATTTTCGTTACAAACACCAGATTTTTCGTTACAAATTGACCTTTTTAGTTGATAAAATCGTTATTTTCGTTACAAACACCAGATTTTTCGTCACAAAATCATCATTTTGGTTACTAAGGTCGTGATTTTCGTTACTAACGCTGTGGTTTAAGTTGTGTTAAACCCAAATTTTAGCTAACAAACGCGTAAACTTTGGGTTTCCTTCCTTAACACAACCTGTAAAAGGATTGCGATGTCTACGATCGCCTGTCATCCTCGAACACAAGAGCATGTTTTACTAACGCAACTCTTGAAGACGCGTAATGCCTACTATGAGGTTCCGCCTCGCCCAAAAGCATTTCCGGATTTTACCTAGAAACGAGATTTCAAGAAACAACTTTAGCGTAGGCGTAGCCCGCCGTTAGGCATCGCACCAACCGATCAAACCACCAAAGATCAACTCTGTGTTACAAAAATTATGGAGTATTGGTATTGGGTCGTTAATCGAGTTCTTCAGTAGGGATGGATGATATCGGGAGAAAGGTTTAGGGCGTACCTACTTTTGAAATGCTTTATAAAAAAGTGGTATGTTTTGTATAAACCTTTGATTTATCTTTTTGCAAGTTTATATATTAACTACGCAGTCAATAACTATATTAATAACTACATCTGAGAGGTGATTATGGCTAATTCATTATTCAATTTCCTTAAGCTCTCTGATTTGAATGGCACTAATGGCTTTATCTTTAACGGCATTTCACAAAATAATCGCACCACCTCAGTCAGCAATGGGGGGGACATCAACGGTGATGGCATTGACGACCTGATTATTGGGTTTGAGGGTGCCGACCCCAACGGCAACTCTTATGCTGGACGAAGCTATGTAGTGTTTGGGGTGAAGAATTTGGGCAGTGGCGGCAGCCTCAACCCCTCTGATTTGAATGGTACTAATGGCTTTATCATTAACGGCATTGCAAAAGATGATCGCTTAGGTTTCTCAGTTAGCAATGCAGGGGACATCAACGGTGATGGCATTGACGACCTGATTATTGGGGCACCTGGTGCCGACCGCAACGGCAAAAAACATGTTGGGCAAAGCTATGTAGTGTTTGGGGGGAGGAATCTGGGCAGTAGCGGCAGCCTCAACCCCTCTGATTTGAATGGCACTAATGGCTTTATCATTAACGGCATTAATGGCTTTTCAGGCCGCTCAGTCAGCAATGGGGGGGACATCAACGGTGATGGCGTTGACGACCTGATTATTGGGGCACCAAATGCCTCCCCCAACGGCAAAAAACTTGCTGGGCAAAGCTATGTAGTGTTTGGGGGGAGGAATCTGGGCAGTGGCGGCACCCTCAACCCCTCTGATTTGAATGGCACTAATGGCTTTATCATTAACGGCATTACAGGAGGTGACTACTCAGGTGACTCTTCAGGTTTCTCAGTTAGCAATGGGGGGGACATCAACGGTGATGGCATTGACGACCTGATTATTGGGGCACCAAATGCCTCCCCCAACAACAAAGAATTTGTTGGGCAAAGCTATGTAGTGTTTGGGGGAAGGAATCTGGGCAGTGGCGGCACCCTCAACCCCTCTGATTTGAATGGCACTAATGGCTTTATCATTAACGGCATTACAGGACATGACTACTCAGGTGAGTCAGTTAGCAATGGGGGGGACATCAACGGTGATGGCATTGACGACCTGATTATTGGGGCACCTGGTGGCAACCCCAACAATGAGGCTGGGCAAAGCTATGTAGTGTTTGGGGGGAGGAATCTGGGCAGTGGCGGCACCCTCAACCCCTCTGATTTGAATGGCACTAATGGCTTTATAATTAACGGCATTGCAACAGCTGAAGATTCAGGCGCCTCAGTCACCAATGCGGGGGACATCAACGGTGATGGCATTGACGACCTGATTATTGGGGCACCTGGTGTCAGTAGAGGGGGAAATTCGGTTGGGAAAAGCTATGTAGTGTTTGGGGGGAGGAATCTGGGCAGTGGCGGCACTCTCAACCTCGCTGATTTGAATGGCACTAATGGCTTTATCATTAACGGCATTACAGGAGGTGACTACTCAGGTATCTCAGTTAGCAATGGAGGGGATATCAACGGTGATGGCATTGATGACCTGATTATTGGGGCATCTCGTGGGCAAAGCTATGTAGTATTTGGGGGGAAGAACATCGGCAGTGGCGGCACCCCTGGTAAGCTGACTGGAACTCCTGGTGCAGATACCCTCTTTGGCAAACCTAGCAACAACATTGATGGGTTAAATGCTAAAGATACCCTAACAGGCAACGGTGGTCAAGATAAGTTTGTCTTTCACTCTAGCGATCGCAATGACATTATCACCGATTTTGGTGGCGTTGGTCAGGGCTACAACCCATCATCAGCAGTAATTGCCAATGTTGATACACTGCAATTTATCGGTTCGGGCTTAACTGCCCAAAATCTGCAACTCACTCAAAAAAGCAACAACTTAGAAGTTACCTTTGAAAATGTCGCATCCACCAAAGTAACTCTGCAAAACTTCCTCTTAGAAAACCTGGATAACCTGCCAGCAATTTCTTCAAGACCAGCGACTGGCAATATTTTGTTTGATGGGCAAACTAGTATCACCGACAGCTTTGATGTGATTGATGCCAATTCCACTCAAACTAGCATTTTCAACAAAAATACTATCACTTTCCTCAATGACTTAAACAATAACATCACAGGTTTTGAGAACTCCAATGATGTGATTAACGGTCAAGGGGGTGACGACAAAATCAATGGCTTGAGTGGCAATGACTTGCTACGAGGTGGCGCTGGCAATGATATTCTCATCGGCGGTGCTGGTAATGATACCCTTGTCGGTGATGCGGGTGCTGATAAGTTCTTTTACAATACCAATGCTCCCTTTGTTAGTTCTGCTGTTGGTGTAGATACCATTAGTGACTTTAACCACTCCCAAGGTGACAAGATTATCTTAGATAAGACTACCTTTAATGCAATTACTTCTGCTACGGGAACAGGTTTTAGTAACGCCAATGATTTTAAAATAACTTCTTCTGTGGCGACTAGTACGGCAAAAATTGTCTACGATTCTGTGAGTGGGCAATTGTTCTACAACCCTAATGGCTGCACGCCTGGTTTTGGCAGTGGTGGTCTATTTGCAACTCTAACTGGTGCGCCAACTCTTACAGCATCAGATTTTGTCCTGCAAGCATAGTTCGTTCAAAACATCAAGTTCCAAGCTTGGAATCTTTAAACTGAATCGTTTATTACCATGACTACCGTGATGAATCATCAGAAAACTTTGGTAGAATCAGGTCGTTGGTTGCTGTATTGACATAATCCAGAGTTGCTTAACCATAGATGTGCATCTCAATTTTATAGGAATTACGGAAAATATTTCTCAAACTCTCATTTCTCCGTGCCCTCTGCGGTTCGTTATTCCATAACTCGTGCGTAAGTCCTATTTTAAAGGAGAGCAGGAGCGCTTGATCTACAAGGCAATAACAAAACAAGCATATTTGTAGATGATTGCTCACAAAAAATTTCATAAAAGCGCTTAAGGCAGAAATAACTTATAAAACTAACACTGGAGAAATGATAGCAAATTCAACTTTTAACCTTTTGGCTCTCAACGGCACTAACGGCTTTACCATTAACGGCATTGCACAAGGTGACATCTCAGGCATCTCAGTCAGCAATGCAGGGGACATCAACAACGATGGCATTGACGACCTGATTATTGGGGCAGATGGTGCTTCCCCCAACGGTATCTATGGTGCTGGGCAAAGCTATGTAGTATTTGGGAGAAGGAATCTGGGCAGTAGCGGCATCCTCAACCTCTCTGATTTGAATGGCACTAATGGCTTTTTAATTAACGGCATTGCAGCAGATGACTTCTTAGGCAACTCAGTCAGCAATGCAGGGGACATCAACAACGATGGCATTGACGACCTGATTATTGGGGCAGAACTTGCCTCTCCCAACGGCAACTCTCTTGCTGGGCAAAGCTATGTAGTATTTGGGGGGGGGAATCTGGGCAGTAGCGGTATCCTCAACCTCTCTGATTTGAATGGCACTAATGGCTTTTTAATTAACGGCATTGCAAAATATGACACCTCAGGCAACTCAGTCAGCAATGCAGGGGACATCAACAACGATGGCATTGACGACCTGATTATTGGGGCAAGAGGTGCTTCCCCCAACGGCAACTCTCTTGCTGGGCAAAGCTATATAGTATTTGGGGGGGGGAATCTGGGCAGTAGCGGCATTCTCAACCTCTCTAATTTGAATGGCACTAATGGCTTTTTAATTAACGGCATTGCAGAACGTGACCATTCAGGCACCTCAGTCAGCAATGCAGGGGACATCAACAACGATGGCATTGACGACCTGATTATTGGGACAGATAGTGCTTCCCCCAACGGCAAAGCTGGTGCTGGGCAAAGCTATATAGTATTTGGGGGGAGGAATCTGGGCAGTAGCGGCATCCTCAACCTCTCTGATTTGAATGGCACTAATGGCTTTTTAATTAACGGCATTGCAGCATTTGACTATTCAGGCATCTCAGTCAGCAATGCAGGGGACATCAACAACGATGGCATTGACGATCTGATTATTGGGGGATACAATGCCTCTCCCAACGGCAAAGCTCGTGCTGGGCAAAGCTATATAGTATTTGGGGGGAGGAATCTGGGCAGTGGCGGCAGCCTCAACCTGTCTGAATTGAATGGCACTAATGGCTTTTTAATTAATGGCATTGCAGAACGTGATAACTCAGGCTACCCAGTTAGCAATGCAGGGGACATCAACAACGATGGCATTGATGACCTGATTATTGGGGCAGGTACTGCCTCCCCCAACGGTATTAATAAAGCTGGGCAAAGTTATATAGTCTTTGGGGGGAGGAATCTGGGCAGTGGCGGCAGCCTCAATCTCTCTGATTTGAATGGCACTAATGGCTTTTTAATTAACGGTATTGCAGCAGGTAACTTGTTAGGCAACTCAGTCAGCAATGCAGGGGACATCAACAACGATGGCATTGACGACGTGATTATTGGCGCACCAACTGCCTCCCCCAACGGCAACTCTTATGCTGGGCAAAGCTATGTAGTATTTGGGGGGAGGAACATCGGCAGTGGCGGTACCCCTAGTAAGCTGACTGGAACTCCTGGTGCAGATACCTTCTTTGGCACACCTAGCAACAACATCAATGGGTTAGCTGCTAACGATACCCTCACAGGCAACGGTGGTCAAGATAAGTTTGTGTTTCGCATTGGCGATCGCAATGACATTATCACCGATTTTAGTGGCGTTGGTCAGGGCTACAACCCATCATCATCTGTAATTGCTAATGTTGACACACTGCAATTTATCGGTTCGGGCTTAACTGCCCAAAATCTGCAACTCACTCAAAATGGCAACAACTTAGAAGTCACTTTTGAAAATGTAGCTAATACCAAAGTCACTTTGCAAAACTTCCTCTTAGAAAACCTGGATAACCTGCCAGTAATTTCTTCAAAACCAGCGACTGGCAATATTTTATTTGATGGGCAAACTAGGATTACTGATAGCTTTGATGTGATTAATGCAAACTCCACTCAAACTAGCATTTTCAACAGAAACACTGTCACCTTCCTTAATGACTTAAGCAACAACATCACGGGTTTTGACAACTCCAATGATGTCATTAATGGTCAAGGGGGTGACGACATTATCAATGGCTTGAGTGGCGATGACCTGTTGCGGGGTGGCACTGGCAATGATGTTCTCATCGGTGGTGCTGGTAATGATACCCTCATCGGCGGTGCAGGTGCTGACAAGTTCTTTTACAATACCAATGCTCCCTTTGTTAGTTCTGCTGTTGGTGTAGATACCATTAGTGACTTTAACCACTCCCAAGGTGACAAAATTATCCTGGATAAGACTACCTTTAATGCAATTACTTCTGCCACGGGAACAGGTTTTAGTAACACCAATGATTTTAAAATAACTTCTTCTGTGGCGACTAGCACGGCAAAAATTATCTACGATTCTGTGAGTGGGCAGTTGTTCTACAATCAAAATGGTTGCACGCCTGGTTTTGGCAGTGGTGGTCTATTTGCAACTCTAACTGATGCGCCAACTCTCACCGCATCAGATTTTGTGTTGCAAGCATAGTTCGTCCAAAACTGGGTGATGGTTTCAATGTTCTCCTCTGCTATTAGCCTCAGAATAAATTCTGAGGCGGGCTGGATGAGAATGAAATAGCCAACATAAATTGTATTTTATTTAATTCTTATTCCTAAAAAACTTCTCAACGCATCTAACAAATATCTCCACACCCATTCCCAACGCCGTTTCATCAAAATCAAACCGGGGATGATGATGGGGATACGCTAAATCTTTCTCTGGATTCGCAGAACCTAAAAAGAAATAGCAACCAGGAACCTCTTTCAAGAAAAATGACATATCTTCAGCAGCCATAGTTTGGCATTCTGGCACAATACCCAACGGGGTTTCTACCACTTCTTCTGCTACAGTTCGCACCAATTCTGCCATCTTCATATCATTAATGACTGGTGGATAAAGTGACCAGTACTCTAAGTCATAACTAGCACCATGACTTTGACAAATTCCAGCAATAATCTGCTCCACACGCTGTTTAAAAAAGCCTTTCAAACTAGGATTAAAATACCTGACAGTGGCACTCATTCTCGCTGTATCAGCAATCACATTTCCCTTAGTTCCAGCATGAAGTTCGCCCACTGTCACCACAGCTGAATCAAGGGGATTGACATTCCGGGCGACAATGGTTTGCAAGGCATTTACGATTTGGGCAGCAACTACAAGAGAATCCACCGTTTGATGGGGTAGTGCGCCGTGTCCACCTTTGCCCAAAATTGTGCAATTAAAAGACTCTACAGCTGCCATCAACGCTCCAGCCCGTACACCCACTGTTCCCAAGGGCAAATTATTCCATAAGTGCAAACCAATAATCGCGTCAACATCAGGATTTTTTAGCACTCCAGCTTCAATCATCGGCTTTGCGCCTCCTGGTGATTCTTCGGCTGGTTGGAAGATAATTTTTACTGTACCGGAGAAGTCTTGGCGATGCTGCTGGAGATAATAAGCTGTACCTAATGCGATCGCAGTATGTCCATCATGTCCACAAGCGTGCATCACTCCATCATGCTGCGATTTGTACGGCACTTCGTTGAGTTCTTGAATTGGCAAAGCATCCATATCTGCCCGAATCGCTAAAACTTGGGGAGTGGGGGGTTGATTACCTTTGATGGTGGCAACAATGCCAGTTTGGGCAATGCCAGTTTGATGCTCAATTCCCCATTCTTGGAGTTTTTGTGAAACAAACTCAGCCGTCAGTTTTTCTTGAAAACCCAACTCTGGTTGTTGATGCAATCGCCGCCGCCACTCTACCAATTGTGGTTGCAATGAACGGATCGCTAGTCGGATGCGAGATAAATCAACAGAAGAAGAATTGGGAAAGGTAGAAACCATTATGACAAACTAGTTTAAGTAGAGCTAAGGCAAGCTTATTTTCTCAGTTTATCGTAGGGAATGGGAAGAATAGACATCTCCAAAAAATAATGTAGAAATGTAGCAGTGCTTCGTTTCTACAAGGATTCTGGGTAATGCCTATTTAATTTCTACCAGATGTCTAATCACCATTAAAATCTTCTTAATCAGTAAACCAAAAAGTTTTTCTTTGTAAAGCGATGCTGAGGTTGGGCTACGCCTAGGCTAATAATCAGTTTCGTAGACTACAAGTTAAAACACTTTGGGATTTGAAAAAGTGCAAGTGGAAAGCACTATTTTGTTTTTGGCTGGTTTTTCTAAGAAATTTTCGGATAGTAATTTGGTCAAAGCATCGGGGTGTAGTTGCCAGTTCAATAATCCTGATAACCCCATAATCAAGCCAAATATAGTTGGAACTAAGGCCGCGTAGAACAACCATCTTTTCTGAGATAGAGATGTAATGGCAAATAAAGAGACAGAAAGCGATAAGGAGGCATCAGCTAAATCAAACTGGTCATCATGGTAATTAAGCTGGTCATAGGTTGTTTGATCTTTTTCGGCGACTAGCTTCTGTTCCTGCTTTTTCTGCTCTTCTTTATCAGCAATCAGTTGATAAGCGGCAATCTGTTTTTCATAGTCAGCCCTCACAGCAGAAGGTTGAGAAACAGATTGCAATTTCAGTTGCACCACATTTGATTTGGCTATTTCTTCACGAATATTACGAGCCTGATATAACGCCCAATCGTCAATTTTATTTGCTTGAGCTTGCTGCATTGCCTGAACTAGATTATCGTCTTTGACTTTGCAGATGCCTATAAAAGTCGCGAGCAATGCAACTGTAATTGCAACAGCACTATTTAGACGACTTTTCCGTTTTTCGCGGTTAGCTGAGGTTTCGGGTTCATCGTTTTCATCTTCAACCAGGTCGATTGGGTTTATATCCATATCGTTATACTAATTTCATTTAAAGATAAAACAGAATTCAGAAAACTCTACCCTTTTATAGGTAGAGTTTTAACCATATATTAGTTGAAGTCAATTCTGCAACCAACCAGCCATCACCGCAACTATCAAAAATACACCCATCGCCAAGCGGTAGAAAATAAAAATCAAGGTACTGTGTTTTTCTAGGTAGCGTAGAAGTCCCCAAATTGCAAGAAAGGCGGAAATACTGGCAGAGATTAAGCCTACCAATAAAGTCAACCAACCAGCTGCACTTAGTCCTGCTTTGCTAAGAGTGTGCAGTTCTACAGCACCCGCCAAAATCACAGCTGGTAAGCCCAACAAAAAAGAAAATCGGGCTGATGTCTCCCGTTCCATACCCAAAAATAACCCAGCAGTGAGGGTGGAACCAGAGCGAGAAACGCCAGGTATCAGGGCAAAAGCTTGAGCAACTCCTACCCAAATGCCATCCCAGAGGGTGAGTTTATCGAAAGTGCGATCGCGTCCTTTGCGTTTTTCTGCGATCGCCAGCAATCCTGACATAATAATTGAAGCCACACCAATAACTACTAACCCTCGCATCGGTGAGTTGCAGGCGTTAAGAATTGGTTTGAGTAGCACACCAGCCACAGCAATAGGCAAGGTTCCTACCAATAAACCTAACATCAGTTGCAAAGAACTAGATTGATAATCTTGTCCGCTAATTGCTCTAACTGTCTCTCCGGTTAATTTTTTTAAGTCTTGCCAAAAATAGACTAAAACAGCAGTCAAGCTAGCTAATTGCATGGCTGCTGAAAAAGCAGACCCCGGATCTTTGAGTCCTAGTAGAGTTGGCACTATCCGCAAATGAGCAGTACTGCTAATTGGTAATAGTTCTGTAATTCCCTGAACGATGCCTAAAATAATCACGTCAATCCAGCTAAGGTTAGCAAAGTCTAGATTCACTTCACTACCTTTGTCACAGATTGCACTCGCCACTGCAAAAGAAAGCATCATGATGTCAGGCGTAAATAATTTACTTTTAATCAAACACCGACAAATTAACTTATGCTAATGACGTTTCTATGACTAAGATATGCCACTTGAATGACACTTAAAATTTCAGCATTTCTAAATTTAAATTTGATGCTACTTGAGCAAGTTTATCTAAATTAGTCAGGCTATCTAAATAAGGTAAGCAGCCTAAAACTGGTATGTTAGTGAGTGATTGAATCAATTGGGGTGGTGTCCACTCGGCTATTTCTGCATCAGTTCGTCTTTGTACGCAGTTCAGCACAATGCCTTTGAGATTAATCCGCGCTTGTCTAGCTAATGCTACGTTCGCCACTGCTTGAGAGATAGCACCTAATTTCACTGGCACTACCAATACCGTTGGTAAACGCCATTCTCCGGCTAAATCGGCTACGGTTAATTCCTCAGTTACAGGCGAACCTAATCCACCCAAGGCTTCTATAAGCACAAAATCACGTTGCGATCGCAATTTAGATAAAGCTTGCCAAACTACTGCTAAATCTATTTGGCGATTTTCTCGTGCTGCTGCGATGGGGGGAGCCAGAGGTGCTTGAAAGTACAAAGGTGTAATTTCTTCTGAAGATTGTTCTAGTGTAAATAGCTTTTGATACCACTCGCGATCGCCAATCCCAGATTGAATCGGTTTCATGATTCCCCAGCTACGCTGCGGATAATATTTTTGCCGATAGGCTGCTAATGCTGTTGTTAAAACAGTTTTACCAGCTTCGGTATCAGTTCCAGTAATTAGTAGTGTGTTTAACATTAATTTCTTTGGCCAGAAAATGGTTGTGTTCCATCAACTGGCGGAATTGGTGTTTCACCAGTGGTCGGAATTGGCGTAGGTGTCTCTGTCGGAATTGGGAAGGGTGTTTGTGTAAAAATTGGCGTGGGTATCTCTGTTGGAACTGGGTTAGGTGTTTGTGTAGGTATTGGGAAGGGTGTCTCTGTCGGAATTGGGGTAGGTGTTTCTGTAAAAATGGGGGTAGGTATCTCTGTTGGAATTGGGGTAGGTGTTTGTATCGGTGTTGGTTTGGCTAATGTTTCTAATGCAACAGTCAGGCTGTAATTGCTTTCGGCAACTCCTGGAACTAGTGTTAACTCAATAGTATATCTACCAGTAACCAGCAACGTGCCTTTATATGATGTTACTCGTTGAACATTTTGATCAATTGGTTGTTGATTAGGACTGAAGACTGTTAGCAAAACGCTGCTTCCTGGGTCAATAAATGCAGTTAAATTGTCACCTTCCTTTCCAAAGAAAGTATATCGGATGATTTGATTTGTTTTGAGAGTATCTGTAACTGTGGTTGGGTTAGATGCTTTAGGATTGAGCCGCCTACTAGATATAATAGGTTGCTCAGGGGTGGGTGTGGATGTGAATGTAGTACCGCCAGAAATAACAGGTGAAGGAAAATTTTGTGGAAGCGTCTCGGTTGATGATTTTGACTGACTGCGGATGGAACTTACTAAAGCCCAAGAACCAAATCCGGCTATGATTACTACAGCAATGCCAATCGCTGCGATCGCTAAGGGATTATCTAAGACTGAGCTAGTGGAACTTGGTGGAATTATAGGATCGGGTTGTTTCTTAGGCGAAGCTGCTGGTGGTACTGAATCAGGACGGCGACCAACAGCGATTGTTTGCAAGTTAGACGTATTCAAGGAAGGAAGGCTGACTTGCTGCTCTAAAGATTCCAGTGCTTGAGATACACTAGCAGCACTTTGATAGCGATCGCTCGGTATATGATTCAACATTCGATTCAACACCATAGCAAATCGCGGATTAACTGTTACCCATCGCTGCCAATTCCAAGTTACTTGGTTTTCGTCAAATAGCTCCCTTGGTTCTTTACCAGTCAGCAAAACAATCGCTGTCACTGCTAATGCATACAAATCACTACTAGGATAAGCTCCCCCTGTTTGCATTTGTTCACTAGGAGAGTAGCCTAATTTTCCCACAGTGGTTTGTGGCATTGCACTAAGAGGCGATCGTAAACGAGTTGCTAGTTCTTTTACCACCCCAAAGTCAATTAACACAGGTTTAGCGTCACTATCTCGCAAAATAATATTTTCTGGCGAGATATCTCGGTGAATAATCCCTCGACTGTGAATATGCTCTAAAACAGGCAGCAACAACTTTATCAACTGCAATACTTCAGCCTCTGTGAAGGTTTGACCCACAGCTTGACGTTCAGCCAGCAGAGCTTGGTAAGTTTGACCTGCAACGTAGTCCTCCACCAAAAATAAACGTTGGTCTTGCTCAAACCTTTCCCGAAATTTCGGGACTTGTGGGTGTTCAATTTGATATAAAATGGCAGCTTCTCGGTGAAAAAGCTCTTGTGCCTTTTCCCAAGCCAAAGCCTCCGTTGCTATTGAAATCAATTCCTTGATCGCGCAAAGCTCGTTAAAGCGCCTCTGGTCTTCTGCCAGATAGGTTCTACCAAATCCTCCTTGTCCGAGAATTTGAATTATGCGATAACGGTTTTGCAAGACAGTGCCAACTGTAAGGGGTGGTTGCATGATCGAATGATTGAGTGTAGTAGCAACTGAGGAGGAAGTCACCCACAAAGATTTAAGTCCAAGAGGCGACAGACAGTTACCTGCGGCAATATTCTACTATACCCAATAGGGAAACCCCACCAGAGCTAGGTTATTTTGTAGTCTATTTAACAGCCTTCAATTCTCAATTCAATTTACTTCTTGTGAAAACGAGAGATTTTGAAATATGCAAAATTAACTTGAGAATCCAGGTTATACAAATTGCTCATCTCTTTTTCAATCAATCCTTTGGGAAATAGATGTTCACGATTAACTACTATCAAAACCGTATCCGCACGATTTGTTAAATTTTCAATTTTCCTGCAAAATTTTTATCAGTAGTTTCCTTCCTTAATTCATTACCAAAATCACATCCATTCAGGCTTAGAAAGCACCGTAGTATCTAAATAATCTAAGATGGACAAATAAAATTACTGACTAATGTAAGTGCTGTTTTTGTCAATGCGTAAGATAAGAACAATAAGCTACACTTGTAGTACTTAGACGGAGGTGCTATACTGTATGAGAACAAGCTTCAATATCACTTAAGTTGTAATACTTTAGTGTTAGCTATTAATGAGGTAGTTAGAAAAATCTACTACACCAATGTTTACCTCAACCCAAAAATTTGAACTATAGACCTAGTGGATGGACAAAATGTCCGTTAAGCTATCAATAGTTTGCTTGCCAAAAAAATTAGACAGTTAGCGAATGATAATTTTATGGAAAAATGTTTAAATTTTGTATGGAAGATTCAATAAAACTTACAAATGTTTTTTTAGGCGATTTCTCGGTTAAACCTATTAAATCTTTAATGATAATATTGCTATGAATGCACATAGAGGATCTGCTGTGCTCAGTTCTGCAACTTTCAAAGTGCAACCATCTGCAACAGGACTGACTGATAATCATCGCCTGCGGCTGTTTTCTGGCTCTGCCAATATACAACTGTCTCAAGAAGTTGCTCGTTATGTAGGCATGGACTTGGGGCCAATGATTCGCAAAAGATTTGCGGATGGAGAACTTTACATTCAAATCCAAGAATCGATTCGGGGTTGTGATGTCTATTTAATCCAGCCATGTTGTCAACCCGTGAACGATCATTTAATGGAATTATTGATTATGGTTGATGCCTGTCGTCGAGCTTCTGCGCGACAAGTAACGGCAGTAATTCCTTATTATGGCTATGCCCGTGCCGATCGCAAAACGGCAGGAAGAGAGTCAATAACTGCCAAGCTAGTTGCTAACTTAATCACCGAAGCAGGTGCTAACCGTGTTCTAGCAATGGATTTGCACTCGGCTCAAATTCAAGGCTATTTTGATATTCCCTTTGATCATGTTTACGGTTCGCCAGTATTGCTGGATTATCTAGCAAGCAAAGAACTGCCCGACCTTGTGGTTGTTTCCCCTGATGTTGGCGGTGTAGCGCGAGCCAGAGCATTTGCCAAAAAACTCAATGATGCCCCACTAGCAATTATTGACAAACGTCGTCAGGCACATAATGTTGCCGAAGTGTTAAATATCATCGGCGATGTTAAAGGCAAAACGGCAGTGTTGGTGGATGACATGATCGACACTGGAGGGACGATCGCAGAAGGAGCGCGATTACTACGTGAAGAAGGAGCGCGTCAAGTATACGCCTGTGCAACTCATGCAGTGTTCTCTCCACCAGCGATGGAGCGGTTATCCAGTGGTTTGTTTGAGGAAGTGATTGTCACCAATACAATTCCCATACCAGAAAACAATCGTTTTCCACAGCTAGTAGTACTGTCAGTAGCTAATCTATTAGGAGAAACTATCTGGCGGATTCATGAAGATACTTCAGTCAGTAGTATGTTCCGCTAGCCAGATACACAGACTATCATTCGTATTACAGGCATAAATTACCCACACTGTTCTCTTGATCGGATGCAGTGTGGGCTTTTAGTTATTACTGTCTTTCTATAAGAACTTGAATCTTGAAAACTAAATAATCCAACAAAAATGGCTCGCTATATGCAGTAGTAAAATGGATGCAGCACTGCCAAATTAGAATAGTTTGATTCAGTTTGGACAATTTAGCTAAACAGGATAAAAGGATGGTTACAACTCCTAAAAAAGTAATTTCAGTTTTACCTCTGGAAAATGGCGATCGCTTATCTCGCTACGAATTTGAGCGTCGCTATCAGGCAATGCCGCATTTAAGAAAAGCTGAACTAGTTGAAGGAGTTGTGTATATCATGGCATCGCCATTAAGAATTAAAAGTCATGGCGAACCACATGCAGACCTGATTGGGTGGTTGTGGAACTATAAAACGGCAACACCTGGCGTTGTTATGGGAATTGAACCCACAGTGCGTTTAGATGCTGATAATGAACCACAGCCTGACGCGGTACTATTTATTCCAGGTAGACAAGCATTGATTAGTGAGGATGATTATATCCAAGGCCCACCCGAACTGGTGATTGAAGTGGCAGCAAGCAGTGCAGCCATCGATTTACATGATAAAAAACGCTCCTATCGACGAAATGGAGTACAGGAGTATATTATCTGGCGAACATTAGATAATCAGTTGGATTGGTTTAGGTTGCAAGCAGACGAGTATGTTTTGCTACCAACTGATGAGCAGGGAATTATTCGCAGTCAGGTGTTTCCAGGGTTGTGGTTGTCGGTAGTTGCCTTACTCTCAGGAGAAGTGGCAACAGTGTTATCTGTGTTACAAGCAGGTTTAGCTACCACTGAACATCAAGAATTTATGCAAAAGTTAAATGAGAATATAGAAAATAGGAAATAGGAAATAGGAAATAGATGTGTACTGATACCATTACTTTGTGAGGCTGCGGCAAATTTTCTTTCTTTGTGTCCTACCCTGCGGGAAGCCACTTCGTGTCTATGCGCCCTTTGCGGTTCGTTCCTTATATAATTTGGCGCATTTTTATACAGAATTGGTATGAGTTTTTTCAAAAAAATATGTAATTAATTCTGTCCAAGTACTTATATAAAATCTGTAGGTTGGGTTGAGGAACGAAACCCAACATTTGATCCTTGTTCATGTTGGGTTTCACTGCGGTTCAACCCAACCTACATCAATAGATTTTATTATAAGTAATCACTCGAACTTGATATGACTATTTAACGATACAGCCAAACGCGGAGTAGTGAAAGCAGTTGCTCTGTATCTACAGGTTTGGTAATGTAGTCAGAGGCTCCAGCCTCTATGCACTTTTCACGATCGCCTGGCATGGCTTTAGCAGTTAAAGCAATTATTGGTAATGAGCGAAACTGTTGCTGCTGGCGGATGGCGCGGGTGGTTTCGTAACCATCCATTTCCGGCATCATGATGTCCATCAAAACTATATTAATCTCAGGATTAGTTTGCAATTTCTCTATGCCATCTCTACCGTTTTCGGCAAACAGCACTTGCATTTGATAGCTTTCTAAAAAACTGGTGAGGGCAAAAATATTTCTTAGGTCATCATCTACAATCAAAATTGTCCGATTCGCCAGTACCGGATCATTTTGGTGTAGTTGCTCTAGTATTTGCCGCTTTGGTGGAGGTAAATTAGCTTGCACCCGATGCAAAAATAGGGCAGTTTCATCTAACAACCGCTCTGGCGATCGCACATTTTTAATAATAATTGTCTCTGCTAGTCCCCGCAGTTGCGTTTCTTCTTGTCGGCTGAGTTCTTTGCCGGTGTAAACAATGATCGGCAGTTTTAAAAGCCTGGATTCTTGCTTTATTTCCTCAATTAGTGTAAAGCCGCTCATATCGGGCAGACCGAGATCGAGTACCATACAATCAAAGTGATGCGATCGCAAAATCGAGAGGGCTTCTGCACCCGTACCCACTGCTGTACTATGAACATCGCCATTACCAATCAGTTCAATAATACTTTGGGCTTGTACGGGGTCATCTTCTACAATTAAGAGATTTTTTACCTGACGCTCAATAAAGCCTTTAATCTCAGTTAAGACCTGAGTTAACGCTTCTGGAGAAACGGGTTTTTGTAGATAGGTAATCGCTCCTAACTGTAATCCCCGTTGCTGTCTTTCATCAACAGAAAGTATATGTACTGGTATGTGTCTCGTGTCTGGCTTATGTTTCAGACGATCTAGTACCGTCCACCCATCCATTTCTGGCATGTGGATATCTAGCATAATTGCATCGGGCTTAAACTGTTGCGCTAGTGCTAGACCTTGTTTGCTCTGTAATGCAACAATAGTTTTAAAGCCTTGCTCACGGGCCATATCTAATAAGATGCGGGCAAATTTATCATCATCTTCGATAATTAGCAAAATGCGATCGCCCGGTTGAATGATTTCGCGGTCATCTGGGATATCGTTGGGTAAGCTGACAAGAACTTTTGACGATGGAGAGATATCTACAGTTGTGAGTTTGTTTTCGACCATTGGCACTTCTTTGATGAGCGATGCCGCACGCATAGAACTGATTGGCCCAGAAGGTGATGGAGCGAGGGTATTTTTACCCTTCCCTTCATGTCGCCTTGGCAAGTAGAGGGTGAAGGTGCTTCCCTGACCTGGTTGGCTGAGTATTTCAATTCTTCCGCCCAACAGTTGAGACAGTTCGCGGCTAATGGACAAGCCCAAGCCTGTTCCCCCGTACTTGCGGCTGGTTGTGCCATCTGCCTGCTGAAATGCCTCAAAAATAATCTTTTGCTTTTCCTCTGGAATGCCTATACCCGTGTCGCTAACTGCAAAAGCAATCATGGGATTATCAACTTCGTCTGCTTTAGTTGCTGTGCCAATTTGTAACTTCACGCCTCCTTGTTCTGTAAACTTAAAGGCATTAGCAAGGAGATTTTTCAGCACTTGTTGCAGACGTTTGGAGTCGTTATAAATTGTCGATGGTAACTTGTCATCTCGTTCAATAGTAAAGCTGAGTTCTTTATTGTGGGCAACTTGCCGGAAAGTCTGCTCTAAAGATGTCTCCAAATCTGCAAGAGCAATTTGCTCAATATCGAGCGACATAGTACCCGACTCAATTTTTGCCAAATCTAGAATGTCATTGATTAATTCCAGCAAATCAGTTCCAGCTGAGTAAATAGTCCGGCTGTATTCTACCTGTTTGTCGGTCAAGTTGTTAAGAGAGTTATCTGCTAGTAGTCTTGCTAAAATTAACAGGCTATTTAGCGGTGTCCGTAACTCGTGGGACATATTCGCCAAAAATTCCGACTTGTATTTAGAAGACAATGCCAGTTGTTCAGCTTTTTCTTCAAAAGACTGCCTCGCCTGCTCAACTTCCTGGTTTTTGCGGGCAACTTCTCGATTTTGAACTTCTAACAATTCTGCCTTTTCTTCTAACTCCTCATTTAGTTGCTGTAATTCTTCGTTAGACTGTTTGACAAGAAATTGCGATTCCTCCAACTCCTGCGCCTGTTCTTCCAAGCGTTGATTGCTCTGCTGTAGTTCTTCTTGCTGGTTTTGCAGTTCTTCTGTTAAGGCAACAGACTCTTCAAGTAGTCGCTGAGTTTGCAATTGTGAGGCGATGTTATTTAAAAATACACCCAGAATTTCAGTCAATTGCTCTAAAAATGTCAGATGCAGATCGCTGAAAGACCCAAAGGATGCTAGTTCAATTACAGCACTCACCTGCCTCTCAAACAGTATAGGCAAAACAATAATATTTAGCGGTGAAGCTTCTCCCAAACCGGAACTGATACGGATATAGTCATTAGGAACTTCTGTTAGCAGGATTCTTTGTTTTTCTAAGGCGCACTGTCCCACTAATCCCTCACCCAAACGAAACTGATTTGCTAGATTTTTTCGCTCTTTGTAAGCATAACTACTCAATAGCTTCAGTACAGGCTCTTTGTCTATTGAATCCATGAAATAAAAAACGCCCTGCGATGCGCCAACCAGTGGTGCTAAATTTGACAAAATCAGGCGAGAGGCAGTTTCTAAATTTCGATGCCCTTGGAGCATTTGGGTAAATTCAGCTAAATTAGACTTTAGCCAATTTTGCTCGTCATTTTTTTGATTTGTGTTTCGCAGATTAACGATCATCTGGTTGAAGGTACGTGTCAATACACCAATTTCATCCTGGCGATCGCTATCTGGTAAACTCACCAATAAATCCCCATCTGCCATTTTTTCTGCTAAATCAGAAATTTGCTTTAGCGGTGCTGAGATATTTCTGGTCAGGATAAATCCGATCAAAGCTAAGATTAAAGAAAATAAGGGAATACTATATACAATACTGACGATCGTTTGCCGAGCAGCTACTTTTGCTTTTTCAGAGCGCTGTTTCAGCAGTGCATTCTCCTCATTTTTCATCGCCTGAATAAGTTTCTGAATATTATCCATCAGTTGCTTACCCTGGTCTGTCAAGATAGCTTTCTGGGAAGCTTCTAAGCCTTGGCTTTGCCGTAGCTCAATGACATCTTTCATTACAGCCATTCTCTCAGTTAGTAATGGCTGCAAAGTATCAAGCCGATTTTGTTGGTTAGGGTTATCTGCTGTTAATCTTTGAAGCTCCTTGACTTTTTGATTCAGTACTTCAATAGCAGCGTTATAAGGTTCTAAATAGCGTCGTTCTCCAGTAATAATGTAACCGCGTTGCCCAGTCTCAGCATTTGTCAGTTGCAAATTGAGGTCTTCAAGCTGACTCAACACCTGGTAAGTATGGCTTTCTTTTGCCGAAGTTTCAATTAGCTCATTGGTGCTTTGATAGGAGATTAAACCAATAGTGGTCAGAGTTGCCAAACTCAGGGCAAAACTAATTCCAATTTTGGTTCCAATCTTCAAACTTTTTAACATTCTTCCAGGCAGATATTCTAATAATTTATATTTTTGGCATTATTCTGATTATGTTTTAGCTATATAAATTTAATAAATTTACTTTGTATATGTCTAATTTGCAAACAAATTATATTAACTACGTTTTATTTATCTACATATTAATATATTTTGTCACCTATTATCTTACCCCAAGATGAGACTGTTGCAGCTTAAATTTTAGTTTAAGATAATCTTTTTTAGTAAAAATTGATTTGATGATATCTAAGTAACTTAATGTTCGCTGAAAATTTTTTGATAATGCTTAATACAGCTTTTAACGCTGATAAAATTTATGGTAATGCTACTCAAACCTCGTAATTAATCATCCCTTATAGTTAGAGACAAACCTAAACAGTGGCATGACATTTATAATGGTCAAATTCAATATAAACATTACCCTGCTTCCGGCTTCCCTCTCCTTAATAAGGAGATAAATTGAGGATGAGGTTTTATAGTTGTATTTATTTTGCTCGAACTTTGCTTAAACAAAGTTGTAGAAGGCAACTTACATTTAAGTGATTATGTAATTTATAGTAAAAGCAGTATACTCTTGACGTTTAAGGGACGTTTATCGAGAAAGTCCTTTTAAAACAATCAGACATTAACACAAGCCTATTGACTAATAACCTGGCGATCGCTTCTAGTTGCATTAACTACAGATGGGGTATAGATGCAAAATTTTTCAATTTTGTGATTTTCCAAAATAGCTCTTGCACCTGCCATGTAGATATCAGTACTATTTATCATTAATAAATAATTGCCAAGGGTCACTTGACGTTCATAATATCTAGCTAGATCCTCAGATATTCCCAAAGTAGTATATTTATCTTTGGAACTGCTGATATCTACCTCAGTAATACCATTCAGTGTATTTGTATCTTTAGCAATCACCGACACTTGAGCCATAGGAAAGCCAGCTATTTTTAGTTCAGTAAGTGCTTTTTCTGTGTCTTGGCGCGTAGAAAAAACACCAACTGCATTTTTATAGCGACTATTTGGAGTCAAATATGGATCGTAAATGCTCCACTGTTGAATATCACGGCGATTAAAAATCCTTTTAGCAAGACGAATCTCTATATCTATGCCGTTTACTATTACCAAATGGTAACCTTTGGAAATTAAATCGATGTAACCTTGACCTTGTTCTTTAGGAATCCCTAAACCTAGTAGCACATGATGCAAATCACCTGTAGTTGCATTGTTCGTACCACCAGTTAAAGTGGCAGCGATCGCAGTTACTTCTGCTCCGGTTATAAAGACTCGTCCTATACCAGGAATTACCCAAAGGATTAAACCCACTAATAAGCCAGTAATAGCTAAAGCAGCACCTGTAAACGCTTTAGCACTTTCTGAGGATGTATTATTGCCAGTGCGATCTTTAACTTCAACACTAGCAATATCGCTTTCTTCTACATTCCGTGCAATTATAGAAACTTTGTGCATGGGAAAATTAGAAGCTTTTAGTTCCTGAACTACCAACTGTATATCGGAACACCTAGCGAAAACTCCTATAGTTGTTCGCTCTTTTTCTAATGTCATTTTATCGGTTTATTGCAGCTTTAAGCAATTCCCAAGAGTGTTAGCTAATATGAGGTAATTACACAGCTCGGCGAGTCAGTAAACCCCAAAGGAAAATTAGTAGCATAGCGCCAAGAACAGCAAATAAAATGCTTCCAAGAGAGAATGCTCCAGCAGATGCGGCTGCTGCCGAACCACTGCCTAGCAAGACTTGACCTAAATAACCGCCGACTACTGCTCCAAGTATTCCTAATATGATGGTGGAGACAATACCACCACCTTGGGTTCCTGGATAAAATAACTTAGCTAACGCACCTGCAATTAAACCCAAAACTAGCCAAGCAATAATGTTACCCATTGAATTTCTCCTTCCTTGAAAATCTTATTTGTTTGCTTTTGACTATGTTCATATTAAAGTTTTCCTGCAAAATTCCTGATCTATCTAGAGAACTAATATCAAAAATCTTTAGATATCATTTGAATATTCACTCCTTTGTCTTCGAGGATGAATATATAAAGTTAGTATTTGCCTCTTAATCTCTTAATTATGGTTGTGCATAACTTAGAGTCGGGAGCATCGCTTTGCTCACAACTCAGGAGTCAGGACTATAGAAAGAGCTAGTTGATAAAGTTGGCGACGAGGAAGGGAGGTAAATTTTGCTAACTGACGGCTAGCTTGCGATCGCGATATTCCCTGACTAATTAACTCTTTCAATTCGGCTTTCAATTCCTCTTCTGTCAGTTGGGGCTGACTGTCCCGAATTCCTGCCACTACTAATGTATATTCACCTTGGGGTTCTCGTTGGTTATAGTAAGCGCTCGCCTCAGCAATTGTCCCCCGCCAGAATTCTTCATACAATTTAGTTAGCTCCCGTCCCAGCACAATTTGGCGATCGCTTCCCCAAACAAGAGCTAAGTCTTGTAAAGTATCTCGCAAACGGTGCGGCGATTCGTAGAAAATCAATGTGCGAGATTCTGTTTGCAGAGATTCTAAATATTCTTGTCTCTGTTGACTTTTAGCTGGGAGAAAGCCTTCAAAGACAAACCGATCCGTTGGTAATCCAGATGCGCTTAATGCAGTAATTGCTGCACTAGCGCCAGGAATGGGAACTACTGTTATTCCCGCCTCAATACAGGCTTTCACCAATTCATATCCAGGATCGGAAATTCCTGGCATTCCAGCATCACTCACCAGAGCGATCGCTTTATCGTTAACTAAATACTCTAATAATTCTGGGATGCGGCTGGTACGATTGTGTTCGTGATAACTCACCTGGGGAGTCTTAACTTGAAAATGCTGTAATAATTTTCCCGTGTGACGCGTATCTTCCGCAGCAATAATATCTACAGTCTGTAAAATTCGCACCGCCCGAAAGGTTATATCTTCCAGATTGCCAATTGGTGTGCCGACAACGTAAAGTGTTCCTGGTTTTGGATCGGTTTGCATAAGTAAAAGTTAGAAGTTTGTAGAGACGCGATTCATCGCGTCTGTGCTATGTAGAGACGCAATTCATCACGTTTGTGCAGGAGAGACGGGAGAGACGCGATTCATCGCGTCTGTCCAAGAGAAACGCGATTTATCACGTACAAGAGGTAAAAATAATAATTTATGCACCTATACGAACATATATGAGAAATGGATAATCTAAAATCCAAAATCCAAAATCCAAAATCGGATCGTGGGTTATTTGTAGGTTTAGTAACCTTAGATTTGATTTACCTTGCTAACTCTGCCCCTAAGAATAATCAGAAGATTGTCGCTACTGACTATACTGTGGCAGCAGGGGGGCCAGCTACAAACGCGGCTGTGACTTTCAGCCATTTAGGAAATCAGGCTACAGTCTTGGGTGTAGTGGGTTCTCACCCCATGACGCAGCTAATTCGGGGTGATTTGGCAAATTACAAAGTTGCGATCGCAGACCTTGAGCCTACCACTGATTTAGTACCGCCTGTCTCCTCAATCATTGTCACCCAAACTACGGGTGAACGAGCTGTAGTTTCCATCAATGCTGTCAAAACTCAAGCCAATAGCGCATCTATCCCGCCAGATATTTTGCAAAATGTCGATATAGTACTGATTGATGGACATCAAATGGCGGTTAGTTATGCTATAGCCCAAATGGCTAAAGTCAAGAATATCCCAGTAGTAATTGATGGTGGAAGTTGGAAGCCTGGATTTGAGCAAATTCTGCCTTTTGTAAATTACGCCATCTGTTCGGCTAATTTTTATCCCCCTAACTGCCAGACTGGAGAAGACGTTTTTGCCTACCTGGGCAAATTTGACATTTCTCACATCGCCATCACCCACGGACACAAACCAATTGAATACTTTAGTTGCACCAAAACTGGTATTGTGCATGTACCGCAGATTCAAGCAGTTGATACATTAGGGGCTGGAGATATTTTTCACGGTGCTTTTTGTAATTACATTTTAAGAGAAAGCTTTACTAATGCATTGGCACTGGCGGCTAATATTGCTGCTGATTCTTGTAAATTTTTTGGCACTCGGCGCTGGATGGATTTAAGATAATTCGTAATTCGTAATTCGTAATTCGTAATTAGTTAAACTAAGTATCGCTGTGCGTCTCTAATCACGTTATACATATTTTTAGATAGGCCAAATTAATGAAAGACTTACAAGAAATATTAGCGATCGCTTGTGAGATAGGTTGGGGTGCAGCAGATATACTGCGATCGTATTATCACGGGACTGCAAAAGATCCTAATTTAGATGTGCAATATAAACAAAATGAACCTATTACCGTTGCCGATGTAGCTGTAAGTCAATACATTTTGCAGAGACTACAAGCAACTTTGGGTAATGAAGATTTTGCTTATATTAGCGAAGAAACCTATCAATCTCCAAGTGGTATAGCACAGCCCTCCCCACCTTGGGTATGGATAATTGACCCTTTGGATGGCACACGAGACTTTATCGAAAAAACAGGAGACTATGCAGTTCATATTGCTTTAGTCAAAGAAACACGCCCAGTTTTGGCAGTGGTGGCAATCCCAGAGGCTAAAAAGTTATATTACGCTATCAAAGGCGGGGGTACATTTGTCGAAACTCGTGATGGTTCTGTTGGTTTACAAGTGTCGTCAGGTAAACGAATTGAGGATTTAACTTTAGTCGTTAGTCGTTCTCACCGCAACCAACGCTTGGATTACTTACTACAAAAGTTACCTTGTCAAAATCATAAATCTGTAGGCAGTGTAGGTTGCAAAATCGCCACCATAGTCGAGCAACAGGCAGATATCTACATTTCCCTTTCCGGCAAGTCTGCACCCAAAGATTGGGATATGGCAGCACCAGAATTGATTTTAACAGAAGCTGGTGGTAAATTTACCCACTTTGACGGCACCCCGTTGCAATATAACATCGGTGATATCAATCAATGGGGAGGTTTGCTGGCTAGTAATGGCGAATATCACGAGGTGCTGTGTAAAGAAGCAGAAAGGATTTTAACGCAGTTTGAGTATAGCTAAATGAGGCATTTCAGGATGAATACTTTTTAATTTGCTTTTAAAACAGTTAATCATGATATGATTAACCCCAATACAAATAATAATCTTTACTTTTAGTCCACAGCGTAATTTTCAAAGCACTAAATACCAGGGCGATCGCTAGTTGATTGCGATTTTCTGTTAAAAGTGTAACTTGTATAATACAAGCAACAAAAGCCAGTCAGTGGAGAAGTCTACAAACCTAAACTTAAGGTTTGATTTGTGAATAAAATTCACAATAAGACGATATTCAAAGGCTGAAGGCTGTGCTAGACTCATGTGTATGAAAGATTATTTTCGGTTGAGTAACTCGTTTTGATTTCTAAAAAGTGTCTCTCCGAATTTAACTATCTACACTCCCTGAATTCGGAGATTTCTATGTCAATTTACGTCGGGAACCTGTCCTATCAGGTTACAGAAGAAGACCTAAAGCAGGCTTTTGCAGAATACGGAACAGTAAGTCGTGTTCAACTACCCACAGATCGGGAAACAGGTCGGCCGCGTGGGTTTGCTTTTGTGGAAATGGAATCAGACACGCAAGAACAAGCTGCCATTGATGCACTTGATGGTGCTGAGTGGATGGGACGTGATTTGAAAGTGAACAAAGCTAAACCTCGTGAGGAAAGAAGCGGTTCCTCTCGTGGTAACTGGGGTGGCGCTAGTCCTCGCCGCAACAATAATCGCTACTAAGTCGATTCCTAAAAATTTCACATTTCCAGTCTCCAGCAGATAAAGCCAAAGGCTCCACTCTGCTGGAATATTTTATAGCTATACCGTATGACTCTAGCCCTTTCAAGGTGATTGGTAAAATAAAATTGTTTTTCTCAAGGTTCTCTGTGCCTCTGCGGTTTAAAAATTATTTAATTAACCGCAGAGGCGCTGAGGACACACAGAAAAGAAGTTCAAGAAGAATTTATAGACTAAAATTTTCGTGCACCTTGAAAGGGCTACCTATGACTCTCACTAGTTGAGAGTAGACGCAAACGCGAGAGCGTCTGTCTGCAACATGCTGTTCGCGTTCTTAGAGAAACGACTTCTTGCAGGATAACCTAATACTAAGAATCATTGCTTTCCTTATATTTCACTTTGTTCAACCTAACCTACAAATATTTTATCAAACAGAATTCAGGAGTCAGGAGCCAGAATTCAGAATTGAATTCTGTGTGACTGGCGGATGAATAAGTGGGTTTAAGACCCCCGCTAAATCTTTGATTTAGCGGTCTACAATGAGTGGCGGGTCTGAATCCCCCACTCATTGATTCTGACTCCTGAATTCTGACTTCTGAATTCTTCTTCAATTTTTCAGAGTAATAGAGAGCCATAGTTTGTTGAGTTCCATTTGCGGAACTTGCAACAATATAAATGTATCTTCCTGTATATCCATAAAGTATTGTAGATATCGTTAGTCTGCAATCCTTGGCTCTGGATTTTAAAAAAAATGTTACGACTTTATCATTTATTATTAGGTCTTATTTTGCTGGTGTTAATACCACTGGGAGCAAAATTTGTTCTTCCGCAATTTTCTGCATCCAAAGTAGTAAAATCCCCCGCAGTTGCGAAACTTCCTAACCCTAATGAGGGAAATATATGGCAGAAAATTTTAGGAAATACTGCTGCTCCAACGAATTGGCAAGTTGCTCCTTGTAAGGGAAATGCGCCTTTATTATGTGTCTCATCCAAAGAGGAACTTTTGGGTACAGTTGAGATTAACATTTACCCATTAGCAAACAACGAGGATTTCCAAAAGAAACTCGTAGCTGTTGGTATTCCACCTGGTTCCCAAGTGGACTACCAAAGTTCCAAATACCAAACCCAGGTATTAGCAGCACTCAAGGCTTGGGTTGTAGAACACTACGCTGCTTTTGCCAAAGACCGTCAAGGTGAATATGGTAAAGAGATTACTTTCTTAACCTACCCACCTCAACCAGTACCCGTTGGTAAGCTTCAAGGAATCCGCTATGGTTTCGCCGGACTTAAGCAAAAAGGTGGAGTCCAAGAGCAACATATTGGTCATGTTGCCTTTGATGGCAATAAACTTTACGTAATTACCACTGCCTTTGATCCAGGTTCGCAAACAGGTAAATTTGACAAACTGGAAAACTTGGCTATTTTTCAACCTTACTTATATGCGATCGCAGCAGATTTGCGTTTACCCTAATTGGTATTGGGCATTGGGTATAGGGGATGAGTTATTCTCCTTGTCCCCTTACTAACCTATTCTCAATCAACCTAAATCTCAGCTACCGCCCGTTCAATCAAGCGACGTGCTAAAGTTTGCGTCCCGGTATGTTCATAATAATTTGTTGCGACATCTAGGAATGCCGCGAGGTAGTCTAACTTGTCATCGGTAATATCGGCAAAGCTTTGCAAGTTGTGGACAACCTTTTGTGGCGTTAAATTATTCGCGCTGACAATACCACTCATCCAACCTTTAACAGAGTCAAAACTTTCGCCGATAAAGTTGAGTTTACTACCAGCATTGTTGCCTGGAATCACATCTTTGATGTTTTGGAAAGTCGAGTTTTTTTCTAATTCTTGTGGATTTGTTTGATTAAGCCCAGATATTGCTTTGCTAATGAAGTCTGGGCCTAGAGGGATCAAACCATCAACGCAAACTAATGCCACCATGCGGATAAGCGACTCACCACTATACTCACCTAAAGAGGCGACAAAATCCCCAATACTATCTCCGGGAATGCCGTTAATTTGACAAAAGGCTACTAACTCAGCGACTAATTTCAATGTCAAATCAATGGTTTGGGCTTTATCAGGTTTAGGAGTAACAGAGTTTAAAAAACCCAATAATGGAATTTTCTCGCCAACTTTGTTAGCTAAAGCTGCTGCACCAAGTGCTTTATCTGTACCATCAACGGTTTGATATAACCACAAGGCTGTTTGGTATCCTTGGGATTTATCGTTAAATAGATAAATTGCTCGTTCACCAATTTGCTGAATTAAATCTTCGTCGTCTTCGCCAGTAACAGTCTTAATCGTGTTGACAAAGCCGACGGTATTGTGCCACTCTCCAGGAGCAACAAAATCGAGGGAATTCAACATAGAAATGGTCAAGCCACCGGTTGGCAATTGATCAACCAAATCAACAATCGATTTACTCACAAAAATCTCCTTATTTAGGTTTTATTATCTGAATGTTCATAGTACAAATCATTTCAGGTTAGCCAGACCATTAAGATTAAACTTTTCTAGCCAATCTGCGCGATCGCTAGCTGTAAATGACGCATCGCGGGAAAGTGCTTTTACTTGGTAATTACCTACCAAAATTGCAGTTTGCGTCTTACCAACTTCTAGTGCGGGATAACCACCAATTTTTTTGGTACTCTTTGAGAATTTTGCTGCTGCGCCAGGTGTGCTAGTGGTATCAGAAATAGACAGCAATGCTATATCTTTACCGCCTTTTTTCAACTTCGCTTCTGCAAAGCCTTTTTTCTCTTGGCTATAGACGCGCTGGTAGCCACCGCTTGAATTAGGGAAAAATTTATTAAATTGGCTACCCTGAGTTGCATTTTTAGCAACCGCAAGACCCTTTTTTTGTTGAGTGCTTTCTTTTTGTGCCTGGTCAAAACGTCCAGGTGTTTTTGGACTACAGGCTGTTGTCAGTAATAAAACTGACAGCAATAAAGCAGCCACTACCCTACGCCCACGGTGTAAAATCATTTCCTGGCTTCTCCTTATAGTTGAGCTTTGAGGCAATTATCTGCGCTGCTAGCAATTATTACCTGTAAAATTTACTTTTTGATAATTATTTCCTAAGTTCTGAACTATAGCACTTCAAAAAAATGTACCGATTAAGCCAATGCAAAAACGCCCTCCCTTTCAGGAGAGCGTCTTTTACTTATAGATTAGATAAGCCTGAATAGCGTATCTCAGATTTGATTAACCGTTGATAGCAGGAGCGCTCATTGCCACAGGAGCAACATCACCAGCAGCCAAATCTAAGGGGAAGTTGTGA